>NZ_CP046401.1:1201740-1802610 GCF_009762775.1 Maribellus comscasis | reverse complement strand
AACCACAAATAAAGGAGAATAGCCGGCACCCATGGAACCTACACCCCGAATTACGATTTGAGGATCCTGCCCCGGACGGCCTGTTGTATTTGAGATTCTTACGCCCGGAACTTTACCCTGGAGCATTGTTCCCAAATTACTGGAGGTAACACCCCGTAAATCTTTTTCTTTTACAACTGATACTGCTGAAGAGAGCTCTGATACCTTTTTGGATGAGTAACCCACAGCAACCACTTCTTCAATACCAATGGCATCTGTTTCCATTTGAATATTGATGGAGCTTTGGTTACCTACAACTACTTCTTGGGTTATCATTCCAACAAATGAGAACTGAAGTGTTGCCTCTGCCGGAACATTCGGGAGAGAATAATAACCGTCGACATTTGTCACAGTTCCCTGCGTTGTTCCCTTCACCACAACGGTTACACCCGGAAGTGGAATTCCTGCTTCATCAGTTACAGTCCCCGATACTGTATTTTGAGGTGAAGTTAAATCATCCTTAACTGCATTATTTATAGCTTTTTCCGCCCCAAGCAATATTAATTTATCACTGAAAATTTTGTATTCTATACTGTATCCGTTGAACAGCTCGTTCAGAATTTCTTCTACTGTTTTATCGGAAACGGAGATGTTGACCTTCCGTTCCACATCAATTTGTTCGTTTTGATAGAAAAACCGAAATTCACTTTTGCTTTCAATCTCTTTTAATACGTCAACCACTTTTGTATCTGACAAATCGAAAGAGAAACGGGTACTTTGAGAATATACAGAAGCCGAAACCTGCATTAGTCCGATTAGTAATAACAAAAATGTTAGTTTCATAGTTAGTAATAGCTTTTTCACACTTCTGCTATTAAGCAAAGTGCTTTCATCATTTTTTTTCATAAATTTGAATGTTTTAGTTTTTAACTTTAGGTGTTACAGCACCTTAAAAAAAAATCAAGGGCCGGCAGTGTTACAGCATTTGCCGGTTTTTTACGTTTAGCTTTTTGGTTAAATCATTTTATTCCTCCTGTTTATTTTTATGAATTATTATTTTTTGATTTTCAATTTTAAACTCAATGGGTAATGTATGCTGGATGATTTGCATAATATCCAGTATCGATTCATTTTTGATTGTTCCCGAATAGTGATAAGTAAGAATATCGTCATCAAAAACCTCTATATCCACACCATACCTCCGTTCAAGCAAAATAATCAGTTCTTTTAAGTTCATATTCAGGAAGATAAGCTTGTTGTTCTTCCACGAGGTGAACAATTGAGTATCAACATTCTGAACAAACAGCTTTTTCGATTTTTTATTAAGCACTATTTGTTCACCGGGTTGTAAGCTTATATTCTTGGTTAATTTGAAATTTTCAGATGAACCTATTTCTACTTGTCCTTCTTCCAGGGTTGTGGTTACTTCAGGGTCTGAAGGGTATGATTTTACATTAAATTGGGTTCCGGTTACCTGCACATCATAATATTGAGTATGCACTATAAATGGCTTTTGTTTATTTTTTTCAACCTGAAACCATGCTTCTCCGGTTAAATAGACCTCTCTTTTTTTGTTGTTTGTTTCGGGAGAATATCGAAGCTCAGAACCGGCATTCAGATAAACGAGCGTGCTGTCGGCGAGTATCATTTGAGACACCGAACCTGCCGGCGCGATCGAAGTAAGGTATCCGGGTTCATGTTTTGAGTTGAGTTTTGTGACCAATACCCCAACCACCAGTCCAATGACAAGAATGGCTGCGAAACGATATACGATTTGCCAGTTGCTTAAAAGGCTGAACATATTCTCCCGATGGCCCTTTCCGATGTTTAAAAGGAATTTTGACCACTCTTTTTCCGTTTCTGCAATTTGTGAAATATTGGGCTGGGAAGCTTCCCACAGATCTTTGACGCGGGCATAATATTTTGTGTTTTCTTCTGATTGCGCCACCCAATCGTTTAGTTTTTTTAATTCCTCTTCACGCAGGCTGCCGTTTAAATGAGCAATTATTGTTGCTTTAATTGATTTTTTTGTATCCATTCAAATGTCGTTTCAAAAGGTAAGACACTTGAAAGAGATACATCCCTACCTCAGTATTTAAAATTTATTTACAAATGGATAACGCCCGGCGCTCCGGGTGCAGGGATTTCTAAAACTTACAGGGTAAAGGCCCTGTAATGTTTTTTTTGATTCCCCTAAGTTGGCTACCCTTTATACACATTTTTAAAAAATTTTATTGCCACCATGTATCCTTCAAATTTGTTATTAAAGATATCAAGTCCATTTTTAATCGATATATAACCTGGTGGGCCGTGTGACTTGTAGCCACTCCAGCCACTTAGTCTTGCGATAGCCCAGGCACACCATGCTAAAGAATGGTAGGGATATGGGTTTTGTTGTTTTTTTGTTTTTCCTTCTATCTCATTTTTTAATAATATTTCGATAAACTCTATTTGTTGTTGGCTAAAAATTAGTTCAGCATCTATTGCTTGTTTTTTGTTGAGCGACAATTTGAGCGTCATCACTGTTAACGCAACCTGCAATGCCAAAACAACTTGCTTCTTCAACGCAGCACCAGTTTCCAGTTGTGAGGATTCTAACTCAAATCCTTTACTTTTCATTATCCTAAAAAGCTCTTCGATAAACCACCTATTGCCATACCATTCAAGACACTGCATAGCATCTTCAACTTTTGTTATTTGATGTGTAGTAAGTAAGCGCCAAAGCACATGGGCCTCTCCGGACGGAACTGTTTTCATCTGTTCCCGGGCTTCAATAGCCCATAGTTCAACATATTCAGGATAATCTTTGATATGAGGTTTTTTAGGCTTTTGGATTTTTACCTTTATATATTTTAGTTCCATACTGGCCATCCTGCTTTTTCTTTTTTTATTCCCTTTTATTTCCAGAGAATAAACTGCCCGGCATTCCTGGTTTTCTAACTTTTCAAATAGCTTTTCGTCACTACAGGCCAATTTACGGTTGATGCTTGAGCGGATTAACAGGTTTGTCTTTTCATCCGGAACAGTACATAGTTCTTCATATATATCAGCCTCCCTGTCACCAATAACTGTTAGCATAGGCGTTGCTGATAAAACGGATTTGATTGCCTGGGCTGATTCTATCCACCGGAAGGATTCTTTCTCGCTTATTGATTGCCTGGAGTAATCCCGCTCAAATTTATCTTGTTTGTCCCAACTGCGGTTCCAGAGATTAATATCAGCTATTCCTACAGGCATCTTTTCTTCAGCTTCAACAACCAGCATAGGATGGCAAAAGAAACCTGCATTTTCATTTAAAGTTACAGGACCGACATCTTTGTCCTTTTTACCAATCCGGTGAATATGACTAGTAAAATTAAATTCTGTCGTATCCTGGATACAAAGCAAATGTGGTGACCCCTGATTGTTTACACACCCTGAAACTACTGCCCTGGCCAGCTCTTTATAACTAAAACTATTATTCCCAAACATCCGATATGCCCCTATCTTTTCTGTATTTGTATCACAAAATTTATTCACTGTAACTTTCCCGAAGGTAAGCATATCTGATATAACCTTATTTGCCCTTTTTTCTATTCGGATATCAGGCAGAAATCCGTCAAAAAATCCTCTAAACTCTTTGATTATCATACTTTTAAGATAATCAAAACTATCAGAAACAACAAGCTTAATATGCTGAAAATGTGATAATTAAGTAAAGTTTTATCAACAACAAAATGTTAGCTCAGCAATAAATCAAAAAACAAATATTTGTGTATAAAGGGTAGCCTAAGTTGGAGGGGCAGGGGAGGCGTTTACTATGGCAAAAAGTACTATTCCAAGGTGTTTGGAAAGTCCTGCCCGCAAAAGGGCAAGGGCTTTTGAAATATGTTTCTCAACCATTTTTTCAGATATGCTGAGTTTTTGGGCAATTTGTTTATTTTTGAAGTGTTCCCTGCGACTTAATAAAAATACCTGGCGACATTTATCGGGCATAGATTGAATGATTTTTTCTACTTTTTCCTCAATCTCTTTCTCAAACAAACTGCCTAAGGGATCATCTGATTTCAAATAAGATGCCCTTTCCATCGAATTTAATTTGTAAACCAGTTCTTCTTTTACCGAGTGTTTTATGTGCAAGTGGCGTTGGTTATTTATACAACTGTTACGTACCGCCTGGAATAGATAGGCTTTGGGGGAATCAACAGATGAAAGATGTTCTGATTTTTCCCACAGTTTAAGAAAAGCATCCTGCACCAAATCCTGTGCAACCTCTATATCCTCGGTAAATTTGTTCGCAAAGAGGACAAGCCTGCCATGATATTTAAAGAACAACTCCTGAAAAGATTCCAGTCTTTTTTGTTCTGCGTTCAGATTTTTTATCGGCTTTTTATGATCCATTGCGCTGTTTACTCGAAGGAAACAAACTTAAGTAAAAACAAGGAATTCAAACAAGCTAAAATTTAGTTTTAAAACAGTCGCATTATAAATATTCAAAAAGGATTCGTAATTGTTTCCCTGTTTTCAAGAGGAAAAGAATGCCTTTTCTGGCAAAAGTGAATGGCTGTGTTATTTTTTATGGATTTGAGGAGTCGATAATAATAATTTTAATATCTAACAAATAGTTACAACATTAATATTTAAAATATGTGCCAGTTTTTCTATTTTATTACCGATATGACCAGTTCCTATAGCGCAATGATGTGCCGGACCAGCTTTCGACCACTGTTCAATGAATCTTTTTGCTCCCACTGAAAATTTGTAGCGGCTGTTTGTGTTTCCGATTTTTAAGGTTGGCCCGGGAACAGATTGTCCTTCAGCAACCAACAGGAAAACCTCATCTTTTCCTTCTACAACCGATAACAAAGTTACCGGTCCGTGTTTTACCGTCATTTGAATGGAAAGCCCTTTCCCCGGTTTTCCATGATAAAGCGGTAAGGGAACCAACTTCACCTTTCCTTCGGCTATGGCAAAGTGGGCAGGTCCGTCGTGTCCAAGGTAAATTACATCGTCGTTGAAATCCATCAGATAGAATTCAGAAAAAGACCCGCCGGCTCCCAGTTCAGCCATTATTTTCATGGCATGGGCATTTTTTACTTCGCATTCTCCTGCAACCGGAATGTTTCTTCCTGTTAATATTGTATTTCCTGCAATAACTGATGTTACAATATTTTCGTATTCGTTTCCCGATTCGCCTTCATAATAATACGCCAGCGAGTTGAGGCCATGCTTTTGTATCAAGTTGTCAAGTGCCACAGACGTGCGCGCTGCACGCTCCAGTTCAGATGCTTCACATTCCGGAGAAACATCAAATGCCTCAGAAAATTCTTTTAGTTTATTTTTTAGTTGTTTTTGGTTGACATTGTCACGAAAGGATTTTAGTTCACACATTTCCAGCATTTCAAAATGTGTTCCAAAGGTAGCGCTCTGGCGGGTAAGGTCGGTATACACATCGAGCATCCCTCCGTAATAATGTCCCAGAATTCCCATCCGGTTTGTTTGTAGTGTTTTTGCTACACGTGCTGCTTCTGTCCAGGCAGCTATTTCCTCCCAGGCAGTCTCATCGGAGAGAAACCCGGAAACCATGTCATAACGAATTCCGGAGCGGTTAAAAACCCCGGCAATTTCGGGAACCGAACAAGCCTGGCAATGTTCCAGCCAGACACCGGTCATTTTACCCCGGTCATTCAGATTATTAAAACTTTGATAATCAAGTTGAGAAACCGGTTGCAGGTTTAAGAGAAGAAATGGCACTTTAAGCTGCTGTGCTATCGGTAATACAGTGGACGAAAGGGCATAGGTTGAAATGTACAAAAAAACCATTTCAACATTGGCAGATTTTAGCAGCAGCACAGCTTCTCCGGCTTTTTTCGGATTATCAACCATTCCGGCGTCCACCACTTCAACACCCGATTCTTCTATTTTTTGTTTGATTTGTTTTTGATACCTGGTCAGGTTATCCAGTAATCCATCAAACTGATTCCAGTAGGTGTCGAGACCAACACCAAACAAACCGATTTTTATTTTGTTTTTTTCTTTCATCTTATCATTCAAAAGTTAAACCTATTCTGAAAATAAGGGTTCCATAACCATCTGATATTTTCCTGAGCCCACACTAAGCGCAAGCCTTTCTTCTCTATTAAATTTGCTGATGATACCATCCTTTGGTTTTTCCCCGTTTACTCTTACTGAATTTAATTCATTCGTTGGCAACAAAATGGTAGCTTTTGTATTGTGCGGAATTTCCACTTCCAATTTTAAACCCGTGGCGTTTTGCTCCCATTCCGATCGTATTAAACCATATGGAGATTCAAAACCGACCTTAACAAAAGCAAGATCTTTCACCACTTGCGGCTGAATAAGAATATTTTTATAGCCTGCTGAGTTGTCAGCCTGACTAATGCCTCCTAATCCGGCATAAAACCACTCCATCACGTGCCCCAGCATCAGGTGGTTATTGGAAACAATCTCCAAAGCTTGCCACGATTCTGTTAGTGCAGTTGCACCTTTCTTTAGCTGAAATCCATAACCGGGAACATCATCACGGTTTATCATTTCATACATGAGCTGTGCAGCGCCACCGCTTGTTAATGCTTCTACCAGGTAATGAAAGCCGACATCTCCGGCGGTAAGTGCTTTGTTCTCTGCCACGATAGAATCTACGAGATTGGCAAAAACAGCCTCCCGATCACCTTCTTCAGGAATCCCTGCGCACAAAGGCATCGACATGGCAGTTTGACTTCCGGTGGAATAAACGTTGGTTTCAGGGATATAAAATTTTTGATTAAAAGCCGAACGTACTTCTTCAGCCCATCGGTTCAAATTTTTCTTTTCCGGCTTGCCCATTAATGCAGCCATTTCTGCCATTAATTTCACATCGTAATAATATGTTGCTGTTGCTGTCAATGCAACGGGTGTTAACTGAGAAACTCCCGGTCTTCCGGGGCCCAGATCAAACCAATCGCCCAGCCCGTAATCAAGAATATGACCATCGGATTTGGTCTTCAGGTATTGAATGTAACGCATCATCATGGGCCAGGCATCAGCAATAATTTGTTTATCGTCGTACCATTTCCAAAGAAGATAAGGCAGAAAAACTGCAGCACTCCCCCATTCCGGCGAATCGCGGAACCCCCCATTAAATTCCACATATTCGGGAGCGATATCCGGCACCAATCCTTCTTCTGTCTGGGCATCTATCATATCAAAAACCAATTTGCGGTAAAGATGATAGTTGTCGTAGCGAAAATGAACGCCCTGTCCCATCAGATAAGTTTGTTCCAGCCAGCCCAGCTTTTCGCGGTGCGGACAATCAGAAAGTACACTCTGAAAATTACTTCGGATGGCCCAGTCGATTAATGTATGAGTGCGGTTCAGCAGATCATTACTGCATTCAAAAGTTCCGTTTTGCGGGGAAGAATTTCGTGTGTGCAAAAAACTGAGTTTCTCAATTTCCGGAAGTTCCTGTGGATTGTCTTCTCCTGCAGGAACAGCTCCTGATACCTGCACATAACGAAATCCGTAATAAGTAAATCTCGGCTTCCAGGTTTCACTCCCTTTTCCATTCAACTTATAGGAAAAATAATAAGGCCGGCCCGAAGCCTGCTGATTGGCTGATTTATCCGGGTTTATGAGTTCGGAAGGCCACAGTTTTACTTCCCGTCTGGCAGTGCCTTTTACTTTTAGCTCAACAATTCCCGAGGCATTTTGTCCAAAATCATAAAGCCAGGCAGTGTCTCCCAATGCGATAATTTTTTCAGGTTCAAATGTCTCCATTTCCATCAATGGGTAATCATTTTCAGCCACTAATTTACCTTGCGGCTTCCGGGCAAGTAGTACAGAGTTCCATTCAGAATCATCAAATCCGGGTTCTTGCCACCCCGTTTGTTCCATAGAAGCATCATAATCTTCACCGCCGTAAATACTGGTATAAATAGTAGGCGAAGGAGAACATTTCCAGCTTTCATCCGTAACCAATGTTTCAGAAGTGCCGTCATTATAATTTAATTGCAGCTTTCCAATCATTTTGGGGAATCCGAAAGCAATAACCAGTTTCCGGTATCTTTCACGATTAATATTATAAAACCCGTTCCCCACAACAGCGCCCAGCACATTTCCACCGGATTTTAACAGCGAAGTTACATCATAGGTATTGTAAAAAACCGTTTTATCGTAATCTGTCCATCCGGGCGCCAAAAAAGAATTTCCGACTTTTTGTCCGTTCAGACTGGCTTCGTATTGTCCGAGCCCGGAGATAAAAAGCGTGGCCGATTGCAATTCTTTTTTAACTTCGAACGTTTTTCGAAACTGGGGCACAACGGGTCGTTGTACCGCCAAATCTCCCAATTGATCGCCAGAGCCATGAATGCCTGGAACCAATTGTTTGGAGGAATCCATTTTTTCATAGGCAATCCATTTGGCTCCCTGCCAGTCTTTTTCAGAAAACAGTCCGCTTTGCCACCAGGAAGTTTCGCTCCATGAAGATTCCTTTCCAAAATCGTCCCATACTTTTACCTTCCAATAGTAACGTTTTCCCGGATCAATATTCTGCCCAGGGTAAGGTATGTTTATCGACTGAGCAGATTCCATCTTCCCGGAATCCCAAACGCTACCCTCTCCGTTTTCCAGGTCGCTCGGATTTTCAGCAACAATAATCCTGTAAGCCGATTGCACCACATTATTGCCCGACGATTTCAGTTGCCACCCCAATAACGGAGCTTCTGAATCAACTCCCAAAGGTTGTTCTCTGAAATTACATGTCAGGTGGTCAGCGTTTATTTCAGGGTTCTGCGTGCAAGCCCAAATCGCTAAAACAAATGCTACGGCCGAAGCAAAAAAGCTAAATTTTATTTTCATGTCTTTATTCCTTGGGTTCCACTCTGAACAGGTAAGTTCCGGAACCAATTTTAAGCTCCAGACCATCTTTATTTTTCTCTACACTGGATATGCCTGCTGTCCCTTCAACGTAGTGATTATTCTCCCAAATTTTTGCTTCTCCTTCCCAAACGATAACATCCGTAGCTGAAAAAGCAGGAAGAGCCACGGTTGCAGTTGTATTCGCCGGTAAACTTACTTTTTGAACAAAACTCCCGCTTTCCTTTTTCCAGTCCGAAACAATGGTTCCGGCAATGGTTTCCACAGAAGCATTCGCCGCGTCAAGTTCATCGGGAACAAAAGGTTTGATATAAATATTGCTGTATCCCGCCCCCGTTTTCCCTTCCATGGGGGACTGAATTCCTGCTAAAAACTTGTAAAAATATTCTGTTATGGAACCAAACATTTGATGGTTATGCGAGTTGTCTCCTTCCCACGATTCCAGCAGCGTAGTAGCTCCGTTATTTATCCAGTAGCCGAAACTGGGATAAGTAGTTTGTGTAGCTATTTTATAAGCTGTTTCGTTTTCTCCGTTTTCAACCAACACAGGCCACAAGTATTTTGTACCGATGATTCCTGTATTTAAATGGTTGCTCCTTGTTTTGATATCGTCGATTATCGTTTGGAAAACTTTTCCCCTGTAATCTTCCGGTACTACATCACCGGCCAAGGCCAGTAATTGGTAGGTTTGGTATGTTGAGTCAGTTCCGTACAGTCCAGTTTCTGTATTAAAGAATTTCCGGTTGAATTCCTTTTTTACTGTGTCGGACAATGCCTTGTAATATTCTTGATCTTTGGCGTGTCCCAGTTCACCTGCAATTTTTGAAAGCAGCAGACAATTTTGATAGTAATAAAATGTGTTAACCACCGGATGATTTGGACAATCACTCTCTCCGGGAGCACACCATTCGCCAAGTGAGTACCAGTATCCGTCGAAATTATCAATAATGTATGGCTCAGATGGGTCTTCATCTTTTGAACCCAGTTCCCTGAGGTAATTTACATACTTTTTCATGGTTGGATAATGCTCCTGTAGAATCTGAGTATCATTGTAATAGTGCTTCATCCACCAGGGAATGAGCACATAAGCGCTTCCCCAGGCGACACCGCCGCCCATTCCACCGACTAACACAGGTGAGGTATTTGGAATCCGGCCATTTTCTTCCTGCGAATCGCGCATATCATTCAACCACTTGGTATAAAACGGTGCCATATGGAAGTCGTGCATCGAAGTTTCTGCAATTACCTGACCATCCCCGTTATATGCTCCTTTTTCGCGGTGAGGACAGTCAGTTGGATAACTTTGCATGTTACTCATTTGCGCCCATACTCCGGCTTCGTGAATGCTATTTAATAAGGTATTGGAAGATCCAAAGGTGCCGTTTCTTCTATTTGCCGAACGTACGACTCTTCCTTCAATATTCAGGTATTTGGGATCCTTTTTATCGCTTGCAGTCACTTCAACATAACGAAAACCGGTGTAAAAAAAGCGAGGTTCGTAGGTTTCCCTTTTATTACTTTTGATTGTGTAGTCAGTCCATGTTTGGGCATGGTATCTTTCTTTTGTACTGAGCTTGTCGCCTTCTTTTAGTGGCGTTGAGAAAAGTGAATCATTCAGGGTTTCGGCTCCGCGAATTCGGATGACCTGTCCGGGCTCTCCTTCAATTTCAAGGCGCCACCAGCCGGCTATATTTTGTCCCAAATCAAAAAGATAAACTCCCGGTTGCGGGTTCGTTTGTTTTACCGCGGAGAGGGTTTGGGTGACTTTTATGGGCGGTGTCAATTGTGCTTTTAATTTTCCTCCCGGCCCTTCACTCAAAACTGCAGTTGCCCAAGCCGAATCATCAAAACCACTTGACGACCATCCGGGAAGTTCTTTTGTGGCATCATAATCTTCTCCACCGTAAAGATTGTTAAATGTTATGGGGCTGTCGGCTGTTTTCCAGGTCTCATCAGAGACGATAACCTCCTCGCTTCCGTCCTCATAGGAAATTACCAATTGCATAAAAAAAGCGGGGCTTCCGAGTGGATTTCCTCTTCCCCAACTGTACCGGCCCTCTGTTTTAAGCAAATTCCATGCGCCGTTCCCCAACATTGCTCCGGTTACATTCCCGCCTTCCTTCAGCAGCGTTGTAACATCGTAGGTAGAATACAAAACGGTTTCCCTGTAGTCAGTTACTCCGGGGTCCAATACATGGTCGCCTACCTTCTCACCGTTAAGAAAAAACTCGTAGAATCCTGCTGCAGTAACGTGGGCAATAGCCTGTTTAATTTTTTTCTCAATCTGGAATTCTTTTCGCAGAAGGGGGCTGGTATTCGTTATTTTTTTCTGAGTTGTTATCCATTTTGCCTGCCATTCATCCTCATTCAAAATAGCTGTTTGGAAAAATGCCGGTTCACTCCATATCGAAGTTTCATCATCGAGCCACACTTGTACCCGCCAAAAACAGGTGGTATTACTCTGTAGCTGACTCCCTTCGTATTCAAGATTTACAGTTTCTCCTGAAGTGATTTTTCCGGTGTCCCAAAACGTCCCGTTTCCTTTTTTTACTTCATCAATGCTTTCACCAACCACAAGTTGATAAGCGACCTGATAAACGTCACGCTGAGATGACCAAAGTTGCCAGGAAAAACGTGGTTGTGCCACATCTACGCCCAGTGGATTTGGAAGATATTCAACATTCAGTTTTTCAATTTTGGTATTTTTATCCTGAGTTGAATTGCATGACTGTAATAATATGATGCTGATTCCAAAAACGAAGAGAGCAAGGAGTTTTAGATATTTTTTATAGCGTTTCATGTCAAATGATTTTATTTTCGTACGAAAGCGAATTCCGTTGGTTTATTCTTATTACTTATTTTTCAAGATTAAAGCAAATAACAATTTTTTTTCTGCCATCCCGTCCTGCACTTGCATGCATCCCGTTGTTTAATTGATTACAACAGTGTAGCTTCCTTCGGTTAAGTCAAACTTTCCGCTTTGTAACCCTTTTACTTCAGCTGAGGAAAAATCGGAATCCTCCTCTTTCTGAATTGTAACATTCTTTCCACTCGTTGCCAGGTTAACAAAAGCTGTTGTACCATTGGGGATACGGAAATTGTAAATTGTTTTATCTGTTTCTTTTTTCCAGTTGGAAACGATTTCTCCAAAAGGCGATTGATAATTGCATTTTACCGAATTCAGATTCTCAGAAACGGAAGGATGAAGCTTAAATTTTTTAAATCCGGGAAAATCCTCATCCGGTTCAATTCCGCCCAGCCAGCGGTAAAACCACTCGGAAACCGTTCCAAACATCGGATGACAATTGGAATACGTATTGTCGCTTTCTTTCCATGTTTCCCAAATTGTGGTCGCGCCTTTGTCAATCATAAATCCCCAGCCGGGGTACTTTTTGCTGTTTACAATTTCGAAAACCTGCTCTGGCGAAACATATTTGGAAAGCGCTTCCAGAATGTATTTTGTTCCGAAAATACCGGTAACAAAATGCCCTGCCGGCTCTTTTTTTATGGCGCTAAGTAATGAATCAGCAGCCGCTGCATTTTCGTCTTCTGATAAAACATCAAAATAAAGAAGGCTCGCAAAAAGTGTTTGTTTGTTGATTTCATCTTGGACAGGAGAGTTCCAGAATTTTTCTTTGATACTCTTTTTTAATTTTTGCTCCAGTTCCTGATACATCTTTTCATCAGCTGAATTTCCGGTTAGTGCAGCAAAACGTTGCATAATCCGCGCACAAAACAAATAATGACAAGTACCTGTCAATTCCACCGGAACCGGTTCCAGCGATTCGTGGTCGGACAACCCGCTATCCACGATTCCATTCGGATGAATCCGGGCCACTTTTTCCATCCATTTTTTATCAAAATCATAGAGTTCTTTTACCAAATCCACATTGTTGTAATAAAGTAAAAGGTAATATTGCGTTGTGAGAAAAGCTGATTCCCAGCTGAGTCCGCAGTAATTTATTCCCACAAACGGCGCCGTATCAATAAAAACTGAATCGTTTATTGCATCCACCCAATCGTAAATGGTTTTCTGATAGAACGAATTCATATCAAAATTATAAATGAACGTCTCGCTGGTGGCGTTTAAATCTCCGCCATATCCAAATTTTTCGCGCGCCGGGCAATCGGACTGTACACTTTGCAAATTGGCAAGGAAAGTTCGCTCGCTGGCTTCCTGAATAGAATTAAACAATGCGTTGGAACAGGAAAAACTGTTTTCTGCTGAAACGTTGGTATTCATCACCAGTCCTTCAATATCGCTGAGTTCCGGTTTTGATTTTAGCCCGGAAATTTCGATGTAACGATACGTGTGAAATGTAAATTCAGGCTGAAACCAGGCTTCGGATTTATCGCCAATAATGTAGGTGTCAGTTTGCCAGGCCACATCGGGCGCTCCGGGTCCACCGACTCCCTGTCTTTTTATTTGTCCGCAAACTGTTGTCATCGGATTCAGACTTCCATCGGGATAAATCCGCTCGCCAAAACGAAATACAATTGAATCTCCTGTGTCTCCGCTGATTTTCATTCGAAATGTTCCGGCAAAATTTACACCCATATCGGCAATATAAACTCCCGGAGACGACGAATAAATATTTGCTGGCATTAATCGCTTTGTAATTTGAATCGGCGGGAAAAATGTTTTTTCAAGCTTGCCGCCAGGTCCCTCGTTTACAACTGCATTTTGCCATTCAGAATCGTCAAAACCAGGATTGTTCCAGCCTTGCACTTCATTGCGGGCGTCATACACTTCGCCGATATAAACATTATTTTTTTGAATGGGGCCATAGGCAAACTTCCAGGAATCATCGGTAACAAGTTCATCTGTCTTTCCATCCGCATATTCAACAATCATTTTCGCTGTAAACACGGGTCTGCCAACCGGCAACGGTTCCCGAAGATTTCTGCGTCCCCACATGCGCAAAGGAAGCGGATTGTAAAAGCCGTTTCCAAGCGTTACTTCAAGACAATTTTCTTTTTGAGCAAGAAGTTGAGTGACATCGTATTCCGAGTAATAAATGCGTTTGCTAAAATCAGTCCATGCCGGGTCGAGCCGGTTTTTCCCGACTCTTTTCCCGTTAATTGTCGCTTCGTAATAACCTGCTGCAGTAATCAATAAATGCGCAGATTTTATCGTTTTTTCAAGCTTGAATTCTTTTCTAAAAATTGGAGAAGGATCATTTTCATAGAACAATGAATCAAAGGCCGGTTGTGGTTTATTGTCCCCAATCCAAATTACTTTTTCATCCGGCGACCAGTCCCCGTTTTTTGTAGTTTCAGTGTTTTTCTGGCTGCATTCCAAAAGTGTAACAGCAGAAATTACGGTGAACAACAAACCGACTACAAAAATTGCTTTCTCCTTCATCCTTTTATTTGTTAATTCTAATGCGTTTTCTCCGAATAAATTATCACGTCTCCTTCCAAACCGATGGGGATTTTTTGATATTTTCCGGTCCAGTGTTGCGCCGTCGGATTATCTTTCAGGCTCATTACATAATTGGCGAGTACAGTAGTATATTTTATTTCCAGCTGATTTTCACCTTTTTTTAACGCGCCGTCCAATTGAAATACCGGCTTCCCGTACCAATTTAATCCAACGCTTTTCCCGTTCAGCAATACTTCGCTAATCCCTTTGTTTGTTTTTCCGAGTTCAAGGAAACCTGTCGTGTCGTTGGAATTGAAAGATGCAGAATAAATAACCGTTCCGGCAAAGTCATTTAGTTCTTTGTCGTCGGGCGTGTCGAACGTAAACAGCGTGTCTAATTCCCTTGTAAATTTTTCTCCGTTGACTGGCTCAAAAGTTGCCTGCCAGGGACCGGTTATTGTTGCAACCTTTTGGGTTCCTTCCTTAGCTTGTGGTGTTGGTTTACCTTTGAGTTTGGGCTCGAACACCAATAACAAGGATTGTAATGGTTCTAATTCAATCGTTAATTCATTTTTCTTCTTATTGAAAGGGAACACCGAACGTTCACCATTTTCAGGATTCCAAACCCACGGAGTTTTGGAGGCTGTTGGAAAAACAGTATTTAAAGTAACTGTTTTGGTCCGGTTGATATTGGTAAAAAACCAGATGTCTTTTTCTCCGGCTTTTTTATGAATCTGAAAAACATTTTTATCCGGCTGCTGAATGTTTACATCTTTTTGAATATTTGCCTTTTCCAGAAGTTCAATCGTCCAGGGAAGTAACTCCTCCTCTGTATTTGGGCTGGCAAACGAATAAAGTTGCTCCGGAAATTTATCATTAATTTCAGTAAAAACAGCTTTTACAATTGAATCGTTTTGGGTTGTTTTTTGAAAAGAAAGCGATCGAAATGGAAGTCCGTCGATGGCAACCAATTTTCCGCCGCTTTTTACAAATTCGAGCAGCGCGGTAGCGGTTTCCGGTTCCAGCGATTCAATACTACTTAAGAAAATCGTTTTAAACGACATGGGGCCATAGGTAAGTTTGCCGTCGTTGGTTTTTCCTTCCTGAATAATTTTCTGGCTAATATAATCGCAGGAACTTCCGGCCTGACTCAACGATTCCCAAAGCCGGTAAACATACCAGGGCTGGGTGTGAAAGGGATCGCGTGTTAACCCGTTTTTTGCCCAGATATCAGCCGCCGGCGCCAGTATGGCAATATTTTTCAGGGCTTGCGAATTCTGAAAAATATAGGAAAGACGCGCGTTGTAATCCACCCATTTTGGGAAAAACGGCCACCATGTATTTTTTTCATTAAAATAAGCTCCATATCGAATCCAGCCCGGAAACCCTGCTTTTTGCGGCGAATAGTTGTAGCCATGCAGAACAGAGTGGTTCATCCCGGTTATAAAGTTCATGTCGTCGTGTTGTTTTATTTCTTCCAGCGAAGTTTTAAAAACACCACTCGTGTTGGTCATCGCTTCATTACTGACTATTTTTCGATTTTTAAGATGGCCTGCCGAAGAAGCATATAAATTCCAAATCATATAACCGTGTTGCTGGTTCCAGTACCACGCGTCGGCATCCATATCGGTCGAATAAATCCAGTTGTTGCTTTCGGGAATGTCGGGAATCATATTTCCCTCCATCATCCCCATAAGAAACGGCGTTCCGTAAGCCTGGTAGCGACAAAGTACACCTTCTTCTGTACAAAAATCCTGAAATTCCTGTGTGAAGTTTTCCAGAAAAACCTTTACCAACAATTTATTGTAATCGTACCTCACCCGTTTTAATTGTTCTGTAAAATCTGCATCATAATTTTCTTCCACATATCCTTTAAATGGATCGTAAAAAACAAACGGCAGCCAGGGCGAAAGATCGTAATGATAGTTTTCAAAAAAGGTATCCTGAAAATTATCGGTCCAGTTGGAGCCGTCTAATTCAATACTGTCGCAGAAAAGTGCCCGAATTAGCTCAGATAGCGGAGTGCCGGTGTCCTTGCTAATTTTATCCAGCCGGCTTAAATAAGCGCGGGTTATTTTCTTTTCATAGTGGTTCATAACCGGACCGGCTGCACCCGGAGCGCCATGCATTACTTCACGCGTACCACGTTGAAGAATCCCATAAATCAGATTAAATTTCCCGGGAGGAATTGTGACTACCAGTCGATCGGTCTTCCAGTATTTGTCATTAAAAAGGTCAGTCTCTTCCGAAGTGTTTTGAATGTCAGCGGGAACCAGACGAATAAAAGCCATTTCATAACTTCGAACCTCCCCGTGACTTCGGGACAACGATTCTTCGGCCTTTTTATACAAGTCCGCTAAAGTTTCGTTGAGTTGCTGTCCTCCCGAGCAGGGAATTGTATTTATAATCATCCGCTGCATGGTTTCACTCTCCGACAGGAATTCACCTCCAAAAGGCCAGCCCGAACCGACAATCAAATCAGCAATCATTCCGCGTTCTTTGACTTGTTCGGCCGCAAACTTTAGCATATCATTCCATTCGGAACTAAGCCAGGTCATGGGTTTTACACCAATATCCTTTGCTTCTTCGGGCATGGCAATCGGGTTGATTTCCACACCTCCCATCCCGGCTTTCTTCAACACATCGAGCTGCCGGGTGATTTCACCTTTTTCCAAACAATTCCCGTTCCACCACCAACGAACAAAGGGGCGTGCATCAGCCGGAGGATTTACAAAACCGTTGAACAGAGTATCGTCTTCTACTTTTTTGTTCTGTGAACAAGCTAAAATAGAAAGTAAAATGACTAAACCTGTTACTTTAATAAGGAGCTTTGTGTTTTTGCTTTTTTTTGTCATGTTTCAGTTGTGTTATTTGAAAATGAGATACAAATTTTTATAGGCGTCAATTTCAACTCCAAAATTTTATTCAGAATACGGATCGTAATCTTCTTTAATTACTTTCTCAACGGCTTCCAGGTACCCAAATCCGTTTAACATATCGGGCAATAAATAACTGCCTTCCACCCATTCATTCCAGGCATTAACCGTAATAATTTTTGGTTGTTCGGGATGACTGGCGGCATATTTTTTTGCTTTGGATAACAGTGCTGCAAAACTTTCAGGAGTGTTGTGGTAATGCACTACATCTTTGATTCCTTTTGCAGGGAAACGCGGTGTGTCATCCCAGCCAATGGAAACGCAGGGGAATACCGGAACGTTTAATAGGGAGTCCATTTGTGTCCTTATTTTTACAGAATTGTCACCATAAGCAAGGTAATCTTCTTTGCGGCCGCCCATGTTGTACATTGCCACGCTGTTGAACCCCATTTCGTTTACTCTTTTTGAGAATTTTTCAGCGGCAGCCTCCGACATAATTGAACCTCCGCCCTGATTCCACTGAATGTGTAACCCCGGGAAACCTGCTTTTTTAACTTCTTCCCGGAAATAATCGAGCGCTTTCCGGGCTTCTTCCAAACTTCCACCAAAACCTTGCAGCAGGTTGTCGATACTAAATATGGAGAATACCGGCATACCATCGATTTTAAAGTAGTTGGGTTGTTTAAAGTATTGATTGATAACCCGGTCAACAATAATTTTGAAGTTGTCCCAATCTACGGCTCCGTCCCAAAGCAGCGAGGTATCGTCTTTAAATTTGTGCACATTCCAATAGTTGTGTTTTACATCGTGGTTGGCCCACATGATATAAAACTGCATTTTCGAATTGTTCTTTGCTTTCAAAAATCCGTCATTTAATGCACTTTCCAGGAAGGGGCCTTCATCAAACCAATACCAGTCGTAAACAAATATATTTACACCATGCTCAACGGCAAGGTCAATCCATTTTTCCATCACCTGCGGGTCGTTGTCCATTTCATAGCCCCACAGTGGTAACCGCGGTTGGTAATGCCCTTCAAAACGTGGATTTCCTTTTTTTATCACCTCCCACTCGCCTGTACCTTCGGGCCAAAGCATGTCGCCAAAACGCTCATCGTGGTGGCACGACGGCCAAACATAGGCAGCTACATAATAATCGTTTTCAACGGAATTTACAGAAGTGTCATTTTGGGGCTGATTTTTTGGTGTGCAGGAAAGCAAGATGCATGGGAGAAACAGTCCTGCAAATACTTTGATAGTCTTAAAAAAATTCATTTTATTTTTTGTTAAATAAATAGTTTATAGATGAGTATTGTTTTTTCTTTTGACAGGCTCTCCAATAAAATGTTTGTACAGAAATTTAATTTTCAATTTTTGCTTTAGTAAGCACTGTTATAAAACTGTCTGTTTTCATTTTTAGGTTTTGCATCACATCCCGGAAAGCAGCAGAATCTTTCAGGTTGGTGATTTCTTTTGGATCGTTTTCCAAATCGTATAATTCCTCGTGTGCCAAGTCTTTTCTGTATCGGAAATACTTCCATTTTTTTGTTCTGATTCCTTCGCTGGGTGCGATAATGTCCACGTCCCACAAATGCTCACAGATAAACGATTCCCGGTTTTCCAAAGGGTTCTGACCAGACAAAAATCGGGAAAGACTTTTCCCTTCCCAATTTTCAGGAATAGAAACTCCGGCAAGGTCAAGAATCGTAGCCGGAATGTCAATGTTTAAAGCCATTTCGTCAACATCCTGGTGATCTTTAACCCGCGGATCATAAATCATCATAGGTACACGTAAGGAATTGTCGTACATCAGCCATTTTCCTGCCAACTGGCGTTCGCCTTCAAAATAACCGTTGTCGCCCATAAAAAGAATAACCGTATTGTCGGCAAGCCCTTTTTCTTCGAGCGTTTTTCTGATTTTGCCAATCTCAGCATCTACTCCGGAAATCATCCGGTAGTAACCTTTCATACTGTGCTGGAATTTTTCAGGAGTATCGTAACGCCAATGCCAGCGCGTGCGGTTTTCGCCTGTTTTTACATATTCAGGCTGTTCTTCAAAATATTTGTCTTCGCTTAAAATAGGAGAGGGGATAGTTATATTCGAATACAATGAATCGCCTGTTTTTTGCCAAAAATATTGGTCTTCCGCTGAATCGTGTGCATGCGGTGCGCTAAAACTCAGAGAAAGACAAAAAGGACGATCTTGCGGCGCATTGTTTATAAAATCGATTGCACGTTGACCTGTGTAACGTGTTAAATGCACGGTGTCAGGTCCCAGCATTTTATAAAAATAGCCGCGATAATCTTTAAATTTTCCGTTACGGTCGTAGCTTTCAGCAACATCAAACAGTGAAGCTATACTATCGTACTGAACGCCAAATTTTCCAAAAAAGCCGGTGTAATAGCCAGCCTCTTTCATTAAAACAGGGTACGAATTTTTGATGTAAGGATCTTTTATGTTTCCCTGACCAAAAGTATAGCCGTGGGTACGTTCATATAATCCGGTAAAAAGACTGGCCCGGCTTGCGGCACAAATAGGAGTGGTAACAAAAGCATTTTTAAAGTATATTCCGTTACCGGCCAGCTTGTCCATTTCAGGTGTTTGGATAATTTCATTTCCTGCGTAGCCAAGGGCATCCCATCTCTGGTCATCGGTAAGAATAAAGATGATATTCGGATGAACTTGTTTTTTTTCTGAACACGATTGGGAAAATAAAAGAATTACGGCTAAAAAAATCAGATACTTTTTGTTCTTGTACATTTTTGTAGATGTTGGTTATAGGTCTATTGTACAAAGGTTGTAAAAAGAAAAGAATGGATGAAATATTATTTCATCCATTCTTTAATTATTTTATCAGATTTATTGATAATTCTATATTTTTTCAACAGGGGGTGCGTCATTCTAAAATAGGACGACAGACTTAACTATGATTTACTGATTATTCTCAACACTCCACTTTCTGTATTGCTCTTTTAGCTCCTTTACTTTTTCCGGAAATTGGTCAGCAACATTCTTTATTTCACCGGGATCGCTGTTTATATTTACCAGGAAAAGTGAGTCTTTGGGTAAAAAATTTACACCACTAATTGCCGGATTGCCCAGCAATTTCCAGTCGCCTTTTCTTGCTGCCCAGTGTTTTCCATTTTGCCAGCAGAATTCGTTGTGTAAGGTTTTATTGTTTTTATCGTTTAGAACAGGGACTAAACTTTTCCCGTCCAGTTCGCTTTTGTCTAAATCAATTCCGCAAAGTTCAGCAAGTGTGGGCATCCAGTCGGCATTTACTGCCACCTGATTTCGTACTTCATTGGCTTTTAATTTTGCCGGCCAGGTAATTGCCGCCGGAACACGGATTCCTCCTTCAAACAGACTAAACTTTGAACCCCTCAGAACACCTGCATCTCCGCCCCCGTAATGCGCGCGTTCTTCGGTTGAGTATCCATTATCCGACTGAAAAACAACGATGGTATTTTCCCGCAATCCCAACTCATCGAGCTTTTGAAGCAGTGCTCCCACTTTTTCATCCATGGTGGAAATAAAAGCTGCATATAAATTGCGGGGATATTTTACCCCTTTTTCATTGTAGTAATTCAGCCATTCCGGCGAACCCTGGTAAGGATAGTGCGGGGTGTTCATGGCATAATACATAAAAAACGGACTTCCATGATTTTTTTCCAGAAATCCAGAAGCTTCTTTTACCATTAAATCCGGAAAATAATCGCCGGGGTAAAAAACTTCTTCTCCGTTGCGATATAAATCATGCCGGTTAGGTCCCTGCCAATAAAAAAAATGCGAATAATTATCGATACAACCGACAAAATGGCCAAAGGAGTAATCAAAACCCTGCGCATTGGGTTGTTTGTCTTTAGCATGCCCCAAATGCCATTTTCCAATGTGCGCAGTTTTATATCCGGCATCTTTAAACATTTCGGCAATCGTATATTGTTCAGAAGGCATTCCGGCAGTATCATCCAAAGAACTCACGTTTCCCGGTACACCCGCATGCTGTGGTGTTTTTCCCGTGAGTAACCCGGCTCTTGAAGGAGAACAAATGGGAGCGCCGTAAAACTGAGTAAATTTAATGCCGCTTTTTACCAGCTTGTCCATGTTGGGTGTAACCAAATCGGTTGCACCAAAACAGTTTAAATCAATCGCACCCTGGTCGTCGGTGTAAATTATGATAACATTGGGTCTGGCGGCATCCTCGCTTCCTTTTCCAAAAGAAAATACAGAAATTAATAAAAGGGAAAAAACGATTGTAATTGATATGGCAGTAGGTTTCATATTCAATATTTTATAAATTATTCAGCTGTATAATTTTCTGAAATTCAGTTTGCAACTCTTCCGGGCTCCCGACGGTTTTCCCCGTGATTACCGGTTAAATCATCCCCCAAATCCAGGCGGGCCTCTTCAGCAATTTTTTCAAGCATTTTCACAATTTCGGGATTCGATTCGCTAACATCATACCGTTCTCCCGGATCGCGGCGCAAATCATACAATCCTCCTTCAAACGAAAAATTGTTGTTCAGTGGCCCGGGGCTTCCATCGTTACCCGGTTGAAAACCTTCGTAAGTTCTGCCAGGGTGAGGGAATACAAGTTTCCATGAACCGTGACGAACAGCTTCCAGACTGTTCTTCCGGTAATAATACAAAAAGGTTTC
The DNA here is from genome assembly GCF_009762775.1 of Maribellus comscasis. Taxonomy (GTDB): domain Bacteria; phylum Bacteroidota; class Bacteroidia; order Bacteroidales; family Prolixibacteraceae; genus Draconibacterium; species Draconibacterium comscasis. The sequence goes on along the minus strand of NZ_CP046401.1, from coordinate 1,780,881 downwards.
GCGTGGATTTGCTTCAAAATTATCCTTCAGGAGAGGTAACAGATTTACTCCGTCAATCTTGTTTTTGGGCAGAGGAGCATCTGCAATGGCTGCCAGTGTGGGTAAAATGTCGATACCTGAAACCAGATTGTTACAAACCACTCCTTCCGGAATCACTCCGTTCCACATCATTAAACAGGGTACACGTTGGCCTCCTTCGTAAGATGTGCCTTTGCCTTCGCGCAATCCGCCGGTGGTGCCCGCGTGGTTTCCGTAATTCAGCCACGGGCCGTTATCGGAGGTGAAAATAACCAGTGTATTTTTATCTAATCCGGTTGCTTCCAGTGTTTTTATAATTTCTCCGATGCCCCAGTCTATTTCCATCATAACATCGCCGTACATTCCCTGTTCCGATTTTCCTTTAAATCTCTCAGAAGCGTAAAGCGGAACGTGTGGCAAAGGATTAGGCCAGTATACAAAAAATGGCTTGTCTTGGTTACGTTGTATAAAATCAATCGTTTTTTGTGCAAAATCAGCGGTAAAATGCGCTACATCTTCCGGTCTCACATCCGGGTTAACAATGGTCTCATTTTCATAAAGCGGGAGTTTTGGATAAGTGCCGGTGGGATGAAGTGGCCACATATCGTGTGAATAGGGGATTCCGTAAAATTCATCAAAACCGTGCTTTGTTGGAAGAAACTGCTTTTGATAGCCCAAATGCCATTTTCCAAAAATAGCGGTAGCATATCCTTTCTTTTTCAACACCTGGGCTATGGTTTCCTCATCGTCCGAAATTCCGGTGGTTGATCGGTGGCTCAACGCCCCGGTAATTCCGATCCGGTTGGGATAGCACCCCGTGAGCAATCCTGCACGTGATGCACTGCATACTGCCTGGGGCGAATAATAATGGGAGAAAAACATTCCGTGGCTCGCAATTTTATCCAGATTGGGTGTACTGTAATCCGTAGCACCGGTAAGAGTCAAATCGCCATAACCCATGTCGTCGAGGTAAATTAATACGATATTCGGAGGATTGTTATCCTTCTCTTTTGATGAACGAAAACCAAAAAAAACAGTACTTGTCAGAATGATCAAAAATACAGCGATCAAACGTTTTGAGAATTTCATGATATATAGAGTTTTATATTTTGAGTTGGAAATTTAGTTGTTGTTATTTTTTTTAAGACTTTCTTGTTCTTATTTGTTTTATGTTGTTTTTGTTTGATATCATTGATTTTAAAAAACTGGAAATAAATAAACAACTTCAAAAGTTTCTTCTTTTAAAAAAAAAGTTTGTCATTCAGAGATTTATAAATGACATTTTTTTGAATATTCTTCATCAAAAATCTCTGAATGACACAAGTTAGCAGGTAAAATCCCTGTTGTTTTTTATTCTTACCAACCCGGATTTTGTTGTAAATTAGGATTCAGGTCTATTTCCTGAGTAGGAATCGCCCACAGGTAATCCCGATCGGGGTCAAACGCGCGATTTTCATATACGTTACCTTCCCAATCATACACAGGGCCATTTAATTCAATCTCCGCAGTTTTCCATCGTTTAATATCTTCCAGATATTTCCCTTCCATTGCCAGCTCAATTCGTCTCTCGTGGCGAATTTCCTGTCTCATTTCATCCTGAGTTAATCCTGTCGGTAAGTCAGGCATATCTACTGTTGGCCGGTTTCTTATTTGATTAATTGCATCATAAACCGACTCCACTGGACCTTCTGCTTCGTTTGTTGCTTCAGCGTATGTAAGCAATACTTCTGCGTATCTTATTACAATTGGATTAACCTCACTTTGTCCTCCCGGAATCTCAGCAATTTCAGTATCGTCACTGTAAGTAGTGAATTTTTTTGTGCCAAAGCCGGTTTGATCGAGTTGCTGTTCTGTATCAATATTTCCGTTATACATATGCCCCATTAACCGGATTGTTTGATACAATCGAGGATCTCTGTTAGCATACGGATCTTCCGGATCATACATAGAAGATTCCCCGATCGACATTCCATCGGTCATGTAATAGGCATCAACAAGGCCTTTTAACGGTGAATTATTGCTATGGCGGTCTACTGCGTCGTCGTATCCATGGCCGAACTCTGTTAATTTGAATTGTATATCCCAAATTACTTCAGAATTATTTTCATTTTCCAACATAAATAAGCCCCTGTAATTCGGGAACAAAGAATACTTGTCTAAATTTATTACCTGTTGAGCGGTACTTGCTGCTTCACTCCATCTCTCTTCGTATAAAAGTACCCTGGCTTTTAATGCCATAGCTGCTCCTTTTGTAATCCTGCCTGGATCATTGTTCAGGGCAAGGAGTGCTATAGCATCTTCCAAATCGATTAAGATTTGAGTGATAACCTCACTTCTTTCATTCCGCCCCATTTCTCCATGTATGGCATTGTCAGGTGTTTCAAGTATTAATGGAACTCCTCCAAATTTATATACCAAATCAAAATAAAAATAAGCACGTAAGAATTTTGCCTCGCCCACAATCTGGTCAATAATATCAGTGTCCGTTTCTTTTAGATTTTCAGTATTCACATTATCAATCACAGTATTTGCTCGTCCAATTCCCCGGTAATTGTTGTCCCATGCTGATTGAAACAACGGGTTTGTAGTTTGAGCGACTCCTCTTGCCAGACTCCTCCAGCCGCCCGGGTCATCAAATCGCGATGAATTGGGAGTTACCTGGGAGCTATATAAAACCTGATTTGCATGGTATCCTCTAAGAACCTGATATACACCCGTCAGTCCGGCTTGTGCTTCTTCTTCAGAGCTCCAGAAATTTTCAACCGTGTATTGGTCTGATGGAACAGTTGTCAAGTAATCTTCGCAGCCTGAAAATAGAAGGATACTTATAATTATAGGAATAATATATATTTTTTTCATAATTATTTTTAGTTTTGAAATTTAAAAGTCGATTTCAATTCCACAAGTAAATGTTTTTACACTTGGATAATCATAATATGCATTATCCGTTTCCATACCCCTTTCAGGGTCGAAAGTGTCCATCTTGGTCAATGTCCACAGATTTTCTGCGTTAACAAAAATCTTAGCCGAATTAACCTTTACCATATCGGTAATATGAGCTGGCAGATTATAGCTTACCTGCAAATTTTTAAGTCGCAGGTAAGAAGCATCCTGTAACAAGAAATCGGAACTTCTAAAATTTGTATTTACTGCATCTTCATAAGTGGTTAAAATCGGCAGTTTAGCATCCATGTTATCAGTAGTCCATGAATCGGTTATCCATTTTTCAGTAACTCCGGTTCCATACCAAAATGGCACATCTCCCGGTTGAGCTCTAAAAGTGTATACCCCTTTTACTCCGTTAAAGAACGCTGAAACATTTATATTTTTGTATGTCAGACTTAAATTGAAAGAAGCTGTGTAGTCCGGAATACGATTTTTATCCAGGATTATTCTGTCATCCTGATTGATAACTCCGTCATTATTTGCGTCTTCAAATTTTATATAACCCGGCTTTGTGTCTTCAGTTTGAAATGGCGAATTGTCAATTTCCTCCTGAGTGTCAAAAATACCGATGGCATGCAATAAATAATAGGACTGAATCGGGTATCCTTCTTTTATGATTGTACCACCCTGAGAGCGGGAACCATACTCATACACAACTTCTCCGTTCAAATCCACTACATTATTTTTAATCCGGGTAATAGAACCTGATACTTCGTAAGAAACAGAACCAATCTTATTTCGGTATGATAGATCAAATTCATAACCTTTATTATCTACTACACCTATATTTTTTATCGGGCCGGTTAAATCTCCTACCTGAGTAGGTATACTTACATTGTGAAGAATGTCGGAAGTCCTTTTCTTAAATAATTCAACGCTGAAATTTAAGCTGTTGTTCAACAGGTAGGCATCCACCCCGATATTCGAAGTAGTTGATGTTTCCCATGTAAGTGTCGGGTCGTTGTACATTGCTATTGCAGCTCCCGGCTCAATGGTACTTCCAAAACTGTAATCATATCCCAGGTTTACCAGGTTCACATAGCGGAAAGACGGTACTCTTTCGTTTCCAAGTTGTCCCCAGGAGCCTCTGATTTTTAAGTCGTCAAGCCATGATATATTTTCCATGAAATTTTCCTGGCCAATTCGCCATCCTGCAGAAAATGACGGAAACAATCCCCATTTTCTGCCCTCTGCGAATCTTGATGATCCGTCGTATCTGAAATTTCCCTGAAAAAGATATTTGCTGTTGTAATTGTATTCCAATCTTCCGAAAAATGACATCAAAGAATTTCTTGAATTGGTACCGGTAGTTTGCGGGCCGGTTGAACCCGCATTTAAGGTAGTGAGCCCGTTCCCTAAAAATCCTTCGATATAACCATACAAATTATTATAATTAAATTCTTTTACTTCGTATCCAACCAAAGCATTGATAACATGGTTTTCAATTTCTTTATTCCAATTAAGGGTTTGGTTGAAGTTTAAATCATAGTTGTTCACTATACTTTTTGAAGCTCTTCTGACAGAAGCATCAGCAATCAGTATTGTTTTGCTGGCGCCGGTTTTTGCATCATATTGATAAACCAAAGGTTCAAACTGGGTATTCAGGTTGTTTTCTTTGGCATACGAGCCTTTTACTTTGTAGGTAAAATTTCCGGGTAATTCATACTGGGCATCTAAAATAAAATAATAATGCTCATTTCTGTGATTGTTAATACCTTCTGTAGCTACTGCTATAGGATTACGAAACTGATAGTGTCCAGGTGTAATAAACCAGTGGTTTGCATATTTCCCATCTGCGGTATAGGTAGGTTCATATCCCAGTCCGGCATTTTTGAAAACAGTATTCATAAGATATGGAGTACCGGCTAATGCTTCATCAAATACATTGAGTTGCCCGTTAAAGATTATACCAATCGATAATCTATCGGTTATATTAGCCCTGGAATTTAAAGCAATGGAATATTTGTCGGAGGTTGTTCCCATCAGAGCTCCGTTGTGATCCTGATAGCCAAGGGATAATGAGAAATTATAATTGTCAGCTCCCCCCGTAAATCTCACATTATGATTTTGGATAAAACCCGTATCAAACATGATATCAAACCAGTCGTTATGTGGGTAAACAATGGGATCGGTTTCCATGCCCTGTCTGTACTCCTCAATCATTTCGTCACTGTACCAGGGATTTTGGCCTGCATTGAGTTTGGCCAAATTTGTTAATTCAAGTACCCTCACAGGGTCGGTAATAAAGTTCGGCAGCCCAATAACTTTTTCCATTCCAAAATAGTTATTGTAGTTGATGTGAAAACCTTTTGTTCTTTCCCCGCTTTTGGTTGTAACTAAAATTACCCCACTTGCCGCTCTTGAACCATAGATAGCTGCAGCTGCTGCATCTTTCAAAACCGAGATACTTTCAATATCGTTTGGATTAACATCTGATAAAGAGAATTCAACACCATCTACCAAAACAAGTGGATTATTATTGTTTAAGGTGCCCAGGCCACGAATGCGAATGGAGGCATCACTTCTTCCGGGTTGTGCTCCCAGCTGGTTTACATAAATCCCCTTTGTTCCCTGAAGCGTTTGAGTGGAGTTTGTTATAGGCCTGTTGCTCAATTCTTCGGCGCCTACAGTCGAAATTGCAGCCGTCAGATCTCTTTTTTTCTGTGTTCCGTAACCGATGGCTACAACTTCATCCAGTCCAATAGCCTCTTCTTCCAAAACGATATCAATACGGGTTTGGTTTCCAACAACCACTTCCCGGGACTTCATTCCGACAAAAGAAAATACCAGAACGGCATTTTCGGCGATATTTGAAATTGAATATTCGCCGTCGGTGGTGGTTACGGTACCTTGTGATGTTCCTTTTACTAAAACGGTTACACCCGGAAGAGGCTGACCTCTGGTATCGGTAACTTTGCCACTCACGGCTTCTTGCTGTATCTCAGAAATACCTGGGTAGCTGCTTTTTGTTTTGATAAGAATATTTCTGTTTACGATTTCGTATGTCACGGCCTGTCCTTTAAAGAGCTGATTGAGTATCTGCTCAATGGTTTTTCCTTCCATGTCAACAGAAACCAGGTTATTGTCGTTGAAGTTGTCCCGGTTATAAAAGAAATAAAACTCGCTTTGTTGCTCTATTGCATCAAATACTTCGGCAATACGTCTGTCCTTCATTTTTACCGTGAGTTTCGTAGCCTGCGAATATACACTCGCTGTGGAGGCGAAAACGGAGACTAATATGAGAAAAATTGTTAACCTCATAATTAACAGTAGTTTTTTTTCACCGGGATAAAATGTCTCCCAGGTGTGTAATTTTTTTTTCATAAATTTGAATGTTTTAATTAATAAATAGATTTAGCTTATACAGGCTAATGACGTTTTGTAAAGAGGGTATGCTGCCAACATATCCCTCTTTTCTTTTTCTCCGTACTAACCTGTTTATCTAACTAACCAGGGCGAATATTTTTTATCATAACGTTTGTTTTAAATTGTTTGATTTAGTCGTTTATATTTAATTTCTATATAACCAAACTTCTTTATGTTCAATATAATAGTCGATGTTTGCTGTTCGCTTTATTTTTTCCAGCGCTTCTATGAGGTTATTGTTGTAACTAAACATACCTCTGAACCGAAATTCACCCAAATTTGGATCCTTAAGATAAAACTGTATGTCATAGATACGTTCCAGCTCTTTGACCAAATCATTGAGGGTGGCATCTTTAAATAGAATTTCTCCATTTCTCCATGAGGTGAAAAAATCGGCTTCTATTTTTTCAATTAAAATACCTTTAACGTTTTTTTTGAAAACAGCCCTTTCTCCGGGAACCAGATTTATTTTTTGTTCACTAGAATTATTTAGTACCATTTCAATGCTTCCTTCTGCCAAAACTGCTTCAAAAATTTCTTCTTCCGGGTAGGCTTTTACATTAAAAGAAGTACCTGTTACCTTAATGTTGGCAAGAGGTGTTTTAACACAAAAAGGTTTGGTTTTATTTTTGACTACTTCAAAATAGGCCTCTCCGGAGAGATGTATTTCGCGCTTTTTTTTGTTAAACAAATCAGTATCGTAGCTAAGGGTAGAACCGGTATTTACCCACACCTCGGTACCGTCCGGAAGAAAACATTTAGCTACGTGGCCTTTGGGAGCAGTAACTTTGGTAACTAAATTATCTGATGCCAGTTGCCCGCTTTTATTCATAAAATACCAGCTTAGCGCAAATGTGACCGGAATGGCCAGTATGGCTGCAACTTTAAATAGAATTAGTTGTCGGCGTATGCGAAGGATTTGGGTTGACTGTTGTTTTTGAGCGGTGTTAAGCACCTTTGTTTTATCCCGCTCAAAATCTTCCGGTGAAAGTTTATTTTTGCTTATTTCCCATGCTTTTTTGCTTTGTTGAAACGTCCTTTTGTTGTCAGACGAGGCATTGAGCCATGCTTCGAATTCTATTTTTTCTTCAGGAGAAAGATTTCCTGAAAGGAATTTACTGATAAGAACATCGGGGTGATGGTTCGATTTTTTCACTTCGTCTATTGGCTTAATTTATTACAAGACGAATTTTTACTCCTTCACCCTGTAAAGTGAATTAATTTTTTTTTGAAAGAAATAAAGAGATAAGTATAAGTGATTGGTAGTCAGATAAGTTTTTTCGCAATTTTTTTAGAGCAATTCCCATTTGCATTTCTACTGTTTTTACGGAGATATTTAATTTCTCTGCAATTTCAGCATATTTTAAACCATCAAAACGACAAAGCGTAAAAATTTCACGACATTTTTCAGGTAGTTGGTTAATGGCCAAATTGATACGGTCGTTCAATTCCGCTTCTTCAACTAAATCCTGAAAGGGAACAGATTTTGTATTTTCCTGAGATTCCGTTCCTAAAATTATTTTGTTTTCTTTTCTTAAATAATCGATACAACGGTTTTTTACAGTATTGTATAAATATGATTTTGGAGACGAATGAATCTTTATTTTCTCTCTTTTTACCCATAGATCAACAAAAATTTGTTGTACGATAGACCGGGACTTATCCAAATCCGAAATATACTTATTCGCAAAAAAACACAAATGAGTATAGGTTTTGTCGAACAAACTGCTGAATGCAGTCAGATCACCGTTTTTTATTTTTTTGAAAATATCAGGATCCGTTAGGTTCATTTTGTTCGATTAGTGTATCAGCTGCAAAATAAACCTATTTTAATTAAAAATGTAAATAATAAATTGTTTTACAGCAAGCCACTCAATTTTTTGCTTGCCTTCCGTATCGGTAAAAGTTATAGTACCCGTATACCCTTGAATTTATGAAACCCCGGGGCAGATGTACCAATACCCCGGGGTTTTTTATTTGTAATTTTTGGTGCTTCCTGTCAAAATTAACCGTTCCCGCAATTTTTCTTGTTTTACAGGTTAAGTTCGGTGAAGTTTTCCGCAGACCATTTTTTAATGTTTTTTAGTTTAAGAACAGTTCAATAACCGGTATTTCAACATTTGGTTTGGCAACCGGAACACTCAGATCCAGATCTCCGGTTGAATGATCATCGCCACCGCGGTTGTGCTGCCGTGGTTCTGAAATGCGGATTTCAGAAGCATCGTGCAGAAACTGGGCATATTTTACTTTGCCTTTATAGCCGGGCAATCTCAGTTTTTGCAATGGGTAATCGAGCAAATGAATATACAAACGGTTGGTTTCGGGATTGTACGTAAGCAGCGAATTTGCCGGCGCTTCAAATTCATTGGGCGCCTGTGTACAACCGTATATGGAGCGGCTGTTGAATTTCATCCATTCTCCCATTTTTTCCAGTGCCACGTCGGCACGCTCATCAAAAACACCACGGGCAGTCGGACCAACGTTGAGTAGCAGGTTTCCTCCTTTACTCACTGATTCGATCAGTAAACCCAGCAACTGTTTGTTGTCTTTCCATGTATATTCATCGCGGTAATATCCCCATGAGCCGGAAAAGGTTTGGCAGGTTTCCCATGGAATTTTTTTGCCATCTATTTCAGGCCATTTATCCACTTTGTATTGTTCGGGAGTCATAAAATCCCAACCGCCATCAACATCCTGCAAATCGGCGCGGTCGTCAATGATTATTCCGGGTTGTAATTCGCGAACCATTTTTATGAGTTCAACAGAGCCCCAATCGTCGCGTCCTTTTCCAAATTCTCCGGGAAAAGAAAAGTCGAGCCAAAGGATATCTATTTTTCCATAGCTTGTCAGTATTTCACGAACCTGGTTTTTCATGTATTCGCGGTACACAGCCATGTCGCGATTTTTATTTAACTTGTCATATTCTTCTTTGGTTTCAACCCTTTGGGGGTGGCGGCTGTCTATCGTATAGTCGGGATGATGCCAGTCGATAAGGGAATAGTAAAATCCGATACGCAATCCTTCGGCACGAAAGGCATCCACCCATTCTTTGATAATGTCTTTGCTGTAAGGGGTATTGGTTACTTTGTAATCAGTATATTTTGAATCAAACATCGTAAATCCTTCATGATGTTTTGAAGTGATAACCGCGTATTTCATACCGGCAGCTTTTGCTTTTTTGGCCCAATCGGCAGGATCAAACAAATCGGGATTAAAAATTTCAAAATATTTCTGATACTCTTCAGTGGTTATCCGTTCCCGGTTTTTTACCCACTCGTGACGGGCGGCCTGGGCATACAATCCCCAGTGGATGAACATGCCAAAGCGGGCATCGGTCCACCAGGCCAGGCGTTCTTTCTTTTGTTCGGGCGTTTCGTTCCAAATTTTTTCCTGTGAGTAAGCGGAATTAACGATGAGAATTCCAAGTAAAATTAAGGTTGTTAGCTTTTTCATTTGTAATTTATTTAATAGTGGTTTCGATTAATTATCTGTTGGACTTTTCCAGTCTTGTTTTAGTTTATTAAAGGATACTTTACCGTATTCTTTTCCTTCAAAACTATGTTTGCAGGAAACAACGAATTTATGGATCCTGTTCCTGAAGTCATTAAAAACAGAAGATTCCTTCAAATGTAAATCTTTTTCCTCAAAAGGGTCATTTTTGATGTCATACAACTCATATGCTCCGTTACGTGCATAAAGCTTGTATTGATTGTCGGACCAGCTTACCTGGTTCCCGAAACAAAATCCAATGGGAGCCGGGCGCTCTTTCATTTCCCCTTCCAGCAAAGGCAAAAGGCTTGTTCCGTCAAGTATGTAGGGCACTTTGTTTTTGTTTATGTCAAGAGCCTCCATTATTGTCGGCAAATAGTCGGATGTTACACAAGGAATATCGGTTTCAAAATGCTCCCTGATTTTATCGGGCCACACCAAAATGCCGGGAACACGCACGCCACCCTCATGCAGCGAACGTTTTCTTTCCTTAAAACCTCCGGTATTCCCGGGAGTTCCATCTTCCGGACCATTGTCACTACAAAACCAAATCATGGTATTTTCGGATACCCCTTTTTGTTTTAAAAAAGATCGCAAACGTCCAATCTGCTCATCCAGTGCTGTAATACAACCTGCATAATTTTTCATTAAATCACTCTGGTCGGGATACATGTCCCTGTATTTCGGACCGGCAACTACCGGCAGGTGTGGTGAATGAAACCAGACAACAGTAAAAAAAGGTGTCCCGTTGTTTGCGGCCTTTTCAACAAAAGGCAATACGCGATCCATAATAACCCTGCTATCATCTCCATCCAGGTTATCTGTAATTTTATTTCCATCAATATCCCAGTAATAAGTACCGTAAGCCGTATATTCATCTCCTTCCTTCAGGTAATTCCATCCTTCACGGGTGGCACCGGAAACGGGTTTCTTCATTGGGTCCCAGGTTGGCACCTTTGATTCGGTGACAAAAGCGAAATCGTAACCGTGCAAAACCGGCGGGTTATATTCTCTCATGTTTCCGGTTTCTCCCCGGTTGGCATCTTTCTCTGTATGTGTGAGTGTACCAAGATGCCATTTTCCAAAATGAGCAGTAGCGTAACCTTCCTCTTTCAGCAGCTCTGGCAAAGCAATCTCTTCCGGGCGCAAAATACCTGCATTGGCGGTAAATACTCCCATCCGGTAGGGATTCCGGCCTGTAAGAACACTTGCCCTCGTTGGAGAACATACTGCACATGCTGAATAAAAACGGTTAAACTGTACTCCCTCTTTTGCCATTTGATCCAAATGAGGAGTTTTAATCACTTTATTTCCGTTATATCCTGTGTCACCCCATCCCAGATCATCGGCCATTATTAAAATAATATTTGGCTTTTTCTGAGCTCCGGCTGTTAATGCTCCAAAAAGAGCCATCGCCAGGAGGATTTGTTTAAATAAAGTATGTTTCATCACAAGATTTTTTTTGAAATCGCTAAAATTGTTTCTTTCTGATAAGATTACTTTCTGAAATAAAACCGATATGTTCTATTCGTCTGTGATGTTAAAGTATTTTTTCAAAACGTATTCAGGCTGATGCACATCCGGTGTTTGTTTCAGCTTGTGATAATCGTATTCCAAAGGCAAAATGGTATTCGGCTGCATGGTGGCCGTGTCTTCAGTTGCCGTGTACCATTCATCCAGTAATTGCATCATTTCATTTACCCGGGATTTATATTCAGGAATTGCTGCCAGATTATTGATTTCCAGCGGGTCTTTTTCCAGATTAAACAATTGTGTATAATTCCGCTGCGGATACCTGATTAATTTCCACTCATCGGTTCGGACAGCCCTTGCCGTATTACGATAGACCGTATACAACGAACTACGCACCGCCTTTTCATTCCCCATAAGAACGGGGGCTAAATCTTTTCCGTCGATCCCTTCCGGGGCGGGCAAGCCACATAGATCAGCAAGTGTTGGAAAAATATCGTAGAGATATACCAAAGCATCGCGGACTTCATTTTCAGGAATACCAGGCCCACTCATTATCAACGGTACTTTTGTACTGTGTTCATACAAGTTTTGCTTGCCCAGTAAACCGTGACTGCCAACTGCCAGGCCATTGTCTGCGGCATACACAACGATTGTATTTTCATACAGATTTTCCTTTTTCAGCATTTCCACAATGTCTCCCACTCTTTTGTCAAGGTGACTGATAAGCGCATAATAATCGGCCAGCGAAGCCTGTATAATTTCAGGTGTTCGTGGCCATGGGGCCAACGTTTCGTCTCGTATATTCAGGTTGTCAAATTCAAAAGGATGCAATTTTTTGAAATTCCCCGGCAGAGGAATCGATTCATCGGGGTACATTCCGATGTAATCTTCGCGGGGCGACCTGGGATCATGTGGCGCTGTAAAAGCCACATAACAGAAAAATGGTTTTTCGCGGGTTCCTTTTGCATAACTATCCAGAAACCCGAGGGCAGCATCAGCAAACAAATCGGTAGAAAACCCTTTTTTTACAGGCTCGCTAAGTTTTCCATCAGCCCCCAAATCCCTGCAAGGAACCTGAAAATGATTGGACATACCTCCTATAAAAACATTCTTCCCGTTTTGGAATGAGGCTTCAAATGTATTGGCGCCATTGTGCCATTTCCCGGTTCCAAAAGTTTCATAACCATTTTCGGCAAAATGCATTGGCATGGTATGTACACCTTCAAGATGATCATAGACGTGAAAAAGGCTTTTCCCGCTCATTAACATCGCGCGGCTGGGAGCACAGATGGCACCATGGTGGCCTCCCATTACATAGTTATTGGTAAAGCGAACACCTGTTTCAGCCAGCTTGTCAATGTTAGGGGTTTGTATATTAGTGTTGTTTGCACAGCCTATCGCATCTGCCCGCTGATCATCAGCAAAAAGAAAAAGTATATTGGGTTTGGTTTTTTCTTTCGCCGGTTCCTTTTCTGTATTGCAGCCTGAAAAAAATCCCAATAATAAAAGTAGTAATACCGAAAATAATGATGAATGTTTCATTTTCTATTTTTTTAAGTTTGATAGTGTTTCAATATCTTCAGGATGAACCGATCCGTCAGGTAAAGGCCCGATGTTGAGCAAAAGATTGTAATGATTCGCCTGCGCGTCTTCCAACAGTTTTTTTACATCTTCAGCTTTTAAATGGTGTCCATCGATTGCTTTGTTGTAACCCCAGGTTGCGCCTCCGTGAAACCCGGGGATGTGAGGTTGCATTGTGTTACAAACCTCTTTCGGTTTATTTTTATTTTTCTCGTAAGCTACTTTTGCAACCGGATATTTTTCTCCAACGGTAGCATTTCCGCTACGTTCGGGAGCCATAAAATCTTCATCGCCATTGGCCCCCTGTTTAAATGAAATTAATGCATGAGGGGACAGTTTTCGGATTAATGTATAAGTTTCGTCGATTGGAAAAACGTCGGGATTGGCATAAAAACCCATAATCGGGTCAAACCAAATACCTGCAATCGTCGGATATTGGGTAAGCAATTCTTTTAACTGGGCATGCACATAATCCACATATTTACGAAAGTCTTCGGGCTTTTGATAAAGATATGTTTTGGGTTTTGTTTTATAAGCCGGACGCGCACTGTTCCATCCAGCCTCTCGTGAATAGAAATAAGGATGGTGCCAATCGGCAGCATAAGAATAATAGAGGAACAGTCCCAGTCCTTCTTTTTCACAGGCGTCAGCCAGCTCACCAATCAAATCGCGATGGGCCGGAGCCTCAACACTGTTATAATCCGTTTCTTTTGTTTTAAAAAGGCAAAATCCTTCGTGGTGTTTTGAAGTTATCGTAATATACTTCATGCCTGCTTTTTTTGCCAATTTAACAATAAAATCAGCATCAAAACCGGAAGCTGTAAATTTATCCTTGAGTTTGACGTAGTTGTCCAGGGGAATTGTATCCAGCAATTGCACCCATTCTCCTTTGCCCAACTGACTGTACAGTCCGTAATGAATAAACATACCAAATTGGGCATCCTGAAACCAATTCAGGTTGGCAGTACGGGGGTCTTTTTTGTACTCCTTTTTATACTCTTTTAAATAGGAAGGCACCTGACAAAACCCAGACAAGCCTAAAACTAAAAATACGTTAACAACTATATATTTAACCATAACAATTCTTTTTATTAATTTAGGTTCTTTATCATTTTAAAATTTAAGCTATTTTTTCCAGATCTGACTTTTTACCGTTACTTCTTTATCCCACGGTTCTTTCGGTAAAGCCACATAATGAGGATCGTTGTCTTGTTCAGGAAATGATAAAACAACATTCCATAATTTTTCGTAAGCTGCTTTTACGTTTGGATTATTACTTTGAAGCAGATTATTTTTTTCCCCGGGATCATCCAATATGGAAATCAATTTCTCCGGTTTTCTCTCCGTCGACACAAACAGTTTATATTCTTTGTCGCGAACAACCCGGTCTCTGAAGCGGTATTGGTTTTCCAATCCTTTTTCCGAGAGGGCGCCTGCCGAACCGTTGCCATTGCCTCCCATGGCCATAATCCATTTGCGTTTCGAATCTGAAGTTTTTCCCAAAATAACATCAGCCAGCGATATACCATCAAAAACAAAATTTTGGGGTAGCTCAGCTCCTCCCAATTCTGCACAGGTCGGCAGAATATCGGTTAAATCTCCCAAAGCATCGGTGGCTTTTCCTGAAGGAACCAGCCCGGGGCAATTAACAACAAAGGGTTCACATATCCCGTTTTCAGTGGTTTTGGTTTTACCCCCCTGAACTTCTCGTCCGTTCATACGGCCGGTAATTGCACCCGTGGTACCGTTGTCAGTGGTATAAATAATAATCGTATTCTCCCGTATTCCCAGGTCATCCAAAGCTTTGGTCAACTTACCAACACAGAAATCCATATATCTGACCATGGCTTTATGACAGTCGTACTTTTCCGTTACATCAGGTTCTGCCGGTGTGTTTGTAAAAGGGGTATGCGTCAGACACATGGCATAATATAAAAACAGGGGTTCGTCCTTGTTTTTCTTCATAAAATCAATCAGAAAGTCGGAGAAGATATCCTCGCCAAACCGGCCTTTACAGGTTTTACTTCCTTCTTTTGTGTGGATATATGGGTCCCAATATCTTTCTGCACTCGCAGGATTGCCGGTTTCATAACCTGTCCACATACAATAATCGTCGAAACCATGCGAAACCATTGCTTCAGGTTGTACCCTAAAATCATTGATTTGCCACTTTCCAGCTGCAGCCGTTTTATAACCTGCTGATTGCATGATGCGCGCAATGCCTGGGTTTTTATTCCAGTCAAAATGCGCTCCGCCTCCCCAACGGGGAACATCCCAATGATTAATCCACCCGTTACGAAACGGGTACTGACCTGTCATTAATGATACCCTGGTTGGCGTACACTGAGGTGTGGAGTAAAAATTTTCAAACATCAATCCGGTTTCGGCCAGGTTATCAATATTTGGTGTTTTGATTTCTTCCGCACCATACGAGCTTACCCATTCTTTTCCCAAATCATCTGTAAGAATAAATAGTATGTTGGGTTTGTTTTGGGCAATTCCTAAAGTTGGCCGAAGAATTATGGTAACAACAGGCAGGGCCAATAGAATTATATTTAAAAGACTTTTTGACGGCATTTTTACAAAGATTTAGTTGACAGAGCATTTTACGGATAAAATCCAATATTATCAATTTTTATTTCCGAAATGTTACTCTGTCAACTTAAAAATTAAAATTTAGTTACTCCCACCCGGTATTTTGTTCCAGATTTGGATTTAGTTTGATTTGTGCATCAGGAACAGGAAACAGCAGCATGTAGTCTTCAACTGTTTTTCCCTGCGCTCTCATGGTCTCCAGAAATAAACCTCTTCTTTTTAAATCCCAGGCTCTCTGCCCTTCAAATGCCAGTTCAAATCTTCGTTCCTCAAGTACAGCAGTCCTGAAGTCATCCTGAGATAATCCTGACAGATTAGGAAGATCTGTCTCTACACCATTTCTGGCTCTTTCTCTAATCATATTAATCCAGGTATATTTCTGATTATTCGATGGCTCAATTTCATTCAATGCTTCTGCCGCCATCAATAAAATGTCAGCGTACCTGATGATTGTAAAATTTTCACCTGATTGTAATTCAGCTTCCCGATCATCGTATTTGCATATATAATACGGAAAGGCTCCGCCGTATACCTGTTCCATCGTTATGGTTCCTGTAACACCATCAATGTGCTCATAGTGATCGGCAACGGTTGCAGATTTTCGGTAGGATTGAGGACTTTCTGCCACAAACTCAGCAGAAGGAGCAACACCTCCTCCAACAACTGTATTGGCCCAGAAGGAGTTTTTATAATCACCCGCAATTCCTCTCGGGCCAAAGTTTCCTGGGACAGTGTTATTGGTTTCTCCGCTTAAATACTGTAACTGCCAGATATGTTCAATGCCATTGTCATTCTCAGGTTTAAAAATGGCAGCGTAATCATCAAAAAGATCATACACCCCGGAGTCAATTACTTTTTGTGCATATGTTAATGCGTTCTGAAAATCTCCTCTGTACAAGTAAACCCTTGCGAGCAGCGCGCTTGCAATATAAGCATTAATTCTTCCAGCTGAACTTGTTTCTTCAAGTTCTGTAACTGCGTTACTTAAATCACGTGTAATTACGTTGTATATTTCATCTTCGCTTGCACGCGGTGCGTATATATTATCAAATCCAACCGTTGGTTCTTCATACAATGGCACTCCTCCCATCGCACGAACCAATTGAAAATAATAAAAGGCCCTTAAAGCTTTGGCCTCTGCAATAATATCGGCCTTTGTTCCGTCATTTATATCAATTCTTTCTGTATACAGAATTACTTCATTTGACCTGTTTATACCTGAAAAACAGCTTGACCAAAGACCTCCTGTTACATCACTGTTGTATGTAAACTCGTCCCAGGAAAATGCATCGGAAACGATGGGTGAAATGGCTAAATTGTCGGCATTTAATTCTCCATAATTGATAGCCGTACCGGCAGAAACATTATAGACAAGACTGTAGGCCCCGTATAATCCGGCAATCGCATCGCTTTCTGTCTGATAAAAACTGGACAGACTAATAGAACTTGGCGGATCTTCATCCAGAATACTTTCACATGAAACGATTAACATTATGAATGAAACAATTAAGCTTATTTTGAATATATTTTTCATCATTGTCAATTTTTTAGATTAAAAACCAAGTTTTACGCCAATACGAACGCTTTTTGAGGAGGGATATGCACCATTGTCCACTCCCATCTGAACGTTACTGGAAGAATACAAATCAACTTCAGGATCGAAACCGGTATAGTTGGTGAGGGTTAGAAGATTTTCGCCTGCTACATAGATTTGAGCATTCCGAATCCAATTCAATCCAAATAAGTTCTGAGGTAAATTATAGGATAGACTGATGGTCTTTACCCGCAGATAAGAACCGTCCTCCACATCTCTGTCGCTAAAGTTTTTCCATTCTCCGGCGTTATGCAACGGTGCTTCTATGGTATTACCGGTACCCGGTCCGGTCCAGCGCTGATCATAGTAAATTTTTAAAACATTGTGTTTCTGGGGCTGAGTAAGAAGTCCAATTCTGTTCAAATTGGCGATTTCATTACCATAACTTCCGTTAATAAATATCAGCAGTTTGAAATTTTTGTATGTAAATTCATTTGAAAAGCCATAAATAAAATCAGGATTTGGATCTCCCACTATTTTTCTGTCATCATCGTTGTCTCTAAATCCGTCACCGTTTAAATCCTCATACCTGGGTAATCCGGGACGATTTTTACCTCCAACAGTATTCCCTGCCTCTGTAATTTCCTCTTCCGTTTGCCATATTCCCATAAAATGGTAGCCATAGAATGAACCTAAAGGTTCTCCTGGAATAACTATGGAACGACCATACGCAGCTTCGCCACGTCCAATATTAAAAAGCAAACGTTCTGTACCTTCCGGTAGTGAAATGACCTTATTTCTGTTAAAGGAAATATTAAAAGATGAATTCCAGCCTATCTGTCCGAAAGAGTTATTAAAACCTAAGCTAAATTCAAGCCCTTTATTCTCAACTTCACCAATGTTTTGTACCGAGCTACTATAACCTGATTGATTAGGGATTGTTACATTAAGCAAAAGATCGTTTGTTGTTTTGATATAGTATTCGGCTGAGAAATTGAATTTTCCATCCCAAAATACAGCGTCAGCACCAATATTAAACTGGGTTGTTTTTTCCCATTTCAAATCAGGGTTGGGAATTCTGTTTGGATAAAATCCAATAACAGGGCCGCCCCCAATAATTGGTCTGGCTGTGTTATAAAGAGCTAAAGAGGAGTACGAACCTATATCCTGATTTCCGGTAACGCCATAACTGCTTCTTAATTTTAAATCGCTAAGTATTTCGACTCCTTTCAAAAAGTTTTCTTCGCTCATTCTCCAGGCAAGACCAAGGGATGGAAATATTCCCCATTTATTATCGGTACCAAATTTTGAAGAGCCGTCCCGGCGAATCGTCCCTGTTAATATATATTTATCTAAATACGTATAACTTACTCTGCCGATATAGGAAAGCAAGCCAGCTTCGGTTGCATGGCTCGTTGATGGCCTTGGATCTGACCCGGCACCTAAATTATTGTATTCAAATTTATTGGTTGAAAAATCATCTGTTCTGCTAAATACATTTTCAATTTTTGTTGATTGTGCTGTATATCCTGCCATCGCAGTGAGTCGGTGTGCGGTTCCAAATTCCTTTTTATACGTCAGGGTATATTCTGCCAACCAATTGGTACTTTGAACAGAGCCAATAGATGCTACACCAACATTGGGCAAAGCCTGTGTTTCCGCTATATTGGGAATATAAACATTACGTTTTGAATTAATTAAGTCAGCTCCAAAATTAGCTTTAAAAACCAATCCGTTTATTATTTCGAAATCTGCAAAAGCGCTTCCAAGCATACGGTTGGTGTAGGTAATGTCGGTTCTTGTTTTAGCAATAGAAACCGGGTTTTCAAGAATTTTAAATGCTTCATCATGATTATGAACATAATTTCCTTCCTCATCTTTTATTGGGATAACCGGTGTAGTGGTTAATGCATTCCAAAGAGGCGAATCATTTTGATAACCCGAGCCGTCGGAAGGAACCGCATCGTTTACCGTGTGGTTGGCATTTGCATTGATTCCGATTTTAATTTTATCACTAACTTTTTGATCCAGGTTAAACCTCAAACCTGCACGTTTAAAGTTGGATTCAATAATGATTCCATCCTGATCAAGGTAATCCCCTGAAACCAGATACTTTGTATTTTCTGTTCCCCCGGAGATAGAAAGATTGTATCGGTGTGTTAATGCTGTTCTGAATATGGCATCCTGCCAGTCTGTTCCTTCTCCCAGCTCTTCAGGAAGAGGCTTATTGATTCCGTCATAAATGGGGTCCATATCATTGTTGGCAGCCCATTCATTGGAAAGCGTTGCCAGTTCTTCAGCATTACACAGTTCCAGTTTTTTTCTTACAGTGGCTACATTTACCGAATAATCAAAATCTATTTTTGATTTTCCAACCTGTCCTCTTTTGGTTGTGATTAGTACCACTCCGTTTGCCCCGCGTGAGCCATAAATGGCTGTGGCTGAAGCATCTTTTAAAATTTCGACGGAGGCTATTTCATTGGGACTAAGTGTTGAAAGCGGACTTTGAGGAAGGGCATTATTTCCCGCGCCGTCGGGAGTTACATCATTATTATCAATAGGAAATCCGTCTATCACATAAAGTGGTTCACTGGATGCGTTAATAGAGTTCGACCCCCTGATCCTTATACGAATACCGCCGCCGGGTGCATTTGAAGCTGACTTAATATCTACTCCGGCAGCTCTGCCCTGCAGGGTTTGTACAAAGGTATTGGCCGGGGTACTTTCCAGCTGCTCTCCTTTTACAGAAGTAACTGCACCGGTTAGGTCAGAACGTTTCATCGTTCCGTAACCCACGGCAACCACTTCCTCAATTCCTATTGCATCTGCCTGCATTACAACATCAATTTTTGTTTGATTTCCGACAGCGATCTCCTGGCTTTTCATTCCTACAAATGAAAAAAGAAGTGTTGCCCCTTCCGGTATCCGGGATATAGAATATTTGCCTTCAACGTCGGTTACCGTACCCTGTGTGGTTCCTTTTACCACCACGGTTACTCCGGGAAGAGGTTGCCCCGAGTTATCCTTCACGGTTCCTGTAACCGAGTTTTGTTGTTGTCCGATAATCTCTGATTTTTCAATGGCATCGATTAGTGAATTTACGTCGCCATTGTATAAAACAATCTGTCGGTCTTTTATTAAATAATGAATACCGGTTTCTTTTAGTACCGTTTCCAACACATCCTCGATTGTTTTGTCTGTTGCATCGATATCTACTTTTTTGCCTACATCAATTTGTTGGGTATTGTATAAAAAGAAAAATTCACTCTGGTTCTCAATTTCTTTTAAAACTGATTCGATTGAGGTTCTCTCAATCTTTAGGTTCAGCAACTTTGTCTGAGAATAGACCGAGGCATTCACCTGTATCAGTGCCATCAGGATTAGTGTTATCGTTAGTTTCATAATTCGAACTAATTTGCACAGGTTTTTAGCCCGCCTGCACGGGTAAAACATCAATTTTTTTTTCATAAGTTTGTAATGTTATGTGATACTTTTCCCTTTCGGGGTAAATTATCTCAGGTTCATGCGGAAACATGAACAACGGGAGGAAGGTGCGGGAACACTTTCCTTCTTTTTTTCATAAGAGATTTATTTCATTGGCATACAATTTTTAAAAGTTATATAAACAATGTCTTCCTTGATTTCATATTTCATGGGTGTGGTAACAATCATCAGGTTAAGCATTTCACGAAGGCTCTCCGTTTTTATAGTCATCGTGTAACGCTGGGTGTATTTTAGTTTGTCATCCAACACGATTTTTACATCATACCAGCGCTCCATTTTTTTTACCACATCAGCAAAAGGAGCATTTTGAAATCTAAGCATATTGTCTTTCCACGAAACATAGAGATCCACATCTACCTTTTTGTCTTTTATTTCATGGGTTGATTTGTTATAAACAGCCTGCTGTCCGGGTGCAATTTTTATTTTTTCCCCATCCACATCCCGGACAACTGAGACACTTCCTTCTTCGAGTGTGGTAACAATGTCGGAGTCGTCATCGTATGCGCACACATTAAATCGTGTTCCGTGAACTTCTACTTTCATATTTTGCACCTGAACTGTAAATGTTTTTTTATCGTGCTCCACGTTAAAAAAGCCTTCTCCGTTTAATTCCACGCGCCTTTTCTTCCGAAAAGAGGATGCATATTTTAGTGACGATCCCGAATTTAAGTAACCCGTTGATCCGTCAGGTAAAACAAACTGAACCTTTTCGCCTTTTGGGGCAATGATTTCAGAAAACTGCGGTGTATCATTCCATTGTTTTATTGTTAGAAAAATACCTAAGCCCAGCAACGGAAGCAATAGTATTACAGCAATTTTTGAGATTTGATTGTACAGACGTCTGGACATTGAAATCTGTGTATCTTTTTCTTTGGTATTGATATCGAAATGAATTTTATAAAGAATATGTTTTAAGTCAATCTCAGGAGTTGGCCTGTTGACAGTTTCATTCCATTTTTTATTGAACTGCTGTTTTAAATCAGGCTCATTGTTTTCATCTTCAAAAAGGTACTCAATCCAACTGCTGTTTGATTCTTTATTTTGAAAATACATTTCCAGGTCTGATATTTCTTTTTTTTTCATCAATTTTTGAAGATGTTGTTAATGGTAATATCCACAAATGGAATTTTGCACCCAAACAAATTCGAAAAAAATGAATATTTCTCTGAATTTATTTTATAAACATAAAGAAAAACAAGATAACAGGTAGTTTTTTGTTTCCCATTTTATTCCTGATTTCTTTTAAAGCAAGATTTAGGTGATTTTCAATTGTTTTTTTTGAAAGCCCCAGTTCATCAGCTATTTCTTTATTGCTGTGTCCTTCAAATCTGCTTTTGATAAAAACTTCACGGCGTTTTTCAGGAAGGGATTTTGTCAACTCAAGAATGTAATCTTTTAGCGAATTATAGTCTATTTGTTGGGTGGTTTCAATCGTTGCCTCTTTTAATAATTCATTATCAGCAAATTTCCGAAACTGTGCCTTTTTTCTGAAATGTTTTTTTATAATATTGAAAGCAATGGTAAATATATACGCTTTAAACGAGCTCTCTTCTTTTAGTTGCCCGCGTTTTTCCCAGATAGTTGTAAATACTTCCTGCACCAACTCTTCTGATTCTTCCACTGATTTCAGGTATCCTTTAGCAAAATAGAACAGTTTTGAACTGTAAATTTCAAAAAATTGATTGAATGCTAAAATGTTACCCGACTTCAATTCTGAAATTAACTGTTTGTCACTATTTTTCTCAACACTTTTCAATAGGGCAGTAGTTTTGAACAAAATTAACAAATGACGAATATTTAACAAGAACTCTTTTTGACGTGATGAGGTATTTCGAAAAGAAAATGTTTTGTGTGTATTTTGTTTTGTTACTAAAGTTTATATCACGGAGTAATTAAAATGCAGCTAATGTCATACTGAAGTTGTTTCAGCATCTCTCTGTTTGAAACAGATTCCGAAATGAATTAAGAATGACGGAGAGACAGATTAAGATTGTGACACTAGACAGTGAATTGAGAAAGCTGTCGGTTTTTGTCCACATTTTTAGACGATTGTGTGTTAGATGTAATCCATTGGAGATTTCAAAAAAGGCCACCTCACCCGAGATGGCCTTTTGTTAATCAAGGATTTCAGACAATTTTGTTATTCGCTGGCTTCCTTTAGTGTAATTTCAATAATTCCTGAATCTGTATTTCCTGAGAATACCACTGTGATAGCATCACCTGCTTCTAAAAGCTGTGCCTCTGTTCGTGTATAGGTTACAGTTGTTTTAAAGTCGCTGCCAACTGTAATACTTTTTTCACTTCCCGACAATGGCAGCAGTTGCGTCGCACCTTCCGGATCCCAGGAAGGAACCTGTTGTTTTAATACCGTTGAAGTCATTACGTCTCCTGATTTGGCATTAGGAAAATAGCAGTTGATTGTGAAAGATTCATCTGCGGTTGTAACGTCATCACAGGTGACTTCTGAAATCTCGGTAATGTAAACATTTCCGTTTTCATCGTAGGGTATGTCATAATAAGGCTGGTCCGTACAACTTATCATTAACGCCGTTGTGACAATGAATGATAGTGTTATAATAATTTTTGCTTTCATATTTTTCTAATTAAATAATTTTAAATGCAATTTAATTTTGTGTAGGCAAATACCCACTATTCTGTTGCGATAACCCGTTTCTGGCAATTTCGTTACCAGGAATAGGTGATAATAAATGCATTGGAGCAAAAGCAAAGTTGAAAATTGCAGGCTGATGACCAACGAAATTCTGAATAGCTGAAATTTCGCCATCGCCATATACAACGCATTTTCTCGTACGACGCTGATCCCAGAGCATTTTATTTTCAAATATCAGCTCATATGCCCTTTCGGCTAAGATTTCTTTCAGACCAACCTCACTTGCTGTGTAAGCAGGAAGTAATGCTCTTTCCCTGATTTCGTTAATTCCTTTTATGATGTCGTTGTCAGATACTGACTGGCCTAATTCTTTTAACGCCCAGTTCACTTCTGTGAGCATTAACAGTATATCTCCATAACGGTAATGCGACCAGTTCAGACCGGAACCATCTGTCGATTTAACAGCTGCTTCAACGTACTGCTTATAAAGATATGGAACATCAAAATCAACTCTCTCTGATGGATTGGAATATAAATAATCATAGGTGAAGAAAAACTGACGTTCCTGTTTCCGCAAGTCATCATCAGAATAGGAATTATAATATCCTACCCATGGAGTAAATGTACCGTTTTCTTCACTTGGGGTAATCGCACTTAACAAAGGAAGAGATGGTTGCAAGAGACCATTTCCCCCGAGTTGCGCATCAAACTGCACCTGAAATATTGCTTCCCCCAAATTGTCCATAGCCGGATCGCGCAAATCATCATAGGTTCCCAATGTATATACATTATTATACAGGGCGTTAAGTTGTGTTTGTGCCTTTTGCAGGAATTCAAGACCACTTGCAACCGGATATTCGGTCATTGACCATGCCCCTGTGCCGCACCAGTCAGTACCCGGATTGGTAGCCACTTCCTGGTACGGATAACCGGCAACGGTCATATATACATCTGCCAGTATTGCCCGGGCGACATCCTGTGTTACGCGACCATCAGTCGACCTGCCTGCCGAAAGATTTTGAACTGCGAATTCGAGATCAGGAATAATTACTTCATCATAAATTGTTTTTAAGCTGGTACGAGGCAACTCTGTTTCCCACACATCTGTTATTGGTTCTGTTACAAGAATAGCATCGCCCCAGTAGCGTACAATACAAAAATAATAGAATGCTCTTAAGGTACGTACTTCTCCCAAAGCTTCATTAAGCTCTGACTCACTCATATCAATTAAAGGAAGTTGCTGGATAGAGAGGTTGCAGTCTTGTACACCTGAATACCAATAATACCATGGATTATTGTATACATCGAGTAAACTACCTGTTACCTGATTGGTCGCATATTTATTGAACTGTACGTGTGGCTCATCTGTGTATGCGCCGCCAGTGAGATACTCCATTGTAGAGGGAATATTATTTCCCCAGTCTCCTGCACCACTGGTCCAGTTTTGCAACCGTCGATAAGGTCCAATTGTAAAAGGTTCTTTATATTCTATACTTGTTAGATCTGCTGAAGTGGTTAGATCATCTGTAGGCACTTCTTCCAGAAATTCCGTGCAACCACCAAGCGCTATCAAGAAAATCACCAAAAGCATAGTGAATCTTAATGCTATATCGTTTTTTAATTTGTATTTCATAATATAAAAGTTTTAAGATTAGAAAGTGACATTAACGCCCAAACTGAAGGTGGTAGGAACCGGATGCATATATTTATCAATATTTGGAACCCTGGTATTAATTTTCTGTATAGCACTACCTTCAGGATCATAAGCTGGAAGTTCGACTGCGGTCCACAAGAAGAAATTATCTGCAGTGGCATAAACTCTCAATCTCTCAATCCCGCCAAGGTTTCCAGGAATGGTATAACCTATTTGAGCATTTTGCCCCCTAATGTAGGCAGCGTTCCAAATCATATGGGTGTCAGGGTATGAATCGTAACGTGCACCAGCATTACCGGCACGAACCTGGGCTATCATTGTTTCCTGATGATCAGGACGCCATCCATCCAAAACTGCGTTCATCATACCATTTACAAACTGGCGGTCTTCAGCAGACTCATGCACGATAGCTTTGTCGACTCCGCCTACAAACATAATGTCGATACTTGCATCAAAGTTTTTATAAGTAAATGTATTGTTCAGGCCACCATAAAATTTCGGGTATGAGTGACCAATTACATCACCGTCAGTCAGCAGCTCAATTTTACCATCCTGATTAACATCTTCAAATTTCAGGTCTCCCGGTAATCTTCCGTAACGGGCAGCTTCCACTGCTTCGTCTGTGCCCCAGGTTCCCATTCGGTTCAATCCAAAAAATGATCCAATTGGTTCTCCAACTCTGTAAACGCTGGTTCCGTTACCCGCTCCGGTATCCGTGTAAATGTCGGCACCTGTAGGACCGAGTTCCGTAATCTCGTTTTTATTAGCTGATATGTTAAATTGAGTTTGCCATGTCAAGTCCCTTTTTTGGATATTGACCGTGTTCAATGTGAACTCGACACCGGTGTTTTTAACCGAACCAAAGTTTACGTATGCGCTACCTGTTGTAGTTGATTGAGGCAATGGAAGATTAAATAACATGTCGGTTGTCAATTTGTGATAGAAATCCACAGTGAAGTTGATCCTGTTTTTTATCAGCCCAACATCTACCCCGACATCGTACTGTGTTGTTGTTTCCCATTTTAGGTCATCATTACCTGTAGAGCCTGGGTAAAGGCCTGAATTGAGGCCATTTGCCAATAAAACATTGGTGCTGCTAATATACGTTTGTGTTATAAAATTACCAACTTCCTGGTTACCGGTTTGTCCCGCGCTTAAACGCAGTTTAAGGTTAGATATGGTTTCGCTGTCGGCTAAAAAACCTTCCTGAGAGATTCTCCATGCAAGACCAACCGATGGGAAAAATGCATATTTGTTGTTTGTTCCGAATTTTGATGAACCGTCGACACGCCCGGTGGCTGTTAACATATATTTGTCCAGGTAGCTATAAGTAGCACGGGCAAAATAAGAGTTTAACGCACCTCTGGTATTGCTGGAGGCTACTGAAGATGGATTACTACCGGCGCCTAAATTATTCCATTGGTAAAAATTTGAAGAGAACTTATATGCACGTGCATATACATAGTCATATGTATTTTCAGACCATGAAAGCCCAATCAAACCGGTTACTTGATGATCTCCTATTGTTTTATTATAGTTGAAATAGTTTTCGCTTTGCCAATATTGCCATAACCAATGTTCACCTCTCGCATCTGAATTACGTCTGCCCTGGTAATCTCCGGCATAATATCTACTCGTTTGATTCCTGTTGTCTACAGAGAAGTTTGTTCTAAAAGTCAGGTCGGGTGTAATTTGAGCAGTTAGTTCAATGGCCCCGGTAAATTCGTCTTGCTTGTAATAGCCTTCCTCCTGATCCAGCATAAAAGTTGAACCTGGCCGGTTCTCACCAACATTAAAGTCCCTGGCAGTAGGCCATGTTCCCGCATAAGCTCCATATATTTCAGGATCATTAGGATACCGATATGCCGGCAGAATAGCAAAATATTCCGAAGTATTTCGCATCATATCACTACTCATTCTGTCCTGTTTACTTTTTGCATATGCTATGTTGGCGCTCATATCGAGCCATTCGGAAAGTTCAACGTCCATGGTCGCTCTTAGATTCAACCGGTTGTTGTATGATTCTTTCAAGAGCCCTTCCACGTTGTTATTACCTAAAGTTAAAGAGTATCTTCCTTTTTCCGTCCCGCCGCTTATTTCAACATGGTTTTTATATGAAAAAGCGTCTCTGAAAACTTCATCTTCCAGGATTGTGTTAAATATTGGTTTATAATAGTTTCCATCGTTACCCTGAAAGTCAAGTCCTGGTAAATAAGCACCCTGAGCAACTTGTTCAAACAGCCATGGCATCTCTGACCATGATAATCCTGCTGCATTTGGGCCACGAAAATCCTTTGTTGATACCAGGTTTCCATACTTAGGCGTATTGTTAAATGCCTGTTCATAAAGGTACATAAACTGGTCGGCATCTACTGCGTAGTTGTATCTTGTCTTGATACCAACTGAGACTGAACCATTATAGTTGACCGTTACATCGCCTGTAGTTCCACGCTTGGTTGTTATGATAATAACACCGTTTGCTCCACGTGTACCGTAAATAGCAGTAGCCGAAGCATCTTTTAAGATATCCATAGATTCAATATCTTCAGGATCGAGGTTTTGCAAGGCATTTAGCACACCAACAATTCCATCCACTACAAACAGAGGATCATTGCTGGAATTAATAGAGTTTGTACCCCTGATTCGGATTTGAGGCCTGCCGCCCGGATCACCGGCAGCTTGCCTGATTACCTGAACACCTGCGACTTTGTTTTGCAGTGCTTGCCCAACGTTGACAACTGGCCTGTCAACCAGTTTTTCGGGTGTTACGCTGGACACAGAACCCGTTAAGTCACTTTTTTTCATCGTACCGTAACCAATGGCAACAACTTCTTCAATGCCAATGTAGTCGGCTTGCATTGTTACATTAATTTGAGTTTGTCCGCCTACCTGAATTTCCTGGGAAATCATACCTACAAACGAAAATACTAAAACCGGGGAATCAGTTTCAGGGACTATTGAATAATTTCCGTCGAAATCTGAAACGGTACCGTTAGACGTTCCCTTTTCAATTATCGTTGCACCTGGCACTGCCTCTCCGCTGTCGTCGGTAACTTTACCCGTAACGGCTTGTTGGTCAAAAGCCAATCCGGATTGGGTGCTGGTCATGTTTTCTGACTCTCCGGGATATAAATCATTCCCAAGAACCTGCATAAATCCTAACAGAAGGCCAATCAGCGTTAGGTTCATAATTAATATTAATTTTCTTCCTTTTCCACTGGCAGAGAAAGAATAAATCTTAAGTTTTTTCATAAAGTTAATTTTTGTTATTTAGCACTTTTGGATTAAACCTTTTATTTCAAAAAGTTTTATAAACGGAACGTAAGTATACACTCCTGCGATCACACTCATATAGGTTTCATTGACACCTCCTTTTTTATAATAAGATTTTATGGGAAATATGATTGTATATATTAATGGTTTAGTATTCAATTTCGAATATAGATTTGGTACGACTTAATTTAATGGTTGTAGTAAGTTAAGACTTTTGGGACAATGTTTAAATACAATTTTGTATTTATTTTATGTTTTTTAAATAGATTTGAAGAGAATAGTCATTAAACTGACAGAAGAATCCTTGTTTTTTTGGTGATTTTGTACAGGTTGGCGAGATGAAAAAAGAACAGAAATTATTTGATTGGAACTATCCGTTTTTTGATTTGGAAGAGTTAACAACTACAATAAATAATAGAAACAAAAAAATGCCATGATTGAATATAATAGAAAAGGCAATATTAAGTTTTTGAAGATTATATTTTTGCACGAATACTTTTTTTTGCTGCCTGTTTTGTTTCTTTTTATGTCATTTGACAGCCAGGCGCAGGGGCACAGAGGGAGTCAGTTGCAGGACAAATGGCATGAATTTGGTCTGGCTCCGGAAATCGTCCGTTTCACCAATGCTTTTGAAATTAATAATACGGGAGGGCATATTCAGGGAATTCAGTCATTACAAACGTCTTCCGGTCGATATTTTGTTTTAACTGGAAGTTCCGGTTCCTATTCGTATTGTGCTGTGGTAAAAAAAGGGGAAACAAACGAAGTTGTACGGATTAATAAGTTGATGGATAAACCCTTTAAACATGCAGGAGGCTTCCAGGTTTATCAAAATTATATGGCTGTTGGCGTTGAAGACAATGAATTAAAGGATAAATCGAAAGTTTGTATTTATGATCTCTCTGAGCCGGAAAATGTTTTAAACAAGCCGGTGTCGGTAATCAAAAGGGAAGGGGCAGCGTACAGATCTACGGCAGGTTGTGTGGGAATAACGGAATATGAAAATAAGATTCTGTTAGCCGTTGGCGACTGGGATACGCGGAATATCGACTTTTACACCTGTGATGCTGATGATTTCCCCGGAGGTGAATTTCGTCTTGACTTCTCGCTAAACACAGAAACTATTTTTCCGCAAAACTTATCAAATAAACAATGGCTGCCATGGCAAAATATCAATTTGTTTACCTCTGGCAATAAATTGTTTTTGGTTGGACTTGGTCAGGATGATAAGGATAAAAATATAGCCAGTCTTTTTCTAATGAGTAAAAATCAGGCAGGTGATTTCAATCTGAAATTGCTGGCTTCCAAATCATTTGATTGCAACAACGGATGCAGTTTTAAAGCCGCTGCGGGGGTGGGATTTGAAGCTAACGGAGATCCGGTTATTTTGGCCTGCGGATATAATATAAAAGAAATTTCAACAATCAACCGTTTTAAAGTAACAACCGCGAAAAAAGGTATTTTGCCTGCACATGCGCATAACGATTATGAACATGACCGTCCTCTTTTTGATGCATTGGAGAATCGCTTTAAAAGTATTGAAGCTGATGTTTATTCAGTGGGCGACTCGTTGTATGTGGCCCATGACAAAGACCAGATAAAACCGGGAAGAACCCTGAGGGAACTGTATCTTGAACCTTTGAAAGAAAGAATTGGTGACAACAATGGTTCTGTATATGGAAATGCAGAAGAGATAATTCTGCTTGTTGATATCAAAGATGATGCAAACAGAACCTATCAGTTACTTGACAAAATATTAAAGGACTATGCGGAATATTTGACTGTTTTTGAAAAAGGGAAAAAGAAAACAGGAGCAGTGACGGTGGTCGTTTCAGGTAACCGGCCGTTTGAATATATGCAATCGCAAAAATTACGTTTTGCCGGATACGACGGAAGGTTACAAAATATCGATTCGGAAATTTCTCCTTCTCTGATGCCTGTAGTCAGTGATAACTGGACAAAATATTTTTCGTGGAACGGTTCCGGGGAAATGCCCGAAAAAGAAAAACAACAACTTAACGAAATCGCGGGAAAAGCAAAAGATAAGGGATATATTCTCCGTTTTTGGGGAACGCCAAACCAAACAGCCGGACAAAGACAAGCGATTTGGAGCGCATTGTCAAAAGCCGGTGTGGGGCTGATTGGTGCAGATAGTTTATCGGAGTTGCGGGAATTTCTTTCCGGCAATGAGGTTACTTACTGACTTATCTTTCTTTTGTTTTCAAAGAGGCGCGAGATACAACCTAAAATCCGTAAGTCTACGATTTGATACAAATTTTCCGATGTAAAACCCTTCGAGTATCATTTATTTGTTGTAAATATTTGTTTAAATGTAGTTTTCATATTATGTTACTACAAATTTTCCTTGTCCCCCTTGTTTTAGCGCTATTTTCTTAAATCTGGGACAAATATTTTTCATATACTTCCCGAAAAGCATTTACATTTTTAAGATGGCCATATTACGCTATAATAAAGGAGACTGAAGTTTTAAGTTGGGATGCTCCCATAAAGACGTAATTTAATTTCCCTTCCGGTCCTGACCCATTTTGCAGGAATGCAGACAAACCTGAAAATGAACTTTTTTATTCTGAAGTTTGGCTTAAGATTTTTATAGCGTGTAGAGAATTCATGTATAATGTAATCGTATAGGTTCCGTCCCATGGCTGCCATTATCAGGAATACGGTATTTTGTTCCATTTTCGAGAAAGGGAGTTTATTCCAACCGAAGTCGTTTTTTAGTACATCAAATTCACGCTCTTCTTTCCCCCTTTGGTTATAAAAAATAACCACCTCATCGTCAGTCTTATCAAAGTCGTTGGTTAGTATGGGGCTATAGTTGTAGGCTTCCCCTGTAAATAGGTTAAGTTGCCCGTCACGTCTTGCTTCTTTAGTTACGACTAAACGATATTCTTTTAGTAAATGCTTTTGTTTAAGTCTTCTTGCCGTATTTGTAAAAGGTGTAAACAGAACGCTACCCCGCAAATAAATACTGTCGTCCACTTTTATTTTTTTCCATTCGGTAATTTTATTTATTGCTTCACATACACGGTCATTAACGGTAGCCCGTATATAAAACTTGTCGACGTGCTTATTGACGGTATTGATTGTTACGAACCGGTATGATGCAGCATCTGCACGAAAGGATTTTATTTCGATTTGGTTATCCTTCAATAGCAGGAACATCCGTTCAAGTGTATCTTCTTGTAAATTATGAGGAGCGCAATTCCCATTACGATTTTCTACATAAACTACTTTATTTCCAATTAACCCAACTCCCGGGCAATAACCAAAATGCTTGGTATATGTTCTCTTGGCATCAGATTTTTGGGTGTAAACAAATGTGTTGTCATAATCTAATACGAGATTCTTTACTTTGAAAGCTTTAAGTCTCTTTAATAACTTGATATTTAAGGCATTCATTTTATCATTATAACTTAGCTCATTAACGACTTTGCTTCTCTTTTTCAGCACTTTGTCAACAGGGGTGGCAAGGTTTTTAAGTCTTTCCAGTAAACGGTCTGCACTAGGAACAGATAAAAAGGGATTATTGGAAAGGACAGGCCTTAAGTTAATTTCAACATCTTCGGCACAATCCCCTCCGCAAAAGAACAGTGCCCAATAGGTGAAGAAAATATCCTTCCATGAATATTGAGATTGATTAGCTAATGCTGGTAAATACTGGCGAAGTAAACTTTCAAGTCCGAGGTTTGTAAATTCTTCTAATACAAAGTTTAATCCACCAAAGGGTGATAATGCTTTACTTTTTAGTACTTTCATAATGGTATTATATAGCAACACCAAATTAGGTGATAGTACTAAAGCTGTAAAGTGTTCATTTGAATAGTTTTACAGCTTTTATTAACTAAAACTTACGGATTTTAGGTGCAATTTCGCGCCAGCGAGGGGAGTTGAACCTCCACAGCCGAATCTTTGCGCTCACATCGGAAATTAAGCCTCCTCATCGTGATTTTTTGTTCTCCCTGTACGAAACAAGCGGTTTGTATTTATATTTTATTATTTGGATTAATACTGATACAACAATAATATGTATCTATGGTTATAACTGTTTTATTTTTATGTTTTTGTACCAAATTTTTCCACCATGATCCTGAAATCCAATTTTGCCCTTTCTTGGCATGTTTTTGTATGCGGTTTTGAATTTGTTTGATGTCCCATCAGGATTCTTCCCCGCTTCGTGCCACTCATTTAAATCAATATTAACAACCATTTTGTTGTTTAAAAAAGTTTGAATGATTGGACCATTGCAAATTATCTTCAGATGATTCCATTTTCCTGTTTTTTTTACCCGGTTTTCCGAAACTTCTTTTATTTCGTAAATACTTCCGCAAAAGTGTTTGTCTATATCTGCCTTTCCATAGTCATCTCTAATTTGTACTTCTATACTGGTCTGAACAGGATCTTCAGTGTTTTTTGTACGAAAAAATACTCCGGAGTTTGTACCTGACGCTAATTTGAAATCAAGTTCAAGAATAAAATCACCATATTCTTCTTTTAACCAAATATTTTTTCTGCTCTTTTGAGGATTTTCCCGGGTTAGAAAGAGTGTATTTTTCTCCATATCCCAGCTTCCATTGGGTTTCTGAAGGTCTGCTGATTTTACATTTAAAATGTCTGGACTTTTCTGTGCATTTGAATACTGCACGCCACAAAACAGAATTGCTAAAACAGCGAGGAATTGATATTTTATTTTAGCTTTCATTGCCATGAGATATGTTTTTTTATAATTCCCATCCCGTCCGGTAATCTTCCCATAAGTACTTATTTGCTTCAGGAATATTGGTAACTTTCATATTGTCTGAATCCCAAATTAACTTTTCCCCAGTCCTTATAGCAACGTTACCCAACAAAACTGCTTCATTAAGTGGTCCTGCATAATCAAAGTTTGACAATGCTCTGTTTTTATTGCCTTTAATTTCATTTATCCATTCGATATAATGTCCAGGTGAGCGTGGAATTATTTCTTTAGGTGTTCCAAAATCCTTTTCCTTTCCATTAATCAGTAAAACAGGTTTTGGTTGATGATGACCGTAAACCAGCACTCCTTCATCTCCAACAAATATCACCCCTCCTATACTTTCCCACAAATCGATGTGATTTTCAATTCCTTTAGGCATGTTTGGTTTTAATCCACCATCATACCATACCACGTCTACATTTGAGCCATCAAGACCGGATATAAATTTATAAGTTATTAGGGATGCCTGAGGGGCGGTTTCTTCATAAACAGGAGAAGAATAGCCTTCAATGCTAATCGGAGAAGTTAGTTTTAATGCCCAAAATGGATAATCCATCAAGTGACAACCCATATCGCCTAAGGCCCCGACACCAAAATCCCACCAAGCCCTCCAACTGAATGGCATATAATCGGGATGATAGGTTCTGTATTTAGAAGGTCCAACCCACAGATCCCAGTTGAGTGTCGGGGGAATAGGTGGCATATCTTTGGGTCTTTCGGCTATCCCTTGTGCCCAAACCGGTCGATTTGTCCAGCAGTGTACTTCTTTAACATTTCCTATCGCTCCCTGCCAGATCAGCTCATTTAAGATACGGGGGCCTTCGTTTGCATGTCCCTGGTTACCCATTTGGCTAACTATCCCTGCTTCCCTCGCAAAACTGACAACTTTTTTTGATTCTCCGATGGTTCGTGTTAAGGGTTTTTGCGTGTAAACATGCTTCCCTTTTTTCATGGCTTCCATTGTAACAATAGCATGCATGTGGTCAGGCGTTGAGATTGTAACAGCGTCGATGTCGGTTTCTTTTTCAAGCATTTCCCTGAAATCCACATATTTTCTGGCGGAAGGAAATGCAGCATAGGCACTTTTTAATTCACCTCTGTTTTCGCTTGCTCGTTTCTGGTCGACGTCACAAAGCGCAACAATATTTTCACTACTCACACCATCAACATCTACACGGCCTTTTCCTCCTACACCAACACAGGCAATATTTAACTTTTCGCTTGGTGGTGTATAGCCATTACCGCCTAAAACAAATCTCGGAATAATTGTGAATGCAGCAGTCGAGATTGCGCCATTTTTTAGAAATTTACGACGTTCCAAATTTGGTTGAATATTTTTATGTTTCATATTTTCAGTCTTATTATTTATATACTCCAGGCATTATTCCTCTTTGTCTTTCAATATCCAGTGCTTCTCCTGTTTCTCTGTCGTACCAGTCGGGTGTTAGATTATCCGGCGCTGAATCCCTTGTGTTGTGTTGCCAGTTCTTGAGTAACTTTTTCATTTCTTTTAGATGTTTGCTATAAGAAGGCAGGGAAGCTACATTAATCAGTTGGAGTGGATCTTTTTTTACATCAAAAAGTTCTACCCGGGGTCGGGGAGAAACAAAGATATCGGCTTGCGCTGGAGTTAACTTTCCTTCGTCCCGAACTTTGTTTAATGAGTATTGTGTTGGAGACCTTTTGGAATCAGCGGGACCACAATTTGTTAGATTTGGGCGTTCATTCAAAACA
This sequence comes from Maribellus comscasis, assembly GCF_009762775.1. Taxonomy (GTDB): domain Bacteria; phylum Bacteroidota; class Bacteroidia; order Bacteroidales; family Prolixibacteraceae; genus Draconibacterium; species Draconibacterium comscasis. The sequence continues at coordinate 1,746,347 of NZ_CP046401.1, read as the reverse complement.
AATAAAAGGTCTTTTGTTCTGACCATTCTTTCGTAGGCTTCATAATCGTGCCAGTTATGTTCCGAGTATACAACCGTTCTTGTTTCATTAGAAGGATTCTTGAGAGTTGAGACAAAACTGATTCCCTGATAATCTGAAGGAATTTCTACTTGCGCCAGCTCCAAAATTGTGGGAGCAATATCAACGGCACTTACCAATCCTTTTGCTAAAACACCCAAATCTTTTATTCCATTTGGCCAGTAAACAATAAATGGAGTTTTCATTCCACTATCGTATACTCTTGTTTTACATCTGGGAAAAGGCCTTCCGTTATCAGACATCACGATAATTATTGTGTTATCAATAACCTTCTGGCGTTCCAATTCTTTTCTGACTTCTCCAATAAAGAAGTCAAAACGCGCTATTTCATTGTAATAGGATGCGATATCCTGTCTTGTTTCAGGTGTATCAGAAAAGAAAACCGGAACCTGAACGTTTTCCGGATTATGTGTTATATGAAAGTCGTCGGCTCCCCAGGCACGGTGCGCATCGTATGATGCATACCAAAAGAAAAAGGGTTGGTCTTTTGGTCTTTCTTTTAAGAATCTTACCCAATTATCTTCACCTCCATTGCCATTGTTATAACCATTTTCATCAGTAAATCGATCAAATGCTCTATGTGCGTTTGTTCCCAAATGCCATTTCCCGGCCTGGGCTGTATAATAACCATTTTCCTTTAGTAAAAGAGGAAAAGGGATCTCTGTACCGGGAAGAGGTGTATGTAATTCTGCTGCGCCATTGGAATGAGGGTATTTGCCTGAAATAATACTGCATCTGCTCGGGCTACAGGAGCTTGCTGTAAGGAAAGCATTTGTAAACTGTAAGCCTTCACTGGCGAGTTTGTCAATGTTCGGCGTTTTTACTACTGAATTACCATAGCATCCGATGTCATTCCATCCGATATCATCAGCGATAATAAAAACAAAATTCGGTTTGTCTTGTGCCCTTACACCAAGACATAAAATCAAGCTTACTCCCACCAGAGTGAATAATTTATTCTTCAAACTATTTTGCATTTGTTGAAAATTTATACTTTGAGAATTATGCAGCGAGAAAATTATTCCGGCTACATAATTCTCAAAAGATTATATTAATTGTATCCAGGATTCTGAGTAAGATCTGGATTCACATCTATTGCATTTAGAGGGATCGGAAACAGAAGTTTGTTTGCATCAATATTATACCCTTTGGATGCCATTATTTCAATTGCCCGTCCTGTTCTTTTTAAATCGAAGAAGCGGTGAAATTCAAAACAAAGCTCTATGCGTCTTTCGTGTTCTATTGCCAGGGCAAGTGTTGGGTACTTATCAGAAGGATATCCGTCGCTGCCGTATGCAGGCATACCCACTCTGCTTCTTACCAAATTAAGATATGTTTGGTCATTGGTAACTTCGGCATACATAAGTAATATATCAGCATAGCGGATTATCTCGAAATTTTGACCAGGATATTCCCAGTTAGGATCATAAAATTTCATGGTGTAAGGATAATCAACGAAAACGCCTGTTTCGTTGTCTATATACCCTGGGTTGATACTTACTTCTTTTCTGGGGTCATTTTCTTCAAACTCATTTTCCAAATCGTCGGTAGGTGTCATTATCCCTGTTCCCCGAAAGGTAGATGTTTGCCCTGGTAAATGGAAAGCCCAGGTAAATGGAGAATATTGATTCTGGTGATTTGAATTCATTGCATTTTCACCAGCCATATACTGTGCTTCAAGAACAGAAGATTGACAATTTTTAGTATCGGCTGCAAAAAGATAAAGGAAATCATCTGTGTTTGTATTCCCGTCGCCATTTGCATCCAATGAATATAGAGCACTGTTTATTATCAGATCTAACTCTGTTTTGGATTTGTCGTTTTCTCCCAATGTTAGATATATTTTTGCAAGTACAGCAGAAGCGCCATATTGAGTTACCCGGCCGATATCATCTCCAGACCAGGCTTCGGGTAAAACTTGTTTGCAGTACAGTAAATCATTTATTATGTTCTCATATACTGTCTCCACATCTACACGCAAATAGTCATATGATTCTTTGGGCGATATCTTTTTATCAATATAAGGGACATCACCCCATGCACGCACCATATTAAAATAAGTCAAAGCTCGTATAAAAATTGCCTGACCTTTCATCTTTTCAAGTTTGTTCTCGTCTACATCAAATTCAATATTTTCAATTTGATAGAGAATATTGTTACAAATGTAGATTGTTGAATAAGAATTATTCCATATCGTATTTATTAGTCCATTGTCTGTTTGGATAAAGAAATCAGTAATTTGTTCGTTGTAATTGTTTGCACCTCCTGCCAATTCAATATATGTATTGTCTGAGTATTGTTCACCAAACCTTGCAGGAATCTGATCTCCGTTATACAGTATTCCAAGTTGGCGATAAACATCGTCGACTGCCTGTTGCAGTTCAACTTCGTTTTTGTAAAATGTCCCCTCTGTGATTTGTGTTAACGGATACAAATCTAGATCTTCACTACATCCTAAAAATAAGATAGAGAAAATTGCTATTGTGATATATTTTATTTTTTTCATTTTTGGATTCATTAGAATTCGACATTAACACCAAAAGAATAAATCTTCGCTGAAGGATAGCTGGAACCACCAACTCCACGATTTACGGGGTCGGAAAACCCAGAATGCCTTACAAAATTTTCAGGATCGTAAACGGGGGCATCGGCAATTGTAAATAAATTTACGCCGTTAAAAAATACCCTTGCGTTCGATAGTCCTATTGAGGAGGAAATCTTTTTAGGTAAATTATAGCCAATTGTAAGATCCTTTAACCTGACGTAGGTAGCATCATCTAACCAATAACTCGAAGCTGTCTTTTCATATCCATCAATATTGACAGTAAGTTTATAATGATATCCATCTCCCGGATCTTCTTCAGAACGCCATCTGTTGGTCAGTTCGCCCAGGTAATTTCTTCCTTCGTGATAAAGCATAGATCTATGTGCGTCATCATTGTAGATTTCGCCTCCTACCGAGCCTTGAATTAAAAAGCTTAGGTCAAAATTTTCATAAGAAAAACTATTTGTAATCCCCCATGTAAAATCGGGTTCGTAATTGCCGATAATTGTACGATCATCAGAATTTAAAATTCCATCTCCGGTTACGTCAACATATCTCCCGTCACCTGGTGTTGCAGTAGCGTAAGCAGTTGGGTCGGCATCTATTTCTGCCTGGTTCATATATACACCATCGTATTTATATCCATAAAAACTAAATAGAGGTTCTCCTACCTTGTTAATTTTTTGCATAGTTCCAAAAGAATTTACGCTATAAATCATTGGAGCATTATCTGGCCCTAATTCCATAACCTCACTTCTGTTTAATGCGAAGTTTAATTGAGTGGTCCATTTTAGCCTCGAATTGATATTATGGGAGGTTAAATTAAATTCAAACCCGTTATTTCTAAGTTTGCCAATATTAGAAAAAACACTGGTAAATCCGCTGGTTGATGGGACAGGTACAGCTAGCAACAGATTGTCAGAGACGGTGTTGTAGAAATCGGTTTCAATTGAAATACGTTGTTCAAACAGTCCTAAATCTAATCCCAGGTTTATTTGTTTTGTTCTTTCCCAGGCTAAATCAGGATTCTCTATATTTGAAGGATAATACGACGTCTGAAGGTTATCTCCAATTGCAACTTTAGCCTGATTCATTTGGCTAATCCAGCTGTAGTCTGAGAAATTATCATTTCCGGTAAAACCATAACTTGCCCTTATTTTAAGATTGCTTAATGCTGAAATGGATTTCATGAAAGATTCTTCCGAGGCCCTCCATCCGAGTGCGAAAGAAGGAAAGTTTCCCCATTTGCTATTTGGGCCGAACCTTGAAGAACCATCGCGACGGAATGATGCGGAAATGAGGTATTTCCCTGCGAAGCTGTAATTTACTCTACCTAACAAAGAGATCAGAGTTGTTTGATTTGCATCATCTCCTGCTCCATAGATTGTTTTGCCTGCTGTTAAATAATGGATATCGTCATTGTCATAATCTCTTCTTTCTGCTTGCAGCCAATAGTAGTCTCTGAAGTTATACTCATATCCCCCTAAAATTGTGAAGGAATGATTTCCTAAAGTTTTGTCGTATGTGAGCAAATTCTCCCAAGTGTAACTGATCGTTCTGTTCGTATTGGATTTAAACGTGGCAGTTCTATAGTAGGCAGGTCCCATGTTATGGTCTTTAGGATAATAGTCTGTATTGTCAACTCGTTTGTAAAAAGCATTAAACGAGGTTTTAAAGCTTAGTCCTTCATATAAATCTAACTGTGCAAATAGATTTCCAATTGTGTTGAACCTGTGATGTTGGATGTCTTCATCAATATTAAATAAGGGATGGCCATTCAACGGCCTGAAAAGTACAGCGTAGTAATCTTCGAATCCATCGACAGTATTTGGTCCCCCCAGGTATCCGTTATTACCATAAACAGGATATATTGCCGGATATTGAACAGCCCATTCAACGATACGATAATAGGGTTCATTTTCATGGTCGTAAATAGAGTTTAACATGCCACCAACATTAATCCAGTCATTGATTTCCGAATTAAACTTCATGTTTAGACTATATTTTTGATATTCAGATGTTATTACAATACCTTCCTGGTTTATATACCCTCCGGAAACGAGGTATTGAGACTTCTCGTTTCCTCCGGAAAAACTCAAATTGACTTTATGCATTGGTGCTACTCTGAAGATAACATCTTGCCAGTCAGTGTTAGGAAGTGTTTCTGGGTGCTCCAAAGCTTCCGGCCAGGTGTATATTATTTTACCTCTTGCATCAAGTGTATTTGGCGCATTAGGATCTCCTCCGGTTTCGATCCACCCGTTTTGAGCTGCATCAATAGCAGCTTCAGCATATTCATACGAATTCATTACATCCATTTTTCTGATGACTTCCTGAACACTAAAAGAATAGTTTAACTGAAGCTTGGATTTCCCCGATTCGCCTGATTTTGTGGTTACCAGAATTACTCCGTTGGCCCCTCTTGAACCATAAATAGAAGCTGAGGATGCATCTTTTAGAATCTCTATTGATTTAATGTCTGCACTGTTTATTGAATTTAAATCATATCCCGGCAGCTGTATACCATCAACTACAACTAATGGTGCACTGCCAGCGCTTATAGAATTGATCCCTCTGATTTGTATTGTGGATGAAGAACCTGGCCGACCACTGCTGTTAATTACATTAACCCCGGCAATTTTTCCATACATTGCCTGGCCAAAATCAACAACTGGCCTGCTCGAAAGCTCTTCCTCCATATTAATTGAGCCAACAGAACCGGTTAAGTCTCTTTTTTGTTGAGTTCCGTAACCGATTGCCACTACCTCTTCCAATCCAATTGTTTCTTCCTGCATTGTAATGTCAATTGTTGTCTGATTTCCAACAACAACTTCCTGTGCACTCATCCCTACAAAAGAAAATTGGAGTACTGCATCGTCAGGTACTTTGGGTATAGTATATTTCCCATCGGCATCAGTTACGGTTCCCTGTGTTGTGCCTTTTATCACAACTGTTACTCCGGGCAAGGGAAATCCGGAGGAGTCTGTAACTTTCCCTGAAACCGACTTCTGCTCCTGATTTGATTCTTGATTACTAAATCCCCCATCATCAGATTTAATAGCAATGTAATTGTCGAAAACTTCATACTTCAACTGAAGCGGAGGAAGTACTTCATCCAGAATATTACGCACACTTTTTTGTTCAAATTCAATGTTAATGCGTTGTTTATTCTTTAAAACTTCACTTTGGTAAAAAAAACGGAAATTTGTATTTTCTTCCATTTTTTGCAGCAATTCTTCGATGGTAGTGTTTGTCATTTTTAAATCTAACTTAACCTGCCCTAGAGAGGGGATGGCAAAAACCTGAATAATACTTATTAGGCATAGAAAGATTGTAATTCTCATAATTCTTAATCCTTTTTGCAACCCGTAGAGATTGCAACAATAATAAATCTTTTTCATAAATTTGAAGTGTTTACGATTAGTACTTATCTTCTGGCAGAAGACGTAATTGTAAATAAATTCCGGTCGGGAAATACTCGTAATATTTTCCGGCCATTTTTTTAATACTACATTGGTTTCTTTTTTAAATGAATTATACTTGGTTTATGGTTAATAATTTCAAATGAATAGTCTATCCCTGCTGTATATCTTAATATGTTGAAAATCTGGTCAATGGGTTTGTTTTTCATAATGGTGCCTGTAAACTTTATCCGCTTAATTTCTTCATCATCAAAAATCACTGTTATGTTGTACCAGCGTTCAAATTTTCGGACAATGTCCTCCAGCGTTTCATTTCTAAATACCAGATACCCATCTTTCCATGAAGTATAAAATTCCGTATCAGCTTTACTTAGAGAGATTGTTTTTTTTGTTAAATCAAACTTTGCATTTTCCCCCGGAGAAAGCTCAGAAACAAATTTTCCTTTCGGGCTTTGCAGGGATACTTTCCCTTTTATCAGTGTCACATTTACTTCGTCATCACTGTTATAGGCCTGAACATTAAAGCTGGTTCCTTTAACGGCTACTGTTAATTCCGGGGTTTGAACGAAAAAGGGATTTTCGGGGTTGTGACTTACATCAAAGTAGGCTTCGCCGCTTAACTTTACATCCCGGGTTTTACCTTCAAATTTTTGAGGGTATGTTAGTTTAGAATTTGAGTTTAACCATACATGCGTATTATCCGACAGATAAACTTCGGCACTTTCACCGTCCGGAATAATTATTTCGTTCCAGGCTAATTCATTCGATTCTTTATACCCCAGAAAATATACAGATATACTACCAATAAAAAATGCCAACACAAAAATGGCAGCATATTTTAACAGAACCATTGGAATTACTCTGTTTTTAACCAATTTTTGAGTTTTACAAGATTTTTTTCCTGCATAATCTTCGTAGTTGGCAAAACCCGCAATTGCCCAAAGATTTTTTAAGGTTTCAAATTCTTGTTTGTTTTCTTCCGAGCTCTCAATCCAATTTAAAACCTCCTCAATTTCGGATTCTTTGCTTAGTTTATTTAAAGTGAATTTATGCAGTTTTTCCTTATTCATTCAAGTGCTTTTATATGTAAGTACTGCGAAAAGGAAAATACCCTATGACCTTTTTTATTTTTTTCAAAAAAATACCACAGGCAAATACTGTTTTAGCGCTGGTCGGAGAACTTTCAACGCTTTTGTAATACAAGCTTCCACCGTTTTAATTGAAATGTTAAGCTCATCTGCTATTTCACGATTTTTTTTATTTTCAAACCGGCTCATTTCAAAAATTCGTCTGGATTGTGGAGAGAGTTTTTCCAGGGTTTGCCTAAATATTGAATCAATCTCATTGAAAATAAGGGGGGAGGTATCTAAATGGGACAATGAATCCTGACTTAAATTTAGTTGTTTATGCCGCAAGGAACTGAGATGTTTTTGAGCTACCTTAAGGTGTTCAATTTTTTTTAAACATTGATTTTTAGTGAGTGTGAATAACCAGGAAGAGAGGTTCTTCACTTTATGAAATTTTTCATGATTTTCCCATATAACAGCAAATACATCCTGAACAACATCTCTCGCCGCCTCCCGATTATTCAGATAGTGAAAAGAAAAATGCAACAAACGTTCCTGATATACCTCAACAACATGCGTAAAAGCAGGCGAATCGCCAATAGCCAGGTTTTGGATTAATTCTTTTTCAGTTAAGTTTAACAAGGTTCTATCAAATTTTCTATTCAAACATAATAGAAAAATCAATAAATTTTGAAAATCTTACAATACTTATCCCGCATTATTCAAAAGAAATGAATAATCCACAACATAATTTTTTATGCCCACAACGGAAAATGAGCCTCTACAATGCAATTTCCGGTGTTTACAATGAGAGTTGAGCCTCAACAGCCGGATTTTTTGTGCTCACAATTAATCCGGCAATTACAAACCAAACAAAACTGACAAAAAAACTAAATTTAGCAGTCGATTATTCATTGTTGTAATTTAATGGAGCACATATTCTTCAGGCGGGCGATCAAACTCAGCTTTAATAACCAAAATGTTATTACACAGTTCATTAGTTGGCAGGTTAATTAGACGGAGATATGACTGCCCCACCTCCCAGTCTTGTGGCGCTAATTCAAGTTCGAATTCAACTTTTTTATTATTATTTAGCAATGTTGCTCTTTGCGGCTTTACTGTAAATGGTCTAAGCTTAACCACATTCCCTTCCGGCTCGTTATTTAAATGAATATACAGAGTATTCTTTCGTTTTGTAAGCAGAATATTTTTATTGGAAGTGAGTTCAGAAGCAGGTTCAACATTTTTAAAAGATTCTTTTACTGCATGGTACCACCTTCCAATGTTTCTTAAAATTATGCTAGACTGTTCGGGAATTACACCAAAACTGTCCGGTCCAACATTTAATAAATAATTTGCATCTCGTGAGAGATATCTGTCAATGCCTCGAATTAAATAACGTTCTGTATAATAATCTTCGTTTTTCCGATACCCCCAACTTTCTATTCCAACTGATTGACAGGCTTCTGTTGGACGATTAAAACTTATATGGTCGTCCTTTTCGTAATCTCGTTCAGGTGTACTGAAATCTCCTTCATCGAAACCTCTGTTATTAATTACCGCCTTTGGTTGAAGATTTCTAATCATTTGATTGATGGAACGATCCTCGATTCCCAGACGATTTGCATCCCACCAAAAACCATGAATGTCGCCATAATTTGAGCATAACTCTTTTACCTGGGAAACTAAAAATTCCATGTAAGCATCCTGATTTGGACTATCCTGAGGTTGTGGAGGTAATTCGTGTGCCCGCCCCTGATTTGGATAATTCGGATTATGCCAGTCAACAACCGAATAGTATAAGCACAACGGGATATTCCTTCTGTGGCAGGCATCGGAAACCATTCCTATAATATCACGTTTAAAAGGAGTATTCATTGTATTATAAGAAGTTTGGTTTGTGTTCCACAAACAGAAGCCATCACAATGTTTTGCAGTAATACATAAATATTTCATGCCTGCTTCTTCCAATAAATCTAACCATTTTTCAGGATTAAACTTATAAGGATTCCATTGTTCTTTCAGTTTTGCATACTCATCTCGATCCACTTTTGCTCGGTATTGATGTTGCTCATGCCAACCTAGTATCGAATATAATCCCCAATGGATAAACATGCCAAATCGTTTCTCAAAAAACCAGTCGCGCTCGTCACCAAATCGCTGAATTTGATTGTCTGTATTTATAAAAATTTTGTTCCTTTGGCGGGCAATAACAGGAAATGGTGAAAAAACACCTGTTGCCAATGAACTGAATGCTACAGAACTTATAAATTTCCTACGATCCATATCAATTGGCATTATTGATTATACTTTCTCCAATATAACTTCCATAGCTAATAATACAGAAGGATAGTATTAAGGTAATTAATCCTGCTAATAAAATAATGTATGTTTTTGACTGTACATTTTTCCATTCTTTCATAAGCAATCCTACAATATAACTGAAAAATATTAGCATAGACATGTGAAGCACCCAACTGGCAAATTGAAAGCTACCCATTTTAACGTGTCCCAGCCCATAAAAGAAAAACTGAAAACACCATAGCGTTCCTGCAAAAGCTGACCAGCACCAATTTCGAATAATTTGACCAATAGAAATCATTTTTCCCGGGTACAATTCTTTTAAAGAACGGTTTCGTAATCCGGCGATTACAAACCAAACAAAGTTGACAAAAAAACAACCCGAGGTTGACACTATAAGTTTAGCATTTCCCTCAAAAATACCTGCCCCGTTTCGTGCTGCAATATCGGCTATTGGCTGACCAAATTCCAGCGACAGATTAAACACTCCGGACAGCACACCTGCTATGGAGGTTAGTATCAATCCCAAAGACATGTTAAATCTTACTTTCCCGTCTCCAAACAACTTCAAATCCTTTTCTTTTTTAAAACCAGCCCATCCGCAAAAAAGGACCCCGGCAACAGATAAAAGCATTCCTGTCAGAACAATGTTTCCGCCTGCTCTGGAAAAAAAATCCTGTAGGCCTCCAAAAATTATTAAAGGAAAAATAGTCCCTAGTACGGCCGATATACCAATAGATATTGTGTAGGTAAGTGAATATCCAATATGATTGATAGCTTTCCCAAACGACATTCCTCCAAAACCATAAAGACCACCAAGCAAAAAAGCTATCCAGAACGAACCGGAAGGGGCTTGGACAAAAATTGAAAAAAAACCGGGAACAGTTAGCCAGCCAATAACAAGCGGCATAATTATCCAGGCAAACAATGCCTGCACGAGCCAGAAAGTCCCCCACGACCACTTACGTGTTTGTGTGTTGGGCAAATAACAACTTGCAGCAGAAATTCCTCCAATCGCATGGAGGCCGGTGCCGATTAACGGGTTGGTTGAGATCATTGGTTTTTATTTTATATGAGTATGACTAATATTGAAAAACATATTACGATATCAGAAAATAATACAGCTATTCCTGATAATTTCAACTATCGCATTATTTTATGGAAATTCATCTCTACTGGTTTATTGCTTTAAACATTGCCTTTATATTTGCCGGAGGAATATCGGGTAAAACGGCTTCATGGCTCGGAGAGAGAATCAAACCTGTTGGAAAAAGATCCTTTAACTCCATAACCTTCTTCGTTACATCTTTTGGTTCGCCATTTACTAAAAGATTTTGTGCATCAACACCTCCACAAAACGCAACAACACCCTCAAAATGATTTTTCAGGTTGGCTCCATCCATATTACTGGCCAGTGCCTGAATCGGGTGAATAATATCAGCTCCCAGATCAGCCAGATCCTGAATAACGGGAAATATTGAGCCACAGGAATGGTGCATCACAACAAGACTATAACTTTTGGCCTGTTCAATCAGTTTTTTTGTTCCGGGAAAAACAAATTCACGTAGGCTGTCGGGATCGACCATTAATCCCGTCTGACTGCCAAAATCATTCCCTATCAGTACCGCATCGAGCAGACCTTTGGTCGATTCATAAAAAATTTCATTGGCTTTCAAATAAAAATCAGTTATACGATCAATTACTGCCCTAAACATTTCCGGATTTAAAAACATTGTCATCAAGGCATTTTCCATACCAAAGGCTGCACATGCATCCTGAAAATGGGCACTCCAAAGTATCCCCATCTTTATCCGGTCAGAAGGCACGGCAGCAACACGATCTGCTGATTCTTTGCGATTGAGATACAGCGAAGGATCGGGCCAGGCAAATTTGTCCACATCAACCGGATCATTATAATCTTCAAAAAAACCTGGGGCTGTAAGAGTACGTTCATCTGGTTTGTCTAAATGATTAACCTTGGCAAATTTAAATGCACATGCAATATGGTTTGAAGGAGGATAATCGTAAGGTACTTCTACCGGATAAATATCGTCGTCGATAGCTATACGAAGCGAATCGACACTGTTTACTTTAAAATATTGTAATAATGCTGGCTCTGCAGAAGGCACCGGAAGCCCTAACCATGAAGCAGGCCGATCAACCGGCTGATAATGAATGGTTGAAAAAAAACGGTCTTTGTGATTCATATCTTTCATGAGTTATAATTGTCCAAAACATAAATAATTCATTATGCACCTCCAACTATTTGCATTGCCAATTCTGACCATTCCCAAAGTCTTTGTGGTTGGTACCTGACCGTTGAAATATCCTTCATAATATATTCAACATTACACCCTATGGCAACATCCTGAAACATAACAAGCTGACGTTTTGCTTCTTCCGGATCCCATGAAATAAATACTGAGGGAGAAGGCTTCCTGCTCAAAACATATTTATCGCCCAACTCTTCAACAGCCTTTTTTATATTTACCCAGGCACTTACCGACACTTTTCGAAGGTTGGGAATACATGCCAGTATTTCAGCTTTATTATCCAATGGCTCACAGCAGCCATAATAAACAAGCCCAAATCGTTTAAGCCAACGCATATCATGTTCAAGGGCAAACTCCCAATGCATTTCAGGAGATACTGATGAAAAAATTTGCGCATTGGAGCAACCCCACATGTTATATGGTCTTACATGTTCTTCATTGAATTTATTCCCTGGCAAACAGTTGGCATAACCGTACCCTCCTGAACCAATTCGGGTATTATTACAATCGAGACTTAACAAATTCTTTGATTCAAATTGGTCTAATTCATACATCCATGCATCAACCATTCGGTCATATGCTGCATGAACCATATTAGGACGCATACATAAATCGAGCATTGCTTCTTCAATTCCCCACCACCTGATAAGAAAATCCCACGGTGTATACCAAATATGCGTTTGTCCCTGCTTTTTTACCGGAATAATACCTTCGAAAATGTCTTTCATGGCACCAAAAGCATAATTGGTTGCCTTTTCCATGTAGGTAATTACCGGAAGTTGTATCTTCTCAATATCTTCCGGTTCACTTATCTGAATTTTAAAATGTCTGGAATATATGTCATTCTCACTGTCAGTAAATTTGGTTTCAACATCCTCAACAATACCAAAATCTGTGGTGTGATAAACTATAGGACAATCGAGATAATCATTTACGACCATATCACAAGGCATGTGTTCCCACTGATAAATTTCACGCCTCAATTTCTGTTCAAGTTCTCTCGCCCACGGATGTTGAGTTCTTAATGTAAGTTCATCGTTGACATTCATCTCATGCCACGGAATTTCATTTATCCAGACCATGGGTCTTTCCTGTTCAAGATCATTCATTTTCTGCCATAACCGTGCTTTCTCCTTTTGAATTGGCAAAAGGGCGATCTCCGCAATTCTTGCCCCAAGTCGTCGTAAAATTTCTTTTTCCCGCTGGGTAAGTATTATTTCCTCCTCAACAGGCAACTGAGGGATATGGCTCGGATCATGCAACATAATTAAGGTTAATTTTCAGATAATATCTTTCCTTTTTTGATATATTTCCCAACTTCACGTAAAGTCTTTACATCAATTTTTCTAATTTTTCCTTTATAATCAGGACCTACGTCAAGCGAGAAAATGTTTCCGTATTTAACCGCGCCGAGATAATCATTATAAATTTTTTCGGGGGAATGTACCAGATTATCATGCGCAGGAAGAGAATAAAACCAATCAGCTCCACCCTCATGTTCCGGAAGGATTGGATAGGTAAATTCAGCCACAAAAAAATTATCATAATTCGTATGTACGTGACTTTTAAAACCTACGGTAGTTTCATCACCAATAACGCCTGGTTTTCCCCGTTCCCGAATGTTTAACCGACCTGCTGTCTCTCCTGAATTAAATCCGACAAAACAATCGGGCTGAAACTGATGTACCCAATCTACCGTTGCCTGATGACTCAGTCCTCCATCGCCAACGGCATGATCCATCCAGAAAAATTCAATGGCGCCATACTTTGTACATAACTCTTTTAGTTGCGCCTTTTTTATTTCAGGGTTTATGCCTTTCCCCGAGTTGTATCCTTTCCCGTCAACAGCTCCAGTCCAATTCCAATCGCCTTCAGAAAAATATAAAGCAAGCTTTAATCCATATCTGTCGCACGATTTACGAAGTTTTGCCAGAACATCTACTCCCAGAGGGCTGTTTGTTACTTTTTTTTCGGTGGTTTTGGTATCCCATAAGCAGAATCCATCGTGGTGTTTGGTTAAAAAAAGAATGTAGTTCATTCCGGCATTCTTTGCCACTTTACACCATTGATCAGTATCAACACCGGTTGCCCTGAAAAAAGAGGGACCTTTATCCAATGTGGGAGTCCATTCATTTCCTGAAAATGTACTGAATGACCAACAGATAAACATCCCAAATTTCAAATCTTTAATTTCGGAAGCTCTTGTCTCATCCTGAATTTTGTCTTTGTTTATACTTGCTGACCTGCTAACAAGTGAAGAAAAAATAAGTATTATCAAAAAAAGCCATCTTATTTTCATTGTCTTAAATCTCAAATAATTTTCTCTGTAATTCTTATTCATACCATGTAAACGCATCTCTTACAGTCTCCAGACTTTTGGGAATTGCTTCCATTGGATCTGCATTGCCTTCAAATTCGATGGAAACATAGCCCTTGTAATTTACTTTTCTAAAAATCTCTGCCACACGCGGATAATCAATATCCAGGGTGTACCATTTCCCTCCTCCCAAATAGGTTTTTGCCTGTACCAAAAACGTTTTGGGAGCCATCAATTCCAATTGTTCATATTGATTTTCAAGAAAATTACCTGTATCGCTTGTGACCTGTAGCCACGGAGAATTTACCGCATTCACAATTCTAAGCACTCCTTCCGCAGTGCGTCCCAGTCCCCAATGATTTTCAAGTCCTAAAACCACACCGCATTTTTCAGCTGTTGGGATACATTGCTCAATAGCGTCTATTACCCATTCGAAACCATCTTCTTCGGTGTATCCTTCCAGTGGAGGCTCAATTCCTTTGTTAGCCATCAAATCATCAAATGAGCCACTAGTCCCCCAACGTCCTGTATTCAAGCGCATTGTTGGAATGCCTAACTGATAGGCAAGTTCAATTTGATGAATGGTTTTTTGAATTTCAGCATTACGTTTCTCTTTTTCCGGGAAAATAAAACTCTGGTGCGTGGAAAAACCCATTATATCCAGGCCTGCATGAAAGGCCTGTCGTTTCAACTTTTGCAAATAACTATTTTCCTCCGACTGCATTTGCCTCAATAAAAATTCAATTCCATCAAAGCCCATTTGGGCAGCTTTTTCGATACAATCTTCAATTGGGGCATTACTTTTGGGACCATTGAATTGCCAAAACGAATAGGTGGAAACACCAATTCTGTTTCTGCGTGGGCTTACATTCTTTTTAATATTATTCTCATTTGATGAAACATGTGAAGTTGCCAGCCCCAGTCCTAATGCAGTCAAAGCAGAATTTCGAATAAAATTTCTACGATTATTTAACGGTTCCATTTGGTTAATTTTAAAGTAAAAAGAAATAGAATTTAATCAGTTTAAAATTACCTCGATGACAGGGATTTCAATGTTCGGTTTTGCAACAGGAACACTCAGATCCAGATCTCCGGTGGAATGATCATCGCCACCGCGATTGTGCTGCCGTGGTTCTGAAATACGGATTTCAGAAGCATCGTGCAGAAACTGGGCATATTTTACTTTGCCTTTATAGCCGGGCAATCTTAGGTTTTGCAACGGATAATCGAGCAAATGAATATACAAACGGTTGGTTTCGGGATTGTACGTAAGCAGTGAATTTGCAGGTGATTCAAATTCATCGGGTGCCTGTGTACAACCGTATATGGAGCGGCTGTTGAATTTCATCCATTCTCCCATTTTTTCCAGTGCCACGTCGGCACGCTCATCAAAAACACCACGGGCAGTCGGGCCAACGTTGAGTAGCAGGTTTCCTCCTTTACTTACCGATTCGATCAGCAATCCCAGCAACTGTTTATTGTCTTTCCATGTATATTCATCGCGGTAATATCCCCATGAACCGGAAAAGGTTTGGCAGGTTTCCCATGGAATTTTTTTGCCATCAATTTCAGGCCATTTATCCACTTTATATTGCTCCGGTGTCATAAAATCCCAACCTCCTTCAACATCCTGCAAATCAGCCCTGTCATCTATAATTATTCCAGGTTGAAGTTCCCTGACCATTTTTATCAATTCAACTGAGCCCCAATCATCACGGCCTTTTCCAAATTCGCCAGGAAAAGAAAAATCAAGCCAAAGAATATCTATTTTACCATAATTCGTTAGAATTTCACGAACCTGATTTTTCAGATATTCGCGATAAACAGCCATATCTCTCCCTTTATTTAGTGCATCGTATTCTTCCTTGGTCCTGGCGCGTTGCGGGTGTACGCGATCAATAGTGTAATCCGGATGATGCCAATCTATTAGAGAATAGTAAAACCCAATCCGAAGTCCTTCTGCCCTAAATGCTTCTACCCATTCTTTAATAATATCTTTATCATAGGGCGTATTTGTTACCTTGTAATCGGTATATTTTGAATCAAACATGTTGAAGCCTTCATGATGTTTTGAAGTGATAACCGCGTATTTCATACCGGCAGCTTTTGCTTTTTTGGCCCATTCTGAAGGGTTGAATAGATCGGGATTAAAAATTTCAAAATATTTCTGATACTCTTCAGTGGTTATCCGTTCCCGGTTTTTTACCCACTCGTGACGGGCAGCCTGAGCATACAATCCCCAGTGGATAAACATTCCGAAACGGGCATCCGTCCACCAGGACAGGCGTTCTTTCTTTTGTTCTGGTGTTTCGTTCCAAATCTTTTTTTGCGAAAAGCCCGTATTTACTATTAAAATTCCGAGCAAGAATAGTATTGTCAATTTTTTCATCAGTTTTATTTATTAAGTTTCATTGATAAGATTCTATGATTTATTTTCCATTCATTTGATTATGCACCAGTTATTGTGATTTCCAAAATCGCTATTGTTTTTTCACATAGTTAAGAGGTAAGTCATTAAAGGCACGGGCGAGTACCGCAATGTTCCGTTCATCTTCCTTTAAACTGTCAATAGGATTTGAGAGATAATAATCAACTGGTTTCATCATGGGGCCAATAACAGGTTTGGTAAAACCATATAAACCCACATTCTCTTTGAGCGCGGCAGGTACAATTTCCGCGGGGTTTTGTTTATTCCAATTGGCCAGACAGGTAATCAGCTTTGTTTCACTTCCGGTCAAATCACGCATTGCAGCAGTTCTTTTTATATCTCCGGCTTCGTTCATCAACCAATCTACTTCCTTTAACAACGCAGAACCTTCGTACTCTTTACTGTCAACTTCGTATGCAGTCAACCAAATAATACAGTCAGGTTTTGCTCTTTTGGTTGTTGTTTTTATCTGTTGCCATGCACGGTCAATGGCCTTCCGTCGAAAATCCAGTTCTATTTCAGGAGTTATACTGTCTTTTCCAGGAAAAGGTTGTTGCATTAACTCTTCATACATTTCCTGCTCACATTCCATCCATCGGAGTGGCGGCAAAGGATCACGCCCTCCTCCGGGATTGTAAAACCAGTCAAGCATGATTCCATCCATGTCGGTTTTTTTGATAGCATCTTCAATGGAGGAACTCAAATAATCAACATATTTTTTTGTAAACGGAATTTGTTGTCCATTCATTCCATAGCACAAATCAGGATGGTCTTCTTCCCACTTATTATTAGCTCCTACACAAAAATAGCCGAACACTTTCATATTCTTCCGGCGGCCTATTTTTACCATTTCAGTTAAAAAGTCGTATTTCAAGCCAGGCTGTTCCGGTACTACACCGTTTTTGTACCAGGCATAACCATTGCATGAAACACCAAATGAATGAACTGCATTACATCCTAAATCTTCATACCAGTCCATTAATTCTTCAGGATTAGCGTCGGCCCATAAGCCGGGTTCGGCAAAACCATGTGCTCCTCCCGGCCCCCAGTTATAATCGATATTGTATGCCCGGATTGCTTCGTTACCTGATTTGCCAGTTTCCCCTTTATTACAACCGGTTATTACAACAAGAGTTATAAATACAATAAACCAAATCGTTTTATTTTTCATAATTTAAGTTTTTGATAGTTCTAAAGTTAAAACCCCAATATCAAATCTTATTATCTATGATATTTTAAACAGAATCTTATTTTTTCACATACCCATGGGGTAAGTTGTTAAATGCCCGGGCAAGCACCGCAATGTTCCGTTCATCTCCTTCCAAACTGTCAACAGCATTTGAAAGATAATAATCAACTGGTTTCATCATGGGGCCAACAACTGGTTTGGTAAAACCATATAAACCCACATTCTCTTTGAGCGCAGCAGGCACTATTTCTGCCGGATCCTGTTTATTCCAATTGGCCAGACAGGTTATAAGTTTGGTTTCTCTTCCGGTCAAATCTCGCATTGCTGCTGTTCTTTTTATATCTCCGGCTTCATTCATCAGCCAATCCACTTCTTTTAACAGCGCAGAACCTTCATATTCCTTGCTATTGACTTCGTATGCAGTCAACCAAATAATACAGTCAGGTTTTGTACCTTTGGTTGTTGTTTTTATCTGTTGCCATGCACGGTCAATGGCCTTCCGTCGAAAATCAAGTTCTATTTCAGGAGTCATACTGTCCTTTCCAGGAAAAGGCTGTTGCATTAATTCCTCATACATTTCCTGTTCGCATTCTATCCATCGGAGTGGCGGCAAAGGATCGCGCCCGCCTCCGGGATTGTAAAACCAGTCAAGCATGATTCCATCAATATCGGTTTTTTTGATAGCATCTTCTATGGAGGAGCACAAATAATCAATATATACCTTTGTAAGAGGAATCTGCTGCCCATCCATTCTGTAACATAAATCAGGATGATCTTTTTCCCATTTATTATTGGCTCCTACACAAAAATATCCGATTACCTTCATGTTTTTCCGCCGACCTATTTTTACCATTTCAGTTAAAAAATCATACTTTAACCCTGGTTGTTCAGGTACTATCCCATTTTTATACCAGGCATAACCGTTACATGAAACGGCAAACGTTTGAATTACATTACAACCCAAACCGGCATACCAGTTAACCTGCTCCTCCGGATTTGCTTCAGCCCACAAACCAGGTTCTGCAAAACCATGTATATCTCCCGGCCCCCAGTTATAATCTATACAATAAGCTTTTATTGACTTGTTCTCTACTTCCGTTGAAGTATTTTTACATCTCAAAAAAAATGAGAGGCTTATAATCAATATAAGAAGTATTTTTCTAACCATTTTATTTTTAAGGTTTTATTCATTGGAATTATCTTAAATGTCACTTCTCTGCAATAAAAAGCCTGCTGTTTTAAACATTACGAATTATTTCGTGCTTCTTAATGCGGCTTAAATAATTCTCAACTAACTTTAATTTTAAATGCCCAGGCATAGCTGCATGAAGTTGGCCGCGACTTCTGTTTTGGATAATATATTGTTAATCCATTATCCTCAGTCCAATCCCATTTCAGTTCACCGGGTACCCCTAACATCGTAATCTTTGATCCTTCTACCGGTTTAACTGATTTCAGATTAAAAGTTTCACCTTGCCATTTTAGAAAAATTGCGTAAACGTGCTGGTCTTTCGCGGTGTAACAAATATCTCCTTCTTCCTGTACCTTCCAATAATGTGTGCCGTAAATTGCCTCGCCGTTTACCAATAACCACTCGCCCAACCCTAACAATGGATATTGTTCATATTCAGGAATTTCTCCTTCCGCAGTTGGGCCAACATTAATATCAAAATTACCATTTTGGCTAACTCCTTTTATTACTTTGTCGATAAATTGTTTTGGAGTAAGACAATCCTCCGGATCGGTATCCTGATTATAACCAAAAGTTTTAGCAATTCCTTGCCAGAATGACCACTTGTGAGTCAATGATCCTTCACTTCCTTTATCAAAATCATATTCCACATTATACAAATCGCCATGTTTTCCCCTTTCACCCTTTCCAAAACGATCATTTACAAAAACCTCCTGATTCCTCTTTGCTGCCTCATTGTAATAATAAGCAACCACTTCTTTCATCTTCCAGAATGGTTCAGGATGATCCCATTCTCCATCAAAATAAAAAAAGTCAGGATGGTATAAGTCAATTAGTTCCTTAATTTGAGGAATCATAAAATCATCCACATAATTATTTACTCTTTTCAATCCGGCATAGGGGATTTCCTTTCCGGTATAAATGGGATTATACCATTCATAAAGAGAATAATACAAACCAACTTTTAATCCTTCGTTACGTGCAGCTTTAAAATATTCTCCTAAAATGTCCTTTTCAGGACCCATTTTTTTGGCATTACGGTTGGTATATTTACTTGGCCACAAACAAAATCCATCATGATGTTTTGAGGTAATAAACATATATTTGGCTCCCATTTTTTTAGCAAACTTTGCCCAGTCGTCCGGATTGTATAATTCGGCTTTCCATTGAGGAATAAAATCATCGTATGTAACATCATTTCCATATACCTCACGATGATAATCATAAGTCGGATTTTTTTTATCATTCATCCTGCTTCCATACCATTCTGCATAAGAAATTCCTTCCTGACGCGGCGCCCATGCCGGAACAGAATATACTCCCCAGTGCATACTCAATCCTATTTTTGCATCATCGTACCACTGTGGCATCTTGTGCTTGTCAAGAGATTCCCAGGTAGGTTCATAAACTTTTTGGGAGATAGCACTAAAAATAAAGGTCTGACTTATTAAAAAAACAATGAATGATTTTTTTAAACGCATATACTTCTGACTTAATTATATTTTTGAATACCTGCGACTTTGGCCTTTAGTTAAGCTGAACAGGTATTATATTTTGTTTTGCTTTTTAAGCTGATATTTTATTCTTAACTAAGAATTAAACAGATAGAGGAATTCGTTTTATCGAATTAATAGTAATACGCAAAAACGATTTTCAGAGTCTTGTCTTACCGGTTGTTACAGGCTAATATTTTCTAACATCTTTTTTCAGTGCAGCCCTGTAAATCACAAGTCAATTTTTTAAAAGACTTTGTGATTTACAGAGGCTTAACACCGAGTTTTTGAAGATACGTATTCACTTAAAATATACTATGCGAAAGGTTTTTTATGTTTCATTCGTATCATCAACAAAACTATCTTTAATAAAGTGGATTTTGAATTAATAATTCATTTCTGTTCATTTCATCTAACTTAATTGGGAAGAAATAAAAACGATCCTTCCAATCCCGTTCCTGTACATGAATTATCTCGTACGATGGTTTATCGTCTCCATAAAAGTACTTTATATCGAGCCCGTAAGCATCGACAATAACCTCAGGAGCAATCATCCATCTTCGGATATCAAAAAAGCGTTGATCTTCAAACATGAGTTCAATTTTTCTTTCATGTCTTACCTTATCCCTCAACTCATCGTCACTCGCATTAACTTCTGGTAACCCGGCTCGTTTTCGTATGATATTAATGTATTTTCTTGCTTCACCATACTCTTCCAACTCAACACATGCTTCAGCATAGCTAAGTAATATCTCGGCATACCGGATAAATCGCCACGGAGTTGTAGTCCTGACTTTTGGTGCATCTACCGAAATATCCTGAAATTTTCTTAAATAATAGGAAGTATACGTTCCATTCCAAGTAGTAACAGGATTGTTTAAAGCATCAAGGCCCCCTATCCATGTACCATCCGCCTGTTCATAATTACCTGTCTGTATAATTCCTATCGGATCTGCAGCAATTACATCGTCAGGGCGTTGTCTCCATTTTGCGCCATCATAAAAAATATTTACATAAAATCGTGGCTCTCTGTTTTGATAAGGATTTGCTTTATGTTCAGGATTATCCCAGTCAAATTTAGTCCCATCAGACATTTCAAAGTCGTCAACCATACTATTAATAGGACTCACGTTTGCCCAGCCTTTATATCCTGCCGGCAGATTTTGTTGTCCGATATTCATCGTCCAGTGCTGATTCGATTCCGTGAAATTTCTTATAAAAATGTCTTCAACTGTTTGGGTTGACGTAAAAACTTCATCATAGTTCTGTGCAATAGAATCACTTGCACTTGGCTCTGGTTTATACAAACTATAAATACCTAAATCAATTACAGATTTGGCAGCGTTTTTGGCAGCTTCCCATTTGCTGGTTCTGTTTCCTGTTACATACCCAACTAACTCTGGATGTTCATATCCATCTGTCCATGAAGCATCAGAATTATACAAATCACTGGCAGCATACAAAAGAACTCTTGCTTTCAGGGCCATTGCTGCACCTTTTGTTGCCCTGCCAAAATCACTCCCGTCTTCGGTAAGCGGCAATAATTCAGTTGCTTTTTCGCAATCCTCAACGATGAAATCAATACATTCTTCAAAAGTATTTCGGGCAGCCAAAAAATCATCCGATAGGCCATACGCATGTTCAATAATAGGTGCCCCGCCATAAAGAAAAACCAGGTTATGATAGTGATAGGCTCTTAAAAAATAAACCTCACCGGTCAATCTTTTTACATACTCTTGATCTTCATATGTTCTTCCTTCCACTTGATCGAGAAAGAGATCACAGGCTCTTATGTACTTATAATGATGTTCCCACCTCATCTTTTGGGTTCTGCTCCATGTATCAAAAACACCATAATCACTAGGTGTTATCAATGACTTTACCACATTACCATGACCTTGGTCAGAACCAGGATCAAACATCGATTCATCTGTAAAAACACCAATCATTGGCCTGTCAAAACTATGGCCAACGTACCAATAAATATTATTTACAAAGTGTTCCATCATCGCGGGATCACTCCAAACAGCTTCTTCTCCGTATTGGTCCAAGGGTTGTCTGTCCAGATAGTCTTCACATGAACTTAGTTGTATTAGTAGTATTAGGCTAATTAAACTATATACGGTTCTTATATAAATGATTCTTTTCATGTTTACTTCTTTTAAAAGGTTAAACTTATTCCTCCATTTATTACTCGTTGAGCGGGATATGGTTGACTTTGTCCACTCAGACTTGTTTGTTCGGACTCGGGGTCAAAGTCTTTAATGTCGGGACTAAAAGTCCATAAATTATAGCCACTAATATAAATTCGAAGCCCATCTATACCTAACTTGCTATTAATGGAAGCAGGTAGTGAGTATCCTATTTCTAAAGTCTTTAATCTTATATAATCAGATTTTTTGAGAAAATATGTATTCCTGTTACTTCTCCAGTACTCAGCATCCCTGTTATATGCTCTTGGGCCGCTAGCATCAGTATTATCGGGCGTCCATCTGTTATCGTAAAAGTCTTTAAGAAAATTCCCTATCTGACCGGATTCTGTAGAAATATACCTTACAGCTCCTGCTGCGCCTTGAAATAGTATTGAGAGATCAAATTGATTATAGGTAATACTAGCTTTTAAAGCCCCTGTGAATCTCGGAATATTATTTTTATCATTCCTTACCCGATCTAACCCATCAATTTTTCCGTCGTCATTTACATCTTTAAAGATAATGTCTCCTGGGCGTGCATCTTCCCAATGGGGGTAGGCGTCAACTGCAGCTTGATCTTTAAATATGCCAATAGCTTCATAATAAAGATCGTTAGATACGTCACTATTGGTGGGTATTGGTTTACCAGTTGATTTTTGCCATTCGGGGCTCCCTGGAGTTTCATCCCAAAAAGTAATTTTATTTTTAGCATACCCCCCGTTAAAAGAAATGTTGTAAGCCAGATCCTGGATTTTATCGTGGTAACTTATGGTAAAGTCAGCTCCTCTATTGGTAACTTTTCCAATATTTTCCCGTGGTAGTGTCAGTCCAGTCGAACTGGGAACAGATGCATTTCTCCACCACAATATCTTGGAACGTCTGTAGTCGAAATAGTCAAACTCAAAATAGAGTTTATGGTCCATAAAATAAGATTCGAATCCAATATCTGCCTGATTAGCAACTTCCCAGGAAACGTTTTCGTTTGGTATTCTTGCTTCATAAAGCAATTTGTTTGCTTCGTCAGTTCCAAAGTTATAGACATAGCTACTGTAGCTGTAAGATGATAAGTACTGCCATTCGTCTATTCTATCATTACCTGTTTGTCCATAAGAAACTCTCAGTTTAAAATCTTCCATAAATGAGAGGTTTTCTTTCCAAAAGTTTTCTTCTGATATTCTCCATCCTAGTGAAACACCCGGGAAAAATCCAAATCTGCTTTCTTCTGGAAACATATATGAACCATCATATCTCCATACAAATTCGAAAAGTAATTTTTCACTGTAATTATAATTAACCCTACCAAAATAGTTCAACCTTGCATTCTCATATGATGTCCCGGTGTTGTCCTGATCTTCTCCTCCTCCTGCAAATAATTCGTCAATTGCAATTGACGCAAAATGCCTTCTGTATGCATTGAAATTATTTCCTTTACCTTCTCTGGATTCAATACCTGCCATAAAATTTATTTCATGCTTATCTATTGATTTACTGTAATTTAAAATGCCGTTAAGTAAAAGGCTTTGATTGTCATACATATATCTGGTTAAGCGTGCATCATTAAAAGGCACCATCGCTGAATTAAGGACAGGAATTCCATTTTCGTATGTTGTTCCGTCCCAGGTGTTTACTTCCCAGGGGGTTTCCCATCGTTTTCGGTTTTGAAATGATTTATCCAAATTTGCACTTCCTGTAAAAGTTAATCCTTTGACCCAAGGTACTGTCACGTCCAATTTGAAACTACTATTTATAGTGTAGACCTTATTGTTGTCATAACCAGCAGCATTTGTGCTAATTGTAACAGGATTACTACCTTCAATTATATCAGGTCCCGGTGAGCCATCGGGCCATACAGCATGTATATTGGGATTTCCCAAAGTAGTTGTTCTAAAAATGGTTCCATAACCTCTTGTTGGAGAGGTTGTATTTTCCATCCTTCCATAAACATCTGCACCAATTTTTATATATTCAGATATTTTAGCATCAATGTTACTCCGAAAATCATATTGTTTATAATTACTTACACTATTTTTGTAAAAGGCATCCTGGAATTTTGATCCTACAGATAAATAATAGTTTACATTTTCACTTCCACCCCTGAGTTGCGCATTTAGGTTATTTTGTGCAGACCAGGGCTTGAGTACCTCGTCAAACCAATCTGTATTTGGATAGAGCCAGGGATCTGAGCCAGATGTAAATTTTTGAACTTGTTCGTCAGTATATCTTGGTTCTCTTCCGTCATAAAGATCCAGTTCATTCAACAGTGTAGCATATTCAGAACCATCACACATTTCCGGGATAACTGTAGGTTGATTAAATCCCTGATTAAAATTAACTGTTATTTTTGGTTTACCCTTTTCTCCTCGTTTTGTCGTAATTAAGATTACTCCATTTGCAGCCTGCGAGCCATAAATAGCTGCAGATGCATCTTTCAGAACAGTAATACTTTCAATTGAATTTGGATCTATCCTCGAAAGTGAACGTCCCGGCACTCCATCAACTACAACCAACGGTGAATTATCCCCTAACGTATTAATTCCACGGATACGTACAATCGGATCATCATTCCCCGGTTCTCCACTTCGCTGAATCGTTGTCAGTCCGGGGAGCAGTCCAGATAGCATTTGGCTTGCATTTGTTGTTGGAGCTTTAACAATTTCCTCTCCTTTAACATTATTAATAGCTCCGGTTAAAGTAGCTTTCTTTTGAATTCCGTAACCGATTGCCACTACCTCTTCCAATCCAATTGTTTCTTCCAGCATTGTAATGTCAATCGTTGTCTGATTTCCAACAACAATTTCCTGTGCACTCATCCCTACAAAAGAAAATTGGAGTACAGCATCGTCAGGTACTTTGGGTATAGTATATTTCCCATCGGCATCAGTTACGGTTCCCTGTGTTGTGCCTTTTATCACCACAGTTACGCCCGGCAGGGGACGCCCTGAAGTATCTGTAACCCTCCCGGTAACTGCATTGGGTTGTTGTAATGCTATTGATTTTAGTTTTATGGGTTTGTCTTCTGGACTCAATAAAATCAAATTATCCTGCATCACGTCGTATGCAATATTTTGCCCCGCAAAAATTTCATCCAGAATCTCCTCAACTGTTGCATTTTTTGCTTTTAAAGAAACATATCTTTCCACATCAACTTGCTCGCGGATATAGAAAAAACGGAAATTGCTGGACTCTTCAATCTCTTTGAGGACTTCAACAATTTGTTTGTTTTCTGCCCTTAAATTGAATTTTGTGGCCTGCGAGTAAACCGTTGCCGAAACCTGCATTAAGCCCGCCAGAATTAGTATGGCTGTTAGTTTCATCATTAATAATAGTTTTTTTACCCTTCTGCATGGCAGAAAAGGGTGCATACATTTTTTTTTCATAAATTTGAATGTTTTGATTAATAGTTTTACTGGTGATTTTCACCAAAAAATTCAAGACAAGTTAAGCTGGCAGGTGTGGCTGCACCTTCCGGCTTATTTTTTAATTTTTGTTTAGTTCATAAGTTATTCCTCCGGATAAGTTTAGTTTTTGTTGTCAGTTATTTCAATTTTTTGTCCAACGATTTTATAATTGATTGGAAGTGCTTTTTTTACAATTTCAAGAAATTCGATGATGGATTCGTTTTTAATGGTTCCGTCGAAGTGCAAGTCGAGAATTTCTTTGTTTTTTATTTCTATATCAACGCCGTATTTTCGTTCCAGAAGTACCACAAGGTCTTTCAGGTTCATATTCACAAATATGAGTTTGTTATCCTTCCAGGAGGTGTACCACGAAGTATTTACTTCTTTTATCGTCAGAATTTTTGAGTCTTTGTTTAGCACAACCTGTTCGCCGGGCCTGACAATAACATCCTGCGCCAGTTTGAAATTTTCAGATGACTGAATGATAATTTGGCCCTCTTCCAGCGTAGTGATTATCTCGTTCTCTGTTTTATAAGTTTTAACATTAAACTGAGTTCCTGTAACATTTACATCATAGTAGGGCGTGTGTACAATAAATGGTTTGTTCTTATTTTTTTCCACATCAAACCAGGCTTCACCTTCCAGAAAAACTTCGCGATTTCCTTCTTTACCTTCCACGCTGTACCTGATACGTGAATCAGCGTTCAGGAAAATCACCGAACCGTCCGGAAGAATCATCTCAGAAACTGATCCTTTGGGAGAGTGTGCAGCATAATATACCGGAGCATCAGCAGTTTCCTGTAATGATGTTACGTAAATCCCTATAAACAAGCCGACAAGTATTGCTGCAGCTATTTTTACTGCATGGTATAGAAAGCGTACTTTTGTTTTATTTTGTTTTTGCTCTTTTTCGATTTTTGCCCAGAGTTTGTTAAACAGGTTTTTGAAGTCGGGCAGGGAAGGGGGCTTAGCATTTTGGGTGGAAAGATCTTCTAATAATTTTTCTTTTACCTCAAATTCTTTCTCCGGCTGATGAAATAATGAAAGCATTTCCTGCCTGTCTGATAAACTGTTGTTTTGGGAATATGCTTTATCGAAAATATGTTGAACTTGTTTTTTCATTCTTTGCTTCACTTATGAGTAATACGGTTCAGCTTCTGAATTTACTCATTTTTAAAAATTTTATCCGGACGTTTTTGAACTGAAAAGCCGCCCGGATAATTTAGGGCGACTTTTTAACTTTAACTAAACTAAAACTACTTTTGGTAGTAGATTATTTGTTCTGTTAATACGAATGAAAGTCTGGATTTACTCACCGGAGGTTAATAAATAATTACCATTCTTTGGGAATGACGCGGGGGAGAAATTTATCCGCAAAACAGATAAAAGAAAAGCAGGGCCACAAAAGACTCACTTTTAAAGTGTTTTTTTAAAAACACGAGCGCCCTGTACAAATGGTTTTCAACCGTGCGTTTTGAGAGGTTTAATGTTTGTGCTATTTCGTCGTTGGTTAATCCTTCAAGCTTGCTTAGTTGAAAAATTTTTTGCTGCTGTTCGGGTAACTGTGCAACCAGTTTGTGGAGATTCTGTTTCATTTCCTCAAAGATTACTGAATGCCACGTATTATTTTCTTTGCTTTCATAATTTAGTCTGGCGTAATCTTCAAAAGCGTGTTCGATGTTTTTTCGCCGTATAAAGTCGTAGATGGTATTTACGGCGATTTTAAAAATAAAAGATTTCAGGTTTTGTGTTGAGTCGAGCGCTGTTCGGTGCTCCCAAACTTTTAAAAATACATTTTGAACCAGTTCTTCAGCGTCAGCGTTATTTTTTAAATAGGTAAACGAGAAATTATATATTCCTGGAGCATATTTTTCAAAGAGTTTCCGAAAAGCATCTTTTTCACCGCTTTTAATCCTTTTACACAGATCCTTGTCGTTTATATTATTTAGCTGGTTCAATACGGAATTGAATTAGAGTCCGACAAATGTAAATCAATTTTAATGGATTTTCAAAGTGCCGGGGTATGCTGTTGGGCTGCGATTAGTAAATTATTAGAAACAGTTTTGAAATTATTCAATAAAATATGGTAATTTAAATTTTTTATTTTTAACGCATATAAACCATTTGCAATATGGATTCAAAAGAGTTAAACCGCAGAAATTTTATTACAAAAACAACATTAGGAACGATTGGGGCAGCAGGAATTCTGGCTGCGTGTTCCACTTCTGAAAAATCAAAAAAAGACGAAATAGAGTTGCCGGAGTTACTTGAACAGGCACCTGACGGAGCGGTTTTAAAAGCCGGCTTAATCGGTTGCGGAGGCCGGGGGACAGGTGCAGCCATTAATTTTTTGGATGCCGGTCCAAATTTGCAAATAACGGCTTTGGGAGATGTTTTTCAGGATAAAATTGACAATTGCCGAGAAACATTAAAAACAGAAAAAGGGGTTGAAATTGCCGATGAAAACTGTTTTATCGGTTTTGATAGTTACCAAAAAGTTATTGATTCGGGTGTTGATATCGTTTTACTTTGTACACCTCCGCATTTTCGCCCGGTACATGTTGAGGCAGCAGTCAATGCCAGAAAACATATTTTTATGGAAAAGCCGATTGCAGTTGATCCGGTTGGAGCCCGTTCGGTTCTGGCATCTGCAAAAAAGGCAGAAGCAATTGGCTTAAGTATCATCAGCGGAACAATCCGGCGCGTACAAAAAGATTATATGGAAACGCACCGACGTGTTGCCAACGGAGAGATAGGAGAGATTGTCGGGGCAAACATACTTCGTAACGGTGGTGCACTTTGGTATCGTAACCGCCAGCCCGACTGGAGCGAAATGGAGTATATGCTGCGTAACTGGGTGAATTTTTGCTGGTTGTCGGGCGATCATATTACCGAGCAATTTATTCATGAAATAGATGTGATGAACTGGCATTTGGATAAAATACCGGTAAAAGCAATTGGCTGGGGAGGAAGACAACGAAGGGTAACCGGAGACCAGTACGATTTTTTTAGCGTTGAGTATGTTTATGATAACGGGATGAGGGCGCATTGTGCCGCCCGTCAGATAAATGGATGTACGAATCGTAAAGTTCAGCAAATAAATGGTACAAAAGGATATGCCGATGCAGCGGGTACTTTGTACGATTGGGAAGGAAATGAAATCTGGAAATATCCTCACCCCGAAGACGGAGATACAGAATCGCCGTGGAAAGTAACCAATCCTTATGTACAGGAGCACATCAACCTGGTAACGGCTATCCGCACGGGAGAACCTGTAAGTGATGCCGAAGCTCAGGTCAATTCAACACTGATTACCATTATGGGGAGAATCTCGGCGTATACAGGGAAAGATGTTAGCTGGGAGGAAATTATGAATTCCGATTTATATCTTGGTCCGAAAACCTATACATTTGGCCCGGTTCCGGGAGTTGAAGAAAAAATTCCGGTGGTTGGCGTAGACAATAAACCTGCTAATGGATAAAAAGAAACCTGTCCAAAATTTATTAAAATGAAAGAGATAGTTGTTTTTATCTTTTGCCTCTTGTTGGCAGGAAACGGGTTTGCTCAGACTCCTCTTTTTCAATTTGGCAATGAAGTGACATTGGAGGATGTTCAGATTGATAAAAAAACAAAGGGAGAGACTTTGAAATGGTTTCAGGTAAATACCGAAAACAATACATGGAAAGTAAAAAGAGACGAGCTGATTTGTACAGGACACCCCATTGGCGTTATCCGCAGTGAAAAAAAGTACACGAATTTTATCATGCATATTGAATGGAAACACATGGAGGCCGGTGGGAATTCAGGAACCTTTGTATGGAGCGATGCGGTGCCCGGAGATAATCGTTTACCAAACGGTGTTGAAGTACAAATGCTGGAACTCGACTGGGTTAATCTCAACACAAGAAACGGAGAAAAACCGCCGGTTGCATATGTCCACGGAGAGTTGTTTGGCGTAGGAGGTGTGGAAGTGGTTCCCGACAATCCAAGGGGGAAACGGAGTAAATCGGTTGAAAACCGTTGCAAGGGGAAAGGAGAGTGGAATACTTATGATGTGGTTTGCGTGGATGGAACGATAAAACTTTCGGTAAATGGGAAGTTTGTCAACGGAATAAGTCAATCGTCTAAAAGAAATGGTTTTATCTGTCTGGAATCGGAGGGAGCTGAAATCCACTTCAGAAATTTAAAAATTATAGAATTACCATAGTTTTTTCTATATATTCGGATTTTCCCACGTGATAGGTTCCGGGTGGATGGTTGACATGTATCCAAATTTGTTTTTTAACGCGACTTCAATTTTAGTGCAAATGTCATGTGCTTCATTTAGAGGCATTTCCGGAGGGAGTTTTATATGACAGCTTAATTCGGTGTGGTTCCCGTAATTGTGTAAATGTATGTGGTGAAGATGTATGGGTTGCCTGCACGCGTTCTGGGCAATTTCCCGAATCGCGATTAAATGCTCATCCGAAGGACTTTCGCCCAGCAAAGATTTGATATCTTTTGATAGAATTTCATAGCTTGCCCAGCCTATCATTAAGGCTACAATAAAACTCAAAACCGCATCGGTCCACCAGAAATAGTTCCCAACGGCAATACCAATTAAAATGACTACCGACGAAAGTGCGTCCGTCCGATGATGCCAGCCATCGGCTTTAAGAATTGAAGAACCGGTTTTTTTTGCTCCCCGGAAAGCATATTGCGACATCCCTTCTTTTACAATTATCGAAATTATTGTTGCAATCCACGCAATGGGTCCAAATGTTGTTTTTTCTTTTGTGCCAAATTTTTCAATAGCGCCAACAGCAAAATCAAAAGCTACAATAGCAAGTAAAACACCAATAATTATTGCTGCAATGTGTTCAGCCCTTCCATGCCCAAAAGGATGATCATCATCCGCAGGCTTCCTTGAAATTTTTCCTCCGATTAATACAATAACCGATGAAACGGAATCAGACAAAGTATGCCAGGCATCGGCAATTAACGCCAGCGATCCGGTTGCCAGGCCTGCCCAATATTTTAGCCCAAAAAGAAAAATATTTCCGAAAATGGAAAGCCATCCTTCGCGGCGAATATATTTATCTTTTAGTTCCATAATCTGCAAAACTGCAAATTTAACAAAACTATTAGTTATTGTTATCAAGTAGTCTGGAAAGTACAGGCCTGTAACTTCTTCCTACCGGTAACTTTTTTTTGGCGATTTCGACAAAACCAGACCCAAGCGATTCTATCTTCTGAATGGATACAATATAACTTCTGTGGATTTGGATAAACTGACTCTCAGGTAGTGTTTCAGCCATAAAACTGATTCTTTCCTTTGTTACAATTTTATTGTTGATGGTATATGCAATCACATAGTCGCCCAGGCTTTCAAAGTATAAAATGTCACATAAATCAACTTTGTAATGTTTTTTATCCGCTTTCAGAAAAATAAAATTACGATTGTCGTTTAAGTTTTCTTTTATTTCTGAATTTTTTCCGTTTTGCAGAGATTCGAGTTCAAGAAAATTGTTAATGGCTTTTGCAAATCTTTCAAAAGAGATGGGTTTTAGCAGATAGTCTATTACATTTAATTCAAATGCTTCGATTGCATAATCGCGGTAAGCTGTTGTAAAAATTACTTTTGGAGGATGAGCCAGTGACCGAACAAAGTCGACTCCGGTGATTTGCGGCATTTGAATATCACAGAACAGCAAATCAATTTTTTCTTTTGAAAGGACAGACATCGCCTCCAGTGCGTTATTACATTCTGCAACAACAGCAAAATCAGTAAAAGCCGAAAGGTGGTTTTTAATAACCCTGATTGCAATGGGTTCGTCGTCAATAATCAGGCAATTATACATGAGTTAAACCTCCAGTTCCAAAGTTAAATTTACAGAAAATGTTTCTGCCTGCTCGTCAATACTAAGAATATATTTTTCAGGATAGAGTAAATCAAGCCGTTTCTTGACATTTACAAGGCCAATTCCTTTTTTATAGTTAGTCTCCTTTTTAATTAAATGATTTTTTGAATTTTTAATATTGAAAATCAGATTCTTACTGACAATATTAATCTCGATTTTTACAAAAGCAACGCCGGGAAAATTACTTACGCCGTGTTTAAATGCATTTTCAACAAAAGGGAGCAGAATAAGCGGTGCAATTTTCAGAGAATTACTTTTTTGTGGGAATTCAGTTTTTAACTCCAGTTTTTTCGAATACCGGATTTTTTCTATTTCTATATAGTTCTTTAAGTTATTTAATTCTTCTGAAAGAGGTACTTTTTTGTCGTCGCACCGGTACAGGATATAATCCAGAATTTCTGAAAGTTGCAAAACAAGTTTTGGTGCGTCGTCCGATTTTTCCAAAGTAAGGCCGTACAAATTATTCAAAGTATTAAATAAAAAATGAGGATGAACCTGTGCTTTTAATAATTTCAGTTCTGCCTCCTTCAGTTTTAGTTCACTTGTCAGAATATTTTTTTCTATTTCATTCTTTTCAATTTGCATATAAAATGCCCTTTTGACTTGTTTTATTGAAATAGCAAGAAAAACAATAAAGTTCAATGAAATTACCTGTAATTCGGGATGTAAAACAGCTGGATCCAGCGAGGCATCTCTTTCTAAAATAAAAATTAAGGTAAACATTACTATCAAAAATGACAGCCATATAGAGGTTAAAACAGTATAAAAGCTGAAAAGGAAGAATCTTCCATATCGTTTTTGTTCCAGGAATTTAGGAATCAGGATATAATTAAAAAAGTAAGCTTCAAAAAATGCAACAGGTAACAATCCAACAGAAAGAATATAAGAAACGGCCCTGATTTCGCTGTTGTTGTTAAACGTTATGAAGTAAAAAGAGCCTACAAATACCCAAAAAATTACATGAAGTGCAATTCTTGTTATTATTGATTTATGGAAAATATTTTTTATTTGATGAAAATGAAATTTCATTTTGTTGTTACATAAAAGAATGAAAGTAGAAATGATTTTTGAAATTTTGAAATTTTGTCGGTGGATTACATTGGTTTTATGCTGAACAACAAAATAGATAAATGTTTGGTAGATTTAAGGTGGAATTGTATTTCGCTTATCGTTTTTTGCAGTTGAACGATTAAAGTGGGCCAAACGAAAAACAGGATGTAATTTTCAGGTATAATTTTTAAAACTGAAAAAAATGAATTTGTCAGAAATGTTTCGCAACGGAGGGCCATTTATGAATTTTATTTCATTCGTGGCATTAATTGCAGTTGGAGTAACTGTATGGAAAATTGTTCAGATGGCAACAAAAAAGGAATATAATTTTAAGTTGCTCGATGTTGTTTTAATGGCAGGTGCATTGGCAGCTGCTTCAGGGATCTTATCGCAAATTGTTGGAATTGTTGAAGCATTGAAAGCCATTCGTGAAGCTGCTGATATTTCCCCTCAAATTGTCATGGAAGGCGCAATGGTGAGTTTTTATGCGCCTATCTGGGGTTTTTTCGTGTTGATATTATCTCTGATCTTTTACGTTATCCTAAAAGAAATTATCAAAGCAAAACAACAGGTTTAAGCGTAGTTGTTTTTATTTAATTTAAAACTGAGCGTTATGAGAAAGACACTAATTCTTTTTTGTATCATTCTTTTATCCGGATTTTTACACATTTCTTTTGGATGTACAATCTTTACGGCTTCTTCAAACAGTACTGTGCTGGCCGGGAACAACGAAGATATGTGTACAACAAATACAGTCATTCATATTATTCCGCCTTCGGACACAAAATTTGGCAGAATTTTTTGGGGATTTAAAGGTGATGGAAATTATCAGGGAGGAATGAATGAACACGGTTTGTTTTTTGACGGAGCCAGCACGCCAGCAGTTGAAATGAGTGGGTGGAATTTGCCTGAGTATCAGGGACGGTATATTTTCGAAACTGTTCTGGAAAAGTGTAAAACCGTGGAGGAAGCCATTGAGTTTGTTCAAAAGTATTCGCAACCGTATTTAAAATTTAGTCACATCCTGGTTGCTGATGCAAAAGGCGGCGCTGTTGTTTTTGAGTGGGGAAACAATAGAATGAATTATATTCGAAAAGGTGACGATAATTTTTTGATAGCAACAAACTTTAATCTTACAGAAACATTTCATCCGGAAAAAGAGTGTAACAGATACGCAACAGCAAAAAAAATGCTCTCTGAAAATGAGCCTTCTGTTTCGTTATTCGAGGAAATATTATCCTTGACTCATGCTGAAGGGAAATTTCCTACCGTTTATTCCAATCTCTGTGATTTAAAAAAACGAAAAATGTACTTGTATAATTTTCACAATTTCAGTTTTCGGAAAGCGTTCGACCTTCAAAACGAATTTGAAAAAGGAGAAAAAAAATATCTTGTTCGTTCTTTTTTCCCGCAAACCAATGCAGAACTTATTTTTCGGTATATGAGTGATTGTGTTGATAATTTTGAGGATTTGCCCTCTCATTCAATCACATTTAAAGTAAATGCCAAAAAGCCATTTGAAAACAGTAAATTATACCTGCAAGGTAATGCCCGGGAACTAGGCGATTGGGATGAACCAGGAGTTGAGATGGAAAAACAAACGGGGAGTGTTTTTCAGAAAACGATTTCTTTAAAAGAGGGTAAGTTGTTTGCTTATACGTTTGCAACAGAGAAGGGAGAGTGCGTTCTGCTTGGGCTTAATAATCAGAAGATTGGAGAAGAAGTAATGGAAGTAAAATCGGACACAACAATTGTTGTCGATGTATTGGATTGGAAGAGGATTAAATAAACAGGATAAAAATATTTTTAAAGGTCAGTTTGGAAACGCCGGATTGGCCTTTATTTTATTTTATTTTATCGGACACCCTGGTAATAAATTTATTTAAAAACGGAATTTTGTTTAGTTTGGAAAACAGGCTTCCCTTTCCAAAATGTAACAGAATATTTCTGAAATAAATAAAAAGCCCCAGGCTATGAGCAGCAAAAAGTACCGGATCCAAACGATAAACTGCGTACGTAAAAATCATTAATGAACCGGTGGTACTGATAAGCCAAAAACCAAGCGGCAGCAAAGACTCCTTTTCTTTTTCTGAATATATCCACTGGTAGAAAAAGCGTGATATAAAAATAAGTTGAGCCGTAGTACCCCAAATCATCCAGAATACCGAAACATTTTCATTTTTAAAAATGGCATTAAAATTACCTGAAAAAATCAACCACGCCAGATAAATCAGAGGTATTACCACCGCAAGTATCCTTGAAAATAACGGCATTCGCTTCCAGGCTTTTTTTAACTGGAGATTGCGTATGTAAATGGAATAAACCAGAAATTGGCCGATTACAATTGCAAAATCATTTCGCAGTATTCCATACGTGAGCATCAGGATGGAACCAACCAGACTGATTTGCCAGTATACAACCGGAGAATATACTTCGCCTTCCTGTTCCGATTTAAACCATTGGGCAATGGTTCTTACAAAAAACAGAATTTGAGCTAAAAAACCCAGTGAATAAATCAAATACTCGTTCATTGTCGGTTTTAAAAACGGGGCAAATATAACAATCGAAATCGGTTTGTTTTAGCAGTAACTACTGAAAATGTAAATAATCCAGCTTTTCCAGCGTTTGGCGGGCAGCATTTTGTTGCGCTTCCTTTTTGGATGTACCTTCTCCTTTTCCTATCTCAACATTTTCTACCTCAACAGTGGCAATAAAACGGGGTTGTTTGTTGCGTTCACTTGTTTCTTCGGTTGTTTGAAATACAACTTCTTTTTTATTTTTCTGACTCCACTCTATTAACTGGCTTTTAAAGTTGGTGTCTTTTTGTTCAATCTCGTTCAGATTAACAAATTGTGAAAGGATTTTTTTTGTTACGAAATATTTCGCTGTTTGGTAATCCTTGTCAAGATAAATGGCTCCAATTAAAGCTTCCAGAGCATCACCGTAAATATGGCTGCTGTCGATATTTTTAGTGGTATTTGAATCGATAAACACGTTAAGCCCCATGTCGTAGGTCAGCTTGGTTAAAAAGGTACGGTTTACCAGCTTTGATCGGGTTTTGGTAAGAAATCCTTCATCTTCCTGCGGAAATCTGTTATACAAAAAGTCGGCAATGATGGCTCCCAAAATAGCGTCTCCCAAATACTCCAGCCTTTCGTTATTCACATAGTTGCCTTGCGAATCGATGGTAGAAGCTGATTTATGAATAAATGCAAGGTCGTATAATTTTAAATTTCCGGGATAGAAACCAAGTATCTCCTTTAGAAACAAGTAAAACTCTTTCCGAGAGGACGAAAAGAGTTTTACCCGTTGTACTATTTTTCTAACCACAGTTTTCTATAGTTTTTTGAAAACTAAAGTTGCATTGTGTCCGCCAAAACCAAATGTGTTGCTGATTGCAACATTTATTTCACGCTTTTTGGCAACATTGAATGTGAAATCCAAATTGCTGTCAATTTCAGGATCGTCGGTGAAATGGTTTATTGTTGGTGGAATCAAACTGTTGTTAATGGCCAAAATACTTGCCAGGCCTTCAACTGCACCTGCTGCACCCAGTAAATGCCCGGTCATTGATTTTGTTGAACTGATTGCTAATTTATAAGCATGTTCGCCAAATGTTTTGATAATAGCCTTTGGTTCAGCAATATCTCCAAGCGGAGTAGAAGTACCGTGTACATTGATGTAATCGACGTCATTCACCGTAATTCCAGCATCTTCCAAAGCCCATTTCATAACCAGGTTTGCACCTTTTCCTTCCGGGTCCGGAGCAGTCATATGAAATGCGTCAGCAGACATTCCTCCGCCACCCATTTCAGCATAAATTTTAGCTCCCCGTTTTACCGCGCTTTCATAATCTTCAAAAATGAAAGCTGCAGAACCTTCACCCATAACAAATCCATCACGATCCTTATCAAAAGGCCTTGATGCTGTTTTCGGGTCATCGTTACGGGTTGAGATGGCTCTCATAGAATTAAAGCCGGCGATTCCTGCTTCGTTTACACCGGCTTCCGAACCACCTGTAATCATAATATCTGCTTTCCCCAGACGAATCATGTTAAATGCTTCAATCATAGCATGGGAAGCAGACGCGCAGGCAGTAACTGTGGTAAAATTAGGTCCTCTAAAACCGTATTTTATCGATAATAGTCCACCGGCTATATTCGCAATCATTTTGGGAATAAAGAATGGAGAGAACCGGGGGTTTTCATCTTTATAGTTTCTGGCTTCTTCAAAAAAAGTTTGAAGTCCGCCTATTCCCGCTCCCCAGATAACACCAGCTCTGTCATGGTCAATCTCTTCAAGGTTTAACCCTGAGTCTTTAACAGCCAGGTCGGTACTCGCAAATGCATATTGTGTGTACAAATCGTATTTGCGACTATCCTTTCTTGCCATCCCGTAAAGTTCAGGATCAAAGTTTTTTACCTCGCAGGCAAATTGGGTTTTGTGCTTCGCTGCATCAAATTTTTCAATAGGTGCAGCACCGCTAACCCCGTTTTTCAGATTTTCCCAGTATTCATCAACGGTGTTTCCCAAAGGATTAACAGTTCCTAAACCGGTTATTACTACCCGCCTTAATTCCATAAATAATTTTTCTGAATATAATTACTTTGTAGCTTCTTCGATATGTGCAATAGCCTCACCTACCGTTGAAATTTTTTCAGCTTGATCGTCTGGAATAGCGAGGTCAAATTCTTTTTCGAATTCCATAATCAGCTCAACAGTGTCAAGTGAGTCGGCACCTAAATCATTTGTAAAGGAAGCTTCAGGAGTAACTTCACTTTCATCAACGCCTAATTTATCAACGATAATAGCTTTTACTTTTGCTGCAACGTCAGACATAATTGTAATTTTTGATTAATACTAATTTTGTTTTTAAATAATTCCGTGCAAAGTAATAAATTTACGTTTTATATTTCAAAGAAAAAATTTAAAAAAAGATATAAACAGGGGGGTAGAATTCATTTGTAAGCTTCTTGATTTGAACAAATTAGTCAAATGTTCTATCTGTAAAAAACAATATGAAATGAATGTTAAGAAAATAGCTTTATTTGCTTCTGGGTCAGGAACTAATGTACAAAATGTTATAGAGTATTTCGCTGATAATGAAATTGTTGATGTTGATTCTGTTTGGTGTAATAATCCTAAGGCTTATGTTCTGGAAAGAGCAGAGAAATTTAGCATTGATACATTTATATTTGACAGAGAGACGTTTTATAAAAGTCAGGAAATGCTGAATATATTAAAAAAACGTAAGGTTGATTTAGTAGTTTTGGCCGGTTTTCTGTGGTTAATCCCCGATAATTTGATTCAAAATTTTCCGATAATAAATATTCATCCGGCATTATTGCCCAAATACGGGGGGAAAGGAATGTACGGGATGAATGTTCATAAGGCCGTTGTGGAGAATAGAGATTTGGAATCGGGAATTTCTGTTCATTATGTAAATGAGAAGTATGATGACGGGAAATTAATTTTCCAGGCAAAATGTAAAATTGAGCCTTCTGATACGCCGGAGATTGTTGCAAAAAAAGTACACGAACTGGAATATAAACATTTTCCGGAGGTTATTGAATCTGTTTTGTCGGGAAGCACGGAAAAGGAATAAAAGCCAGATGCACAGGTTAATAAACTTTACATTTGATTTTCTGGTGTTAAATAATGTTAAGTAGGTTACAGCAAGCATTTCATTAAAATTATATTTGCGGCATGAGCAGAAAAATGTTGATTACATTAATATTTTTGATGGCTGTTGTGCTTTCGGGTTTGATATTTGTTCAAACGCATTTGATAAAACGCGCTGCCGATATTCGGGAAGAGCAGTTTAACCGTTTGGTGGCAAATGTTTTGATGAGGGTGGCCGCGCATTTGGAAACATATGAAAAGCGTGAAGCACAGTATTATGCAGATATCGGTCAGTTCCCAGGTTCAAATCTGCCCAAAGAAGATTTTATTCCTTTTCCCAGAAATAACTCAGGGAATGGTGCATTCGAATTTAAACTAAATGTAACGGAAAACAGTGTTTCCGGCTACTACAGAGAGCAGGTGCAGATAAATACAGTAGATTCGACCATTGGCGTAGATTCTACAGGCGAGGGTGGTACGCTGAGAAAAACTCTGCCTGATATTAACCGGATGATAGCCAATCAGAGACAGAGGTTGGAGCGGTGGTTATTTGATAATAGCATAGACAAGTATGAAATTTACCTTGAAGACCGGCCGATTGAAGAAAGAATAGATACTGTGTTTTTAGCTCAGGTTTTGGCAAGTGAGGTAAGGGCAGCTGGTATTGATTTGGATTATGAATATGCGGTAAAGAATTCCAATCTCGGACAGGATAAAATAATGATTGGAGATGAAAATTTTAATAAAAATGCAAAGAAAGGCGAGTTTTCACAGCCACTTTTTCAAATGGATAGAAATGGAGCCAAACCGAACTATCTTCATATCTATTTTCCAAAACGTTCGGGATATCTGTTGCGTGAAACCGGTCTGACCATTATTCCTACCCTGATTTTAACCGCGTTGCTGATAGGAATTTTTGCCTATACATTAACAGTAATTTTCCGACAGAAAAAATTATCGATGATAAAAAACGACTTCATCAACAATATGACGCATGAATTGAAAACACCGATTTCAACCATTTCGCTTGCAAGTCAGATGCTTCAGGATGGAAGTGTGGCAAATACACCCAGAACGATTGAGCATGTTGCAAATGTTATAAGTACAGAAAGTAAACGTCTGGGGTTTCAGGTTGAGAAAGTGCTGCAAATGGCTGTTTTTAATGAAGGACGTTTAAAATTCAAGTTTAAAGAGTTCGATGTAAATAAAATGATTGAAACAGTTACCGGGAATTTTGAGCTCAGGGTAAAAAGTAAAAATGGAAATCTTATTACTGAAATCAACGCTGACGATCCAATGGTAAAAGGGGATGAGGTACACATTACCAACGTGGTATTTAACTTGCTTGATAATGCCATGAAATACAGTCAGGAGATACCGGAGATAAAAGTAACGACATATAATAAGAAAGAATTTGTTGTAATCTCGGTTGAAGATAAAGGAATTGGAATTTCAAAAGAGCACCATGCACAAATATTTGACCGTTTTTACCGCGTGCCTACCGGAAATATTCATAATGTAAAGGGATTCGGATTAGGATTAAGTTATGTGAAAAAGATAGTTGATTCGCACAATGGTACAATAAAAGTTGAGAGCGCTGTTAATAAAGGGACAAAATTTAGTATCTTATTCCCACAAATAAATAAATGACCATGGAACAAAAAACAAAATTATTACTTGCCGAAGACGATGAGAATTTAGGATTACTGTTAAAAGAATATTTAATCGCAAAAGGTTACGACGCTAATCTGTTTCCTGATGGAGAAGCTGCCTATAAAGGTTTTGTAAAAGAACATTATGATATTTGCGTTTTGGATATTATGATGCCCAAAAAAGATGGATTTACACTGGCAAAAGACATCCGTATTATTAATTCGGATATTCCGATTATTTTTCTGACTGCAAAAAATTTGAAAGAGGACGTGCTGGAAGGGTTCAAAATGGGGGCCGATGATTATATCACCAAACCTTTTAGTATGGAAGAACTGATTCTCAGAATTGAGGCAATTTTAAGAAGAACTTCGCAAGAGAGTCAGTCAAATGCTCAACAGATATTTACTTTGGGGAAATATACTTTTGATACCCGTAAACAAATTCTTTCTGATGGCGACGAGACAGTTAAACTGACCACAAAAGAATCGGATTTGCTAAAGCTTCTTTGTCAAAACGCCAACAAAGTGTTGGAACGGAATTATGCTTTAAAATCAATTTGGATTGACGATAATTATTTCAATGCCAGAAGTATGGATGTTTATATTACAAAGTTACGTAAACATCTGAAGGATGAACCTACAGTAGAAATTATAAATGTACACGGGAAAGGATATAAATTAATCGTTTGACAGATATTATCCCCGTGAATACGGGGATTTAAATCATACTAACTTTCCGGATCAACTGGAAGAAATTCTGGTTTTGATCAAAAAGAGTTCTAATCAAGTTTCAGAACCGCTAAAAAAGCTTTTTGAGGTACCTCTACATTCCCTACTTGTTTCATCCGTTTTTTACCTTTTTTCTGTTTTTCCAGTAATTTACGTTTTCTGGTAATGTCACCCCCGTAACATTTGGCTGTTACATCTTTACGAACAGCTTTTACGGTTTCGCGAGCGATGATTTTCGCTCCTATGGCAGCCTGGATAGCAATGTCGAATTGTTGTCTGGGAATGAGTTCTTTTAACTTTTCACACATCCGGCGGCCGAAGTTATAGGCGTTGTCGAAATGGATAAGCGTGGAAAGCGCATCAACCATTTCGCCATTTAGCAGAATGTCAAGCCGAACCAGTTTGGCGGGTTTAAAACCACTAATATGGTAATCAAAAGAAGCGTACCCTTTTGAAATGCTTTTCAGTTTATCATAAAAATCGAACACAATTTCGCCCAAAGGCAAATTAAAAACCAATTCTGCCCGCTCCGAAGTTAAGTAGTTCTGGCTAACCAAAGTTCCGCGTTTGTCGAGGCAAAGTGTCATAACCGGTCCGATAAATTCCGAAGCTGTAATAATGTTTGCGCGAATATATGGTTCTTCAATTTCCTGAATGATTGTTGAAGTTGGCATCCCGGAAGGATTGTAAACGGTTTGTGTTGAACCGTCGGTTAAATGAACAAGGTAGGAAACGTTGGGAACAGTTGTGATAACATTCATTTCGTATTCACGTTCCAATCGTTCCTGTATAATCTCCATGTGTAGTAAGCCAAGGAAACCACATCGAAAACCAAATCCGAGAGCGGCAGAAGATTCAGGTTCAAAAGTTAAGGAGGCATCGTTGAGTTGAAGTTTGTCCATTGCTGCTCTCAGATCCTCATAATCATCAGCATCAATGGGATATACACCCGCAAATACCATTGGTTTTACTTCCTCAAAACCTGATATGGCCTTTTGGCAAGGTTTTTCAACATGCGTTATGGTATCCCCAACTTTTACTTCCTTGGCTGTCTTTATCCCGGAAATAATGTACCCGACGTCTCCGGTGGATAAAACATTCTTGGGAACCAGTCCGAGTTTTAAAACGCCTATTTCATCTGCATCGTATTCTTTTCCTGTAGCTACAAATTTAACCAGATCTTTTTTCCGGATTTGTCCGTTGATAATCTTGAAATATGCAATAATCCCGCGAAATGAGTTAAAAACAGAATCAAAAATAAGGGCTTGCAGCGGTGCATTTGGATCTCCTTTGGGAGGCGGCACCTTTTCAACAATATTTGTTAAAATAGCTTCAACTCCTTCTCCTGTTTTTCCACTTGCGCGGATAATATCTTCGTGGTCGCAGCCAATCAAATCAATAATTTGGTCTTCTACAACTTCCGGCATTGCATTCGGAAGATCCATTTTATTGAGAATCGGAATAATCTCCAGATCATGTTCTATTGCCAGATACAGGTTTGAAATGGTCTGGGCCTGAATTCCCTGTGTAGCATCAATAATTAAAAGTGCCCCTTCACACGCTTTTATCGAACGTGAAACCTCGTAGGAAAAATCAACGTGTCCGGGAGTATCAATTAAATTGAGTTTATATTCCTTTCCTTCATGTACATAGTCCATTTGAATGGCATGACTTTTAATGGTAATGCCTCTTTCCTGTTCCAGTTCCATGCTGTCAAGTACCTGGTCGTGCATATCTCTTTCTCCAACTGTTTTGGTATTCTCCAGTAAACGGTCGGCCAGTGTACTTTTTCCGTGGTCGATATGAGCTATGATGCAAAAATTCCGAATGTTCTCCATTTATACTAAACTAAAATTTTAATTCAATTTAAAGCTTTCAAATTAAATTTTCGCAAAGATATTTATTTTTTGAATTCTTTATAATCAGATAGGATTTTGCTGTATTTTTTGAATTTTTTTGATTAAATCTGAAACAAGTTGAAACGAATACTGATAACCTTGTATCCACTCACTTTTCCGCGGACCTGGAATGTTCAAGGTTGAAACATTATTATTTTGAATAAACGTTATCATTTTGAGAAGGGAATCTTTTGAGTCCGGTTTTTCGGGAAAAAGAATCAAAACAGGTTTTTTCATTTGAGTGGCGATTTGTTGGGTGAGTAATGTCCCCCCTTTTAGGGCACTGTTTGTAATAATAAGAGTAGCATTTGAATCCCTTGCGTTTTTATAAGTTCTTGAACTGTAGTTGCTTTCTTCTGTTTCGTTTAGCTTGTATTTTATGTCAATTCTTCCGTCTTCTGCCATTCTGCCTTTTGGACACCAACCTCCATATGCAAAGTTGTTAATTAAACAGGCATCCAGTGCTCCCCGATCCACGCCGGTTTGTCCTCCGCTTATTGTCTTTTGGCACGCTATTTGTTGAATGTTTGTCAGCATGAAAACAATTAAACAGAAAATGTTCTTTACATTATTACACTACTAGAAACAAAATACTTCACAGCAGATTGCTGTTTTTTCATAAGTTTGGTTTAGTTAGGTTTAGTTATGATCCCGGGGCAGAGGTCCCGGGATTTTCTTTTTATACAGCTTCGTTTTTAAAATATTCTACTTTGCCGGTTTTTGCAATGTCTTTTACCTTATCAACCAGTGCCATTCTTTCATTTTCTGATAATTTGGAAAATGAACGGGCCAAAGCAATCTTTTCACGCATGTATGTTGCATTTTCATTTCCAGAAATGAGAACCGTTACGGGAAGCGACCATACAAAATGCATCGCATCTTTTATACTCATATAATTGGGAATGACAGGGTCGTCTGAGGTCCAGTTTGCCTGTTCTTTTCTGGCAAAAAATCTTCCGTCAGCAAGCGATTTGATAGATAAAATCCCCATGTTTCTATCTAAAGCTTTTGGCAATACATTTTTTATAAAGCTAAAATAGGTTTGATCTAAAACGTTTACGGGCATTAACACTGTATCGAAAATATCACTTTCCTGTGTACGATCGAGTATGTGTGTATGTGCAAACGGATTTTGATGCCCGGTAAATCCAAGATACTTAAATTTTCCCTGTTCTTTTGCTTTCATTAAATATTCCAGAACTCCTGCTTCAATCCTGTTATCGACGTCTTTGGGTGTCCTTATCGAGTGTACCTGGTAGA
Organism: Maribellus comscasis; assembly: GCF_009762775.1. Lineage (GTDB taxonomy): Bacteria > Bacteroidota > Bacteroidia > Bacteroidales > Prolixibacteraceae > Draconibacterium > Draconibacterium comscasis. The sequence goes on along the minus strand of NZ_CP046401.1, from coordinate 1,702,341 downwards.
GGTCAATCTGATCCACTTTTAACCTTTTTAACGATCCTTCCAAATGCTCCTGAACTGTTTTTGCATCAGGTCCCGTAGTTTTTGTCATTAGAAAAATCAAATCACGATATTTGGGTGTAAGGTATTTTCCATAGCGTTCTTCACTTCTTCCGGCCGAGTAGCTTTCAGCTGTATCAAAAAAACGGACTCCTCCCTCCAGTGCAGCTTCAATTACTTCCTGTGCATCTCGTTCCGTTGTCCACCCAATATGGTAGCCCCCAGTTCCTAGCATCGTTACGTACTCACCGGTTCTGCCCAATTTTCTTTTTGGCAGAACTTCGCCTAACCTGTCATTTGTTTCTGATTTGCCAAATGCATTTCCCGTCATCGACAAACCTGCAGTTACACCTGCCAGTGATTTTAAAAAGGTTCTTCTGTTGGTCATAATATTTATTTTTAATTACATAATACTATACTTCTTTTTGGAAAAAAAGTTCAAAATAATTCATTTTTACTTGTACGTACAAGTTTGAGTTTGTAGATTTGTGAGATGAAGATTGGACCCAAATATTTGCTTGTTAAGAATTTTCTGAAGGAATCAATTCAGCAGGGAAAATTTAAAGTTGGAGATTTTCTTCCTTCAGAGCATGAGCTGTGTTCGCGTTTTTCGGTCACCAGAACAACAACCCGCAAAGCGCTTGACGAGCTAATAAAAGAAGGCTATATTGAAAAACAACAAGGGAAAGGGAGCCGGGTAAAAGAAAGAAGGAAGTCGCTTGGGTTGTTGACAGTAAAAGGATTTTCAGAAGCCGTTGGCAAAAATGTAAATACAATTTTTCTGACAAAACCTCAAATCGGTGAGTGGAAAGAAGAGATTATTTTTCCGGTAAAAAAAGAGGATAAGGATGCACAATGTATTTTTTTTGAGAGATTAAGATGTGTAAATTCCCTGCCGGTTATGCTGGAGAGAAACTGGCTCCCGGTAACCATTCTTCAGGGATTTACAGATAGACAATTTGTTGACGAATCTTTTTTCAAAACGCTGAGTCAGGAGTATCTTATTGAAATAACTGGCTCAAAGCAGGAAATCAGGGCTGAATATGCAGACGATAAAATCGCAGAAATCTTAAGTGTTGAAAGGAATTCACCGGTTTTGCATATTTCTGTTCTGTTTTCTACAAACCATAGAAAGTTGACAATTTACAGCGAACTTTTTTGCAACACAAGAGATTTCCCTGTAGGAAATCAGTACTTTATGTAACGAAAAGCTAATAGCGAGGATAAATATTAAGAATAATACATACTAATAAATCAAAAATGAAAAAGTTTACTTTTCTTATTGTAACCTTTATTATAGCTGGATTGACAGGTTTAACAGCCCAAACGAAATCCATTCAAAAAACAGCGCCACTTTCGGAAGCTCAACCTGAAAGTGTTGGAGTTTCTTCCGAACGTATAGAGCGAATTGATAAAATGTGTCGGGAGGCTGTGGCAGAAGATCAGGTGCCCGGAATCGTTTCTCTGATTGCCCGCAATGGCAAGATTGTTCTCTGGAAGGCCTACGGAATGGCGGATAACGCTGAAGGTAAAAAGCTAAAAAGGGATGATATTTTCCGTATTGCCTCACAATCAAAAGCAATCACATCAACTGCGGTTCTGATGTTGTGGGAAGAAGGAAGATTCAGTCTGGATGATCCCATCTCAAAGTATATCCCTGAGTTTGAGAATGCCCGCGTGTTAAATACATTTCGGTACAGCGATACCACATGGACCGGAACTCCTGTAAAAAATAAAATTACAATACGTCATCTGCTTACACATACTTCAGGAATTGGCTATGGAGACATTGATTCCGATGAAAGAATGAAAATGATTTATCAGAAAGCAGGAATTGTAATTGCGTTTACAAAAAAAGATGTGAGCATTGAAGAAAACATCAAAAAGCTGGCAAAATTGCCTTTGCATCACCAGCCCGGTTCAGAGTATGTTTACAGCATGGGATTGGATGTCCTCGGCTATCTGGTAGAAATAGTTTCGGGAATGCCGTTTGATGAGTTTCTGAAAACGCACATTTTCGATCCACTTGGGATGAAGGATACTTACTTTTATCTCCCTGAAGAAAAGGCAAATCGTCTGGTTTCTGTTCAACAAGAAGTTGATGGAAAATGGGAAAAATACCCGGTAACATTTTATGACCCTGAATATCCGGTTGAAGGGGCAAAAACTCTGTTCTCAGGTGGAGGAGGGCTTTCCAGTACAGCAAAAGATTATGCTGTTTTTCTTCAAATGTATTTGAACGGAGGCGAATATAATGGTATAAGACTTTTAAGCCGGACAACGGTTCGTTCGATTATGGAAAATCAAATGGGGAATATTTGGGGAGAAGACGCTGACAATTATTACGGATTAACATTTTCTGTGTTAACAGAAAAAGGACAAAACAAAGGTGGTTTGGGTAGTAAAGGTACGTTCAATTGGGGCGGATACTTTAATACCCAGTATTTTGCGGATCCACAGGAAAATATGATTGGAATAATTATGAAACAAACACGCGGGCCTGTAAACGATCAAACCGGCTGGAAATTCAGGCAAATGGTTTTTCAAACAATTGACGATTAGAATAACTCAAATACAATATAAAATGAACAAAGTAAAAGAACTTGCAAAAATGATTGACCACTCCATTCTTCATCCAACCATGACTGATGAAGATTTGAAACGCGAATGCAAAGTGGCCAAAGAATATGATGTGGCATCGGTATGTGTAAAACCATACGCGGTGAAACAGGCTGTTGAACTGTTAAAGGATTCCGATGTTCTGGTGGGATGTGTAATTGGTTTTCCTGCCGGTAACTCTGCAATCGAAGTGAAGGTTTTTGAAACGGAAAAAGCATGTGCGGATGGCGCTGTGGAGATTGATATGGTAATAAATATTGGAAAAGCTTTACAGGGAGAATGGGACTATATTGAAAAAGAAATTGCTGCTGTTACCAAAGTTTGTCATAACAACAAAGCCATTGTAAAAGTAATTTTTGAGACCGATTATGTTTCAAAAAAAGAAGATATTGTGGAATTGTGTAAAATATGCACAAAAGTGGGGGCCGACTATGTAAAAACATCTACGGGTTTTGGTTTTGTAAAAGGCGATGATGGAAAATATGCATACCAGGGAGCTACAATCTCGAATCTGGAGCTGATGAAAGCAAGTGTGGGGCCAAACATTAAAGTAAAAGCTGCGGGTGGTGTTCGCACGCTGGATGGTTTGCTGGCGGTTCAAAAAGCAGGCTGCTCGCGTTGTGGAGCTACAGCAACAGTTGTTATTCTGAAGGATGCAAAAGAACGATTTGGAGATTTGTAAATTCTAAAGTAACCGGAATGATGAGAAGCGTTTTTGTAGTTCTAACTGTTTTATTTGGAATAAGTTGCCAGGCGCAAAAAATAAAGTTGATTATCGATGCTGATACAGGAAATGAAATGGATGACATGTATGCTATCGCAAGGGCCCTGGATTCAAATGATTTCGAATTAATGGGGTTGGTCTCCGCTCATTTCAATAATCCGCAGATGGTTACCGACTCAATGTGGCATAACTATTCCACTAAAAATATCAACACTGTTGAGCTTTCTCAAAGAGAAAATGAGCAATTATTATCGGAGGTAAATCGGTCGGAAATTCCGCATCCCCAAGGTTGTGAAAAAATGGTTGGGTTTGCCTGGGGCTTTAATCATGGCACTCCCGTTCAATATTCCGAAGGAGTTGATTTTATTATCACCGAGGCAAAAAAGGCTTCTCCCGGCAATAAGCTGGATATTGCCTGTTTAGGCCCGGTTACCAATGTGGCGGCAGTAATACTTGCAGAGCCGGATATTGCAAAAAATATTCATCTTCATATTTTGAGTATGAAATATAACCCCGAAACAGGTGTCTGGAATAAAAATGAATTTAATGCACGCAATGATTTAAATGCACTTGATATTGTTTTGGATTGTACCGATTTGGAATTATCAATCATTTCCGGACAGGTTTCAGGTCAACTGGTTTTTGAACGAAAAGATACACAGAAGCGTCTTTTTGCATACAACAACAAAATCAGCCAAAATTTATTGACCCGGTGGGATTTTGTAAATGCAGGTGAGCGCTGGATTATGTGGGATTTAGCGCTTATTGAATCGATCATTCACCCGGAACTGGCAAAAACCGAAATGGTACTTACGCCGCCTGAAAATGTGCAGCGAAAAGTGGAAGCCTACACCGATATTGATGAGAAAAAAATGGAAGCTGATTTTTGGGAAAGTTATCAGCGCTTAATGGAAAAATTACATTAAAATCACTTAATCATCATCGTCGTCATCATCTTCATCTTTTCCGCTGTATTTTTCGGGGTAAGGTTTTTTACCCTTCATTGCGAACCAGATAATTCTGTTAAAGAGTTCGTCGTCGCCGGTATCTACCCATTCAAACTGTGGTTCCATACTTTTTTTTGCATAGTGGAGTGCAGGGCCTTTTAATTCAGATAGTTCACTGTTCATCTCATCCAATGGAATCTGGTTTGGGACAGAAACATAGGGACTGTAATCCGCGGATGAATTGAAACAGTTGAACATGGGCATGGCAGTTGCATCCATAATATTCATCGGCGGAAGCCCCAGAATTTGTTCGATGGTTCTTATCATCGAAACCTGGTTGTAGTTGGTATGGTTGGTTTTTTCAAACCTCGAGTATGGGCTGGCGACCATTCCAACCGTTCGGTAGGCAGAAACATGATCCCACCCGGCTTGCGAATCGTCCTCGGTTATAAAAACCGCAGTATTTTCCCAGAATTTACTTTTAGAAATGGCTTCCATGATTTGTCCCAAAGCCAGATCATTGTCGGCCACCATCGCACGGGGAGTGGGAAATCCTGGTCGTGTTCCTGAGGTGTGGTCATTGGGTAAAGCAATGATAATCAGTTCGGGCCATTGATCGCCTTCCTTACTTTCATATTCTTTTAGTTCTTTTATAAACGTTTGTGCCCGAAATACATCCGGGAATTTGTGGCTGTCGTATCCCGGGAAATTCTGACTTAAAATATCCCAAACCGGGTCGATTGTGGTTGTGTTTGTAAACTCTATTTTTTCACCATTTTTAAATTGGCTGTAAATGGATTCCCAAGTGGCACTTTTGTCAAATTCAGGAACACAGGCTTCACCATATATTCGCACACTCTTGCCGTGTCGGATTGCATTGTCCCAGAGAAAACCAGTGGGGGCATAAACCAATGCATCTTGTTGAACATGTGGGTAACTTCGAAACCAACCCCGCACATTTTTTTCGATATAATCGGTAACAATGGCCATATCGGTCCACTGGTGGCCTTCTGCCGAAGATTTTCCGGATACATAAAAATTGTCGAGCAAAAGAAAATCGTCAACAATTTTGTGTGTGTTGGGCGTGACTTCCTTTCCAAAAACACAAAGTGACGGGTCTCCGTCTCCTGCTGAAACATCACCAAGAATCTGATCGTAAGTCCGGTTTTCTTTTATGATATAAACCACATGTTTAAAAACCGAAGGCTCACCAATTCTGAGTGGTACAGGAACGGCGTTTGCATTTTTCCGGGGAAGTTTTTTCGATAAGGCAACTCTGAAAATCTGGTTGGTCTCATGTACGCGTTTGGTATAATCAGCCAATTGATTTTTATCCGGTAAAGGAATAATAGACACGGAAGCCATCTGCCGGTGTGCATTGTACGATTTTGCCCCGCTTTCCGAAATCGTTGGGATTCTTGCTCCCTCTGCTTCAATGTTCGGAATGTACATTGTTTGGTCGTTGTAAATACAAACTGCACCCGGATAAGCACTAGTGGGAATAAATCCTGATATTTTACTTTGATTGCTTTTTGAATTTAAAGAAGCATTTTTTCCTAATTCGACGATTGCTATTGCATTGTCCATTCCGTTGGCCACATAAAGTATTTTTCCGTCGCCAGAAATTCCCAAACCATTGGGAGAATCTCCCCAATATGGATTTTTTTCTTCAGCCAGCCGAACAGATATACTTTCGGAGACATTATCCATTTTGGTATCAATTACAGAAACAGCGTCACTATTTGCATTGGCAACATAAACATAATTTTCATCCGGGTTCGGGATAATATCATTTGGGTGCAATCCAACACGAATTTCTTTTATCAAAGTTCCATCAGAAGTATTAAAAACCGATACTGTTCCTTCACGTGTTGCACCGGTTAAAGGATCAACTTTAGCATTTCCCCACGGAATACCGGCTATATTTTTATCGTTTTCATCAGGAGCAGCTCCGGCCCAGTTGGTAACATAAATCTTGCCGGCAGCTTTTACAACACCGTAAGGCGCAACGCCGGTTTTTACCGACCAGATGGTTTGCCCGGTTTTTTCGTCCAGTTTTACAAGCAGGTTGTTGCCGTTTAAAACCACGTATAAAACCATTTTGCCGTTTTCCTCAGTTGCCACAATTTCATTGGGCAAGGCTGTCGACGCCGGCTTGTCCGCTAAAAAATCAAAAGTTTTTTCCTTTTTTAGCTTGCGGCCGTTCCATGATGCTTTTATCACATACGATTTTTCATCTCCGGAAGCACTCCAGTACAAATGGTAATCATCGTCTGTTTTTCCCCAGGTAATTCCTGAAAAAGTGTTCATTGCATCATCATCGCCCAGCAATTTTTCCAAAGTTGTCCGTTCAATTATTTCGTTAGTGCCGGTCGATATTATCACGATGGAATAGCGTCCTTCCACCGCAACATATTTCCCATCGGGTGAAAGGGCACAATCGAGCGCATGGTTTTCCAATTGTTTGTCGCCAAAATATACTTGCTTTCCTGCAGGATCAATCCAGCGGTTGTAAGGCATTGGTATAGGCAAAAGACTGTCAGCCAGCGTTTGGCTTTCGTATTCGCTCAGGTGTTTTGCCTGATGTTTTTTATCTCGTTTGTTTTGCGCCTGGGAATTTACAGTGGTTTGTGCGATGAGCAGAATGAGTATAAATCGGAGAACTTTTTTCATGATGGATTTATTTGAATATTAGTTCAACGTTGAATGAAAACGATTGTTTCAATTTTTTTGAATTCATCTTTTTGGGAAAGATTGATTTTAGAAATTATTCTCGCTCAATTTCCATTTAAATTTCAAATTGAAGCGTAACCCATAATGATCTGCCGTAACCATCTACGCCTGAACCATGAATACGATAGGCCTGGTTAAAAACATTTTGTAGTCCGGCGTTGACTGCAATGTTTTTCCAGGAATAGCCGGCTTTCAGATTTAATATATTCCACCCTGGGGTTCCACCATCAGGAATGCGGTGGTCGTCGATATCACCGCCGGAGAGCCGGTCTTGTTTGGCGGCAAACAGAAATTCTGCTTCTCCAAAAATTTTTGATTTGGAATATTGCAGCGCCAGTTTTCCGTTTAATGGCGGAATTCGTCTCATTGGTTCATCATTTTCAAGATTTTTGCCATATAACCACGTAAGGTTATTGATAAGCGAAAACTGAGAACTTAATTTTAATCCGGATTCAAATTCCACTCCAGAAATGTTCGATTTTGCCACGTTTGATTTTTTGTAAACACGCTCTCCATTAATAGTTTCACTTCCGTTGTATGTAGCTTCCACTCTCACTATCTGGTCTCTTAAGCGAGTATTAAAAACAGTCAGGGCCATCGAAAACCATTCTGATGTTTTTTTGTAACCACCTTCAAGTGTAAACGTTTTTTCCGGTGCAAGATCAGTGGATGGAATTTCAATGCCATAATCAAACTGACCAAAAGAACTGATGTCGTTAATATTTGGTGCACGGAAAGCAGTGTGTGCCGAAAGCATAAATTGTTGTTCCGGAGTTGTAAAATATTGTCCGGAGATGTTTCCCACCAGTGAGCTGGGTTTTAGCGTAACTTCGCCAAATTCATCGTCAACAGAATGAATCCGAAACGTATTGAAACGACCGCCCATATTTAAATGGAACTTGTCAAATTTTAAAGTGTGCTGACTAAATACAGCAAAATTCTGCATTGATGAGTTATTGGGATAAAGTCCGCGGGATTCGGTTTCTTCGCCATTTTCTAAATTTGTATCTGTTTGTTCGGATTCCACATTATCAGAATAAAATTCAGCTCCGGTTACTGCTTCCCATTTTTTGCTGAATGTGGAAAAATTCTCCAGTGAAATGCCGTTGGTTTTTACCACATCGTTTTCTTTTGTATAAGTAGAAGAATTCTCTTTTTGCTTTTTTCGTGTTTCATCAGAGTGCTGATTGGAAACCGTAAGTTTTATTTTTCTGAACCATTCGTTTTTGCTGAAGTGTTCCACCTTTGCATAGGCAAGGCGGTGTATCTGGGGATCGAATGAATACAATTGATAACCACGTTGAGCAACCTGATCGTAACGACCCACATTGTTTTGGATGAGGTACTGGTATGCTGAAGTTATCTGCCAGTTGCCGGATAGCCGGAGTTTTGCTTTCATATTTACACCGGTTTCATCATAGCCCGAGGGACGTTCATACCCCAGCGATCCGCCGCCAAAAATATCTCCGAAATCTTTGTAATTGACGCTTCCTGAAAGTGCAATATTTTTCGTTCTGAACAAAAGTTCTCCAATGCCCGATTTTTCCATCCCTTTGTTCATGTATTTCACTTTTCCACGGCCACCAAACCGGGATTTTCCGGAACTATAATCCGGAGTTCGGGTAATTACATTTATTACTCCGCCAAGTGCATCGCTGCCATACAAAACCGAACCTTTTCCGCGAATTACTTCAACCTGGTCAACTGAAAAAATATCGATGGTATTGAAATACTGATTAGGGCCATAACGAAACGTGGCATTGTTTAGCCGGATTCCGTCTATCAAAAGTAAAGTTTGATTACCTGTGAATCCGCGGACAAAAGGTGAACCACCTCCGTGGTTGGTTTTTTGCATCCATACACCCGCAGTGCCAATCAATGCTTCGGCCATAGAACGAGGTGCATTATTTTTCAGTTCCTCTTGGGTTAGTACAGAAACAGCATCAGGAGTCTGGAAAGACAACAACTGGTTTCTTGACGCTGTAACCACAATGCTTTTATTGAGTTGCACAGTAACCGGTTGAAGATTGATTTCAAGATTTTCATTTCCAATGGCGCTCGTTTCTATTTCCTGAGATTCAAAACCTACACACGAAACCAAAAGGATCGGTTTTATATTTTGAGGTGTTGTTATTGAAAAAAATCCATTGCCATCGGAAACGGTTCCCAATGTTGAGTTTTGAATAGAAATATTTGCATCGGGTACAGGCTGCTGATTATCAGCATTTATAATAATGCCATTAATGGTTTGCGAAAAAAGTTGTAGTGCGAAAAAAGCTTGTGTGAAAAACAATGCGAGTTGTTTAATTTTCATTTTTTATTTTAATGGTTAACGAATTTGAACTGGATATAACCTATGGGTGAGAGAGTTTAATAAGACAACGTTTATTTATTTGACAGAATGGGATATGGCCTGTCATAACCTTTTGTGGCATGCCAGATTATTCGGTTAAAGGTGTCTTCTTCAATGCGGTCATAATCGTCCAGGTCCTGTTCCATTGATTTCTTAGCCCAATACCGTTTTTGGCCATTTAGTGACTCCAGCGGTGGGTTTAGCTCGTCGAGCGGGATATTGTTTTGTAATGCCTTATATGGAGTAAAATCAGGTGTTTCTGTAAAACATTCCAGCATGGGTTCTGCCAGTAAATCAAACTGATTCATAGGAGGAATACCAAGAATGTTTTCCATTGTTCGTACCATATTAATTTGAGAGTAGTAGGTGGATATTACTTTATTACGTTTGGTATACGGACTGATAACCATGCCTACCGTGCGATGTCCATCGATGTGATCCAATCCGGCCTGAGGATCGTCTTCAGTAACAAAAATACATGTCTCTTTCCAGAATCTGCTGTTTGAAATTGCTTCGATTATTTGCCCCAAAGCCAGGTCGTTGTCGGCCACAGCAGCCCGTGGCGTTGGCACACCCGGTCGTGTTCCCGAGGTATGGTCGTTGGGAAGCAGCATTATTATAAAATTGGGGAAATTATTATTTTTTTCGAATTCCTGAAGTTCTTTGCTAAACTCGTTTGCCCGGTACACATCAGGTACTTTGTTCGGAAATCCTATAAAAGTTGGGCAGATGTATGGTTTTAGCTGCTCTAAGTTCGCTTCAGCCCTGATTGAAACATTTTTTGTCCCGTTTAGAAAATCATTGTAAATATCAGTAAACGACGCATTACGTGGTTTGATAACTGCATTTACAAATTCACCATAATTGCGAAACGTCAGTCCGTTTTTTAATACATTATCCCATATAAATCCGGAACTTGCATAGGCGAGAGCGTCATCACCATCGTACGGATAGCTGCGGGTAAAACCTCCAAAAGACTTTTCAATGTAATCGGTAACAAAAGCCTCGTTTGTCCACTGGTGTCCGTCGGCACTAAGTATACCGCTACAGTAATAATTGTCCATTAGAATAAAGGTCTCGGCCAGTTTATGGTGATTGGGTGTTACTTCGTATCCAAAATGAACCAGACTGGTATCTCCGTCACCCTGCGGCATGTCTCCAAAAACCTGGTCGTACGTTCTGTTTTCTTTAATTATATAAACTACGTGTTTGAAATGAGAAGTTTGCCCCGGTAAAACCGGCACTGCAACTTTCTTGTTTTTTGAATTCACATAGGTATTGTTTGGCGAAAGCGAATTGTTTTTAATCGCAATTTCTGTCATCGCTTTTAATTCATCTTCAGAAGGTAGCGGAATAATGGAAATACTACCCATATGATCATGGGAGTTATATCCTTTTCGATCGGTTCTTTGATTTCTTGAACCAATTCCCTTCACATTGGCAACATATAAATTGGTACCAGAATTATCGACAGCTACAGAACCCGGATACCACCCGGTTGGTATATACCCTTTTATACTGAAAGGTTCAGTGGCTTCCACTACACAAACCGCGTTGTCGGTGCCATTTGCAACATAAAGTGTTTCTCCGTCGGGTGAAATTGCCAGCGCATTGGGTGAGCTTCCAAAAGGCAGTTCGTGATTCATTCGCACTGAAATTTCTTCCACTACTTCGTCACTTTCAGTATCAATAACTGAAATAATATCGCTGTTGGCACAGGCTACAAACAGGAGCGACTTGTCAGCGTTAAAAACCATTCCGGAAGGATGTAATCCGACTTCTATTGATTTTTCTTCCGTGAATTTATTTAAATCGATTACTGATACGCTTCCACTGTTTGCGATACCTGTTTCAGGATCAACCAAAACCTGGCTGCCTGATGAGTTGTAGGTTGACTCTCCTTCCTTCGGAACCCGTCCGCCCCAGTTGGTTACATAGGCTTTTGATTCTGATTTTAAAACCACATCAAAAGGAGCAATTCCCACTGGTATTTCTGTAATTAAAGCATCAGCCATATCGATGAGAGCCACCGAATTGTTGCGGCTTAATGTTACAAGAATTGTATTTTGTTGTTCGTCAAAAGCGAGGCCTCCGGGAAACGAATTTCCTCCAGCAGCAGGCTGGGGGAGTACTATCGGAGTTTCCCATTTCATTATGTTGGAGTCGTCGAGACTTGCGGTGTGTATCCGGTTTCCGGCATCGGTTAAATAAAGTCTGCTATTTTTTTCTGAATAATAAATTCCTGTAACAGACGACCCGCTTCCGGGAATTTCGAGCGATTGCACAATTGTTCTGTCTGATATCCGAATCAGATCGAGCGAGTTTTTATTTTTAACAGCTATAAGGTTTTTCCCGGGAATTGGGACGAGATCAACGGGGCGTCCGGGCATTATAACCTGGAAACCTGCCGGATTAAGAAGTTGATTTGATGGTACAAGAATACTGCCGTCTTTTTGAGTCCCTACTTTGAGATTTTCAGAATTCTGAGCTAATACTTTTTTTGCCATGCAGCTTATCAAAACCAGAATTACAATCGCATTCAAAATACATTTTAAACAGAATTTCATATTTGTAGATTTAAAGTTGGTTTAAATTGAAGAAAGTTAATTTTCTTTTTCCCTGTTTTCCAGCCGGTATTCATCCCGTTCTTTGCTTTCCTGAATCATATCTTGTTTGTCATCCATTACCGGTGATTCTTCCAATGCTTTCCAGTCGAAGTTTTCGTCAAACGGATCCAATGCTTTCTGAGGTTCAAAAATTCTTGAATCAACCGGCACAGCAGTATATGGAGTATAATCAGGAGTACCGGTGAAAAAATCCGACATATCACTTGCTCCTGCATCATACTGATTTAAATAAGGCAATCCCAAAACATTCCAGAAGGTTTTAAAAATACTTCCGAAACTGTAATGCACATGACTTACATAGTCTCTTTTTACCCAGGGCGAAATCAGCATTAAAATACTCCGATGTGCATCTATATGGTCGACTCCGTTTTGCGCATCATCTTCTGTGATTACAATCAACATATTTTCCCAATAAGGTGTATGGGAGAGGAATTCCACGATACGGCCAACTGCCAAATCGTTGTCGGCCATGTAACTTTCGCGAAACGGATAGCCTGCTTCCGGTCGATCGCCTGCACCATGATCATTGGGGATAATAACCGTCATTAGGGCCGGCATCGTGTCTTGCCCGTTTAACCATTTTTCACCAAACTCCTTTTGGAACTGATCAATACGAAATTGATCGGGAATAGCCATGTTGTAGGTGGGATATTGCTTTGATGTCCGGTCCCAGATGGGTTGGGGTAATGGATAATTAATATAATGCCGGATACCTTCATACTTAAATTTTTCATCGTAAATACCAGGTTCAAACATGATACTAAATCCAAAATTGTAAAATTCAATTTCATTCCGCTCCAGGTGGTCCCACATCGAGCCAGCCTCGTTGTAATCTTCCGGGTAAATGGCTCCAGCCGCTCCGTTCATGGCATAAACTCCCGGAGCATTTGAGTCGAATTTGAACCTCCTGTTTCCTCCATAACTAGCAGCTGTACAGGTTTCGGTCCATTCATTTGGATAAGTATTTACCAGCCATCTATGTCCGTCAGCAGATACATCGGAATCAACATAAAAGTTATCGGAGATAGCAAAATCATTTGCAATTTTCAGATGATTAACCATTACATCAGCATCTGTTACCGAATCGGTTCTGCTGTTATTTTTGAAGGAAACCCCTGTTCCGTATCGAGCCAGTTGTGCCTCGCCTTTTCCTTTCTCAACTTGCCCGAACACTTCGTCATAAGTACGATTCTCTTTTGAAATAAAAACAATGTGTTTTATCGGGCTCTCTTTTTCTCCGGGATAAAGCGGTACCGGATTGTTTTCACGTGCTGCAAATTTGTCAGACGAAGCTCTTTCAAGATTGAAATTGTTGGAAATAACTTTTTCTGTAAGCGATTTCAATTCTTCTTTTGAAGGTATATCAAGTACCTGAACAGTTCCTTTCATTAAGGCCCCGATGTAGCTTCCTTCCGGCCCGCGGTTAAAAGTTGAACCTCCGTTGGGGCCGCTTCCAAAACCTTTGGCGTTGGCCACAATCAATTGTTTACCATCGTTGCTTACTTTTAATTTTGCGGGAAACCAACCCGTTGGAATGTATCCTAAAACTTCAAGATTTTTTGCATCGACAACAGCCACTGCATTTATTCCGGAGCACGCCACAAAGAGTTTTTGATTGTCGGGCGAAAGCGCTAATCCAAACGGAATCACACCCCGAAACTGTTTAATCCGCTCATCAGGTTTCAGATAGATGGTATTTACTACGGTGTCTTTTTCTATGGAAATGACAGAAATATTGTCGTTGGTTCCGTTGGTGACAAAAACATAATCGTCGGTAGCAACCAGCGAGTTTGGGCTTGCCCCGCCAACAGCCGGAATGTCTTCAACCATCGCTCCAACCAAATGTCCGGTTTTGCTTTTGGCAATAACTTCTGCTTGCTGCGGATTTTGCAAACTAACGGTAAAAACTGAAAATCCTTCGGACGAATTCATTTCTCCCAGCCCGGGAACCTCCAAACTGTCGGTTTGAATGCCTTCAATCATCTCCTTACTTCCATAAGCAAATGGTGGATATTTTAAAGCTTTTTCTACAACATTATCAGATGTAATTCCTTTTACCATGCTGTATTGAAACATTCCCACATTTGCTACATACACCTTTTTTTCGTCGGGTGACAGACAAATCCCAAACGGGTATCTTCCCACGGGAACATTTTTTTCGAGCTGGTTGGTTTCGGTATTTGCGATTATCATCCGGAATCCAATCTGGTCGACGGCAAATAGTTTTCTTCCGTCTTCTGAAAGTGTTAAATCACCGATATATCCATGGGTGTAATCAATGCTGTCTGATTCAAAAGAGCAATCGATAAATCCTTTCTTTTCACCTGTCTTTAAATCGAAAATGAATATCTTATTTTCCTGTCCGCCGGCAACATAAACCACACTGTTGTCTTTTGAAACAGCGAGTCCCATAAAAACTGATGCCAAGACACCACGGTCAGTAGCGGGTCCGGGGGGAACTTGCTGAACTTCGGGGTTTTCTGACAGTATGTTTCTGATGATTGTTATGGAGAGCGGACTTGTTCCTGAATTGGCCGTCACTGCGGTGTTTCCATCAGGACTGATAGCTAAACCAAAAGGGTGGGGGGCAACAACAATATTTTTTCCGACCGGAGTCAAAAGTCTTCCGTTTGGAATAACAGTTTCGCCTGTATTGTTTATTTCGACAAAGCGATCCCCTGCCGGAGCAGATACTATCCAAGGATCAGGATTTTTGTCATTTGTACACGAAAATAAAAAAAACAGAGGGAAGACAAGGGTGAAAATAAATCTGTGCATTTTTCTTTTTTTATTAAAGATAAAGACAGACAACCGATTTATTCCATTGATTCAGTGAAAAATTGAATAAGTTTTAATTAATAAATTAGTGTTTTATTATTTTATATGTATTCTGTTCTCCGGTTTTAAGATTTATTTTTAATATATAAATGCCGGGGAGTAGGTTGCTTATATTCAGTTCTTTGTGGGTTGAATTCATATTTGTATTTTGAATTATTTTCTCGCCTGTAAGCGTGTAAACTTCAATCCCGACAAATTCTTTTGCAGAGGAAATATTTATTTTTTCAGATGCTGGGTTGGGGTAAACCTGTAAATCTGTCATTTCAATCGATTCTGCTTTAACAAACAAGTTCCCCCCATTTTCGGAAAAGCGAAAGGCAAATTGTTGAAAGTAAATATTTGCTATATCAGCATCGTGGATAATTAAGGTGTTTTCGTCGTTTCTTTCGTTTGCTGAGTTGCTCCAGTTATGACTTCCGGTAATAATTTGCGGATCGGAAGTTATGTCTTTCGAGTCGATTATTGCTAGTTTACTATGTAAAACTCCGCTTGAGATATCATCAAAAATATATTTTCCCTGAAGCAAGTTGGCTGCTAACATATTATTCACCGACTCCAAGTTATCGTTTTCAAAGTTAGTTATGACATTTACTTCAACATTTCTGTCAAATGCGTCGCTGATGGCCAGCGCCAAATCAGTTCGGGTAATTAACATCGTTTCCACACTTAAATCATTGTTGGCGGTATTAATGGCATCTATTATTTTTTGATTTGTATTGTCGGAAGGGCTAAAATAACTTTCAATACGATTTCCGTTAATAATAAATTCATGAGGAGTATTATCCGTTTTGTCGGCTCCGAATTTTGCATTTGCAGTGTTAGGCTGGTTGGTAGTTGAACCCCACATTTCCTCAAATTCAATTTGATAAGCCTTGGCTAATGTTTGATCCTGAATAAACAAAATGTTATTGGCATCGGTGTTTATTTGATTGCTGGTCAGGTTTGCTGAGCCCGACCAGACCCATGGTTTTGTTGCATCAGCAGAGTTCGCATCGAATATGGCGAATTTGTTGTGCATGAGCCCACCATCCTGAACTTCAGGTCTTTCTATAACAGGTATCCCGGAATTCAGCTCACTAACGCCATAATGATTGGTAGAACCGCAAGTTATAAAACGAATTTCTACCCCCCGGTCGGCAGCCGCATTTAAAGCGTCGCTGACGTTGCTGATGCCATAATTATTTATATTGTAGATACAAAAATCAATTGTTTCTTCGGCCCTGTTTATATAAGCAATTAAAGTGTCTTCCATCGCGGTTCCTATATATTTTGCCACAGGGCCGGTTGATTCCGACTGGTCGACTTCTGTGTTAAAATAAACATTAATTTTGCCTGTTGAATTTGATTGAGTAGCACAAGCACTTACGGAAGAAAAGGCAGTGTCTCCCTCCAGAACGGAGAATGTCTGTGCATAAACAATTGTTGCGGGAGCGAGGTTACTGATATTAATTTTGTGTGAAAAAGTATTTTCAGTTATTTCTGTTTCAGATTTTGAATATTCCCAGTCAGACATCTCCGGAGAAAGTCCGAATCGCACTTCTGAAGTAGCATCCACATTTGTTTCCCATATCAATGAAAATCCGGTGGTTGTAATTTCATCAATTTGAACGGGCGATGTTAAAGTCACCGAAGCGTTGGAGACAAAATCATCCATATCGCGTGGAAGTAATTGGTAGCCGGTTTGATTGTCGTTGGTATTATATGAAAACTGAGAGCATATGGCAATCAAATTGAATCCACCGGTAGGGATAACTTCACCAACAATACTAGAGTTGGCGTTTATTCTTAATTCCCCGGTTAGCTCTCCACTAGTGAAATCGTAATTCTGACTTCCGGCAAAAGTTCCATTTGCATTTACAAAGGTTACGTTATTTATCTGGACTAATTGGCCTTCATTATCTTCACCAATTTCATCGATAGTTAAAGTTAGGGGGGCAGGTAACTCATTTCCTGATGATATAACGGTTACTGATTCAATAGGATCCAGTTCAAGAAGATTTCGGTAATCTTTTAACGTTCCTGTTATCATAATTGAATCTCCCCTTTTGATGTCTGCCAAAGAGGTTCCGTATGCTGCCAATCCAGCGGTTTCATCCTGAAAATAACGAATGCTTCCCAATTCATCTCCGTTAGTAACAATCCCGCTAACCGTAACTTGCTGTCCAACGCGATCTCTGACGTCCGCTATTTTTTCCTGAGAAAAAAGTGAGACGGAAATTAACAGAGCAAAAAAAGTAACTATTGTTTTCAAACCTTCAAAAATTTAATTTGGAGGGTGAAAGTAAAAAGAATTAGCAAATTTTAATATAATTTGGTCTTAATTAATGGTTAGGTTTTATCTTGCGGAAACTATCAGCTTCCTGGCCATTAACTTATTTGCTGTTGTTTTTATCTGGATCAAATATATTCCATTCGGAGTATTATCCAGCGAAAGCTCTACTTTGTTAACCGGAATAAGATATTTTTTTAGCATTACTACTTTTCCCGCAATATTTGTAATTCTAAGTTCAGTGAGTTCCTCGTTATCTATTTCAACTGTTAATTTTTGTCCGGTGCAGGGATTTGGAAAAACTTTCAACTCAATTTGTGTATTTATGTCCAGTGATGTTTTATTCCACCGGGAAGATTCATTTTTTTGTGTTTGCGAAAATCCCGCAAAACTTATAAATGAAAATATCAATAGTAGTAAAATATGTTTCATAGCTCTGTAATTTACATCATGAGTAGAACAAATAATATGCCTTTTTTTTATTGACAGTATAATTTGGCAATAGTTGCAATAATGTCCTAAATAATTCTTCTGATTCTTCAAAAAACTACTTCCAAATTAACAAATAATTTAAATAAAGGTGTTTTTTGTCTGATTTTTTAGTGAAGTATGTTTTTACCTTTTTGTTGAATTCAAGAAACTTAGGGCCGTTTGCAAATCTTCCGGAGTATCGATCCCTATGCTCTGATGAGCGGTCTCAGCAACTTTTATTTTGAATCCGTTTTCGAGCCAACGCAGTTGTTCCAATGACTCGGCTTTCTCAAGTTTTCCTTGGGACAGTATCGTTATTTTCTGCAGCACATCAGCCTTGTATGCGTACATCCCGATATGTGCCCAGTATTTAAACAATACGTGCCATTTTTGTTCCTCTTCTCCCCTTAGGTATGGAACTGGAGAGCGGCTGAAATAAAGCGCATTGAAAAAATCGTCAACGACAACTTTGGGGCGGTTGGGATTAAACAGTTCATCAGAAGTTTCAATTTTTTTTATCAAAGTGGCGATTTCTGTGTTGTCTGAAAAGCACGATTTTAAACATTCAATTTGTTCGGGTTGAATAAAAGGTTCGTCACCCTGTACATTAACAACCACATCAAAATGAATCTCCCGGGCCAAAATCCGTGCTGCCTCTGCGCAGCGATCAGTACCACTCTGGTGTTCTTTTGACGTCATTACAGCATTTCCTCCAAAATTTTTCACGGCATCAAAAATTCGGGCGTCATCTGTAGCAACCCATACGTGGTCAAGCGCTTTTGATATGTTTTCAACAACCAGTTGAATCATCGGTTTATTGCCCAATATTGCCAGAGGTTTGCCCGGAAAGCGAGACGATTCATACCGGGCAGGTATTATTGCTACAAAGTCCATTTTTAAAATTTTGGAACAAAGATAATTATTGAAACAGCATTTCCTTCATCAAAAATCGAACTTCACGTGTAGTTTTTGCTCCCGAATATTTTTGAAACCTAAAAAAGGTTAATTCTAAATTGAAGTTAAGTAATGCCAGCGAAAAATTGTAAATTTGCGCTTTACTTATAAAGAATTATGGATATTCAGGGAATAAAACAAAGGTTTGAAATTATAGGAAACTCTCCCGGTTTAAACAGGGCGATTGAGGTTGCAGTGCAGGTCGCTCCAACTGATCTTTCGGTTTTGATAACGGGTGAAAGCGGGACAGGAAAGGAGATATTCCCACAAATTATTCATCAGTTTTCAAGCCGGAAGCATGGCAAATATATAGCAGTAAACTGCGGTGCCATTCCGGAAGGTACAATCGATTCTGAACTTTTTGGTCACGAAAAAGGTGCATTTACAGGTGCGCTGTCCGACAGAAAAGGATATTTTCAGGAGGCCGATGGCGGAACCATTTTTTTAGATGAAATTGGTGAACTTCCCCTTTCAACCCAGGTGCGCTTGCTTCGTATACTTGAAACAGGGGAATTTATTAAAGTAGGTTCATCAAAAGTAATTAAAACAAATGTACGGGTAATTGCAGCCACCAACGTAAATATCCCGGAAGCAATAGAACAGGGGAAATTCAGGGAAGACTTATATTATCGCTTAAACACTGTTCCGGTAATCATTAATCCGTTGCGGGAACGTCCGGAGGATATTTTTTTGTTGTTCAGGAAGTTTGCACGTGATTTTGCCGAGAAATACCGCATGCCTCACATTCAGTTGGATGAAGAAGCCCGCATTTTACTGGTAAATTATCCGTGGCCGGGAAATGTGAGACAGTTAAAAAATATTACGGAACAAATTTCAATCATTGAACAGAATCGGGATATTTCTTCTGATGTTTTACGAAATTATTTGCCAAATAACAATGTGAAAAATTTACCTGCCTTACTTTCAAATAAACAGCAGGATAACTCGTTTGCCAACGAACGCGAAATTTTGTACAAAGTGTTGTTTGACATGAAACGGGATGTGACAGATTTAAAAAAGCTTGTACTTGATTTAATGGAAAACAGAGAGTCTCCGATTTCCAGAGATCAGGCGCAGATTATTCGAAATTTGTACGACACCGAAAACGGGAAAATTGTGCCGGATGATTCGCATTCAAAGCCTATTCATATTGAACATTTGGATAAAGACAATATTCAGGATACCGAGGAATATGTTGAGGAGTCGCTTTCGCTGGAAGAAAAGGAAATTGAACTAATTAAAAAGGCGCTTGATAAACACAACGGGAAAAGAAAATATGCTGCGCAGGAGTTGGGAATCTCAGAACGAACACTATACAGAAAAATAAAGGAGTACGATATTAATGGATAATTATAAAAAGTTGAATTGGTTGAAGATTTTGATTTTTGCATCCGTCGTTTTTGTTGCAGGGTGTAAAATAAATTATTCTTTTACCGGTGTCAATTTGTCGTCAGACATTAAAACTTATACCGTTTATTATTTCCCAAACCGTGCGCGTTTGGTCAATCCAAATCTCAGTCAGACTTTTACAGAAGAGTTAAGAGAAAAATTACAACGGCAAACTTCGTTGAACGAAGTGCAGGATAACGGCGATTTGATTTTTGAAGGACAAATAGAAAACTACGATGTTCGGCCCATGTCGATTCAAAAAGATGATTTAGCCGCACAAAACAGGCTCACAATCACCGTAAAGGTAAAATATACAAATGGTGCCGACCCTGATTTGAGTTTTGAAAGGTCGTTTTCGGCTTATGAAGATTTTGACAGTACAAGTAGTTTGAGCGATATTGAGGACGACTTGGTTCCTACAATTGTTGAAAAACTACTGGAGGATATTTTCAATGCAACTGTTGCCAATTGGTAAAAAATGCAAAAGGAAGAACTTTATGACATATTAAACAACAGAAGGGCTTTTGATAATCAAATCCACGAGGATTTGAAAGCAACAGTTGATAAATACCCCTATTTTCAGACGATACAAATTCTTTATTTAAAAAATCTGAAGGAAACATATCATCCCGATTTTGAACAGGTTTTAAAAAAAGTTGCCGTTTCCGTTCCTGACAGAAAAAAACTATACCACTATCTTCAAGAAAAACATGAAGTTATATCGAATCCGGGAAGTATTTCTGCCGAACATGAGAAAAAATCAGTATTCGATTTCGAAGCAGAAGACGACAATTCGTCTAAATATTCACTGATAGATAAATTTTTGGCATCAGACTCTGGTAAGATAAAACGAAATTCAGAAACGGATGATGAATGGCAAAGCAGTGAAAACGAAGCGGTAAAAAAGTCGGTGGAAGAGGATGGGGAGATTGTTTCCGAAACGTTGGCAACTATTTATTTGCAGCAGAAAAAATATGAAAAAGCTATTAAAGCTTTCGAAAAATTAAGTTTGAAATATCCGGAAAAAAGTGTTTACTTTGCAAGCCGAATTAAAGAAATTGAAGATTTAAAGAACATTTAATAAGCGAAAAATGTACACATTAATAACCGTTTTAATATTTATCGTTTGTATCCTTTTGGTGCTTATCGTATTGGTACAGAATTCAAAAGGCGGCGGTTTGGCCAGTAATTTTCAATCATCGAATCAGGTAATGGGTGTTCGTAAAACAACTGATTTCCTTGAAAAAGGAACATGGGTGTTAGCAGCTTCACTTTTGGTTTTATCGATTTTAGGTTCAGCATTTATTCCACGTCAGCAAGCTGGAGTTGATGAATCGATGGTTCGCGACCAGATTGAAAATACTGTTGATCCAACACAAGTGCCAAGTTTCCCGACTACACCTCCGGCTTCTACAAACGATCAAAATACAGAAACTCCGGTAAACGGAGATGATAACGGAGAACAATAGGAATTTAAGATATTGCAATATAAAAGGCTGCCTGATAGAAAAAGAGCAGCCTTTTTTTGTGCAAATTTTTCGCTCTCAATTTTTGAATTTCAGTCAGTTTATTCTTCTTACCCGAAACTTTACATATTTCTACTTTTTTTTCGAAGACTACATGCTAACTGAGCCACAATCTTTCCTTGCTGTCAGCATGTCATAATTAATGTCATTTGGTTTAATTTATTGATTTATTGTGTCTTGCGTGTTTGTGTTGGTTGGGGTGAATACCCTGGGCGTGTAATTTTGTCTTTGTTTTCTACAAATGAAAGGGCTAGGGGGACTTGGCACAGAATATGATAAAGGAGGGTGTCGATTTTTGAAAAATATAAATGTTTAATGTATAAAGCTAAACAACTATGGCAGATTTAAAAGGTAAAATTCTGGCAGGTAAAATCCTGGTTCAACCGCAGGAAGCCGAAGAGAAGACAGTGAGTGGAATTATTATTCCTGATTCAGCAAAAGAAAAACCGCAAGTAGGGACCGTTGTGCTCGTTGGTGCTGACAAAAAAGACGAACCTATGGAACTGAAAACAGGTGATGTTGTTTTCTACGGTAAATATTCCGGAACAGAGTTGAACATTGACGGAGCAGATTATTTGTTAATGTCACAAACTGACGTTTTGTACATCGCTTAATCAAAATCAAAAAAAGAAGAATATTATGGCAAAAGAAATTAAATTCGACATTGAAGCACGCGATATGTTGAAAAGCGGCGTGGATAAACTCGCAAACGCTGTGAAAGTAACATTGGGGCCTAAAGGTCGTAATGTGGTAATTGAGAAAAAATTTGGTGCACCACAAATCACAAAAGACGGTGTAACAGTAGCAAAAGAAATAGATTTAGCCGACGCTTACGAGAACCTTGGTGCTCAGATGGTTAAGGAGGTTGCCTCTAAGACCGGCGATGATGCTGGTGATGGTACTACAACTGCTACCGTTTTGGCACAGTCGATTGTTAATGTAGGTTTGAAAAACGTTGCCGCCGGTGCCAATCCAATGGATTTGAAACGTGGTATCGACAAAGCCGTTGCAAAAGTTGTTGAAAGTATCGCGAACCAGGCTCAAACCATTGGAGACGATTATGCAAAAATTGAATCAGTAGCCAAAATTTCTGCAAATAACGACGAAGTTATTGGTAAACTGATTGCAGAAGCAATGCAGAAAGTTCACAAAGAAGGTGTAATAACTATTGAAGAATCAAAAGGTACTGATACATATGTTGATGTAGTTGAAGGTATGCAGTTTGACCGTGGTTACATTTCTCCGTATTTTGTAACTGATGCTGAAAAAATGGCTGCAGAACTGGAAAATCCTTATATTCTTATCCACGATAAGAAAATCAGCACAATGAAAGATCTTCTTCCTGTTTTGGAAGCGACTGCTCAAACTGGTCGTCCGTTGATGATTATTTCTGAAGATGTTGATGGTGAAGCTCTGGCAACTTTGGTTGTAAACCGTTTGCGTGGTTCTTTAAAAGT
This sequence comes from Maribellus comscasis, assembly GCF_009762775.1. Lineage (GTDB taxonomy): Bacteria > Bacteroidota > Bacteroidia > Bacteroidales > Prolixibacteraceae > Draconibacterium > Draconibacterium comscasis. Next base: position 1,679,398 of record NZ_CP046401.1, on the reverse strand, counting down.
GTGTGCTGTTAAAGCTCCCGGATTTGGCGACCGTCGTAAAGAAATGCTGGAAGACATTGCTATTTTGACAGGTGGTTCAGTAATTACCGAAGAAAAAGGAATGAAGCTGGAACAGGCTACTATTGATATGCTTGGACAGGCAGAAAAAATTACTGTTGACAAAGAAAATACTACAATAGTAAATGGTTCAGGTGCTGAAGATGCTATAGCTGCTCGTGTTGGACAGATTAAAAAACAAATTGAAACGACAACTTCTGATTACGATAAAGAAAAATTGCAGGAGCGTTTGGCTAAATTGGCCGGAGGTGTTGCCGTAATTTATGTCGGAGCTGCGTCTGAAGTTGAAATGAAAGAGAAAAAAGACCGTGTTGATGATGCTTTAAGTGCAACCCGCGCGGCAGTGGAAGAAGGTATTGTTCCTGGAGGTGGAGTAGCGTATTTACGCGCAGTTGCCGACCTTGACAGTATTAAAGGAGACAATGACGATGAACAAACCGGTGTTGAAATTATAAAACGTGCAATTGAAGAGCCACTTCGTCAGATTGTAGGAAATGCTGGTAAAGAAGGTGCTGTTATTGTTCAAAAGATCAAAGAAGGCAAAGATGATTTCGGTTATAATGCCCGTGTTGATGAGTACCAGAATTTGTATGAAGCGGGTGTTATCGACCCTGCAAAAGTTACCCGTGTTGCTCTTGAAAATGCAGCCTCGATTGCAGGTATGTTCTTAACTACCGAAACTGTAGTTGTTGAGGAAAAAGAAGAGAACCCTGCACCGCCAATGGGTGGAGGTGCACCAGGAATGGGCGGAATGGGTGGAATGATGTAAAAATCACAACTCATAATAAAATCAGAAAGGCTCTTCTCTCTATGGGGAAGGGCTTTTTTTGCTTTTCCAAAAACTGACGATTGTCAGATACTGCTTTTTAACATCTTTCTTTAAAGGTGTAGTATGTTGTTTTTCAGTGTTTTAATTGTTGTTTAATATTTATGGTTTTCTTGTTTTTTATTTTTTTTGATTTCTACCTTTACACATTATTTCAAAATAAATAAAGAAATGAAAACAGATATAAATGAGTTCATTGCTGATTTGGAGAAACGAACTCCGGGCGAAAATGAATTTCACCAGGCTGTGGAAGAGGTAATCGGTTCAGTTTGGGAGTTTTACGAAAAAAATCCGCGCTATCAGAAAGCAAAAATTCTGGAGAGAATGGTAGAACCGGAGCGGGTTATCATGTTTCGTGTTCCATGGGTTGATGATCGTGGCGAGGTACAAATAAACCGCGGCTATCGGGTCGAATTTAATTCTGCTCTTGGACCTTATAAAGGAGGATTAAGGTTTCATTCCAGCGTTACATTAAGTATTTTAAAGTTTTTAGGTTTTGAGCAGACTTTTAAAAACAGTTTAACTACACTGCCGATGGGAGGAGGAAAAGGTGGCTCCGATTTTAGTCCCAAAGGAAAAACCGACGCTGAAATTATGCGGTTTTGTCAAAGTTTTATGAGCGAGCTGTACCGCCACATTGGTCCAAATACTGATGTTCCTGCGGGAGATATTGGTGTGGGTGGCCGGGAGATAGGATATCTTTTTGGCCAGTATAAAAGATTAAAAAATGAATTTACCGGAGTGTTAACCGGAAAAGGACTTGCCTGGGGAGGGAGTTTGATTCGTCCGGAAGCTACCGGTTTTGGTGCAGTTTATTTTGCACAGCATATGTTTCACCGTATTGGTGAAGATATTGAAGGAAAGACAATCTCTGTTTCCGGATTTGGAAATGTCGCCTGGGGGGCAATTACAAAAATTAATGAACTGGGAGGCAAAGTAGTTACGATTTCAGGGCCTGATGGATATATTTTTGATTCTGAAGGAGTATCAGGGGACAAAGTTGAATATTTGCTTGAGTTGCGGGCCACAAACAACGATATAGTGGAACCTTATGCAGAGGAATTTGGAGCTCAGTTTTTTGCGGGTAAACGCCCGTGGGAAGTGCCCGTTGATTTGGCAGTGCCTTGTGCAACGGAAAATGAAGTTGATTTTGACGACGCCAAAACTTTAGTGAAAAATGGCTGCAAAATGCTGGCCGAAGCCTCCAATATGGGGTGTACAACTGAAGCAGTTGATTATTTAAGTGAGCAAATCGATTATGCTCCGGGCAAAGCAGTAAATGCAGGTGGTGTAGCTGTTTCAGGCTTGGAAATGTCGCAAAACAGTATGCGGATAAACTGGCCGCGCGAAGAAGTTGACGCACGATTAAAAGGAATTATGAAGAATATTCACGAAACCTGCGTACACTACGGCAGAAACGGAAACTCCATCGATTATGTAAAAGGAGCCAATGTTGGTGGTTTTGTAAAAGTGGCTGAAGCTATGTTGGCTCAGGGGATTGTATAATTCTGTTTTTCAAAGAGGTACTAATATTAATTTATCCTGAAATACATAAAATTTAATCTATTGATAAAATAGAAGATGTGTTTCAGGATAAAACCTTTTATATATTCGTCGAAATTTTGTTTTTATGTTGATTGATACGCATTCGCATATTTATACCGAGGATTTTTCGCATGATTTCGACGATGTGATTCAAAAGGCCTACAATAATAATGTAAAGAAGATTATTCTTCCCAATATCGATTCAGGCACAGCAAAGCATCTTGTTGACGTATCAAATTCTTATCCGCATCTGTGCTATCCTTTAATGGGACTTCACCCGACTTCTGTAGATGAAGATTATAAACAGGAGTTAGAGGCGGTAGAGTACTGGTTTGACAAGCATAATTTTTATGGTGTTGGCGAAATTGGTATTGATTTATATTGGTCTCAAACCTTTGTAAAACAGCAGGAAGATGCATTTCGCTTTCAGGTAAGGCTCGCGAAAAATAAAAATCTTCCCATTGTTATTCATGTAAGAAATTCTTTTGATGAAATCTATAAGATTGTCGAAGAAGAACAAGACGGAAGCTTGAGGGGGATATTTCATTGTTTTACAGGTAGTAAAAAAGAGGCCCGGAAAATTATCGATTTGGGTTTTTTGTTAGGAATAGGAGGAGTAGTGACTTTTAAAAACAGTGATTTGGATAAGGTCATCAGTAATTTTGATCTTTCAAATTTTGTATTGGAGACAGATTCACCCTATTTGGCGCCTGAACCTAAAAGAGGACGGAGAAACGAAAGTTCGTTTTTGGTATATATTGCCCAAAAAGTAGCCGAAATTTATGATGTCCCGGTTGAAAAGGTAGCGGAAATAACAACCGCAAATGCGCGCAATTTGTTTGGGATTTGATAAATTGCATATCCATTTCATTTTATATTAATGAATAGAAATACAAATCAAAAAGCGTCTATATTAATTATATATACAGGCGGAACAATTGGAATGGTTCAGCATCCGCAAACAGGAACACTTGCTCCCGTAAAATTTGATCAAATAACCGATGAAGTTCCTGAACTGAATAAGTTTAATTATAACATTAAAACAGTTATTCTCAATCCGGTGCTCGATTCATCAAATATGAATCCGGCTGTTTGGGTAAAAATAGCTAAAACCATAGAGAAAAATTATAATTCATTTGATGGTTTTGTAATATTACACGGAACCGATACTATGGCGTATACAGCTTCCGCATTGAGTTTTATGTTTGAGAATCTGGATAAGCCTATTATTTTAACTGGTTCGCAGCTTCCAATAGGTACTTTGAGAACCGACGGAAAAGAAAATTTAATCACATCGGTTGAGATTGCAGCAGCACGTAAGAATGGGAGATGTATGGTACCGGAAGTCTGTATTTATTTTGATTTTAAACTATTTCGGGGAAACCGTACAATAAAAAGAGATGCTGAGCAATTTAGTGCCTTTACCTCGGTGAACTATCCTGTTTTAGCAACTGCAGGGGTTGACATTCGGTTTAGCCCCGAGTATATTTATTATCCTGAAAACAAGGGGATTTTGAAAGTAAGTACAATGTTTGATGATAATGTTGTAATTTTGAAAATGTTTCCCGGGGTTAATCGAAACGTGTTTAATTCAATTTTGAACACTCATGGATTGAAAGGTGTTGTGCTGGAGACCTTTGGTTCAGGCAATGTACCGACTTCGCGGTGGCTGATTAATTGTATAAAGAGAGCAATAAAAAAAGGCATTGTTTTTTTGAATATTACACAATGTGAGGGAGGAAAGGTTTCTATGGGGCAATACGAAACAAGTTTGGAACTTTTGAATGCTGGTGTTGTTTCGGGTAGAGATATGACTACAGAAGCAGCCATCACAAAGATGATGTTTTTGTTGGGACAAGGGTTGTCGGGCAATGAAATAAAAATGTATCTCAATAAAAGCTTACGAGGGGAAATTAGTGAATAGCATTATTTTTTATTCACAATTTTTTATTAATTTGCAGGCCTTATTTTTTGGCATGCCAGCATAAAACACTGGAGAGGTGCAGGAGTGGCTTAACTGGCACGCCTGGAAAGCGTGTGTACCGCGAAACGGTACCGGGGGTTCGAATCCCCCTCTCTCCGCATAGTAGAGAAAAGATTCGTGAATGAAAAAAAGCATTCGTTTGAAAAAGGAGGCATATTATTTGTGGCAAAAAGCAATATTTTAAATATTAAAATCAATACAATCAAAAAATCAAGAGATTATTAATTAAAAATTCAAATCAATTATGAAAAGACTATTCGCGTTAATAGCAGTATTTGGGATGCTGATTTTTGGGGCATCTAACGCTGTGGTTGCACAGGATGAGGCAGCTGCACAAGAATCAACTACTACCGAGGAAGTGGATTTGGCTGCTGATCAGGAAGAAGAAGCTGCCGCAGCGGCAGAAGAAGGAAAATCACTGCACAGCCAGCTCAAACAAAAATTTATTGAAGGTAATCCTACTTTCATGTCATTTGTATTAATCTCACTTATTTTAGGTTTGGCTTTCGCAATTGAAAGAGTACTTTACCTTAATTTGGCAACCAGCAACACTAAAAAATTGTTGGCTAAAGTTGAAGAAGCTTTGGATAACGGAGGTGTTGAAGCTGCAAAAGATGTTTGTCGCAGTACTCGTGGTCCGGTGGCAAGTATTTTTTACCAGGGGCTTGACAGAGCAGACCACGGTATCGACGTAGTTGAAAAATCAATTATCTCATACGGAGGAGTGCAGGCAGGTTTACTTGAGAAAGGATTAAGCTGGATTGCGTTGTTTATTGCTCTTGCACCTATGCTTGGTTTCATGGGAACAGTTATCGGGATGATTGGCGCTTTCGATGCTATCGAAGTTGCTGGTGATATTTCTCCCTCACTGGTTGCAAATGGTATTAAAGTGGCTTTGATTACAACTGTAACCGGTCTTGTTGTTGCAATCATTCTTCAGATTTTCTACAACTACTGTGTTTCAAAAATTGACAGTATTATCAATAACATGGAGGATGCATCAATTTCTCTTTTAGATTTATTAGTAAAACATAACATGAAAAAATAAGGATACCCATGACAAAAACAAATAGATTTGTTACAATACTATTGTGGGGCCTTTTACTTATTTCTGCAATTCTTGTTGTTTCATTAATGGCAAACATTAGTGAAAACGATCAAGATCCAACAATGGGAAGTTGGATTAATACCAACTTGGTTTGGGCCTACATACTTGTGGCAATTGGTGCCGGTGTAGCTGTAATCTCTGGATTATTGCACATGTTCACCGACAAAAAGGCCGCAAAAGGAGGGTTAATTGCCCTGGCATTTTTTGCAATTGTTGCTGTAATTTCTTACTCTTTGGCTTCTGATGCAATTCCTCAGTTTATAGGAGTTGACAGATTTATCAATGATGGAACATTAACAGCAAGTGTAGCTAAGTTAGTGGATACCGGATTGTACGCGACATACATCTTGCTTGGATTGGCTGTTTTGTCGATTGTATTTTCTTCAGTATCACGATTGTTTAAATAATTTTATTCGTGGTAATAAAACAGGAAAATTAAATTATGGCTAGAAAAATACCTGAAATACCTTCAGCATCATTAGCTGATATCGCTTTTATGCTGCTTATCTTTTTCCTGGTAACAACCACGATGGACGTTGACAGCGGTTTGGAAAGACGTCTTCCTCAGTGGGTTGATCGCGACCAACTTGACGAAACACCTCAGATTAATGAGCGTAATATTTTTGTCGTTTTGGTGAACAGGAACAACGATTTACTGGTGGAAGGAGAGTATACAAATATTGATGAACTGCGTGACAGGGCGAAAGAGTTCTTGGCAAATCCTACCAATGCAGAGAATTTGCCGGAAAAAGAACCTAAGGAAATTCCATATTTTGGAGAAGTGATGGTTTCCAAAGGTGTAATCTCTTTACGAAATGACCTTGACACCAGATATGGAACATATCTCGCTGTACAAAACGAACTGGTTGCTGCCTTTAATGAATTAAGGGATGAATTGGCACGAGATCATTTTGGAAAATCATATGACGAATTAGATGGAGAACAACAGGATGCTATTCGTGATGTTTATCCTTTGATGATTTCTGAAGCTGAACCTAAAGGTAAAAATGTAGGAGGAAATTAATTATGAGTAAATTCAGAAAAAAAGGAGGGAAGGAGTTACCTCCCATTTCAACAGCATCATTACCTGATATTGTGTTCATGTTGTTATTCTTCTTTATGGTTAGTACAACAATGCGTGAGGTAACGTATAAAGTACAAATACATCTTCCTGAAGCAACAGAATTAAGTAAACTTGAAAAGAAATCGTTGGTAAGTTACATTTATGTTGGAGAACCATTGCTGCAGTACCAAAAAACATTTGGTGTTGCGCCTCGTATCCAGCTGAATGACGAATTTGCCACAGTTAATGACATTCAGGATTACGTTACTTCTGAAAGAGAAGCAAGAGCTGAAGATGAAAGACCCATGATGATTACCTCATTGAAAGTAGATGAAAATACTAAAATGGGTATTGTTAATGATATTAAGCAAGAGTTGCGAAAAGCAGCGGCTCTGCACATTAACTATTCATCAAGGAGAAGAGCAGAAAGATAATCTGATTGATTATACAGATATAAAAAAGAAAAGGGGAACCATTCATTTGGTTTCCCTTTTCTTTTTGTATAACACTCGGCACTATTTTTCTTTGATGTTCAGAATTAAATTTAATTCGTCAAGTTGTTCTTTTGCTATTGCCGCTGGTGCATCGTTCATTACATCGCGGCCAGAATTGTTTTTAGGGAACGCGATGACGTCGCGAATCGTATCAAGACCAGCAAACAAAGACACCAACCGGTCAAAACCAAAAGCGATTCCTGCGTGTGGCGGGGCTCCGTATTTGAAAGCGTTCATTAAGAATCCAAACTGTGTTTCTGCCTGTTCTTTAGTAAATCCGAGCAAATCAAACATTTTTGATTGCAGTTCAGAATTAAAAATACGAACAGAACCTCCACCTATTTCAACACCGTTAATTACAAGGTCGTAAGCATTGGCTCTGACTTTTCCAGGGGCTGTGTCAAGCAACGGAATATCTTCCGGTTTTGGAGAAGTAAACGGATGGTGCATGGCGAAGAAACGTTGTGATTCTTCATCCCATTCCAAAAGCGGGAAATCAACCACCCAAAGTGGTTTGAATACTTTTTTGTCGCGAAGCCCAAGCTGATTTGCCATTTCAAGACGAAGTGCACCAAGAGCATCAAGCATGTGGTTTTTATCACCAGACATTACTAAAATCAGATCACCCGCTTTTGCTCCAGTTGCTTCTGCCCATTGTTGCAAATCTTCCTGTGAATAGAATTTATCTACAGAAGACTTGTAAGTTCCATCAGCATTACATTTTACGTAAACCAATCCTTTTGCCCCTATTTGTGGTCGTTTCACCCAGTTGGTAAGTCCATCCAGTTGTTTGCGTGTATATTCTGCGCAACCTTTGGCACAAATTGCTCCAATGTATTCAGCCGAGTCGAATACATTAAAGTTTTTTCCTTTTACAATTTCTGAAATATCGTTGATAAGCATTTCAAAGCGGGTATCCGGTTTATCAGAACCATATTTTTCCATTGCTTCTGAATAAGGCATCCACGGAAATTCATCAACTTCTATATCCAGAACTTCTTTAAACATGTAGCGGGTTAAACCTTCAAATGTTTCCAATACATCTTTTTGCTCAACAAACGACATCTCGCAGTCGATCTGAGTAAATTCAGGCTGGCGATCAGCGCGTAAATCTTCATCGCGAAAACATTTTACAATCTGATAATATTTGTCGAACCCGGCAACCATTAAAAGCTGTTTGAACATCTGCGGTGATTGTGGCAACGCATAAAATTCTCCAGGATTCATTCTTGACGGAACTACAAAATCGCGCGCACCTTCAGGTGTCGATTTAATTAAAACAGGTGTTTCCGTTTCAATAAAACCGTCTGTATTTAAATAATTACGAATGGCATGAGCCATTTTTGCACGTAATTCCAGATTCTTGCGAACAGCCGTTCTTCGTAAATCCAGATAACGGTATTTCATTCGTAAATCGTCGCCACCATCGGTATCATCCTGGATTGTAAATGGTGGTACAGCCGACGGACTTAAAATTTGAATTGATTTCAGTGCAATTTCAACATCGCCGGTTGTTATGTTTTTGTTTTTGCTCGAACGTTCCCGAACAATTCCAACTGCCTGAATTACAAATTCGCGTCCCAGTTTTTCAAGATCTTCTGTAACCGATTTATCTGTATTTTCGTCAACAACCAGCTGTGTAATTCCATAACGGTCACGCAAATCAACAAAAGTCATTGCTCCCAAATCGCGAATTCGTTGTACCCAGCCGGAAAGGGTAACTTCAGTACCTAAATTTTCTATTCTCAGTTCACCACACGTATGAGTTCTGTACATGATACCTTTTTTATAATTTGGTTGCGAAAATAAGAAGATTTTAGCAAATTCATCCAGAATTTTAGCAGCCATTTTAAGAGAAATATGATTGAACCGTTTAATGATGAGTATTTTATGAAAAAAGCGTTTTCTGAGGCGCTTTTAGCATTTGAAGAGGGAGAGGTTCCGGTTGGCGCAGTGGTAGTTTCAAATCAGAAAATTATTGCACGCGCACACAATTTAACAGAAACTTTAAACGATGTTACTGCCCATGCGGAAATGCAGGCGATTACTGCTGCGGCGAATATGCTGGACGGAAAATATCTGAACGATTGTATTTTGTATGTAACATTGGAACCCTGTGTGATGTGTGCCGGCGCATTGGGCTGGTCGCAAATTGGGAAGATTGTATATGGGGCTTCCGACGATAAAAGAGGTTTTAAAAAGTTTGCATCCAACGCTCTGCACCCGAAAACGGAGATTGTGTCAGGAGTTCTTTCAACTGAGTGCGCCGAATTGATGCAGGAATTTTTTCGACAAAAACGATAATTATTCTTTTTCTGTTATTTCAAAACCAATTGTTTTTAAATCGTTCCAGAAATTTGGGTATGATTTTGTTACAACCATCGGATTTTCAATTTTAAAAGTAAAACCAACAATTGCCATTGGCGCAAAAGCAAGTGCCATCCGGTGATCGTGATAGGTTTTTATTTCGGGAGTTTTTTCTGTCAAAGTTGGATCAATTATTCCATTCCATGCCAATTCTCCGTGTTTCGGTTCTGTTAATCTCGCTCCAAATTTTGCCAATTCGTTTTGGAGTGCAAAAATCCGATCTGTTTCTTTGATTTTTAAGGTTTTTAAGCCTGTAAAATGAAATGGAATTTGTTTGGCAACACATAAACATGCCATGGTTTGGGCAACATCCGGGTTTTCAATAAAATCGAGTTCCAGTTTTGCCGGCTGAGTATTTTCAGTTTTTGAAAGCAGAACTCCATTTTCTTTTTGAGTAGAGAAGACTCCAAATTGCTCAAACCAAACTGCAATATTTGCATCGCCCTGTAAACTTTCAAGTTGAAGATTTTCCAGAAAAACTTCTCCTTTTTCCGCTAAGGCGAGAATCTGATACCAGTACGAAGCTCCCGACCAGTCTGCTTCTACAGTAAATTCCATCGGGAAATAATTTTGCTCAGGAACCGAGATTTCATTTTCTTCCCATTGATATTGAATACCAAATTTCTGCATCAATCTCAGTGTGAGTTCAATGTACGAACCCGAAGTGATGTCGCCAGTCAGTTTTAATGTTAACCCATTTTCAACAGTCGGGGCAATCATTAAAAGTGCCGAAATATATTGACTGGAAATACTTCCGTCCAGAACAAGTGTTTGTCCTTTTAAATGCGAACCGTAAATTCTCAGTGGCGGGCAATCTTCATTTTCCAGATATTCAATTTTTGCCCCGAGTTGATTTAGCGCGTCCACCAAAATTTTAATCGGGCGCTGTTTCATTCGCTCCGAGCCGGTAACTTCCCATTCGCCCACAATTTTTGCCAGAAAAGCAGTAAGAAAACGCATGGCTGTTCCGGCGTGTCCAATGTCAAATGTACTCTTGTTCGAGTGCAAAGCCGAAAACAAAACTTTGGTGTCGTCGCTGTCCGACAGGTTTTTAATCGGGTAAGGACTAAAACAAAGCGAGCTGATAATTAAAACACGATTGCTGATGCTTTTTGATGCAGGCAAGTTTATCTTTCCTGAAATATTTTTAGTGTTGGCCGAAATCTGGTATTTCATCTTTTCTGTTGGCTCTTCCCGATTATAAATTTGCAAAATATCTTAAAGCGTCAAAAATTAACTCTTTGTCGCAGTTTTGGTTGATTTCAATTTTTCCGACAGCGCGAAGAAGCGTGAAATTTATTCTTCCCGATTCATTCTTTTTATCGTGTGTCATCAATTCAAAAAGCCGGTCGAAATCCTTTTCCGAAATGTCGAATTTTCCATAGACTTTTAAAAGCCATCCATTAATCTTATCAAAATCGGTTTTTGGGAAATTGCATATTTCTGCCGAAAGAAAAAGTTCCGCAATCATTCCGTAAGCAACAGCGTAACCGTGCAAAATCGGGCGTTTTTGCTCCATTGCAATACTTTCAAAAGCGTGCCCAACTGTGTGTCCGTAATTTAATGCTTTGCGAATATTATTTTCAGTGAGATCGTTGCTTACAAAATATTCCTTCACATTTACTGAATGCCGAATAATTTCCTGCAACAAATCGTAATTTATATTTTCGAAATCAAAAGCTTTTAATTCTTCCAGATGTTCCGGACTGTAAATCAAACCATGTTTTATCATTTCAGCAAAACCCGAAGTGAAATTTTGTTTGTCGATGGTTTGCAAAAAATCGGTATTGATAATAACTGCCACAGGTTCTTTAAACGTTCCAACTTCATTTTTTAATCTGTTAAAATTGATTCCGGTTTTTCCACCAACCGACGCATCAACTTGCGAAAGCAGTGTTGTTGGAACATTGAGAAAATCAATGCCACGTTTAAAAGTAGTAGCTGCAAAACCGGCCAAATCAGTGAGCATTCCGCCACCAATATTAATTAAAAGCGATTTTCTGTCGCCTCCGTTTTTAGAGAGGAATTCCCAGATTTTTGCAACAGATTCAATTTTTTTGTTGTTTTCGCCTGAAGGAATTACCACTTTCTGAATTCCTTTTTTCAAAAAGAAATGGTCGAATTTTGATACCCGGAGTTGATTAACTGTTTCTTCTGTAGCCAAAAAAACTTTGCCCTTCGGATACTTTTTTATCCATTCTGAAAGTTCGTTTTCTAACTGGCGACTGTAAATTATTTTGGAATAAATTTTTGAATTTCCCATACTTAGCTGCTAAATTGCGGTAAAGTTAAAATATTTTTGGTTTTCCTTTTTGGAAACCGTTTCCGGCACTTTGAATTTTAGAAATTAGATAACGACTCATGAAGATTGAAAATAGAGAACGAATCATCAAGTTGCGTAAGCTTTTTTATATGGTAAGTGTGGTAATTGCGGTTGCTGCACTGGTTTTGTTTTTGCTTGATTTAACGATTTGGGGGATTGCTGTAGTTGGCGTTTTTGCGCTTTGGTTTCTTTATTTTCAGGTTGCTGACCATCAGTACATTTATTTTAGCGATGCAAACAACAAAGTTTTGTTGCGCTACTACAAAGCAATTCGTTTTGGCGGAGGCGAGTATAATTCCATTGAATTTCCACAATACATGCTTCAAAATGCATTTTTTGAAAATTCGATGGCCGGGAAAATGAGCGATCTAACTTTGATAGTAAAAACCAAACGAGGAATGGCTGAGTATCCGTCGGTGAGTCTAACTGCACTTTCAAAAGAGGAAAAACGAAAATTGCAGGGAGCACTCAATGCTATTCTTGGAATATAAATTTTAAGCCCTCACAACAAAAATGGACGACAATCTAATCTACAAAATTGCACTTTCTATGATTCCAGGAGTGGGAGGTATTCTCGCCCGGAATCTGGTTTCGTATATTGGTAGTGTTGAAGGTGTTTTTAAAGAATCGAAAAAAGCACTTCTGAAAATACCCGGAATTGGAGAAGTTAATGTAAAACGAATAAGCAATAAGGAAATTTTTGAACGTGCAGAGAGAGAGCTAAAATTCATTCATAAGGAAAACATTAATAGCCTTTTTTATACCGACAAGAATTATCCCCGACGGTTAAAAAATTGCGTTGATGCTCCTGTTTTGATTTATACAAAAGGAAATATAAAATTGGATGAGCAACGTGTAATTTCGATTGTTGGAACCCGGAATGCTACCGACTACGGAAAGCAGGTTTGTGAGGAATTAATTCAACAATTTTCTGAACGTAAATATCCGATTTTAATTGTAAGCGGACTGGCATATGGAATTGATGTTCATGCACACAAATCGGCATTGAATTACAATTTGCCAACGGTAGGTGTTGTTGCGCATGGATTGGATAAATTATATCCGTCGTTGCACAAAGAAATTGCTTCAAAAATGCTGGAGAATGGTGGTTTGTTAAGTGATTTTCCAAGCGAAACAAAAATTGATCCTCCCAATTTTTTGCGCCGGAACCGGATAATTGCCGGCATGGCAGATGCAACTATTGTGGTTGAATCGGCGGAAAAAGGCGGTGCGCTGGTTACTGCCGATATTGCATTTTCATATAATCGCGATGTTTTCGCATTTCCGGGCAGGGCGGGCGATACTTATTCAAAAGGATGTAATAAGTTGATTCGAAATAACGGTGCCAGTTTAATCACGGGAATTGATGATTTAGAGTTTTTTATGGGGTGGGAGATAGATGATAAAGAAAAAGTAGTTCAACCGAGTTTATTTGTTGAGTTGACAAAAGACGAAGAGAAAGTTGTTGATTTGTTGAAAGAGAACAGTGAACTTTTTATTGATCAGATTTCTTCCAAACTTTCAATGCCCGTAAGTCGTGTTTCAGCGTTGTTGCTAAATATGGAATTCAAAAATATTTTAAAAGCTTTGCCCGGGAAGATGTATCGATTGAAGTAGTTGCTTGATTTTGTTATTTTTGCGGCATGAAAAGATCTTTTGAAGATTTAAAAATATCGAAAGCCATTTTAAGGTCGCTTGACGAGATTGGTTTTACTGAACCAACTCCTATCCAGAGAAAAGCGATTCCCCGGATTAGTTCGGGAGTAAATGTGGTTGGAATTGCTCAAACCGGAACAGGCAAAACAGCGGCTTATCTTTTACCTTTGTTTACAAAATTAAAAAAGGCAGAAGGCGTTGATCCGCGGGTGGTAATTTTAGTTCCAACCCGGGAGCTTTCGATTCAGGTTGGCGAAGATATTGAAGAATTGACAACATATTCCGATTTGAGGCATGCTGCAATTTTTGGAGGAATCGGCTGGACAAAACATGCAGAACTGGTTACACCGGGAATTGATATTTTGGTTGCAACACCGGGCCGGCTCCGGGATTTGTACCGTGCAGGAGTACTTTCTCTGAAAAAGGTAAAGTTTCTTGTTATCGACGAAGCCGACCGAATGCTTGATATGGGATTTTTACCACAACTTAGGCAACTCCAGGAGATTCTTCCGGGTAAAAGGCAAAACCTTCTTTTTTCTGCCACCTTCCCGGAAACAGTGGAAAAAATGGCGGAAGAATTTTTGGATCATTACGAAAAAGTGGGAGTAGCTCCGTCGGCAACGCCTGTGGAATTGGTTACACAAAAAGCCTATGAAGTTCCGAATTACAGGACGAAGCTGAACCTGATTCAGCATTTGTTAAAAGATGAAGAGACTTTTTCGCGGGTTATTATTTTTGTAAAAACAAAGGAACATGCGGAAGGTGTTTTTAAAGTGATTAAGCGTAAAACTGAGGGGGAAAAACGAATTTTGCACTCGAACAAAGCGCAGAATACGCGGATAAATGCGATAAAAGCTTTCAAAGACGGAGAGATCCGGATTCTGATTTCTACTGATGTTTCTGCCCGTGGATTAGATGCCAGTTTAGTGAGCCATGTTATTAATTTTGATCTTCCGAATAATTATGACGATTATATTCACCGGATTGGAAGAACTGCACGTGCCGGAAACAAGGGGGACGCTATTACACTTATTGAGCCCTCGGATGAATGGCATTTTGAAAAAATTCAGGAGCTGATTCGCATGGAAATTCCGAAGGAAGAGATGCCCGGAGAAGTTACAATTGTTGAAACGGATTTTGAGGAAAAACAGAAACAGCTCCGCGAAATCGATCGTCAGCGAAAAATTGATGACCCAACTTACCAGGGCGCTTTTCATGAAAAGAAAAAAAGAACCGGCCCTAAAAAGACTTATATCGATAAATTTAAACGTACAAAACCACGGCAAAAACGCTCAAGGAGAAGAAGGTAACAGACGTTTATTTAACTTATTTTTTGTTTATATAACACTTTCTAATCAATTGACAGGGATGCTTTTGGTAACTTTGTATTGTTGCCAAAATTGCTGTATCAATTGAGAAAAATCAGACTTTTTATAAATTATTATTTATCGAGTGCATTTGTTAATATTTTGATTTCAGCAGGAGCACTTTCAATCATTTTTGTTTATGGAATTAATCCCTTTGTTTTTGTCTTCTGGTTTAAAATTGTGGCACTGATATTTGTGTTGTATGCCAATTACACCTTTAAAAAAAATGAGTTTTTTTATTACTTAAATCTGGGAGTCTCAAAAAAACAACTTTGGATTTTCACTTTTTTAATCGATATTTTTTTATTTTTCATTTTGTTAATCCTTGTTTTAAAGATCAGATGAATCATATTCTGGAAGCTGATAGTATTATTTTTGAATACGGACAGAGGAGAGTGTTGGCGGATGTTTATTTGCAATGTAAAACAGGCGAAACTCTGGGAATCCTGGGCAGAAATGGTTCTGGGAAATCTACTCTTTTACGGATTATTTTTGGCGATCTGCAAACATACAATAAATCGGTTCGGATAGATGGCCGTACAATTCACGAAGCGTATAAAGGGAACGGACTCATCAGTTATTTGCCGCAGTTTAATTTTCTCCCAA
The DNA here is from genome assembly GCF_009762775.1 of Maribellus comscasis. Taxonomy (GTDB): domain Bacteria; phylum Bacteroidota; class Bacteroidia; order Bacteroidales; family Prolixibacteraceae; genus Draconibacterium; species Draconibacterium comscasis. The sequence goes on along the minus strand of NZ_CP046401.1, from coordinate 1,664,002 downwards.
AATCAATTCCGATAAAAAGAATTTTTAATCATTTCCAGCTTGACTTTTCTGATTTCCTTAAATACTTCAACCAGTTTGACAGATATTATAAATCCGGAGTCAACAAGTTGTCAGGAGGCGAAATACGGATTCTGGAATTGTATTTGATTCTCACAATTCAATCAATGTTTTGTATGCTCGACGAGCCTTTTACTCACATCATGCCGGCTCATGTTGAAATTGTTAAAAGTTTAATTCAACGTGAAAAGCAAAATAAGGGAATAATACTGGTTGACCATTATTATAATGACATTCTGGATGTAAGTGACAAAATTATTTTGTTGCACAATGCAGCAACAATTCCGGTTAAAGGAAAATTGGACTTAAAACAATTAGGTTACATTTATTAATCGGCAAGCTGGACTATTTGTTCTGCTTTTACTTCGCCATTTACCACCAGCTGAAATTTATGTTCACCCGAAAAATGTTTTCTGGTTGACATGTTGGCAAACGAATGTTTTTTCTGAATTGGATGAATCCCCGGAGCCAGCAAAACTTCCTTCATTTGAAAAACTTTTGGCGAAGTCTTTCCGGTTTTTTTTACAAAATGAACGATGTATTCCAAACGCACTTTTTGTTTCTTTTTTGTTTTTAGATTTAAATTGAAAGAGAACGATATTTCATCACCAATAGCAGGAGAAAGACTTGAAAACTGAAGCTCTTTAATTTGCATTTGTTCCGGGTTGGCAAAACCGAAAAGCAGCATGGCCCTATTGTTGCCCTGCTTCAAAAGTGTTCTGCACGCGTGTTTAATAATCCAATCTGTGTTTTTTGAATTTCCCTGCCAGCGTTCGCAAATATCCAAAACCAGTTCCGGATGATCTTTGGAGATATCGTTGAGATTATTGGCTACACTTTTTCGTACAAATTCTTCCGGGTCATCTTTTAGTTTTTCCAGAATGGGAAGAATCAGCGACGGATCTTTTTTTAATGCCGGTACTCCTGAAGCCCAAGGCAAACGCGGGCGGCAGCCTTCACTGGCAAATCGCCTGACTTTAAAATCTTCATTGTCGGCCCACACAAGCATATATTTCATGGTGCTTATCAGGTCTTTGTTTAAAAACGGGCGGATACCAAATTCGGAAGAACCACACGTGGTTAAAACTCCCAATGCCGGAACAGAAATTTCTGGATAGTCAATTCCGTAAACTTCAATATAATCAGGCAAAACTATTGCTTCAAAGCCCGTGACTTTGGGTACAATATTCTGCAGGGTTTTGACTGCTTCTGAAAAATCGTCAGGTAAATATTTATGTAAACACAACGTGGTGTGCCGCATTTTTTCTTTTAATTCTCTGGCAGGCCAATTTTTATCGCAAACCGAAGCAACAAAATTTTCAGAATCAAAAGGCGGATATTCTTCTTTTAAAACACGGCCAAACAGTTCAACTTTTTCCTTGGGGAAAAGGATATCTTTTAATTTTTCGGGCATTGGAAGGTATGTTAAAGTTTGAATATAAAATTAGGTAAAAAAGTTTTAGTCCGGAATTAATTTGTCTAATAGGTTGAAAAGATTTTCCTGTTGCTGAACGATGTTTTGATATTCTTTTTTATTCGTCAGTTTTAACATAACGAAACGTGTTCTTCCAATAATTTTCCGAAGTAAAATATACCATTTAAATGCCAGTTTCCCGGCAAAAGGTAAACTCACAACAAAAATTATTTTCCACAATAAAGAAGGTAGCAGCCAGCCCAGCGCCAATATCTCAATAATATAAATTACCGGAAAAAGTACAATGCCGGCAACCAGGAAGAACGAACTCCAAAATGTCCTGTCTTTTACTTTTTTACGAATTAAACGGTCAATCGTAAAATAGGGGACGGCGTTTAGTAAAAATCCATAAAGAAAAATAGGTAAGCCGATCAGAAGTATAAGTCGGCTTCCAATGATATTTATAAAATTGCTTTTTCGTTTTTCAATCACCCAGCTTCTGAGTTTGTGTTTCTTTAAGTTGCGTTGATATTCTTTTACCTGCGAAACGAGTTTTTCTGTTTCTTCTGGTTTTTCAGCCTCCAGTTTGTCTAGTTGTGCAACCAGCTTTTGGTCCGACTGAAAAAGATTTAGCAGCGAATATTTCTTGCCTTGCGTCTTTAAAAAGTGTTTCCCAAAAATTTCCCGGATGTTTTCAAAATCAGTATAATATTTTTTGCTGTTGATATTCAGAATTAGCGGCAGAATTGCATCTGAAACTGCCTTCCGAAGCGCCAGAGTTGCCGAATTTGGATTGGTTTTGTATTCTTCCAGATAGTTTTGTGCCGGAATTGGTTTGCCAAAATTTACAAGCACACTTCGGTTAAATTTCCAGTAATGACTGTAGTAAATTCCCGTGGGAACAATTTGAATGTCCAGCTTATATCCGGCTTTTTCTTCGGCCATAAAAACAATCCGCGGGACAGCTTTTTTATGTGCCAGCATTTGGCGTTTTCCTGAATGGGCCGCTTCCGGGAAAAGTGCAAGTGCGCCATTATTTTCCAACACTTTTATTGAATCAGTAAAAGTATGGTCGTTTTTTGCCAGATTTTCTTTTCCGTCGCGCAAACGATATACGGGCATAATTTTCAGAAAACGTAAAATTGCGGCAACCGTTTTCGATTTAAAAATGTCGGCACGAGCCAGCCAAACCGGTTGAAATGGAGTGTGTAGCAAAATTGCCATCGGATCGCTAAGTGCATTTTGATGATTCGGAGCAAACAGAATGGGTTTCTTTTTAGGGATATTTTCTTCTCCGTTGAGTTTTATTTTTTTGTGAATCAGCCAATCAGCAAATGTTACATATTGCTTTAAGCACCAATATCCTAACGACCATTTTTCGTACTTCATTTGTTAAATCTCGCAGTTAAGTTTTATTATCCGTTTGATTTTGCAAAACTATAAAAATTACCCGTTTGAGGTGGCAGGTTGTGTTAATGGCTTTTTAGACCAAATCGTAGAAATTGCCAAACCACTGATAATATGCCACACTCCCCACCAGGCTGCAATAATTGTCATTCCTCCCAACTCAAGTTCAGGTGGAAATATTTTGGGATTAAACATTAAAACCAAAGCTAATCCTGAGTTTTGAATACCTGTTTCCAATGAAATTGTTCTTCTGTCGACTCTGGGTAAACGAAACAGGGTTGAAATAGAAAAGCCTGTTCCCAAAGCAATAGCGTTGTGGATAAGAACGATTATAAACACAAGGTGAATAAATTTCATAAAATGGTCGAAATTTGCAGATAATAAGATAACTACAAATGCAATAAAAATAATAATAGAAAGCTGTCTGATTGGTTTTTTTATTCTGGCAGTAAACCGGGGAAGATATTGTGAAAATAAAACTCCCAATACAACGGGTATTCCCAGCAAAACAACTACAGTTTGTACCATTTGGAAAAAATCTATTTCGATAGGGACAAGATAATTACCGGCGCCTGCTGAGGCATTGTATTGGTTTAAATAAATTTTTCCCCAGATGGCGAAGTTTACAGGAGTCATAAAGGTTGCTGCCAGTGTCGCAACTGCCGTTAAACTTACTGATAGTGCAACGTTTCCTTTTGCCAGTGCACTCATAAAATTCGAAATGTTGCCGCCGGGGCACGATGCTATAAGTATCATGCCCAAAGCTACTGTAGGAGTTGGGTTTAATATCAAAATAAAAGCCAAAGTAACAAGAGGAAGCAGTAGGAATTGAGACAAGACTCCTACCAATGCCGATTTGGGTTTCATAATGACATCCTTAAAATGTTGGAGTTTAATGTCAAGCGCTACACCAAACATTATAAATGCAATGGTGACATTTAAAGCAAATAAACCAGATTGGGAAAAATTTAGTCTAACATTATCAAGAACTTCCAATGCCTCTCTCATAAGTCTGAATTTGAAAGTTTGAAAATATAAAAACTATTTAAAAAAGCAATAGAAAAGCCGGAATCAGCTAATCCTGATTCCGGCTTTTTTGTTTTGTAGATGGCTAATAATCTATTTGTTGAGTAATAGTTTTTCCATTTTTTTATTTACATCTGTATTTTTCATAATACCACCAAATTCTTCAGCTCCCGGGCCGTACGCAAAAACCGGAACCATAACTGCGGTGTGCCCCCCCAACGGATAATCGGCTTTTACCATACCGGTTTCAAAATCGCCACCGGTAATCGCCATCCCGCCGGTTTCATGGTCGGCGGTTACAACCACAAGTGTTTCTCTGTTTTTTGATGCAAAATCAAGAGCTTTCCCTACAACTTTGTCGAAGTCAAGCATGTCTTCCACAATATAAATAGTACTTCCGGCATGGCCACCCCAATCGATCTGAGATCCTTCGACCATCAAAAAGAAACCTTTTTTGTTGTTACTTAAAATATTAATGGCTGTTTCTGTTGAGACGGGCAACATATCTTTACGATGTTCAAGCCTTCCGGCGTCACCTTCTTCGATTAACCCAACGAGTTTGCCCTTTTTTACTTTTTTGATATTTTCAATATCCTCTTCAAATTGATAACCTTTTTGTTTAAATTCTTCCACCAGATTTCTGCCATCTTTCCGTTGAGTGAAATGAGCTTTGCCCCCTCCAATAAAAACATCAATATCGGTTTTTAAAAAATCAGCAGCAATTTCTTCATACATATTTCTGTTTGGCTGATGTGCAATAAACGACGCAGGAGTTGCATGGGTTATCGTTGAAGTAGAAACGAGTCCTGTAGCAAGACCTTTTTCTTCTGCTTTTTCCAAAATCGTTTTTATTGGCTTTTTTTCCGTGTCAACGGCAATGGCTCCGTTATAGGTTCTAACTCCAGTGGAGAGAGCTGTGCCGCCTGCTGCTGAATCGGTTATAAAATCAGATGTTGACTGAGTTTGAGAGAAACCGACGTGTTTAAAATTATCAAGAAAAAGCCGACCGTGGTTGGCTGTTAAGCCTGCAAAAACCTGAGAAACTCCCATACCATCACCTATCAAGAAAATAATGTTTTTAGGTTTTTTAGTTTTAAAAGTATGTGGGTAAGTTTTTACCTCATACTTTTCCCCACCTACATAGGTTTTTTCAACATCCTCTGCCTGCGCATCCATGTAAGCGTCTTGGGCAAAAATATTTAATCCAATGGCTAGTAAAAATACCAGCAGTGATAATCTTTTAAGCATAATTTTACTGTTTATTTTGAATTAGTAAAAATAGCAAGTTAAAAGTATTTGAGAAATTAATTTTATGTAACAATACAATTAACGGGTTAAAAATATTTTTTTATTAATGAAATCAGTTTACCCTTATCAATAGGTTTTGAAATATAACTGTTACATCCTGCTTCCAGTGTTTTTGCCCTGTCTCCTTCCAGCGCATAAGCCGTTTGGGCAATTATTACTACATCAGGGTCTATTTTCCTGATTTCTTTAGTGGCTTCAAAACCATCCATGTCAGGCATTTTTATATCCATTAAAACCAGGTCAAGATCTGAATTTATTTTGAAGAGTTTTACCGCTTCCAGCCCTGTTTTTGCTCTGTGAATTTGTTTTGCGTAATTTTCCAAAAGAAAAGAAAGGTGTAAAAAGCTGGTTTCGTCATCTTCTGCTATCAATACATTAAGTTTTTTTAGCCCGTTGTTGACGGTAACGGAAACTTTGTCTGGCTTTTCTTCCTTTGCTTTCTGTTTTTCAGAAATTTCCGGAAGTACTACTGTAAATAGCGTACCTACTCCAATTTTTGAATGTACATGTATCTCCCCTCCTAACATCTCAACGTAGGCTTTTGTTATCGACAAACCGAGGCCCGAACCTTCATAAGCCCTTGAATCACCAATATCAGCCTGAACAAAACGGTCAAAAATGGCCGACTGTCTTTGTTTAGGAATACCAATTCCCGTATCTTTTACATAAAATATCAGATTGCTGTCTCTTTTTTCCATTCCAATTTCAATGTAACCTCTGTCTGTATATTTTATCGCATTTTTTACAAGGTTCGTTATTATGGAACTTATTTTTTTGAGGTCGGTTCCAAAATATTTTTCTTCTTCATCCAGCTTGTCTTCCAGAAATAATGTTAAGCCTTTTTTGTTTGCTTCAGCTGTAAAAAAATTGTATTGATTTTCAACTTCTTCTTTTAAATTAACACTTTTAAAAAATAGTTCGACCTGCCCTGTTTCTATTCTCGAGATGTCAATTAAATCATTGATTGTATTTAACATGCGGTTTCCACTTTGTTGGATGATATCGATAAAACGCTGTTTTTCTTCACCTGTTAATCCCGGCTCGTTTAATAAACTTGTAAATCCAAGTATACCATTCATGGGCGTTCTGATTTCATGACTCATATTGGCAAGGAAAGCTGATTTGAGCCTGTCGGCTTCTTCTGCTTTTTCTTTTGCTTTTTTTATGTCTTCTATGTATTTTACTCGTTCTGTAATATCCCGAATAATCGCCAAATTACCGATCCATTCTCCTTTAGCGTTGAATAATTTGGTGCCAAAAGTTTCCCCGGGGAAAGTAGTTTTGTTGGCTCTTTTGTAATTGCTGACATAATAGTATTTCTTGTCCGGTGCCTCATTTCCAAATATTTTTAATCCCACGTCGGTATACTCTGCAATGTCTGTATAAAGTATTCCTGAGTTCTTTCCGTCTAATTCCTTTTTGGTGTATTTGAATGTTTTTTTTACACCTTCATTAACAAGTTTTACTCGTCTTTCTATATCGGTAATTACAATTGCATCCTCAATTGCATTAAACATATTTTCAAACAATAGCTTTTGTTCGATTAATTCATTTTCTGTGTTTTTATAGTCGGTGATGTCCTGTACAACTCCGTAAAGCTCAAATATCTCCCCATCTTCATTTTTTTGAGAAAAACCTTTTGTTCTTGTCCAGACTATTTTTTTGTCACGCCGTATTAAACGTATTTGTATGTCGTAGGGAACATCTTCGTTTTTTAATTTTTGTATTGAATTGTGAAACAGATTCCAGTCTTCAGGATGAATATATTTTTTTTGTTCTTTGTAAGTCAGTTCCCCTTCGGCAATAGGAATTCCGTACAAATTAAACATTTCATCTGACCAATGTGCTTGATTTTCTGTTAAATCCACGCGCCAGTGAGCCAGTTTTCCGATATTCTGCGCCAGCAGCAACTGTTGATTAAGCTCAATTATGTGGTTTTCGTATTTTTTTCGGCTGGTTATATCTTCGCCCGAACTTAAAGTGCCTGCATTTTCATTATTTGGGTCAGGAAAGATTGTATTGTGCCAGAGAATTGTTTTTATATCTCCTGTTTTTGTTAAAATTTCAGATTCAAAAGTGGAATAATTGGATTTATTGTTTTGAAGTATGTTATTAAATACGTTTTTTATTTGTTTTTTCGCTGCCGCGGGAATACAGGTTGAGAACCAGTTTTTCCCAATAAGTTCATCTTTTTCGTAACCAAGAAGTTTTTCGCCGCTCTCGTTTATCATTAAAATTCTTCCCTTTGAATCAAGTGACAAAACGATTTCAGCTGCTAAATCAAGATATTTTTCAACGGTTTCTTTGTTCTTTTTGAGTTCCTTTTCTTTTAGGAGGAGTTGTTCTATTAGCGTTTTTAATTGTACTTCATTGACTGTAAGTTGTTGGTTTGTTGTTATTAATTGCTGGTTTGCGTTTTTTAGTTGTTGTTCGTGTGCTCTAAGTTGTTGATTGATGGCCTCCAGCTGTTTTTCTTTGTTTTTTAATTTTCTGTTTAGCTCAAGACGTTTTGTTTCTGCAAGTTTTCTTTCTGTAATATCTTGAAAAATGCCATGGAAGCGCACGCATTTATTGCCTCTCATTTCCGGGATGCCAATTGCATTTGTCCATTTTTTTTTCCCTTTTGCGGTTGTTATCTGAAGCTCTAAATTGTAGGATACCCCTTTGTTTATTGCTTCTTCCACTGCATTCTTAACTATCACACGTGATTCAGGAGTATAAAAATTTATCGCATCATCAATTGTGGGAATATAGTCATTAGCTACCTCATGAATTTTTTTGGTTGTTATAGTCCATTCAACCGTATTCTTTTTCAGGTTTACTTCCCAACCTCCAATTTTAGCAACATCAGCAGTTTGGTTTAATAAAGTACTCTTTTGTTGAAGCTTTTCCTCGGCAAGTATTCGTTTGGTAACCTCGAGAAAAGTAGAACAAACTCCAAGAAGTTTTTTATTGTTTTTTGAAAATTTTGGAACAGAACTAATAATTAGCCAGATATAATTGCTCTCTGTTGGCTTCTTTACCCCGATTAGAACGTTTTCAACTTTTTTGCCTGTTCGAAAAACAACTGAAGATGGAAATTCTTTTTTTGGAAGAGTATTTTTGTCTTCATCAATAACTTCCCAGTCGATATTTTCCAAATCTACATTTTTTATTCTTTCTTCACTGACCTCAAATATTTTTTTGGCAGCCGAATTGGCAGAAATAATTTTTCCTTTTTTGTCTTGGTAGATTACTCCTTGGGTAAGCGTTTCGTTAAGATGATGAAACTTAGATTCACTTTCCTGTAATGCCTTTGCAGTTTGTTCAAGTTTTATATGTTTTTCAACTAGGAGGCAAACCCGCTTTAACTTTTCCACCAAAATATCAAGAAAACCGGAATCTTTTACGATATAATCATGTGCACCAAGACGTAGCATGCTGAGAATCCTTTTTTCGCTATTCTTTGCTGCAAGCAGCAGCAAATTGGGAGTTTTTTTATAAGTTTTTTCCAATTTTTCTATTAAGAGCTCTGCCGGGAAGTCAGACAAATTGAAATCAAGCAAAAGGATTTCGTTATCTTTCCCTTGTATCTTCGATAATGCTTCTTCCCCCGAGGATGTGACAATTGTTTGAAAACCTGCATTGATTAGACTCTGGTTTATTTGTTGGTTGAAGCTTGCGTCGTTTTCTATAATTATGATTTTGAATATCTGGTATGGGGTGTTGTCTTTTTTTTCTAGATTATAGATCTCCATTAATTATTTTTTACTCTAAAAAATTATTTTTCACAAAAAATCTATACTTATTAAAATGTTCTGATTTTTTGTGAAAAGATACATATTTTAAAGCTAAGTCGTATTAAGTAAATTTCTTCTGTGCGATGTTATTTCTAAATTCAAATAAAAGCTGTTCTACCTTTTTTATTTAAACACCTGGTCTCTTTGCAAAAGTTTTTATCCGGAATATTAGCTATTTATTGTAATTGCGCGATGTTGTTATTCAAATTTTTGTAATTCTTTCTCACCAATTTCAGTGTTGAGAAAGAAGTGAGTTCCTTCTCTGTTTGTATTCATTCGAATCACATCCATAACTACAAAGTTACTCAGAACTTCTTCAGCTTTTCGTCTCGAAATATGGGCAAGTCGCATAAATTTTGAAAAAGTTATTTGTTCATTTTTTTGCAGATATTCAACCAGAAATTTTTCATCCTCAGAGTATGTAAAATAAATTCCTTTCAGGCTGTTTTGTTTTTTCCATACTTCAATTTGTATCTTGTGAGCAAGGACATTTTCGTCCTTCATCCGCACATAGGCCAGCCACTTTCCACTTTCATCCTTCGCAAAATGAGGTCTGTCCTCACTTGCGTCAATGCCAATTTCCAGAACAGTTTTCCCTTCTACCTGCCATTGTTTGGTTGAGAAGTTAATTGCAGGTGTACTATAAATCTTGGCCGCCGATTCTACCATATAAAATTCTTCATCGGTGCGTATTCCTGCAATTTTGCCATTGTCTTTTACTCCAATCAGCAAACGTCCGCCATCGGTGTTGGCAAAAGCGACCAGCGATTTTGCAATTTTTTTTGAGTCGTTAATACAGTATTTAAAATCCTGCTGCTGATGCTCTCCCTCTTCAATTAATTTATGTAGGTAAATACTCAATGTTTTTAAACTTCAATTCCAAAAATTAAACGTGCCAGATACCCCAAGCCAAACGAGATCAATCCAACCACAGTACTCAGAACAATCATTTCTAAAAAACGTTTTTTAAACGACTGATCATTGGCCACCGAAATGTAATAACTAAAAATAAATACTACAAAAACAGAATCAAGAACAGCCCAGGCTAAGCTTAAAAATGGTGAGTTAAGCACAAAATAAGGAACAACCAGGAAAATCACAGCAAAAACATAAGCTATTCCTGTAAAAATAGCCGATTTGATTGCGCCGTCTTCTTTTCCTTCCGATTTGTTTGAGAGGTATTCAGAGGAAGCCATTGATAGTGCCCCGGCAATTCCGGCGATAACCCCTGCCAACGCTACCAAACGATTGTTTTGAAGAGCAAACGTTAAACCGGCTAAAGTTCCTAAAATTTCAACCAGGGCATCATTTAATCCCAAAACAATTGAACCGATGTATTTTAACTGGTCTTCATCAATTAGTGCAATAAGTTCCTTTTCGTGGTCGTTTTCTTCTTTGCTTATTTGAATAGCCTCGGGAATTTCTTTTCCAATATGTTTGTAATTAATCTGTGCCCTTTCTTCACCCCGCTCCATCAATTTTAGCCCGAATGTTAGTCCGAAAATACGCGCAAGCCAGTAATATTTTTTTATATCCCAGCGGCTTGGATTTACTTCCCGGCCGCTATATTTTTTCCATATTTCATAGTGTCTCTTTTCGTCGTCAGCAATCTCGCTTAAAACATTTCGGTTTGACTTGCTTTTGGCTTTTTGAGCTAACTTTTTATAGGTATAGTACTCAGTTATTTCAGCACGCTGCGCTTTAATAATCTGATTTCTTACAAGCGGTGTCAAAGATTTCATAACGGGTTGATGGTTTTATTTTAGCCATTCGAAAGTTGTATAATGCTCGGGGCTCATTCCCAGCTTTTTATAGGTTTTGTGTGCAGAGATGTTTGATTTATCAGCATACAGTCGTATTCCTTTAAGCTTTTCGTCCTCAAGAACTTTGTGTTTAAGATGAGAATACATATTTCTGTACACGCCTTTTCTTCTGAAGTTTGGGCGTACATAAACCGACTGAATCCACAATACTGTTCCATTTCTCCAGTCACTCCATTCATAGGTGGTTAAGAGTGATCCAATAATTTCGTCATTAACTTCAGTAACATAATATCTGCCTTTGCTGGCATCGTTCAAAACTGCTTTCACACCAAGTTCAACAGTCGGGAGGTGCAGTTCAATTCCTTCCGTTTCTTTTGCCATTGCAATTTGAAAATCGACAATTGAAAGGATGTCCTCCGGTTTTGCTTCTCTAACTTTCATTTTTCAAAAATAATAAATACCACCGATTCATGACGCGTTATTCTTCAATCCCATTTCTAATTTCTATTTTTGCCCGTGATTTTCTTAATTCTTTTTTTGATCATCAGATAAAAAGAAGCGAATGAGATTAAACGAAAAAAAAATAAAAATTGTTGTAGCCTCTGAAAACCCGGTAAAAATTAGTGCCGTAAAAGAAGGATTTTTAGATTTTTATTCGACGGTTGAAGTTGAAAGCGTTGAGGTTGACTCGGGAGTGTCTGACCAACCTGTCAGCGACGTGGAAACAAAACTTGGAGCGCATAACCGCGCTGTTGGTGCAAAACATAAAATACCCGATGCAAATTTTTGGGTTGGAATCGAAGGTGGTATTGAACACTCGGAGAAAAGAACGACCGCATTTGCGTGGATTGTCGTTTTGTCAAAAGATAACAGTGGTGAAGCCAGAACGACAACTTTTCTTTTACCTCCTGCGATAGCTGATTTAGTAAAAAGCGGAAGAGAATTGGGGACTGCAATTGATATTATTTTTAACCAGGAGAATTCAAAACAAAAACAGGGGGCGGTGGGCTTGCTCACAAAAAACAAAATCAGCCGCACACAACTGTATGTTCAGGCTGTACAACTGTCTTTGATTCCTTTTATTAACACCGGTTTATTTTAAGGGATGTATTTTTTTGTGTGGCTCTTTATTTTTTTTGAATACGTGAAATTATTTCCTCAATTTTAATCCTTTCTTCATCTAAAAGAACCAGCTGTAGTTTTTCTTTCTCAAGCAGATTGCTAACCATTGGACCAACCTCACCGGTAATAATGGTTGAGACTTTTTCGTTTTGTAAAAATTTTACCAGTTTTATTCCACTGTGATCTGAATTCTTATAGGGATTCTCAATGATAGAAAAAGAATCCTGCGTTGCATTGTAAAAAACTATGTTTTCACATTTCCCAAATCGTAAATCAAGAAAGGATTTTTCTGTTTTTCCCGCTGATGAAATTGCAAATATTTTATCCATTTTTAAACATTTGATTCAGTAATATAACAATTAAAATACAAAAAGTTTTAGTTTTTGCCATCGTGTAGTTCTTCCCAGTATTCAACAGCCCTCCGGGTGTGCGGGATTACAATGGTTCCTCCAACCAGATTTGCTACCGAAAAAACTTCAAAAATTTCTTTGGTTGTGACCCCTTGTTCGTAACATTTTTCAAGATGGTATTTTACACAGTCGTCGCAGCGCAACACCATCGAAGTGGCCAGCCCAAGCATTTCTTTAACTTTTGTACTTAACGCACCTTCCTGATAGGTTAGTGTGTCAATTCCGTAAATTCGCTTCATTACTTTGTTGTCCGAAGCCAGAATTTTTTCATTCATTTTCGAACGGTAAGCATTAAATTCTCCAACTAACTTTCCCATGGTATTTTATTTTAAAATATCTCCAATCAGTGTGGTTTGTGTGCATTTTTCAATTCTTACCTGCACAAAATCGCCTTTCTTGAAATTGTATTTTGGAAATACAGCAACTTTATTTTGCGAAGTTCTTCCAAACAACATATCGTCCGATTTTTTTGAAAAGCCTTCCACCAAAACTTCAACCGTTTTCCCAATGTCGTTTTGATTACTTTCCATCGACATCCGGTTTTGAAGCCGAATTACATCATTTAGTCGCCGCGTTTTTATTTCTTCCGGAATATCATCTGTCAGATGTTTATGAGCGTACGTTCCCGGTCGCTCTGAATATTTAAACATAAAAGCCATGTCGAATTTTACTTCTTCCATTAACGAAAGAGTTTCTGCGTGGTCTTCTTCCGTTTCCGAACAAAATCCGGTGAAAACGTCGGTTGAAAGTCCGCAGTCGGGAACAATACTTTTAATGGCTTTAATCCGGTCGAGGTACCACTCGCGATCATATTTTCGGTTCATCAATTTCAAAATACGCGAACTTCCCGATTGAAACGGCAGGTGGATATGTTTGCAAATATTTGGATATTCCGCAATTTTTCGCAGCACTTTATCCGACATATCTTTTGGATGCGAAGTTGTAAACCGAACTCGCATACTTGGATCCACTTGCGCAACCATTTCCAGCAAATCCCAGAATTTAACAGGCTTTCTTTCTCCCTCGGGCAACCATTGGTATGAATTTACATTTTGTCCCAGTAAGGTAACTTCCTTGTAGCTTTTTGCTGAAAGATCGCGAACTTCATTTAAAATATCTTCCGGGGCGCGGCTTCGTTCTCGTCCACGAGTGTAGGGAACAATGCAGTAGGTACAAAAATTATTGCAGCCGCGCGTAATGCTCACAAAACCCGAAATTGCTTTGTCGCCAATTCTTACCGGCGTAATTTTATCGTAAGTTTCATTCGTCGAAAGTTCAACGTTTACAGCATTTTCGCCGTGCTCAACTTTGTCGATTAAAAAAGGAAGATCGCGGTATGCATCCGGCCCGGCAACCAAATCTGCCATTCCTTTGTTTAGAAAATTTTCGCCAACGCGCTCGGCCATACATCCGAGAACTCCAACAATCAGGTTTTTATTCTTTTTTCGAAGGCTGTTGTAGTTTTCCAGTTTATTCCAAATGCGCTGTTCTGCATTGTCGCGAACTGAGCATGTATTTAAGAAAATGGCGTCTGCCTCTTCAATTTCAGTCGCCAGTTGATAATTTTTTTCCTGAAGAATGGCTGCCACAACCTCACTGTCGGCGACATTCATCTGACAACCATAGGTTTCAATATAAAGTTTCTTTTGCTGCATAATTCAAAACGTGGCTACAAAAATAGATGATTTTTTAGATTCCCTCTTTTTTAATCCGCGGAAAACATTTATTATGTTTGTGGTGTTATTTTTTTTAAGAAAAGTGTTACGATTGACTGGTGAACAACAAATGTTAAGTGTAACTTTTTTGAAATCTTTTGTTTGCCATATTTAATTTAAACACAAATAATCTAAATCTCTAAAATCGAAAACCATGTCGGTATTGACGATTCAAATACAACAAAAATTAGGTGAACTCGAAAAATGGTACAAATCCCGAAAGGGATCAATCGTAGCGTTTTCCGGGGGAATTGATTCAACTTTAGTATTATTTTTAGCACGGAAATTTCAGGGACGCGAGAATGCTGTTGGCGTAATTTCCAACTCTGAAAGCTTAAAGAAAAAGGATTTTGAATTGGCGCAGGAGATTTGCAGCCAGTTTGACATTTATTTGGAAATAATAAAAACCAATGAGCTTGCCGACGAGCGTTACAATGTGAATCCGGTAAATCGCTGTTTTTTTTGCAAAGAACATTTGTACAGCGATTTAAGTGCTGTGAAAAATAAATATCCTGATTTTGATGTGTTGAATGGGACCAATTTTGACGATTTTGGTGATTACCGCCCGGGATTACAGGCCGCTTCAAATCATGAGATTCTTTCACCGATGGCCGATTGCAAAATCGCAAAGGAAGAACTTCGGCAGTTGGCACGGTATTTTGAATTGCCTAATTGGGATAAACCTGCAAGTCCGTGTCTCAGCTCCCGAATTCCATATAATCATGTTATCACACGACAAAAACTTCAGCAGGTGGAAGATGCTGAAAATATGTTGAATGAGATGGGTTTTTCAGACGTTCGTGTGCGCCACTATGATTCGTACGGAAAAATAGAGGTCCCGAGTGAAGAAGTGGAACGTTTGGTGCTGATGCAGGATGAAGTAACGGCGAGAATTACATCGCTTGGATTTGAGAAATGTGTGATAGATACCGAAGGTTTGGTTTCAGGGAAATTGAACCGGGCTATAAAAAATCAGATTAATACATCCAATTAATATATGCAACGAATATTGTATTACGACTGCTTTGCCGGAGTTAGCGGCGATATGAATCTTGGTGCTTTGATTCACCTCGGAGTAGATCCTGAGTATCTGAAATCAGAGCTCGAAAAACTAAATATTGAAGGCTTTTTATTGGAAATAAAGGAGGATAAAAGGAGAGGAATCAGCGGAATTAAAGCTGATGTTGTAATCGAAAATCCGGAAAATGAGAAACACCGTCATTTGCATCATATTGAAACTTTGGTGAATGATTCCGGGCTGCCGAACCGCGTAAAAACCACAGCTTTAAATATTTTTAAACATGTTGCTGTTGCAGAGGCAAAGGTTCATAATATTCCGATTCAGAAAGTGCATTTTCATGAAGTTGGAGCGCTCGATTCGATTGCTGATATTGTTGGTGCCGCCATTTGTTTGGATTATTTGAAAGTGGATAAAGTCCTTTCAGCTCCGGTTCAACTGGGTGGCGGAACCGTAAAATGTGCGCATGGAATTATGCCTGTGCCGGCTCCGGCAACTGCCGAAATTTTGAAAAATATTCCGGTGAGAACTGGTCTGGTTCAGTACGAAGCAACTACTCCGACCGGAGCTGCAATTTTAGCTGAAACAGTTGATGAATTCACTTCTTCAATAAATTTTGATATTCGGAAAACAGGCTATGGACTGGGAACCATTGATACTGAGATCCCTAATGTTTTACGCGTTTTTCTTGCTGAAATTGATGAGGATGAAGATGTAATTCAAAGTGATGCAACTTTGCTTGAGTGCAATATCGATGATTTAAGCCCTGAAAATTATGAATTTGTAATGGACTTACTTTTTGATGCCGGAGCCAGCGATGTTTGGATTGAAAATATCATCATGAAAAAATCACGACCGGCAAGTAAACTTTGTGTGCTTTGTGCACAGGGAGACAGTGCAAAGATGAAAGCAATTCTGTTTTCAAATACGAGTACCATCGGTCTTCGGGAAACGATATTGAAAAAGAATGCGCTTCCTCGTGAAGAGAAAACAGTAACAACCTCACTCGGCGATGTGAAAGTAAAACAGTGTTTTTATAAAGGAAAACTGGTGAATACAAAACCCGAGTTTGAAGATTGTAAACGCCTGGCGATTGAGAATAATGTTTCGTTGCAATCCGTTCGCGAGTTGGTTTTAAAAAGTTTGGAAGATGGGAGTAAATGAATTGCTGAAAAGTTATAAAAGTGGCAAGTTGGGTCTGGAGGAAACGCTGGTCCAGCTTAAAGAACAGGGAATTGAAGATCTTGGTTTTGCAAAAATTGATTCCGGGCGGTTGGAAAGAACTGGAATTCCTGAAGTAATTTATTCTGCGGGAAAAACCAAGGAACAGGTGCAACAAATTGCAGAAAGAATGTATAAAACCGGAATTGATATTCTGGCAACCCGGGCTTCGGAGGAGATCTTTCAGGGTGTGACTCAGGTTGTTCCCGGTGCTGTTTTTAATCCGCAGGCAAAAACCATTGTTTATCATCATAAAACAAATAAACTCACTAAAGACTATATTGCAGTGGTAGCTGCAGGAACTTCCGATCTTCCGGTTGCAGAAGAAGCGGTTGAAACAGCCAATTTTTTAGGAAACAAGGTGGAACGTATTTACGATGTTGGGGTGGCCGGAATTCATCGTTTATTTAGTCGGATGGATTTGATTCGTGGCGCTCGCGTTATTATTGTTGTTGCCGGAATGGAAGGCGCACTTCCCAGTGTAATTGGTGGTTTGGTTGATAAACCCGTAATTGCCGTGCCGACAAGTGTTGGATACGGTGCAAATTTAGGCGGAGTCACAGCGTTGTTGGCAATGTTAAACAGTTGCGCGGCGGGAATTAGTGTTGTAAATATCGACAACGGTTTTGGCGCAGCATGTCAGGCCGGTTTAATCAATAAATTAAAGTAAGCTGAAAATGAACGAACTCTATTTATTATATGTTACGGCTGCATCTTTGGGATTCTTTCATACGCTTTTAGGTCCCGATCACTATGTGCCATTTATCGTGTTAAGTAAAGCCAGAAACTGGTCGCGCTCCAAAACGCTTTGGATAACTTTTGTTTCCGGACTCGGTCATGTGAGTAGTTCAGTGGTTTTAGGTTTTATTGGGATTGCCCTGGGGATTAGCGTCAGCAAACTGGAATCAATAGAAGCTTTCCGGGGGGAAATCGTCGGATGGTTACTTTTTGCATTTGGGCTCATTTATTTCTTTTATGGTCTGTTTCGTCATTTAAAAAGAAGAGGTCATCATCACCATTTTTTTAATTTTTTACTTCCCCGGCGAATTCGAAGAATGCATCATTTAAGCGACAGTGAAGACGACGTGGATAAGAACGAAAAATCAAATGTAACCTTTTGGATGCTTTTCCTCATTTTTGTTTTTGGTCCGTGCGAAGTGCTTATTCCAATGCTTATTTTTCCGGCTGCTGAACATAGTTCTGTAGGGGTTGCAACAGTCGCCATTATTTTTGGATTGGCTACTATAGTTACCATGCTGGGCATTGTTTATCTGGGCTACAAGGGAGCCAGGTTTTTAAATTTTAAAGACAAAGGAGAATATGTGCACATTGCGGCTGGTTTGGTAATTGCGTTTTTAGGAACAAGTATTTTATTTTTAGGATGGTGATTGGTTGGTGTTTCAAAAAGAAAGCCAATTGGCATTTGCTGATTTTGTCACTTTCATCTTTCCCGTGTTTATAGTTTCTGTTTCTCTTTTTTTTCAAAAAAAAATGAATTATTGTATTTTTATGGGAAGAAGAATTAAAAGGGAAAATTTATGTCAGGTCACAGCAAATGGTCAACGATAAAGCGTAAAAAGGGAGCGGCTGATGCCAAGCGCTCAAAAATGTTTTCGAAACTTTCTAAAGAGATTACAGTAGCTGCCAAGTTGGGTGGTTCTGACGAGGATTCTAATTCGCGGTTACGCCAGGCAGTTCAAAATGCCAAAGGGCAAAATATGTCGAAAGATGTTATTGAACGGGCTATAAGCAAGGCAGATAAAGACGCATCGGATTTTGAAGAAGTTGCATTTGAGGGGTATGGCCCCGGAGGAATTGCAATTTTTGTTGAGTGCCTTACCGATAATAATAACCGGTCGGTTGCAAGCGTGCGTTCTGCATTTTCCAAACATGGAGGAAGTTTGGGAACAAACGGTTCGCTTAGTTTCCTGTTTGATCGGAAAGGAATATTTGTTGTTCAAAATACGGGGAACATGGACCTGGAAGATTTTGAGCTGGAAATTATCGACGCCGGAGCGGAAGAGCTGGAAGAAGATAATAATTTAATAATGATCACCACTGCGCTGGAAGATTTTGGTAACGTTTCAAAAAAGCTGGAGGAACTTGGTGTGGAAACGGAGAGTCAGGATTTGCAGCGAATTCCAAACAATACAACAGAATTAAATCTTGACGATGCGCTGAAAGTTATGCGTTTAATAGAGAAACTCGAAGATGACGATGACGTTCAAAACGTGTATCATAACCTTGAAATAACTTCAGAACTGGAAGAAGCGTTAAGCGAATCTTAATTATTTATCAACAGTGTTTAACCTCTGTATTTTGTTTTATACGCTGCTTAAGCAGCTTTCAGACAATTGGTGGTGAAAAAGTCCGTTATAATTGTATTGGTTTTTGAATTATATTTGCTCACTCAAGAAAGGAGAATATGAGACGACTTTTTCTATCTGTTCTAATATTGTTTTTTGTTCAAACGCTGTTTGCCCAGGAAAGTGAAATAGCGCTGGAAGAAGAACAAGCTGAAATAAAAACTCCTGCCATTTTACAAGGTCTAAATGTTGAGCGCGATGAACGCCTTGACAAAATGCTTAACTGGCACATTGAAAACAACAAAAACCGGAATGGGATAGATGGTTACAGAGTTGAAATATTCTTTAGTTCCGATATGAATGCCAAAGAAAAGGCATTTGATAAAAAGGTGGAATTTTTATCAAAATACCCGGATTACAACGTGCATGTTAAATTTGTAGCCCCAAATTTTAGAGTTCGGGTAGGTGATTTTAGAACAAAAAATGAAGCATGGAAGCTGTACGAAAGAATAAAAGATGATTATCGTGCAGCTTTTGTTGTTAAAGACAAAATTAATTTTCCGGTGTTGAAGCCAATAGATTATGAGTGAGCAAATTAAGCACGAATGTGGGATAGCCCTGATACGATTGTTAAAACCGTTATCCTACTACCAGGAAAAATATGGAACCTGGAAATACGGCCTAAATAAGCTATATCTTTTAATGGAAAAACAACACAACAGAGGGCAGGACGGTGCCGGAGTTGTTTGTGTGAAAAATAATCTGGGCCCCGGAACCGCGTACATAAATCGTTTCCGTTCTGTAGAGCAAAATCCGATAAAGGATATTTTCGACAAAGTAAATAAACCCCTAAAAAAAGCAAGAAGGCATAATATAGATATCGATGATTCGGAATGGGCATCTGAAAATTTTCCGTTTGCAGGTGAATTGTATTTGGGGCATTTGAGGTACGGTACTTTTGGAAAAAACAGCATTGATTTTGTACATCCTGTTACGCGACAAAATAATTGGAGATCGAGAAACCTTGTGCTGGCAGGTAATTTTAATTTAACCAATACCGATGAGCTTTTTAAAGTGTTAATCGAATTGGGGCAGCATCCGAAAGCGTATACCGATACAGTAACAGCTTTGGAAAAAGTTGGCCATTTTCTTGACGAAGAAAACCAGTTGTTGTTTCGCAAATACAAAAATGAAGGTTATCGTAACAACGACATCTCTCCGCTGATTGAAAAGAATCTCGACATTCAAAATATACTTGAAAGAGCAACAAAAGACTGGGATGGAGGCTATGCAATTGCCGGATTGATAGGGCACGGTGACGCATTTGTTGTTAGGGATCCCTGGGGAATTCGTCCTGCATATTATTATTTTGATGAAGAAATTGCAGTGGTTGCTTCCGAGCGGCCGGTCATTCAAACAGTAATGGACGTTCATGCACGCGAGGTGAACGAAATCGGACCGGGAGAAGCGCTAATAATCAAAAAGGACGGATGGATTAGTAAAGAAATGATTCGTGTTCCGCACAAAAGAAAATCATGTTCTTTTGAACGAATTTATTTTTCGCGTGGAAGCGATAAAGATATTTACCAGGAAAGAAAACAACTGGGACGTCTCCTTAGTCCAACGATTTTGAAGGCAGTAGATTACGATTTTGAAAATACAGTGTTTTCGTATATTCCGAATACCTCAGAAACAGCGTTTTACGGAATGATGGAAGGGGTTCGGGAATATTTGGTTGACTGGAAAATCGGAGAGATTCAAAAGAAAAACGGTTCACTAACAAACGAGGATATTAAAAAAATCATTTCGTTTGAGCCGAGAATGGAGAAAATCGCGATTAAAGATGTGAAACTCAGAACATTTATTGCAGACGATGCAAGCCGCGATGATTTGGTTGCCCATGTCTATGATGTCACTTATGGTGTAATCAAAAATGATGTTGACACCCTGGTAATCATCGACGATTCAATTGTTCGCGGTACAACTTTGAGAAATAGTATTTTACGAATCCTGGATCGTCTGCATCCCAAAAAGATAATTGTGGTTTCTTCGGCTCCGCAAATTCGATATCCCGATTGCTATGGTATCGACATGGCTCAGCTTGATAAATTTATTGCCTTTAATGCAGCCATTGAATTGTTAAAAGAAACAGGGCAGGAGGCGATAATCGACAGTGTTTACAAGAAATGCAAGGAACAGGAGAATTTATCGAAGGAAGAAATGGTAAATTATGTTCGCGAAATATACAAGCCTTTTACGGCGGAACAGGTTTCTGCAAAAATTGCTGAATTGTTAAAACCGGATGATTGCGGAGCGGAAGTGGAAATTGTTTATCAATCCATTGAGAACCTTCATAAAGCCTGTCCGAACGATTTAGGCGACTGGTACTTTACCGGAAATTATCCCACTCCGGGTGGAAACCGGGTTGTCAACTCCTCTTTTATTTATTTTGTTGAAGGAAAAAATGAGAGGGCATATTAATTTTGTCGGACGAAAAAACTGTCGATAAATAAGAGTATTTGCTAAATCTCAAAATTAAATCCTTTCAAAAGAAGTTCTTCATACTTTTCCTGGTTGAATTTATAGTAAAAGGCTCCTTTTTTTGAGGTTTCCTTTTCTTTTTCGTCCAGTTTTTCAAGCAAATTCATTGAAAGAAGTTTTCTTCTGAAGTTACGTTTGTCAAAAGGAGTTTGGTAGATTGCTTCGTATAAACCCTGCAGCTGGGGAATCGTAAACTTTTCAGGTAAAAGCTCAAAGCCAATAGGTTGTGTGCGGGCTCTTATTCTTAATTTTCGGAGTGCTTTTGTTACCATTTCATTGTGGTCAAATATTAAATCCGGAAGTTCGGAAAGTGAAATCCAGTAAGCACCATGTTTTTTCGCCAGCTCCCTGTCGTAATCGTTAAGTTTAATCAGCGAAAAATAAGCTACAGAAACGATTCTGCCTCCTGGGTCGCGGGTTAAGCCGCCAAATGCAAAAAGTTGTTCCATGTAGACATTTTCCAGCCCGGTAAGTTCTTTTACAATCCTTTCGGCTGCACCATCAATGCTTTCCTCAGGAGCAACAAATCCACCCATTAACGACCAGTTGCCTTTAGCAGGTTCAAAATTACGTTTAAGAATAAGTAGTTTTAGCTCTCTTTCATTTTCATTAAAACCAAAAATAATAGAGTCGACGGCTAAAAGTATTTTTGGATGCTTTTCGTAGAATTTCATAGATTTATTCCGGCGCAGGCCATTGGCTGTTGTCCTTATCTTTTACATAGGTTTCTATATGTCTGTCTCTTTTTACTTCGTATATATCGTCGATAGTCACAATTATCCCTGTTTCCAAAACTTCTCCAAATTTTTCGTTTACCGCTGTTCCAAAAGTTTTCATCGAGGGCGAAAGATTCATATACGCATTGATGAGCGGAGGTACATTTTCTCCGTACTGACGAACTGTCTGAATCAATATTTTGTAATCTTCCTTGTAGTCCGAGCCATTGAATACTTTTTTCATTTCATCTGCGTCATACCCAAATTCAACAGGTTTTTTCGGATATACAAGGTTTTCTTTATCTCTAAAATATTTTTTGAAAAAATACTGTATCAGGTTTCTCGCTTCATTGTGAAAATGAGAGTACATGGTTACTTTTCCAAAGAAATATTTTATTTCAGGATGATCCACGGTTAGCGCTCCCAGGCCATCCCAGAGATTATCAAGCGCAAAAAGGGCTTTGGCACCTGCCTTGCTCGATTGATAGGCCGGTTGCACAAACGAGCGTCCCAACTCCAGTGTATATGGTAAATAATCGTTGATAAATTCCTTGGACAAATAGAAAAGTCGTGATGTTGCCATTGATATTTCTCCGTTTTCGTCTCTCGCAGCTTCTGAACCAAGAATGTATCTGTAACCACCTAAAATTTCTCTTGCATCCGGATCCCATACAATTAATTGTCTGTAAGGAACTTCTGCTGTATCATATGCGTCAATATCAGTATCTTTACCTGTTCCTCCTCCTGCATCTCTGAAAGTAATCTCTCTTAATCGGCCAATCTCATGCATGATTGAAGGCGAATCATGGTGGGTTATAATGTATATTTCATTTCCACCCTTATTCGTTTTCCTCATAAGCTTTTCGGGGGTGAGTTCAGCGTAGATGGCTTCTCTTGGAAGAGGTTTTATTATATCTTTCATATTACGCTTTTTGAAAAATGGAATACAAAGTTAAAAAAATACGGGCATGTTTTTAATTCATTAAACTTTAATTTCAGGTACTGTGCTGAAGCGGAAGTTTATAAACCAGTTCCTTAACATAGTCAGCCCACTCCTTATATGTTCTTGTTTTATTGAATAAAGTGTAGGATACAGGTTGGCCAAAGTAGATATGAATGTCAGTGTTCCTGTGTTTTACGGTTTCGTCAGGGAGAAAAAACATTTCCAGATTCCATTTGATTCGAAAAAATTTTCTTAGTTTGGCCAGCCTGTAAAAGCGGTTTGTATTTCGGCCTGAAATAAATACCGGAATCACATCTCTTTTGTATTGAATGGCTTTCGAAATAAAGTGTTTTTTCCAGTCCAAATCGATAATCTTTCCTTTGATTTTGCGGGAAGCCAATCCTGATGGAAAAATCAGGATTTGCTGATTGGAGCGATAGGTTTCATCCATCGCCCTGGCAACATCACGGCTGTGTCCCCCATGTTTATTTACAGGTACAAACATAGGACTGAGATTGGGAATATTCATTAAAATATCGTTGGTCAGAAATTTTAGATCGCCCAGTGTTTTGTTGACGTTTTTCATTAAAAGCATTCCGTCGAAACCACCAAGCGGATGATTGCTGGCAAATATAAATCTTCCGGAAGAGGGGATGTTTTCCACTCCGTGGATATGTTCCTTTATATTAAATTCTTTTACCGCTTCGTCAACAAAATCAATTCCCTTTAGATGTCCTGTTCTTTTCAGAAAATCATTTAAAAAATCGATATGTAAAATTCGGGTAAGGTAACTGTAAACAAAACCAGGCATTAATTTTGCCAGTTTTGGACTTTTTTCGGCAAAAACTTCCCTGATATTCACAGGTTTAAATGTATTTATTTTTGGTTTTTCCACCTCACGAAAATTTTTGAGCCGGCAATTAAACAAAAAATCACCATAAAAAGAAAAAATGCTTATCGAAAGATGAGGGAAGATTTTTGGAGCCTGATAAATAAGTGATGAATTTGCCTCATATTGTTCTGCTAAATGTTCGCCGCAAATATGTGAGTTATTAACGCCTGTTAATTTTGAATGTTGTTAATAATAAAATATTGATTTTATGAGTTTTAAATAAAAATAAGGTTGAAGGTGCTTAGGGTTGCCAACATGCTATCAACAATTTCTTAACAATTTGGGATAAAATGGAGGTGGAATAATATGGAATAGAGTGGAATGGTATGGAATAAATTTTTACTTTTACACTTGATAAATTCGGACAATTAATCAAATGGCAATTTTTGTTGGAAAACATAGCGCAAAAGTAGATGACAAGGGGAGGTTGGTACTTCCTGCTGCATTCAAAAAGGCTGTGGGCGAGATGAAGCTTGAATTTGTCATTGTTGAAAAAAACAGGTTGAATAATTGCCTGGATATTCACACGGAAGAAACATGGACCGAAAATGTAAAAAGTTTCAAAAAGAAACTCAATCCACTCAATCCGCTGCACGATAAGTTGTTGCAGGTCTATTTTCAGAATTTTACAAGGATTGCAGTGGCTGTAAACGGAAGAATTAATATCCCGTCGGATTTTATGGAGTTTGCCAAACTCGAGAAAGAAGTGCGATTTGTAGGGATGTTTACATCTATTCGTTTGAATGCGGTCGGCGATACAAAAGAGTCAGAGATGTCCAATGAGGAATATCTGAGTTTGCTGGGTTCGATAGGAAATGTAGGTGGAGATGAAGATTAAGAGAAGAAACAATGTTGCAGCATTACCACATACCGGTATTACCAGAGCAAAGTATTTCAGGGCTGAATATCCGTCCGGGTGATGATGTTGTTGATGCTACTTTTGGCGGAGGTGGCCACTCCCGGTTAATTCTTCAGGCATTGCGTACGGGTAGGCTTTTTGCCTTTGATCAGGATGAAGATGCGGCCGGGAATGTTTTTAAAGACAAAAGGCTTTTTTTTATTCGCCATAACTTCAGGTACCTGAAAAATTTTCTTCGGTTTTATGAGGTTGAAAGTGTTGATTCGGTTTTTGCTGACCTTGGTGTTTCTTCACATGATTTTGACATTCCTGAACGCGGATTTTCGTTTCGTTTTGAGGGCGAACTGGATATGAGGATGAATCAGGACGCTACAAAGAATGCTGCATTAGTTGTAAACGAGTATTCAGAAGAACAATTGCTTTCTGTTTTTAGGTTATATGGTGAAATAAAAAATGCCCCGCGTCTGGTTGCCGGGATTGTCAAAGAACGCAACTTGGGAAAAATAACAACAACTACGCAGCTCAAAGAAGTGGCCGTTAAATGTGCACCAAAAGCAACTGAGAATAAATATTTAGCGCAGGTTTTTCAGGCTTTGCGAATAGAAGTAAATGACGAAATGGACGCTTTAAAAGAATTTTTGGTCGCATCGCTTGACGTGCTGAGGAAAGGTGGAAGACTGGTGGTAATAACTTATCACAGTCTTGAAGACCGCCTCTGTAAAAACTTTATAAAAGCGGGAAATTTTGAAGGGAAAGTAGAGAAGGATTTTTACGGAAACGTTAGTTCTCCGTTTCGAATGGTAAACCGAAAGGTAATTACTCCTGACGAAAAGGAAATGGAAAGTAACACGCGCTCTCGGAGTGCGAAATTGAGGATAGCAGAGAAGATTTAAAATGGAAGAAAAAGTAAAAAATAACAGAAAAAGAGGCGGAATGAAATCGTTTATCGGGGGCACTGTGCTAACCGACGAACGAGTTACGCGCCAAATTCCGTTTTTGTTTTTTCTTGCAGCATTGGGAATAATGTTGATTACCAACAGGAACTGGTCGGAACGGACCATCAGGCAAATTGAAGTTTTACAGGATACGCTGGATGAACTTCGTTCTGAGTCGATAACATTGTCGGCAAAACTAATGGATGCAAGTCGTCCGTCGGAAGTATTTAAAAAAGTGGAGAATGCGGGAATTGGTTTGAAAGAACCGGTAACACCGCCTCAAAAATTGATAGTAAAAGAGGAATAGAAAAAATGGGTATTCGAAGATCTATCATATCACGAATAGCGATCGTTTATTTCGTACTGCTTCTCTTTGGCGTAGTAGTCGTTTTTAAAATGATTTCCGTTCAACAAATTAAAAATGAACGTTGGGAAAAGATTGCCAAAAATTTAAGTGAAAATACGGTAATTGTTGAACCCAATCGTGGAAATATTTGTGCTGACGACGGAAGTGTTTTGGCCACCTCTGTTCCCGGATATTATGTTCGAATAGACTTAGCTGCAGAGGGGGTAAAAAGAGTGTATGCAAATGAAAGTGACTCGCTTGCCTATTTTCTTTCCAGGTTTTTTGGCGATGCTTCCCGGCAGGAATACAACCGGCGGCTAAACGAAGCATATCGTAGCGGGAATCGTGGTTTTATGCTTACTCCCCGTAAAATTGATTATACAGAACTTCAGGAGCTTAAGAAATTTCCCATTCTGCGCCGTGGCCGTTTTGGAGGCGGAATGATTGTCGAACAGGAAAATAAAAGAATAACTCCACTTGGTATTCTGGCTTACCGAACGATTGGCGGATTAAATAAGGGCGCTTATGGTGGTGTGCACGGAAATATCGGTTATACCGGTTTAGAAGGTGCCTATGAGCAATATTTAAAAGGAGAAGAAGGGATTAGTTATAAGCAGAATTTGTCGGGAAGGTGGGTGACTCGCACTGAAATTGAACCGCGCGACGGAATGGATGTGATTACTACTATTAATGTAAAACTTCAGGATATTGCAGAAAGTGCTTTGTATAAGCAATTGAAAATAACAGATGCAGATTGGGGAACAACCATTCTGATGGAAGTAGAAACCGGCGAAATAAAGGCGGTTGCAAACTTAGGGCTCGAAAATGGCGATTATTACGAAAATTACAATTATGCGCTTGGGCATGCAGGTTGTTACGAGCCAGGCTCTACTTTTAAACTCGTCTCTCTGATGGCTGCATTGGAGGATGGCGTCGTTGATACGAGCGATGTTTTTGATACGGGAAACGGAACATGGCGAAATAACGGGAGGACAATTACCGATACTCATGGTTACGGAAAACTAACAGTAAAGCAGATTTTTGAAAAATCGTCCAATGTGGGAACTGCAATGGTTATTACTTCAAGGTACAGTAGCAGACCACGCGATTATGTCGACAGGGTTTTTGGTTTTGGTATCAATAAGCCAATCGGTTTGGAAGTGAAGGGCGAAGGACAGCCTTATTTTAAATATCCGGGTGACGCCGACTGGTGGGGAACAACACTGGGGAGTATGGCGTATGGTTACGATTCAAAGATGACGCCGCTTCAGATACTGAATTTTTACAATGCAGTTGCCAACGATGGGAAAATGGTAAAGCCACATCTTGTAAAAGAAATTCGTGATAAAGGTGCTTTGGTAAAACAGTTTAAGACCGAAATTATTAATCCAATGATTGCTTCAAAAGAAACCATTGGTAAAGCTCAGGCTATGTTAAAGGGTGTTTGTTTGTACGGTACCGGTCGCACCGTAACCAGCGAGTATTTTGATGTGGCAGGGAAAACCGGAACAGCCAGGGTGGCAACAGGAAATACAGGTTACAGCGGTTTGTATTTGGCTTCTTTTGCCGGGTACTTTCCGGCAGATAATCCAAAATATTCTATGATTGTGACTTTTAATAATCCGCGTAACGGGTACTACGGAGCTTCTATTGCAGGTCCGGTATTTAAGGAAATTGCAGAAAAAGTTTATGCATCTCAGATTTTAATGGAAAATGTTCCCGGTGATAATTCTGATGAGGAGATTCAGCTTCCGGATGTAAAAAAGGGAAAATCGGAATACATTTTACGCATTGCAAAGGAGTTGGAGTTGAAAAATGTAAGAGGGCTACCTGAAACAGAGCTGGCTTCGGTAACAAGAGAAGGCGGTGAAATAGTTTTAGGCGATGACAATATAACACCGGGGATTGTACCCGATGTTCGTGGAATGGGAGTTAGTAATGCTATTTTTTTATTGGAAAATGCAGGACTGCACGTGAAAATTAAAGGCGTCGGAAAAGTAACGTTGCAGTCGTTAAATCCGGGAGAAAAATGCAGACCCGGGCAAACGGTTTATCTCACATTAAGTTGAAATGAAAGTAGAGGAGTTAATAAAAAATATTGATTGTCTGGAGGTTGTTGGGACTTTAAATCGAAAGGCCTCAGGAATTGAGTTCGACTCACGCAAAGTGGAAAAGGACTCTGTTTTTGTGGCGCAAAGGGGAGTTCACGTTGACGGGCATAATTTTATCATTCCGGCAATCGGGAAAGGTGCCGGAACAATTGTCTGCGAGGAAATACCTTCAGAAAGAGTTTCAGGCGTTACCTATGTTAAGGTTGAAAACTCAAATTCGGTTTTGGGGAAACTTGCTTCTGCATTTTATCGTTTCCCTTCATCAAAAATGAAGGTGGTTGGTGCTACCGGAACAAATGGTAAAACAAGCATCGCGACACTTCTTTTCAAGTTGTTCCGAAAACTGGGCTACAATGTTGGTCTTATTTCAACCATTTCATACAAAATAAATGAAGCGGAGGAAACAGCTTCCCATACTACTCCTGACGCATTAAAAATCCAGAAGTTGATGACCGGGATGGTCGATGCAGGTTGTGAATTTTGTTTTATGGAGGTAAGTTCTCATGCCATTCATCAGCAACGAATTTCGGGAATTGAATTTGCCGGAGGAATTTTTACCAATATTACTCACGACCACCTGGACTATCACAAAACATTTGCGGGATATATAAAAGCCAAAAAGGCATTTTTTGACGGTTTGTTGCCCAATGCTTTTGCAATTACCAATGCCGACGATAAAAACGGACTGGTGATGCTCCAGAATACCAGCGCGAAAAAGGTAAGCTATTCTGTTGGAAGAATGGCTGATTTTCGCTGTAAAGTTTTGGAGAGCCATTTCGACGGGATGCTGCTAAATATGGATGGTCATGAAATCTGGACCCGGTTTGTAGGAAGATTTAACGCTTCCAACCTGTTGGCCGTATATGCTACAGCAATAAGTTTGGAACAGAGCACAGAAGAGGTTCTCACCGAAATCAGCAACCTTCAGCCGGTGGCCGGACGATTTGAAACAATCAGAAGTACAGATGGAAAACTGGCAATTGTTGATTACGCCCATACCCCCGATGCATTGAAAAATGTACTTCAGGCTATTTCTGAAATCCGCAGCCGCAACGAGCAGGTAATTACTGTGGTTGGCGCCGGGGGAGATCGTGATAAAACAAAACGTCCTGAAATGACACAGGAGGCAACGCTTGCAAGCGATAAAGTGATTCTGACTTCTGATAATCCGCGAACTGAAAATCCGTCAGATATTATAAAAGACATGGAAGCCGGGATTGAAGCGCAGTATAAAAACAAGGTGCTTTCAATTGAAAACAGAAAAGAAGCTATAAAAACAGCGGTAATGATTGCTCAACCAGGTGATATCATTTTGATCGCCGGAAAGGGGCATGAAAATTACCAGGAAATAAATGGTGTGAAGCACCATTTTGATGACAAGGAAGTGGTAAAGGAATTTTTTGGAATTGAAGATTAAAGCAAAATTATGCTCTATTATTTGTACAAATTATTATCAGGATTTGACCTCCCCGGATTGGGAATGTTTCAATACATTTCATTTCGCTCGGCGGCCGCAATTATTTTGTCGTTGATAATTACCACTGCTTTTGGTAAAAAAATGATTCGCATTTTACAACGCAAACAAATTGGGGAAGAAATCCGCGATTTAGGATTGGAAGGCCAGATGCAGAAAAAAGGGACGCCGACAATGGGGGGAATAATTATTCTGTCGGCTATCATAATCCCAACACTTCTTTTTGCCCGGTTGGATAACATCTATATTCTTTTGATGCTTACAACAACCGCTTTTCTTGGATTGATTGGTTTTGTAGATGATTATATTAAAGTTTTTCTGAAAAATAAGGAGGGACTGGCCGGTAAATTTAAAATACTCGGGCAGGTAAGTCTTGGCCTGATTGTAGCAGCAACGCTTTTTTTAAGTGAAGATGTAATTGTTCGTCAGAATGTAAAAGATGCAAACGGTGAAGATATTCAGGAAATTGTGATTGATGCGGAAACAGGAGAACAAAGTTTACAATATGTAACGGAAGACGTAAAATCAACGATAACAACCATACCTTTTATTAAAAAGAATGAATTTGATTATGAATGGCTTGTGTCGTTTGCCGGCGATGCTTCATCCTGGTTAAAATGGGTGATTTATGCACTGGCAATCATATTTATAATTACCGCTGTTTCAAATGCCGCAAATTTAACAGACGGAATCGATGGACTGGCATCAGGTACATCAGCAATCAGCGGAGTAACACTGGGGATTTTGGCTTATGTTAGCGGTAACATTATTTATGCCGATTATCTCAATATAATGTACATCCCAAATATCGGAGAATTAACTGTTTTTGTTGCTGCTTTTATCGGAGCAACCGTAGGTTTTCTGTGGTATAACTCCTATCCGGCCCAGGTTTTTATGGGCGACACCGGTAGTCTGGCGCTTGGCGGAATTTTAGCGGTTTTCTCAGTTATTATCCGAAAAGAAATATTAATACCACTGTTGTGTGGGATATTTCTTGTTGAAAACTTTTCAGTGATGATACAGGTGTCGTGGTTTAAATATACAAGACGCAAGTATGGTGAAGGACGCCGCGTATTTTTAATGAGCCCCATTCACCATCATTACCAGAAAAAGGGAATACCGGAACCAAAGATTACAACGCGATTCTGGATTGTGGGAATTATTCTGGCAGTATTAACCATTGTAACTTTAAAAATCAGGTAGGTTGAAAAACAGCTTAGTCATATTAGGAGCCGGCGAAAGTGGTGTAGGTGCTGCCATTCTTGGACAAAAGAAAGGTTACTCGGTTTTTGTGTCTGATTTGGGGAAAATTAAGGAGAAGTACCAGAATGTTCTTTCAGATTATGACATTGATTTTGAAAGCGAAAAACACTCTGAAGAAAAGATTATGGAAGCTGAGTTGGTAGTGAAAAGCCCCGGGATACCGGAAACTGCACCTGTCATACAAAAACTGTTGGCGAAACAAACTCCGGTAATTTCAGAAATAGAATTTGCCGGAAGATACAATTCAGCAAAAACCATTTGTATAACCGGAAGTAACGGAAAAACAACCACAACCCTGCTAACCTATCATATTCTGAAAAAGGCTGGTGTAAATGTTGGTTTGGCAGGAAATGTCGGGAAAAGTTTTGCCTGGCAGGTGGCGGAGGAAAACTTCGATGTGTATGTTATTGAACTCAGCAGTTTTCAGCTCGACGGAATGTATGATTTTAGAGCCGATGTAGCCGTTCTGATGAACATCACGCCCGATCACCTCGACAGATATGGTTATGATATGAGGAACTATATCAGCTCCAAATTCCGGATTATTCAAAATCAAACCAGTGCAGATTATTTTATCTATTGCGCTGATGACGAGGTGATTCAAAAAGAAATAAAAAAGAGAGAAATAAATGCCTGTTCCCTGCCTTTTGGCTTGTCCGAAAATGCAGCAGACGGTGCAGGTTTGAGAGAGGATCAGATAATAATAAATTTTAATCAAAATCAATTCAGTATGTCTATTCTGGATTTATCATTACAGGGAAAACACAACACTTACAATTCAATGGCAGCAGGAATTGCAAGTATGGTTTTTAAAATTCGAAATGAACAATTGCGGGAAAGCCTTGCCGACTTTAAGGGAGTGGAACACCGCCTGGAAAATTTTCTAAAAGTTCACGGGATCGACTTTATAAACGATTCAAAGGCAACCAACGTAAATTCTACCTGGTATGCCCTCGAAAGTATTCATAAACCGATTGTTTGGATTGCCGGAGGTGTGGATAAAGGAAACGATTATTCAATGTTGGATAACCTGGTAGGAGAAAAAGTAAAAGCGATTGTTTGCCTTGGAAAGAATAATGCAAAACTTCATGCGGCTTTTGACGAAAAAGTAAAAAATATGGTGGATGTGACAAGCATGGAGGAAGCAGTAAAAGCAGCTTACTACCTGGCCCGCAATGGAGATACCGTTCTTTTGTCGCCGGCTTGTGCCAGTTTCGATTTGTTCGAAAATTATGAAGATCGGGGGAGACAATTTAAACGTGAAGTAAGGAATTTATAGGAATGGAAATTACATTGGGGAAAATATTCAGGGGTGACAGGGTGATCTGGATAATTCTGTTGTTACTGTCGCTTTTGTCGCTGTTAATTGTTTACAGCTCAACAGGAGCCCTTGCTTATAGGCAGGCGTCAGGTAACACGGTCTATTATCTGGTTCGGCAGTTATTTTTTCTCGGTGCCGGCTTTGGGCTCATGTTGTTGATGGTGAATGTAATCCCGGTGAAAATTTATTCCATGGTAGCAAATTACCTGGTTTATTTTAGTATAGGTTTGTTGTCGCTGACTGTCGCTTTTCGTTTTGCAGGAATTGGGGAAGGAAGTGGACGAACGTTGGGTTTAGGGCCTATTTCTTTTCAGCCTGCCGAGATTGCAAAAATTTCTTTAATCATATACACCGCAAAAATTTTAGGGAAAAAACAAAAAACCAAAGGCGATCTGTTTAAAGCCTTCAAAAGAATTATTCTGTACACCATTGTCATTTGCGGGCTCATATTTTTATCTGATTTCTCTACTTCCGCTCTTCTTTTTGCAACAATAATGGCCATGATGTTTATCGGACGAATTCCTTTAAAATACTTGGCATTGGTTATTGCAACAGGTGCTGCACTGATTGTTTTGATTTACTATGGAGCGGATTTAATACCCGATTCAGTGTCGAGGGCCCATACAATAAAGGGAAGGATTGAACGATTTATCCATGGAGACCCGAATTCAGAAAAAGGAATTACACAGGCCGACTATGCCAAACTGGCCATTTACGAAGGTGGAATTTTTGGCAAAGGACCAGGTCATTCCGATGTAAGCAATTATATGGCTGCTGCTTACAGCGATTTTATTTTTGCCATAATTGTTGAAGAATACGGATTGATTTTAGGGGCGGGAGTGATGTTTTTGTACCTGATATTTTTATTCAGGGGAGTGGTAATAGTCCGGCGATCGACCCGGACGTTCCCGGCTTTTTTGGTAACAGGATTAACATTGTTGCTGGTTTTTCAGGCAATGATAAATATAGGTGTTTCCAGCGGCGCACTTCCGGTAACCGGACAGCCTTTACCATGGGTGAGTTTAGGCGGTACATCGCTGCTTTTTACATCCATTGCTTTCGGATGTATTTTGAGTGTGAGTCACCAAAATCAGGTAAACCGTGAAGTTCAGAAACAACCTGTTCAGGTAAATGTACCTGACGAAGATGTTGAAATGGAAAAATAATGAAGATTGAACGAGTTATAATAAGTGGAGGCGGAACCGGGGGACATATCTTCCCGGCACTCGCAATTGCAAACGAAATTGGCAAACGAAATCCGGATGCCAAAATTTTGTTTGTTGGTGCACTTGGAAGAATGGAGATGGAAAAAGTACCGGCGGCTGGTTATCAGATTATCGGGCTCCCGGTAATGGGATTTCCCCGCAAACCTGGCTTAAAGATGTTTACTTTTTTTGTTCGCCTGATAAAAAGTGCCTCAATGGCCCGGAAGATTGTAAAAGATTTTAAGCCTCAGGTGGCTATTGGTGTAGGAGGTTATGCAAGCGGTCCGCTGTTACGTGCCGCGTCTGCAAAAGGAATTCCAACACTTATTCAGGAACAAAACTCATATGCCGGAATAACCAATAAGTTATTGAGCAAAAAGGTTAACACAATTTGTGTGGCCTACGATAGAATGGAACGCTATTTTCCCTCAGATAAAATAACAATAACCGGAAACCCGGTGAGGGAAAATTTATTGCAGAGTAAGTCGAATAAAAAAGAGGCCCTGGAGTTTTTCGGATTAACAGAAAATGACAAAGTGATATTGGTTGTTGGCGGAAGCCTGGGAGCACGTTCAATAAACAATACAGTTCTGAATAGCGTGAAAGAGATTGGCAAATCAGGTGTTCAGTTGATCTGGCAAACCGGTGCAATTTATTACGATAGAATTCAAAAAGAGCTGGAGAACAGTAAACCGGAGAATTTGCAAATACACCAGTTTATTTCGAGGATGGATTTGGCTTATTCGGTTGCCGGAGTGGTAATATCAAGAGCTGGAGCCGGAACCATTTCTGAACTGTGTTTGGTTGGAAAACCGTCAGTTTTGGTGCCTTCGCCAAATGTGGCTGAAGATCATCAAACTAAAAATGCAATGGCACTGGTAGAAAAAGATGCTGCACTAATGATTAAAGATGATGAAATTGAGGGACGACTGATTCGGGAGGCCGTTCAGTTAATTAATGATGAAAAGAAATGCAAAGTGCTTTCAGAAAAGATACAAAAGCTGGCAAAGCCCGATGCAACGAAAGATATTGTTGATGAAGTGGAAAAAATTCTGCATTGATGAAGAATCTTCAAAATATTAAAAATGTATATTTCCTCGGAATCGGGGGAATAGGGATGAGCGCGCTTGCCCGCTACTTTAAATTTACAGGTTGCAATGTGGCGGGTTACGATCGCACACCGACTGCACTTACCGAGGCAATGGAAAAAGAGGGGATTGATATTCATTTTGAAGATGATATCCGTAATATTCCCAAAAACTGGAATCCGGCAGAAACCCTTGCCGTTTTTACACCTGCACTTCCTGATGAACATCAGGAACTTTCGTGGTTTCGCGAAAAGCCGATTGGTTTACTGAAACGAGCCAAGGTTTTAGGTTTGATAAGCAACGAAAAGAGCGGAATCGCTGTGGCAGGAACGCATGGAAAAACAACTGTAAGCACGATGGTCGCTACTATTCTGAATGAAACAGCAATGGGATGCGGTGCTTTTTTAGGTGGTATCTCCAAAAATTTTGGGAGCAATTTGTTGCTTCCTAAAGACGATTCGCCCTGGATTGTAGCTGAAGCCGACGAGTTTGATCGTTCGTTCCTGCACCTGCAACCTGAACTGGCTTTGATTACAGCTATCGATGCCGATCACCTGGATATTTATGGCGACAAGGAAAAAATTGTAGATGCATTTGAAAAGTTTATTTCGCAAATAAAACCGGGTGGCAAGCTGGTGGTAAAGGCGGGAGTTGAGATCAACAGGCAAAGAACTTCAGCCGAAATCTTTTCCTATACATTAAAAGAAAAAGCTGATTTTTCCACCCTGAATTTGAAATTGGATGCAGGGGGTGGTTGTTATCGGTTCGATTTGAAAACTCCGGAGGGAATAATTGCCAACTGCAAAATGAATTATCCGGGTTTGGTGAATGTTGAAAACGCAGTTGGGGCAGCTGCACTGTCATTTTTGGCGGGAGTTTCTGCAAATAATATAAAAGCCGGGTTAGAAAAGTACACCGGTGTTAAGCGGAGATTTGATGTTCGGTTTAAAAGTGATTCACAAATTTATATTGATGATTATGCACATCATCCAAAAGAGTTGGAAGCGTTGATTTCCTCGGTTCAGACATTGTATCCGAACCGTAAAGTAACAGGGATTTTTCAACCGCATCTGTTCACACGCACGCGTGATTTTGCTGCTGAATTTGCCAGCAGTCTTGATTTACTTGATGAAGCTATTTTAATTCCGTTGTATCCCGCGCGCGAAGAACCCATTAAGGGAATTTCTTCTGAAACCATCTTTGAAAAAATGAAACTGGAAAACAGACATTTGCTTTCAAGAGAGGAGACACTTGAATTACTCAGGAATGAAAAAACCGGTGTGGTTTTAACAATAGGAGCAGGCGATATCGACCGGATGGCAGAAAATATTATTGAAGTTCTAAAGAGTAAAAATTAATGTGGCGTAGAATATTCAAATTCAGTGGTTTGTTGGTGGTAATTGTTTTTTTGATCATCACACTTGCTTTTACCTCGCATGAAAGCAGGAATATTATTTGCCGGAATATTGAAGTCGATTTTAGGGCAGATGACATTATAAAAATTAATAACAGTGAGATTTTGAAGTTGGTAAAATCAGCCGACGACAGTATTGTCGGGAAGACTTTGGGTAAAATTAACGCCGAATTCATTGAACAGGAAGTGGAAAAACATAAAGCTGTTTTAAAAGCTGAGGTGTACAAGGTTTTGGTAAAAGACAGTACTTCTTACAAAGGAATTTTAACAGTAAAAGTAAAACATAGAAAACCAGTAGTTCGGATCGTGTCTGAAAACGGGAATTATTATTTGGATAAGTTTGGGGGACGAATTCCCGTTTCGAACCAATACACAGCAAATGTTTTGGCTGCAACAGGAAATATTAGCGAAAAATTTGCTGTTGAAGAGTTGTTGCCGTTTATACTTTATTTGAAGGAGGATGAATTCTGGGAAGCACAAATTGAGCAGATTCATCTGGAGAATAACGGTGATGTACTTTTAATCCCTTTGGTAGGTGATCAGATTATAGAGCTGGGGAAACTGGAAAATTATGAAACAAAACTAAGAAATATGCGTGCTTTTTATAACCAGGTTCTGGCAGCGAATAACTGCTGGGATAAATATAAATCGGTGAGTTTAAAATATTCAAATCAAATAGTAGCAAAAAAGAGATAAACATGGCTTCAAATAGTAATCTTTCGGTTGTTATTGATATTGGTACTTCAAAAATTGTCGGACTGGCAGGACAAAAAACAGAGGAGGGTAAAATGGGAATTTTGGCCGTTTCAAAAGTGCCCTCAAAAGGTGTCAAACGTGGAGTAGTCTTTAATATTGAAGAATTAGCTTCATGTTTGAAAGTCGTAATTGCCGATTTGGAAAAGCAGTTGGATGCCGAAATTACCGGGGTTGAAATTGCTTTTGCCGGACAGCAAATGAAAACGGCTGATTACCGCGGTTACCGCTACACGTCTGATGAAGGTGTAGTGTCTGATTTTGATATTAACGAGTTGTATAATGAAGCCAGAAATTATAAAGTTGAGCAGGACTACAGAACGATTCACATCGTTCCGCAGTCTTTTGTCATCGATGATGAAATCAGGGAATTGAGCCCGGTGGGAATTACCGGAAGAAAACTGGAGGCCAATTACAAATTATTTATTGTTCCTGAGGTTCATATTCTTAATTTTCAACGGGTTTTTGAAAAAGTTGGCGTGAATATAGAAGGAATCACACTTTCACCGTTGGCAATCTCCGAGTCTGCGCTTTCCGAGGATGAAAAGGAAAATGGAGCTGTTCTTTTAGATATTGGAGCCGGAACAACAAAACTGGCTGTTTTTCATAACAGTGTATTAAAACATGTTGCAGTTATTCCTTTTGGAGGAGATGTTGTAACCAAAGATATCAGAGAAGGTTGTTCTATTTTGTTAAAATGGGCTGAACAGCTGAAGGTAAAATATGGCGAAGCCCTGGGCGATTTTGCTGATGAACAAAAAGTAGTTACCATTCCCGGGCATAATGGCTGGGAACCCAAAGAAATCACATTTAAAAGCCTTGCATTTATCATTCAGGCGAGAATGGAGGAAATTATTGACAATGTAAATCTTCAGATAGGAAAGTCGGGTGTGGAAGAAAAGCTGGGATTTGGAGTTGTTGTGTCGGGAGGAACCGCTGATATGAGTAATTTGATTTCGTTAGTGAAGTTCCGAACTGGTTTGGATGCCCGAAAAGCTTTTCCTGTTATCCATCCGGTAAACAGGCGGAAAGAATTTCAAAATCAGGATTTGCTTACCGCTTTTGGCTTGTTGAAAATGACTCTTGAGAAAGAGGAAGAGTCGGAGAGTATAAGAACAAAAAGGAAAAAGGAGAAAAAGAAAAAGGAAAACAACGGCCTTTCTCCATGGCGTAAAGCCATTCAGGGTGTTCTCGATTACATCGACGATGACAACGATGATTTAGCAATGAATTAAAATTGAATGATATGACCGAAGAATTAGTAAACTTTAAGCTTCCAAAAGCTTCGTCATCCATAATAAAGGTAATTGGTGTTGGCGGTGGCGGCTGCAATGCTGTTAACCACATGTTTGAGGAGGGAATTACAGGAGTGGATTACATCATATGTAATACTGATTCGCAGGCGTTGGAACAGAGTCCTGTTCCTGTGAAGATTCAGCTTGGTGTTACACTTACCGAGGGCCGCGGAGCAGGTAACAAACCCGAAATGGGCGAGGAGGCAGCACGTGAAAATTATGAGGATCTAAAAAAAGTTTTGGAAGATAACACCAAAATGTTGTTTATCACAGCCGGAATGGGCGGAGGAACCGGTACTGGGGCAGCTCCGGTGATTGCCAAACTGGCGCGGGAACTTAAAATTCTTACGATAGCGGTAGTTACAATTCCTTCTCCGGCAGAAGGAAAGAAACGTTTTGGTCAGGCTATGAAGGGAATTGAGAAACTGGGAGAATTTGTCGATAGTATGCTGGTAGTAAGCAACCAGCGACTTCAGAATATATTTGGAGATTTACCTGCCCGGCAGGCATTTAAAATGGCCGATAATATTGTAACTACGGCAGTAAAAGGTGTTGCCGAAATTATTACGGTTCATGGTAATGTAAATATTGATTATACCGATGTTCATACCGTAATGCACAACAGCAAAGTGTTTATAATGGGAACAGGTTATGCCACCGGTGAAGGCCGGGCGATGGAAGCAGTGAATCAGGCATTGGAATCGCCTTTGCTGGATAGCAACGACATTCATGGTACTAAAAATATATTGCTCAATATTATTTCGGGAAAGGAAGAAATTAAAATGGGCGAAATTGGTGACATAATTGAAACCTTGCAGGAAAAGGCTGGTAAGGAAGCAGATATTATTTGGGGAAATGGATATGACGAATCGCTGGGAGATAAAGTTAGCGTAACCATTCTTGCCACTGGTTTTGTAACCAATCCAAATCAAATTTTACAGCCCAAGAAAAAGCCGGAAAAGTTTGATTTAGTTGAGAAGCAGGAAGAGGAACCTGTTCTTGAAGAACAAAAAAAGGAAGAAGAATTTGTTTCGGAGAGAAAAAAAGAAAACAAGATTGTTTTTGAACCGGAAAATAAAGATGACGAAAAGGAAGAGGAGTTAAAAGAGAAAGTTTACATCAAGCCAAAAAAGGAAGCAACTGAAAAATCGATTTTTGGCCGAAAGAAGAAAAAAGAACCTAAGAAAAAAGTAAAGAAAGATGAACCTGTAGCTGAACCGAGTATTGATAATTGGTTTTATAAGAATTTTGGACTGGGGAAATTATTTGAAGATGAGGATCAATCAATGGACGAATAAACCCAAAAATAAACAAGTTGGATTATGACAGAGAAAATGGCAGATTTATCAAATTCTAAAAATAAAGGGGCTGCAATAAAAGTTATAGGAGTCGGCGGAGGCGGAGGGAATGCGGTAAACCATATGTTTAAACAAGGTATTCGCGATGTCGATTTTGTGATTTGTAATACCGATTCACAGGCCTTGGATGTCAGCCCTATCCAGATAAAAGTACAACTGGGAGCCTCGTTAACAGAGGGACGGGGAGCAGGCAACAAACCGGAAACAGGAAAACAGGCGGCAATTGAAAATATTGATGACGTAAAAGCGGCACTTGACAGCGGTACAAAAATGGTTTTTGTAACTGCCGGAATGGGTGGTGGAACCGGAACCGGAGGTGCCCCGGTTATTGCTGAAGCATGTAAAAACCGCGGGTATTTAACGGTTGGAATTGTAACTATTCCCTTCAGAAACGAAGGAAGGAGGAGAATAAAACAGGCTGTTGAAGGAATTGAAGAATTGGAAAAACATGTGGACTCATTACTGGTAATTAACAATGAACGAATTCGTGAAATGTATGGCGATTTTGGAATTTCAGAAGCTTTTTCACGGGCAGATAATATTTTAGCCATTGCAGCAAAAGGCATTGCGGAGATTATTACCGTTCCGGGCTACATAAATGTGGACTTTGCTGACGTGGAAACCGTTATGCGCAAAAGTGGTTTGGCTGTTATGGGAACCGGAATCGCAACAGGTGAAAAGCGTGCTGAAGAAGCAGTTGAAAAAGCGTTGAATTCCCCACTATTAAATAATAATGATATCCGGGGAGCAAAAAATATTTTACTAAATATTACTTCCGGAACAACTGAAGTTACTATGGATGAAGTTGGACGCATTACCGACTACGTTCAGAATAAAGCCGGATTTGATGCGGATATTATTTGGGGAAACGGAAAAGAAGAATCGCTTGGTGAAAATATTTCGGTAACTTTAATTGTTACGGGAATCAGCAAAAATAGTATCCCTCATTTTGAGAATAACGAACAAGCTGAAAAAAAAGAACATCTGCTTGACGAACCGGAGAAGCAAAACACGGATAGTTCAGCAACTCAAAAAACAGCTAGCAGAAATAATCAGAAAACGATTGAGTTTGATATTTCTGAGGAAAAAAGGCAAGAAGAGTCAGAGTTTGAGTTGTTGTATCCAAGAACATCAAAAGAGAGAACTTCACCTGAGAAGAAAGATGTGGTAATGGATTATTCTGATTTAAGTGATGAGGATGTAGACGAATTTGAAAATATTCCTGCCTATAAAAGAAGGCAGTTACGCATGAACGATCCAAAATATAACAATAAGCCTTCAAAATATTCAGTCTCAAAAGACAATAAAATAAAAGACAGAAATTCATATCTTCATGATCAGGTCGATTAATTAAAAATAACAATTATGACAATTTTTGAACAAATAAACGACGATATTAAAACGGCTATGAAAGCCCGTGAAAAAGAAAAACTGGAAGCACTCAGAAACATCAAGAAAGTGATGCTTGAAGCGAAAACATCAAAAGGCGCCGGAGCTGAATTGACTGATGAAGAGGCGTTAAAGATTATATCAAAACTGGCTAAACAAGGTTCCGATTCGGCAGCTATTTATAAAGAACAGGGAAGACAAGAATTGTACGATCAGGAAATGGCACAGGTAGCTGTTTATGAAAGTTATCTCCCCGCAAAAATGACTGAAGAGGAACTAACAGCTGTTGTGAAGGCGATAATTGAAAAAACCGGAGCTTCGTCTATGAAAGATATGGGAAAAGTTATGGGGCTGGCGAGCAAAGAATTAGCCGGAAAAGCAGACGGGAAAGAAATAGCCGATAAAGTGAAAAAATTATTACAATAGTCTAATTGTATTTAAAAACCGCATGTTGTGCGGTTATTTTTAGTCTTTTGATTTAAAGTGCACGGAAGGATTTATCTGTAAATCCTTCCCTTTTTTTAATCCTCATCGTCAGATATTTGATCAGCAACATGATCCAGATCTGAATATTTATCTTCGTAATCCTGTTTTACATTGTCTTTTAAAAAACCGTCATCATCGTAATCATCATCCTCATCCACAATCTGAACCGCTTCGTTTTCGGTCATCCGGAGCATGTAGTATTTGTCTTCAGTTTCAAACGGAAGTGCAGTAACTTTAATTCCGTTTTTATCAAAAAAGTGAATCAGGTTATCGGCAAATCCATCAGCGTAAACCAATTTTATCTGCTCTTGTAAATCCTTGTCTAACTTGTTGTAATCTTTTATTACCCTAGGTTTATTAACAGGTGTCATTTCTGTTTTGTTAAGTTTCTTTAAATCAATATTTTACTAATGTTTCTTGCCTTGCTGTAAAAAGCACACAAAACGTTTTTTGCTATTGTTTATATTCAAATAACTACAACAAATAAATGAGTAAGAATTGATATTTCCAACAGTTATTCTGATTTTTTTAAAGGTTTTTTTTGACGCTTTATTTTTCCATAGAAACAATTTAAATCATCGCACCAGTTACACTGATATCCCTTCTGTTTTAATTCGGGGCCAATCCCAATTATTCCGCTTACCGATTTTATTGGATTCATAAGCGATGAGGAAGAAAGGGTAATACCACAAAACCGGGGAGGGAGCAGAGAAAACAGTTTTTGTTGTTCCGAAACATCCCAGTTGCAATATCCCGGAGAAAACCGGTCTGAAATATTTAATCCATGGATTGCCATTTTATTTTTAAGCCATTCCTGCATTTTATCCACGGCTTTTTCTACTATTAAAGAACCAATTGTGTCGAAAATGTACCCGGTTAATGCGTCTCCCTCAGTAGAAATTTTTTTTGAATGTTCGGATATTTGATTTCCAGCTGTACAAACAAACAAAGCAGCCGAATTTGCATGGAACAAACGGGCCGTTACAATTTTCCCCGGGGAAAAAGTTGTGTTCCCCATTCTTATCTGGTTATTTGTTTTATCGACAAAAGCAGGCGATAAAACTTTTATACCTCCACTGATATTGCACAAAAAAGAAGCTTTTAATAATCCGGCTTTTATGAGTTCTGGAAAGGGGTCGGGAGACAAGCCTTTTTCAAAACCCATGTATTCCTCAATTTCGTGGAGGCTTAAAGATAGTTCTTCAAAACTGTATCTTAACTTTGTTATCATTTGAAAAAAATATCAGGGAATTTACAATTAAATTGAAGAAGTTGGAAATTAAAAAAGGGATTTACATTTAAGTAAACCCCCCTAATACAAATCGAATCTTGTTATTAATCTTCAATAATTTCAATCTTTTCAATTTCATCACCTTGCCTGATATCATCAATAACATCGAGTCCTTCATAAATTTTTCCAAAGCAAGTATGATGCTTGTCCAGGTGTTTGGTATTCTCCCGGTTGTGGCAAATAAAAAATTGCGAACCACCTGTGTCTTTACCTGCATGTGCCATCGATAAAACTCCTCTTTCGTGGTATTGGTTGTTTCCATCGAGTTCACACTTGATAGTATAACCCGGGCCTCCTGCGCCGGTTTTGTCGGGGCATCCCCCCTGAATAACAAAGTTTGGTATTACCCTGTGAAAATTTAATCCGTCGTAAAATCCTTCTTTTGAGAGCTTAATAAAATTTGCTACCGTACCGGGCGCATCTTCTTCAAAGAATTTTATTTTCATTACTCCCTTCGACGTATAAATCTCTGCTTCTTTCATCTTTTTTTGTATTTGTTCCGGCACAAAAGTAGAAAAACTTGCCATATTTCATAAATCAATATTGTAGAGTTGAGCAGAGAATTATATCTTTAATATCTTTTAACAACTAAATCTAACAACAATGAGATTTTATCAAAGCAGAAAAGAGTTTATCAGGAATTTATCACTATTGGCAGGTGCGTCGGCATTTCCCGGAAGTTTATTTGCTTCCTCAGGTAAGGTTGCAGGCTCGAAAATGAAACTGGGACTGGTAACTTATTTGTGGGCAAAGGACTGGGATATTCCAACCATAATAAAAAACTGTAGTGAAACACAGGTGTTGGGAGTCGAACTTCGGGTCGAACATGCACATGGTGTTAATTTTAATATGACAGCAGCAGAACGGGCAGAGGTAAAGAAAAAGTTCAACGATTCTCCTGTTGAAATTGTTGGAATGGGAACAAATGAAGAATACCATTCTCCGGACCCTGCCGTATTAAAAAAGCATATTGAAAATACAAGGAAGTGGCTTGAACTAAGCAGAGATATTGGTGGCTCCGGGGTGAAGGTGAAACCAAATGCATTCCCCGATGGAGTTTCAAAGGAAAAAACGCTGGAGCAAATTGGCAAGGCACTGAATGAAATAGGAAAAATGGCGCTTGATATGGGACAACAAATCCGGTTAGAAGTACATGGACGGGAAACACAAAAGTTGCCTAACATCAAAACCATGATGGATTATGTTGAAAACAAAGGTGCAACGGTTTGCTGGAATTGTAATGAGCAGGATTTGGACGGCCAGGGGCTGGAATACAATTTTAATCTTGTTAAAGAAAAATTTGGGGACATTTGCCATGTTCGTGAACTAAATGTGGGCGATTATCCCTATCAGCAGTTGATGGACTTGTTTGTGAAAATAGATTATCCCGGTTGGATTTTGTTGGAATGCCGCACTGATCCTGCAGACAAAGTTGCAGCGATGAAAGAACAACGGCAGGTTTGGCAAAAAATGATCAAAAACGCACAAGCCAAATTGTAAGAAAAAGCAAGGCCACTTTAGCTCAGCCGGTAGAGCAGCTCACTCGTAATGAGCAGGTCGCGGGTTCGAGTCCCGTGAGTGGCTCGCATCACAATAACGAAATTTCCTAAAAGCTTGGAATCAACTGATTTCGGGCTTTTTTTGTTTTCGGATACCTCTCGAGTACACATGGTTTTCCGATGTTAAAGAGACCAATTCGGAATCATTTTTTTGAATATTGGTCTTGTTTAAAAGTCTATTTTCCTGTTTCATTCTTTTCCCCCATCTTATATATAAAATCAAATGAGGCAAGTTCTCAATACACACGGGATCATTCATAGCACATTTTTGAATTTAGAGTTTCAGGGGGTTTTGCCCCATTTTTATCGGGATTTTAACTATATTGTTGATTTTGAGTTTTTTAGTGTGTATATTGCATTCGTGGAATGTTGAATTTGAATTGTGAATAATTCAAAATCTGTTTCGGAAATAGCGGGTGGAAGTTTTACGGTTTAGGCGGGATTTATTAAAATCCATGAATGATTTTCTAAAAATAAATCATTTTTAAACAAAGGGGCAGGAATTGATAGTTTAAAGCCTTGTTCGACTGATTAAAAATACAGGCTTAGCCTCTGACGCAGTAACGTCAAAAGCCAATGGCTTGTTTGCGTTTAATTTGACCTGGTAGATTATACGCTTCTTTTACCCAAATACAAAAATAACAACCATTAAATACTTAAAAAAGAGAGGAGTAAGTTATGACTAAAGAAAGTAATGTACTGGTAAATCTGGTACGCGACGAAATTCTAACAACAAATTCGTCTATCGAAATCACAACTGTTGCTAATGCAGATGCAGATCGTGTGATCAGAAGCATAGCGGTTCAGGGAGTGGATGGGAAAGTCTCTCCTACAAGACGGAGAGGTGGTTTTGTATGGAGTGCAG
This sequence comes from Maribellus comscasis, assembly GCF_009762775.1. Classification (GTDB taxonomy): domain Bacteria; phylum Bacteroidota; class Bacteroidia; order Bacteroidales; family Prolixibacteraceae; genus Draconibacterium; species Draconibacterium comscasis. The sequence continues at coordinate 1,619,352 of NZ_CP046401.1, read as the reverse complement.
AGAATGGGTTGCCACCCGGACAACATAGGCTGGTAATTGATCCGCTTGTGGATGCTAAATCACAGAAATTGAGTGATCCTCTGGAGATCCCTTTTACAGTAGTTGCCACGAACTCAAAAATTGCCGGCAACCTGCAAATCAATAGTTTTGTTCGAATAAAATTTGTTGAAGATGGTGTTGAGCGGCTTCCGGGTGATAAGATTTCAGACGTAGAGTATATCGAATTTTTTAAAGCTACAGACCGCAAGAGTGGTAGGCCTTTATCATTTGAATTTGACCATAAAGGCAAAAGAGTAGATGGAGAAAAAGTCCTTGAAGAACATCGTGAAAAACTGAATTCGAAATTCGGAAAGATTCATCCCGCACTGTTTTCTATTATCTATTCTGAAAAACCACCTGCAAATGTGTTGGTCGATGTTTGGTACGAAGTTGAGGAGCCCGAAGCTTTGCCTTCAGACCGTGCTTTAAATGAATGTGACCAGGATTCAGCAAACCGGCGTTCAGAAGAAATGAGAGAAAAGATGGTTGAAAGGTTAAAAGAGTTTGCAAAATCTCTTCGCAGCAATCTGAAAGTAGTAAAGGTTGATGAACTCGCGCCGGTAGTTACTGTTCATGTTGTAACATCGGGCATTAAAGAGTTGGCGGAACGAAAAGATGTGGCAGGCTTACTTCTTCATGAAACAGAAGGCATTGAAGACCTTGACGACTCGATTGCTGTCGCCGCCTCCGACGTAGTTCATTCCGGCGGCGAAAACGGTTCGGGAGTAAAAGTAGCTGTATGGGAATCCGGGCCCACCAGTAATTCAGATTTGGTTATTGCGGGAAAATACAAATCAAATCCTTCAACATCAAATCATTCGCAGAATGTGCATGCAATAATCCGGAATAAGGAATCAGGAACACCAAACGGGCACGCTCCGGGGGTTAGCTTGTATTCAGCAAATGATAAAGACAGAGATGCATTAACCTGGGCGGTTAAAGACAAAGGCTGTACGGTTATTAATCAAAGTTTTCACCGATCCAGCGAACCAGGGTCCAGTGCATTATCCAGCGATGATATTTATGGTGACTATCTGGCAACCCGATATCCATATCCTTTAATAGTTCATGCAGCGGGTAACTTCTGGAACGGAGACCCGGATAATATTAATCCGCCCAGCAGCGAGTATGTAAATCATAAAGGGTATAATACGATTTCTGTTGGGAACCACAATGATGATGCATCGGCAATGGCCGCATCATCAACGTTTCGAAATCCGGGTACTTCGCACGGCGATCGTGAACTGCCTGAAATAAGCGCAAACGGTGTTGGCGTAACAGCTGACGGAATTACAATGACCGGAACCAGCCAGGCTTCACCGGCAGTTGTTGGTGTAAGTGCGCTGCTTCAGGGAACAGATTCAACATTAAAACACTGGCCCGAAGGATGCAGAGCCATACTGTTAGCCAGTGCAACAAAAAATGTTGCTGGTAATACATGGTGGCAGGATGTAAGTGGGGGAGTTGACGCAAAAGACGGTGCAGGAGCTGTAAATGCAAAAGAAGGCTGCAATGTAGCAAAGAACCGCCGATGGGGAAATGCACCCGCTACACGCAGAGGATGGGATGTAGGCTTGCTTAGCTCTTCCAGTTTTGGCAGCGACAAAAAATCTACTTTTGAGTATAAAGTGTCTGTTCCCAATTACATATGGGGGCCACGAAAAGTGAAAGTTGCTTTAGCCTGGACATCCAAAACCAAAAAGACATCGTTCCTTTTCTGGAGCTGGTATATGTCAAAGCTAAAGGTCGACCTAGATCTTATGATATACGACGAAAATGGAGCACTTGTAGGGTACAGTGGTTCGTGGGATAATAGTTATGAAATAGCTGAGTTTACCGGTCAGCCGGGCAAAACTTATACAATAAAAATCAGGCGGTGGTCAGGAACAGAGTCAACCTGGTACGGTATTGCCTGGACTGTTACCGGCGGCCTCACCATTGCTTTAAATCCGGAGCTGTTGCAGCTGAGACGCGTTTTGCGGTAGTTTTTTTAATCTGAAACCGCAATAGTTTTAATTCGATAGACTTAGAGGTTAAAATCCTCAAGTCGACACATTCTACAGAGAGTCAATCTGGTGAATCCCGGTGGTGCAAACTGCCGGGATTTTAATAATTTTCGCTTGTAGTATCATTGTTTTTAACCGCTTCGAACTCTGCCTCACCCAAACAAATTGTTCCGTTTTCTGTAATTCCTTCTACAAATATTTTGTATTCGGCAACATTGTCGCAAGTAAAAAAAGTACAGTTAACTTTCCCATCTTCCACCGCGATTGACGGATTCCAGTAAAGTGTAGTCCGGTAGTCGGGTATTTCAGAACGTATATTTTCGCTGTTGTATGCTGGAGAATAAAATTCGCGGTACGATGAAAAGCCTTTAATTCGTTTAACTATTGTACCTTTCAGAATATCCGGCGTTGATGTACGTCCCCCACCTCTTTTAATAATGATGTTAATAACACCATTTCTTCCGCGCATTCCATAATAAGTACCTGCGGCATGTTTTAGAATTTCTACTCTTTCTATATCTCCCACAGGAATAGAGGTTACATAATCATATGCTGGAAAATCATCTGTTGAAAATACTTCAATCCCATCTATCAAGAATAAATAGGTGGAATCCACTCTTCCGGGAACGCGACCTGCCAAATATTCCATAATGTTTGGGTATGCATAAGCATTTTCTTTCAATACTACCGTGTGAGTTGGTTCGGTATAAATTCTAATTCGTCCCTGGCTTTTTTCTTCCTCCGGCCTGGCTGCCGTTACTCTTACTTCTTCAATAAGACGGGTATCACGGTCGGGGAAAAATTCTTTTAGTCTGGCTTCGTTAAAATATTTTGTCCGAAGCATGGGAACCGGAATTTTGGTAAAATGTTTTGCCAACGTCAGTTCAGAAGAGGTTGTTTCAGGCGAGCTAAAAAGGATACTGTCTAACGTTATGGTTGTATTAAGTTTGTCTCTTTTATTTTTTCCCTGTATAAAAACAATAGCTGAATCATAAAACTGTACATTGTCAAATGTATAGTTTCCCAGTGAATCAGTTTGGGTAAAATTCATAAAGTTGTCTGTTTTTCCGGACACACTCAGTATTACTTCTGAATCAGTTAGCTTTTTTGTTTTGTAGTAATTTTTTAATGTTCCTGTAAAAGTATGTCCTAAATGTGTTTCAATTTCCGGGATTCTTTCTCTCTTGGTTAGTGTATTCCAAACATAGTTGCTCCAACCCTGGGTCATCATAAGTAAATCAAGTTTTTTTGCTGATGAAATTTGAGGTTCGTTTATAAAGTAGTCGGCAGGGCTGGCAATGTACCCTTTTAGTTCAGAATCGATTAACAGATAGGACTTTATATTTTCTGTAATCCCTGATTCCGGAATCGAACTTTTATCAATAACCGAAATGGAAAGGTTAGCAATTTCATTTCTGTCAATGTTTTTACATACATCTATTTCAAGTTTCACTTGTTCCCGTGGGCGAAATTGGAATTGGTTCAAATTTAATTTCAAAGAAGCATCTTCGGCTTCATCAATAAAAACAAGTCGTTCCGAGACAGGTTTGAAATTTTCGTTTAACAGAACTACCCGGTTGATACCGTTTTTTAGTAGTTCGTTTTTAATATGAACAATTTTTTCTTTTTTGTTCCTGCTTACCTCTGCAAAAGAGTTTAATTCGCCTCTGGTTAGAGAAGTCACATAGTATTTTTGATTGCTAACTGTTTCGTTTAAAAGAACGTTAACATCAATACCGTCCGGATTTTCTTTGTAAATCATCAGTTTGGCTCCGGTGTCTGAGATTTTAGGGAAATTATAGATTACATTCGGATAACCATCAATTTCAATTGTATATTTTTCTCTTTGCTCCGGAATAAAATAAATTATTCCCATGCCCCGGTACAACGAAGAAAATTTCATCAACTCTTCTCCTTTCCCGTTTAGTAACCGGCCGTGAATTTCAACATCCCTTCCCGAAGGTTCAGTTGCTTTAAAAGCCATTTGGTTGTATTTGCCCGCCAGCAGAAAACCACCTTCGGGAAACAGGTCGATAGTTATGTTGTTGATTATTTTATGCTTATCCTTATCCTTTGTTTCATGACCGGCTGTATTTTTTACACGACTAATACGAATTGGTTTTGAAAAAATTAAATCATCTCCATATTCACCCAATAAATCGGTGTAAGCACGAAGCAGGTAGTTTCCTTCTTCCAATTCAGGCCTGTTTAGCGTTAACTGGCCTGGGCAAAAACCTTGCTCAATCGGAAAAAATTCTTTTTGAACAGAATGACCGGAACTGTCAGTTAATTCGATATACAAGTTACAGTCGGTTTTTAAAGGAGTATGCGTTTGCGGGTGAAGTAGGTATCCCGCAAACCAAATTGTATCATTCAAAAAGTAAAATTCACGATCGGTGTGTAGGTAAAGTTTTTGAAAAGGAATCGTTTGTTGGCTTTCAATAAATGACTTTTTGTTCTGAGAAAGAACTGACTGCGTAATTAATATCAGTAAAATTGGGAGTAAGTATTTTGTTTGCATTGCGGTTTTAGATTAGTTGTTTGGTAAGGAACAAAAATTATTCCTAAAGATAATTTATTTTGGAGCAGGAAGAGTGTTACTGAGCAGCTTTCTTAACAATGTAAAGGGACACCGTAATGCTTTTTTCTCGGGGTTTTCACTTTTATTCTATTCGCAGGAACAAAATCATCGTTTTTAATGCAAGTAACAGCTACTACAGCCGGAATAATGGGAGTAATCAACCATTCAAATTTTTATACAATTTCTTCATGATGGTATAACTTTTAAGTATTTGGAAGTAAAATCCAAACAGAAATGCTTGTTTATTTTTGTTAAATACAAAAAGAATAAGGAAAGTTTTTTTATACAAGTTAACGAGTGGCTGTTGTTTCCCGGAAAATTAAACCTTTTTTAAATCCACATCGTGTAGAGATTTGTCCACATTAGGAATTCACATTATATACAAATCAAAAACAAATAAAGCCTTGATTTTCAGGTAGTAAATGAGTTGTGGGGCTGGTGGCTTAATTCTGGAATACTTTTTTCGTATAAAAGAGTAGAAAACGTTTAAACAGAATTGATATATGAATGGATTAAAAAAACGAAAAACAACCTTGTCTTTTGCAGTTAACTCAAAAGAGTATTTGGGCAACGATAAAAATACATTGAAAAGCAGAATTCAGGCGATGGATAAGGGGTGGATTCAGAAAAAAAATGACATCAGAAAAATGAAACGTACTGCCGATAATATTAAAGCAGGAGTTTAAACGATTATATTATATAAATTAAATTATTAATACTTAAAAATTAGGAATCATGGAAAAAGGAACAAGAAATGCATTGTTGGGATTTGTTGCCGGAGCGGCAGCAGGAGCGTTAACAGGAATTTTGGTAGCACCTGAAAAAGGATCAAAAACCAGAAAGAAAATTTCGAAGAAAGTAAAAAATGTTTCAAAGGATATTACAGAAACTTTGGGGGAGAAAGTTGATAATCTGAAAGATTCTGTAAACGACGCTGTACATGAGATGAAGGGAAAGGCTGCCAAAGCAGAAGAAAAAGTAAATCAAAAGGTTAACGCAACGGCAGACAAAGCAAAAGCAGCAGCCAATTAACCTCCGGATATTTTTTTATACACCCGAAAAAGCACACGGTAAAATAAAAGAGAATTTTAAAGAAAGGAAAGTCATGAAAACAAATTTGTTGTTACTGGATTCATTAAAGAACAGTGAAAGTTTACTGTCGTTTGCTTTTTCATTTAGCAATCGTTACAGAAGGAAATTGAAGATTACATACGTTTTTGATTTGAAATGGATGGGACAATCATACATGTCTGGTGCCACAGCTCCTATGGATGCGGGTTTTATACGTGCTGAAAAGATGGCCGGAAAAGAATTTGAAGAAGCCCAAACTAAAATCAGAACGATGGTGGATGAGTATTTAAAGAAAAACCTTATTCAAATTCCTTACGAAATCAGCACCTCAGAATTAAATCGGGTTGATTTGGTAGAGGAAGAACTTAAGAAAGATAAGGATTTGATGTTGCTGATTAATAATTACCAAAGTTATGCGGAACTATCTGGAGGGCTGATTCGTTATCCAAATATTGTAAACGATGTAAAATGCCCGGTTTTTGTAATACCGGAAGATACACCACACGTTGTTCTTAAAGATGTGGTATATGCTACCGACTACAATCCGGAAGATATTACTTCATTAAAGCATTTGTCAACCTTTTTGAAACAGGCAGAACGTGCTCATATTACGGTTCTACACAACGACAAAGAGGTTGATTTTGATGAAAAGTTGAAGTGGAAAGGTTTTAAAGAGCTTGTAAAAGAAGAGGTCGATTTTGACAATTTTAATTTTACGCTTGAAAATCAGGAAGATTTCAGAAAAGGAATTGAAGATTATTCATCGGAACATAAAACAGATTTACTGGTGTTAATGCATGAAAAGAGGGGTTTTTTTGAACAGGTTTTTTCATCAAGTGATGTAAAAAACGTATTGACACATTTTGATAAACCGGTTCTGGTTTATCATCAACAGTAATTTGAATTTTGAACTATAAAAAAATACAAGATATGAGAACAAATGAAAAAATATTCCAAAATTTGGGATTTGCAAATAAAGATACTACAGAATTAACAAAGGAAATTAATTTGCTGATTGCAAGTTATCATGTGCATTATCAGAAACTGCGGAATTTTCACTGGAATGTAACCGGAAAAGACTTTTTTGATCTGCATGAAAAATTTGAGGAATTATATAATTTTTCGAAGGTTAATATTGATGATTTGGCAGAACGAGTCCGTGTATTTGGCGAAAAACCGATGGCTCGCCTGGATGAATATTTGAAATTTTCAAAAATTTCAGAACCAGAACCAGGTCTTAGTCCTGATAATATGGTGGACAGCATTTTAACCGACTTTGAGATTTTACTCTCTCAAATGATAAATGTGCTGGATTTAGCCAATGAAAGCGGTGACGTATCAACTATCGATTTATTAAACAGCATTGTAAAACAGACTGAGAAATATTACTGGATGTTTACAGCCTGGATGGAAAAGAATTAGTGCTAAATTCTATGCCTGATAAAATTAAAAAAAGGGGTTGAACAGAAATTTTTGTTCAACCCCTTTTCTATTATTAGTTTTGGCTCAGTCTAAATATTGCAGAGGCATGAGGAGCTATTTTTTTTATAATTTTTTCATTTTTTACAGTTTCCTTTTCTTTACTCCAAAGGTTTGTTACGGTTGTACTGTTATTTAGACCCAGTTCTTTCATTGTTACTGAAATAACTCGGGTTTCTTTATCATTGCTATTGAAAAACGCTAAATATTTATCTTTTGAATTGGGTACATTTGCAGTCCACACAATTAAGCCTTTCTCATTTTTTAATTCATGATTGTTGGTACTGTTTTGGTTAACGTTTAAAATATCCTTGTTGGTAATCAGCGAGAGGGTAAAATCGTCGTTGCTTGGCAAATCTCCGCCAAACATTAACGGAGAGCGGAAAATAGCCCACAAATTCATTAAAGTATATTGTTCATCCTTTGTAAATCCGGTCATTCTTTCTTCGCCCCGCTCTCCCCTTATCGAAATTCTTCCCAGCGGAAGCATGTCGGCATCCGGCCAATGTCCCGGTCCACTGTACGGAGCCCAGTTTTTACACAATTCAAACATGGGAGCCATGTATCTCCAGTTATCCCAAAAATCATCACAAATGCGCCAAAGATTGGCGTGTGTTTTTACATGTTCTGCATTTTCAAGAGGGGTGGCTCCTGGTGAAGTACTTAAAACCATTGGCCTTCCGCAATTTTCTATAGCATTTCTGATAAGCTCTATTTCTTTCTGGTGATAAGGGCGTGATAAATTGTCAATCTTAACATAGTCTACTTCCCAGCTTGCATAGAGTTCAAACAACGAGTTGTAATATTCCTGTGCTCCTGGTTTTGAAGCATCAACGGTATACATATCTCGTAACCACTTGCATTGCAGCTCTTCTGAAAAAATATCTTTTGCTGAATATTTTGTGCCTTTTACCGGTGTATCTTTTTTAACTGCTTCAACCGGAATCCCGCGCATGAGGTGAATCCCGAATTTTAGCCCTTTTTTATGAATGTAGTCTGCTATCGGTTTAAATCCTTGATTCCCCGCAGATGATGGGAATTTATTTGTTGCTGGAATTAATCTTCCATATTCATCCATACAATAAACAGGGTCGGTTTGATTGTATCCTTGTGCCTTGGTATTTTCAACATACCATCTTATATCAACCACAATATATTGCCAGCCAAAAGATTTTAATTTTTCTGCCATATAGTCAGTGTTGGCTTTTACTTCTTTTTCTGTAACGGTTGGCCCATAGCAGTCCCAGCTGTTCCATCCCATTGGTGGATTTTCAGCCAAAGAGTAAAACTCAGGAGTTTTATTTTGAGAAAGAAGAGGTTGCAGCATGACAAGAAAGCCAGCTGCCGCTGATATAAGTTTTTTTAATTTCATCGGTTTGTTTTTTTGCTAAGATAATAAAAGTGCAAATGACTTTTAACAATTAGAGGTTCTATTTTTTTAACTAAAAATAATATGAACTTATTGAAGGAGATTAGGTATAAAAAGAAAGAAGGAGGCTCATCAGCCTCCTTCCTAAATGTTAACCCCCAAACACACAATATGGGATGAATCCCAAATGCGCTTCAAATGTAAATAAAATTCCAAAATATCCTATCAGAAATTAATTTTTTTTAACGAATTGTCAAATTTCTGATCGATTAAGTGTCTTTGTCAGAGTATTTATTGATATATGTCAATGTTTTGCGTCGAAAAATAGTTGAAAATAATCTTTCAGCTTGCAAAATGTAAGATTAAAATGTATAACTAATCAAATTTGGAATCCGTATAAAAGTCAAAACAACATCAAAAGTCAACGGTCATGTGTTCCAAAATGTTTTACCTTTTTTTGGTTTTCAGTTTGATTGGTTTCAGGGGATTTTCTCAAACTTTAGATATTGAGTGGGAGAAAAAGACAGGCAAATCCGGTTCGGATGTTTTTAATTGTATAATCGAAGATGTGAATGGAGGATACACTGTAGTGGGTTCTTCGCCGGCGGTTAACCGGGATGATTTGGATTTTTGTTTGGTGAAGTTTTCTGCCGAAGGACAGATAATTACCGAAAAAATATTCGGAACAGAAAGTAACGATTTGTCATCAGGTATTTCCCAGTTTGTAAGTGGCGAATATATTGCTGTGGGGAATAGCGTTTTGGATGCCGGAAAAACTCATGTTTTTTTTCTCAAAGCAGATGTTGATGGAAACGAAGTTTGGCAGAAGAGCCTGAATGAATTGGAGAATATTTCTGTTAATGATGTTTTTGCTTCAGATGATGGCGACTTTGTGACCTGTGGCTCAGTCCTAGTTTCAGAGGGTTTCAGAAAAATATGGCTGGCTGAATTCGATAATGATGGAGAATTATTATGGGAAAAAACATACGGTGAAAATGTCATAGAAGAAGTTGGATCCGTGAAGAAGTTACCTGATGGAGGCTTTGCTATTGCTGCACAAACTGCCGGAGAAGTTGCTCAGGAATCAGACCTGTTGGTAATACGTTTCAATAGCGAGGGAAATAAAATATGGGAGGAACGGTATAAAATGCCCAAAGTTAATGTGAGACCTGAGTGTATTTGTTGCAGCCCCGACAATAATTTTATTGTAGCGGGATGGTACGGCACCTGTATGAATGATATCAATTCGGACAATCCGATTTTTGATTATGATCTTTTTTTAACCAAAATATCGCCGGAAGGGGAACTTATTTGGTCAAAGAATATCGACAGTGAGGGCTCTGAAGGTGGAAATACAATAGCTGTCCGCCCGGACGGTAAAATAGTAGTAGCCGGTAAAAAGGAAACTTCATTTTTAGGCAGGGTAGGCACTTGGTTGGTGCTTGCCGATTCTGAAGGCTCAATATTGTCAGAGGCTGTTTTTCCCTTCAATTTTGGAAATGACAAAGTATCAGAGATAATTAGTACGTCCGACGGGGGGCTTGTATTAATTGGTCCTGGAGAAATGAATTTAGATCTGCGAAATACTGATGGGTGGATTAAAAAAATCAAGGCGTTTTAAGTATTTTATTATAACTTTATCAGCATTCTTAAATGCTTGTTTATGAAAATAAAGTTCTTGTTGTTTGTAGCTTTGAGTGTTCTTGTTGTCGGTGTTAAAGCTCAATATCCGGAGGTTGAAAATGAACTGGATAAAAAAGTAAAAACCTTTATTGTAGACAATGCTCATAGCTGGCGCGATATGAATGTTCCTCTTTCAGATGGCAAAATTCTTTATGATATAATAGTTAAGAATAATTATAAAAGCGCGGTTGAAATAGGCACGTCAACCGGTCATTCCGCAATCTGGATTGCATGGGCACTTAGTAAAACAGGAGGTAAGTTAACTACCATTGAGATTGATAAAAACCGCTATTTACAAGCCCGGGCAAATTTTAAAAAAGCCGGGGTTTCTGATTTTATTGACGCGCGATTGGGCGATGCTCATGAATTGGTACCACAACTTCCCGGGAAATACGATTTTGTTTTTTGCGATGCGGACAGATATTGGTTTAAAAACTATTTTATCGCGATGGATCCTAAAATGAAACGAGGAGGATGTTTTACAGCTCATAATGCTGCTCAACGCTCGCGGGGAATTAGAGAGTTTTTAGAGTATGTTGAAAGTCTAAACAATTACGAAACATCAATCACAAAGGATAGTAGGGCGGGAATATCTATGAGTTATAAAACCTGGGAAAAATAAATAAATTGGAACTTCCTGATAAACTTCAGAGAAAGCTTGGATTATTTCCGGTAGTAAATATTGTTGTTGCCAACATAATTGGTGCCGGTATTTTTACCACTACCGGATATCTGATGGGATATTTAGGTAATCCGCTGGTCATGTTATCACTCTGGTTTTTGGGAGGTGTAATTTCTTTGTGCGGAGCGTTGGCTTTTGGTGAATTGGGAGCTACTTTCCCTGAAGCAGGAGGCGAATATATTTTTATCTCGAAACTTTTTCATCCACTTCCGGGATTTCTGAGTGGCTGGTTATCGTTAATAGTTGGTTTTTCAGCGCCGATTGCAGCATCAGCGATTGGCTTTTCCAGTTATTTTACCTGGGCTTTCCCGCAGTTTCAGCAGTGGCTGCAAATGGAAAGTTTTGTTAGTGAAGATCTGTTTAATCGTTTGCTGGCTATTATAATCATTCTTGTTTTTACTGCGGTACATTACAGAGGAATTGTTCTCGGAGCAAAAGTGCAAAACGGACTAACTGTGATGAAAGTCATCTTAGTTGTTGGGCTGATAATTGCCGGCTTAACTTTTGGAGAGGGAAGTTTTCAAAATTTGGCTCAGGCAAAAGAATTCCGGTTTGATTTTGGTGGCTGGAAATCTATTGGGCTTTCTCTTATGTTTATAATGTTTGCCTATAGCGGCTGGAATTCAGCGACGTATATTGGTTCTGAAATTAAAAATCCTAAAAAAGTAATTCCCGGTTCACTTTTAATTTCTACTGTAATTGTTATAGTGCTGTATTTGTTGCTAAACGTATTTTTTGTTTATGCGGTGCCTCCGGGAAAGATGGTCGACGAACCCGAAATCGGGGGACTTGCTGCAGGGTTGGCTTTTGGTAAAGTGGCAGAGATGGTTATTTCGCTTTTGATTTCGTTTGCTCTTTTTTCGTCATTGAGTGCGTTTATTTTGCTCGGTCCGAGGGTTTACTATTCAATGGCCAGGGAGGGTTACTTTTTTAACTTTGTATCCAGAATTCATCCCCGGTATGAAGTGCCCCATCTGGCTGTTTTACTTCAAAGTAGTATCGCAATAATATTAGTACTTTCGGGTACTTTTGAGCAAATTCTGGTTTATATGGGATTTTCATTGGGCATATTTCCGATTATTGCTGTTTTGGGGATTTTTAAACTGCGTTCAAGGAAAGAAAGTAAACTCAAATTGCCAGGTTACCCTTTTGTTCACATCTTTTATATCTTAACCGGAATAGTAATGTTGGTTTTGGCCTATTTTGAAAAGCCAATTGAATCTACGATTGCTGTGTTGACTGCGCTTTCCGGAATCCCTGTCTATTACTGGTTTAAAAGGAAACGAATTGACTAGTGTGATGCAATCTGGTTTAGTTCATTCAGCATATCATCGATTTGAGACTTTACTTCTGATTGCAGAATTTTGTATTCAGAGTGACTTACCGGTTTCCCGTAACGAATAAATACCTTTGAATAAGGTTTTCCCATTTGTCTGAAAAAGTGTCCCAAAAAAGTGTCCTTCCCAACCCATGCATCATTTGCATCTTTATAATGAATGGCCATTGGAATAACTGAAATTCCTGTGTCTGCGGCAATTTTAAAACTTCCGTTTTTAAAGGGTTTTGTTAACGGTCCTTTGTAGGTGGTTCCTTCGGGGAAAAGTGTAACCGGTATATTTTGGTTAACTGAAGCTTTTATTTGGTGCATGGTTTTAAGCATGCTTTTTATTTCTGAACGATCAACTAAAATAGAGTTGGTTACTTTAGCTCCAAGTTTACCAAAAGGCCATTTTTTTAGCTCGGCTTTACCAACCAGAGCTGCAGGCGTAAGTCCTGCAACAATAAATATATCAAGATAGCTTCTGTGGTTGGGCATTAAAATAAAGTTGTTACTTGCAGGCAGCTCATTTCGGTCGATTTTTATTCCCAGAAAAAAAATGATGCTTTTTCCCCAGGTTCTCATAACCCATTGTTGCAAACGTTGACTAAACCCAAAAAGATTAAGCCAAAACCAACCCACAACAACAACATAACCCGACATGAATACGACAAACATTAGCCGGAGAAGTGTTAAGGGAGAAAAAAATATCGCGCGTAATAACTTCATAATAAGGGAAAAAGGTTTTGCTCTTTGTTTGCGTAGATAAATATTTTGCTCCAGAAAAACATTTTTGTCGGCAAAAGTAAAATTTATAATGTTCAGATTTACTTAATTATTATTAATTCTTGTCATAAATTGAGGCTAATCCAAACGTTCAATTCAACTAATACCTACTTTTACTTTCGAAAACAAACAAGAAAACAGAGAACGTGATAAAAAAAATACTGTCGCAGGTATTATTTCTATTACTGACATTGTTGGCAGCCGGACAAAAAACTGATGTTTCAGGTAAAATTACCGATGCCGGAACCGGAGAGCCAATCCCTTATGCAAATATTATTTTTAAGGGAACCTACATCGGAACAATGTCGGATGTAAATGGAAACTACCAGATTTCAACAGCTAAACCAACCGGGGAAATTGACGTTTCTGCCATTGGTTACAAAAAACAATCAGCTTCAATAAAAATGAACGAAAGCAATAAAATTGATTTTGTGTTGGAGGAAGAGGTTGTTGAGTTGGGCGAAATTAAAATTCTGCCAGGCGAAAATCCTGCGAATATTCTACTTCGGAAAATTGTCGATAATAAAGACCGTAACAATCCGGATAACTTCCTTTCGTGGAACAGCCAGATTTATTCAAAAATTGAATTCGATATAAAAAATGTAAAAAGCAGTTTGAAAGATAAAAAGCTGCTGGAACAGTTTGCTTTTGTTTTTGATTATATCGACTCGATGGAAATTCAGGGAAAAACATTTTTGCCGGTGTTTTTTAATGAAACCGTGTCGAGTTTTTATCACGATGCTAAAAACAAAAAAGATCGAGAAGAAATTATTGCCAACAAAGCGTCAGGTATGACCATTGATATGTTTTCGCAGTTTACCGGGAAAATGTATGAAGATGTAAATATTTACGAAAATTACATTACGTTCTCTGATATTGGTTTGATTTCGCCGGTGAATAATCTGGGCTTGCAGTTTTATAAATATTACCTTTTAGACAGCGCGCAGGTCAACGGAAGCAAAATTTACGAAGTTTCGTTTAAACCAAAACTTCCGCAGGAACCTGTTTTTAAAGGAAAATTTTGGGTTGAAGATGGAAGTTTTGCATTAACCAAGCTGGAAATGCAGCTTTCGGAAAAAGCGAATGTAAACTTTGTAAATAATCTTCAATACAAAATTGAGTTTGAGAAAACAGACAGCACCTGGACTCCACGCAACGAGTCGATTATTGCCGATGTGGATTTGCAAAAGGATAAAAATTCAAAACATCTTGGTGTAATTGTTCGGAAAAATAACATTTACGAGCATTTCAAATTTGGATCGGTTGCTAAAAAGGTTGAAACTTTAAAAGAACCTATTACGGTTACCGATGGCGTGATGGATAAAAGCGACGATTATTGGGAGAAAACGCGCCCGGTAGAGTTACAACAGCGTGAGTCTGATATCTACGAAATGGTTGATTCTGTGGTGAATCTTCCAATTTATAATACTGCTCAGGAAATTATTCACACCTTGTATTACGGCTATGTCGATTTGGGGAAAATAGAGTTGGGGCCTTATTATTATATGTACAGCAAAAATAAGGTGGAAGGCAACCGTTTTCGGTTTGGCGCCCGCACAACCTACGATTTTGATACGCATTTTAGGTTTAATGCTTACGGTGCTTACGGTACGCTCGACGATAAATTTAAATATGGTGGCGGTTTGGAATATTTTTTCTCAGTGAAACCTTTGGATGTAATTTCACTGCAGGCAAAACACGATATGGAAATGCTCGGAAAAAGTGACAATGCTTTTATGGAAGAGAATTTTATGACCACTTTGCTGAGTAAACGCCTCAATTCGAAATTAAACATGACCGACCGAGTTGATTTCCTGGCAAACCACGAGTGGCGTTTAGGTGTTTCTTCGGAGTTTGGTATTTCTTATGCCAAATTTAATTCAGCGCCGTATGTGCCGTTTTTAAACCAGGCTGGCGAAGAAGTGCCGTACCTAAAATCGGGGGAAATAAAATTGGGTATGCGTTATGCTCCGGGCGAAGATATTGTTCAGGATGATTTTGACCGATCTTCCTTTGCAAATTACGACCCCACTTTTATGCTTTCTGCAACAAAAGGAATAAAAGGATTTTTAGGCGGCGACTACAATTACTGGAAAGTAAATGCCGGATTTTCCGACCGAATTAATATAAATCCTATTGGGTTTAGTATGGTTTATTTGCAGGCCGGAAAGATTTGGGGCGATGTTCCTTTTCCTTTTCTTAAAATTCATGAAGGGAATGAAACTTATGCCTACGATACTTACGCGTTTAACATGATGAATTACCAGGAATTTATCAGCGATACTTACGCAAGTATTTTTTGGGAACACCATTTTGTTGGTTTTTTTCTGAATAAAATGCCCTTGTTCCGAAAATTAAAATGGCGCGAAATTGCAGGGATGAGAAGTTTATGGGGAAGTTATAACGGAAACCATGAGAATAGTCTTTTGCTGCCCGGCGAGATGAAAGGTCTGGGTGGAATGCCTTACACCGAGTTCTCTCTCGGTTTGGAGAATATATTAAAAGTTATTCGTGTTGACGGCGTTTGGCGCTTTAATTACAACGACGATATAAAACGTCAGTTCGGTATTTTTGTAATGTTGAAACTGACATTGTAGAGCATAAAAAAAGCTGAAAAAATTCAGCTTTAATTGAGGTTCCTGGCGGAGTCGAACCGCCGTACACGGTTTTGCAGACCGCTGCCTAGCCACTCGGCCAAGGAACCATGTTTCGTTTCGGACTGCAAATCTATAAAAAAATGCATTTCCGGCAATATGTAAATTCAGATTTTATTTTCTTAGTTTTTCCCATTTCCTGTTCGTATGACAGTGGGTATTATTTTCGTGCCAGTTTTTTGAACAGGTATTAAGATTTATTTTAGGATCTTTCCCTTGGCTCAGTTCCTCTTTTTTTGAGTGAGAAAAGCTGTTTTTCCCTTTTCCTTCATTTAGTTTGTCAACATTAAAAAACATCTTTCAAAAGCTTTTAAATTTGTTTCGAATTTACGAATAAAAAGTTTGAAAAGTGTTTTTATAGGCCCGAAGTAAGATGTGGTAATATTTTTTTAATTTGAAAATGGAGTTAACCAAACAATATATAAAAAGAACCTTGCTAAAATTAACAAGGTTCTTTGAAGAATATTTTTCCCTTTACCAGACTTTGGAAGAATTTGGGCTTTTGTACCAGTCGGCATACATCGTTCCATTTGATTCAGCCCAGCTTGCAAAATTAGAATAGGCATCAGTGATTTCAATTTTTTCCATTGGATAGTCGAATGGTTCGAGTA
The DNA here is from genome assembly GCF_009762775.1 of Maribellus comscasis. Taxonomy (GTDB): domain Bacteria; phylum Bacteroidota; class Bacteroidia; order Bacteroidales; family Prolixibacteraceae; genus Draconibacterium; species Draconibacterium comscasis. The sequence goes on along the minus strand of NZ_CP046401.1, from coordinate 1,603,073 downwards.
TCAGCAATCCCCATGGAAGATTATTGCTTGTTTTGTAATACCGGTCGCTGGCAGGTTCTGAAGTGTCATCAGAAGCTCCGAATTCGTAAGTCATTAAATCTGTAGGTTTTCTGTCTGCCAGGTGTATTTCTGTTCCTCTTTCCTGATTTTTAATAAGGAAGAAGTTGAAGCCTGCAGAATTTATTTTATCCAGACTTATAGGTTTGTTTTCAAAAGAAACAGTAATTGTAACTAAGTCAGAAGTTCCAATATGTCCGTTTTTGACGGTGTTGAACATCGAACCGCCGGCTCTGTATAGTACATCGTTTACATTTTCAATCGCAATAATAACCGCCTTGCTTTGGCCTGCTTCTGTTCCGTTATTATTTAGTGAAATTCCGCTTGCTGAATTTTTAACTGCCCCTGATACTGATGTTACTTCAGAAGAGGCGACATCGTCAAATTGGATACCTAAGCCATTCATATTTGAAGCACCAACTGCTTTTACTTTGAAGTCCAAAACAACTTTAACAACCTTGTTGTTGCTGTTTGTAGCATATTTTCCTTTTACATAGACGACTAGGTCGTTGAAGTCATAATCTCCTTTTGATGGCCAAAGATCTTCGAATACAAGTGTCGCACTATCTGTTTCGTTTGGAAAATAGGAATTGTACGATGTATTTGGGTCGTCGGGATAGTCGTCTTGTCCGTCGGGTACACCATCGCCGTCGCCATCAGAAGTGGGGGCCTCTCCAATTCCAACGGGGTTGCAATCTGATTTTGCAATATAGTTTTGACAATAGGTAACAGTTGATGCGATTGTTCCGTTGTTTACTTCGATTCCTCCTTCGTCGCAAATATCAATATTTCCAGTAAGAGCACCTCCTCCGTTTATATGAGTTGTGGAAGAAACGCTCAAACTTGAGTAGTCACCTATGCCGTTAATTTCATCATTAACTGTTAGGTTGACAGTTTTAATCATCGCGCCAGCTGTCATAGTTGTAGAGTTGCTGCTATTAATAGAAAAAGTTCCTCCGCAGGAAATGTATCCACTGTTTTCTAAAGTGCTGTTTTGTGCAAAATTACCGGTAACAATTAATTTGCAGTTGTTTATAAAAGTACTTCCTCCGTTGTTGGTGAAATGTCCCGACACTTCCATTGTGCCGCTATTCTCCGATGCGTTGTCATTGTTGAAACTTCCTGAAATGTTAAGCTGCCCGGTATTTAGCAGTGTACCCTGAGAGTTGATATTCAGACCGGAAATATTGGCAGTTCCATAATTGTTAAAGACTCCACCAGGAGAAAAGTTCTTGTTGAGATTAACGGTTCCCCAGTTGCTTAATTCCTGGGAACTGCTGTTAAGGTTGAGGCTGTTTGAAAATGTAAGTATCCCCGAGGAGGTTACTTCAATAGATCCGGCGGTATTGAAATTTATATTCTTAATTGTGACGTTGCCACATATTCTTAATATTCCTCCACCGTTTTGAATATTAACATCTCCGGAAAAGTTTGAGGTAACCAAATATGTTTTTCCATTCTCTACATTAATTCCTCCGGATGTGGCGGCAATGGTAACGTCTCCGGTGCATTCCGGGCTGTCAGGAGCTTCTGCGCTTAAAATTGCTGCGCTTTTGGTTGCAGAGCTTTCAGTAAAAGTGTAATTAATAATGCTGCTTGTGCTTACCGAATCTATTGCCGAATTTCCTGACGGGAATTCACATTTTAAATATAGAGTAGAAATGTAAGTCGGAATTTGAATTTCATTTTCAAAAGTGGTTTCGTCGTTTAATCCACAATTAATAATCAGTTCGCCGCCTGATTCCGGATTACCGTTATAAACAGAAACTTTTGAATTTAACTCTGGGGTGTCGGAAATTGCATTTATTACCAGGGTTACGTTTTTGGAGGTTTTCCATGAAAAGTTTTCCGACACATTCAGGTTGTCCATTGTTTTTTTATATTCTGAGGTAGCAGCTATTTCTTCCGGTTCTGTCAGGCATGATGAAAAAGAAACAATCAAGACCATTAAAATGGGCAGGATATAAAACCTTTTTTTTGTTCTTAGCTGGGTTTGTTTTTGGTAATTTGTATTGTCCATAACTTTTTACTTTCTGTTTTGTGTTTTCATTGAGGATTGTTCTAAAAACATGCCAATTGTTTTAATGTGTTGATTTTGAGGTTGTTTATTTCTTGATTAAAAGATGGTGTAGTCTTGTATTGGGACAACTTTGTCTTGATTTGGGTTCTGTTTTATTTTTGGGACTCTGGTGTTGAAGGGATTGTATGAAGACTTTTATTTCGTTTTTTGAGAAAGCGTTACACTTACTTTTTCAATTTCTCCTCCCATTGGTGGGTTTATCTTGGATATTTTTACTTGTGCATTTTTTATTTCGGGAAAGTTTTCAAACAAAGAATTCAGAATTCGTTGCACAACATGTTCCAAAAGATGAGAGGTATTTTGCATTTCCTTTTTTACCAGATTATATACTTCCTGGTAATTTGTTGTGTCGCTCAAATTGTCTGAAATAGATGCTTTTGTGCAATCGGCTTCAAAACGCAAATAAACCTCAAAATTATTCCCTACAACTCTTTCTGTTTCGTAATGACCGTGAAATGCATAAAATTGCATTCCCTCAATTTCGATTATTCCCATTCTTTTTTTTTGACGAAATTAAAAATTAGTAACCATTCATAATTATTCAAAGTAGTATTAATTAAACTCACAGATCATTTTTTACATTTGTGTAATAAATAAAGTAGATTAAAGAAAATGGCGGATAATTCTGTAACGAAGGAACAACCAAAGAAAGTAAATTTTATACATCTTCAAATTGATGAGGATTTAAAACTAGGGAAAAACGACAGTCGGGTGCATACCCGATTCCCTCCGGAACCCAATGGTTATCTACATATTGGACATGCAAAATCAATTTGCCTGAATTTTGGTATCGCAAAAAAATATGATGGTAAATGTAATCTTCGTTTTGATGATACGAATCCTTCAAAGGAGGAAACAGAATATGTGGAATCGATCCAGAAAGATGTTCGTTGGCTTGGTTTTGATTGGGAAGATCGTTTGTTTTATGCTTCTGATTATTTTGATAAGTTACATGAGTTTGCTGTTCAGTTAATAGAGGAAGGAAAAGCATATGTTGATGATCAGAATTCTGAAGTGATAAGTAATCAGAAAGGAACGCCAACACGTCCGGGAATGGAAAGCCCGTTTCGAAACCGTTCGGTAGAAGAAAATCTGGATTTGTTTATGCGGATGACCGCCGGTGAATTTGATGAGGGGGCTAAAGTTCTGAGGGCAAAAATAAATATGGCATCGCCAAATATGCACATGCGTGATCCGATCATTTACAGGATTATGAAAGCGCATCATCATCGTACCGGTGATAAATGGAAAGTTTACCCAATGTATGATTTTGCACACGGGCAAAGCGATTATTGGGAAGGAATTACTCACTCCATCTGCACATTGGAATTTGAAGTGCACCGGCCACTTTACGACTGGTTTGTTGATCAGTTGCAGGAATCAGATTACCGTCCGCGTCAAATTGAATTTGCGCGTTTGAATTTAACTTACACTGTGATGAGTAAAAGGAAATTACTCGAACTGGTAAAAGACAAACATGTTAATGGATGGGATGATCCGAGGATGCCTACCATTTCAGGGTTCAGAAGAAGAGGTTATACACCGGAGTCGATTCGTAATTTTTCTGACCGAATCGGAGTAACAAAGGTCGATGGAATGATCGATGTGTCGCTTCTGGAGTACAGTGTTCGTGAACATCTGAACAGAACTGCTCAACGGGTAATGGGAGTTCTGAATCCGCTAAAAGTTGTTATTACAAATTATCCCGAAAACGAGTCGGAAGAACTCGAAGCTATAAATAATCCGGAAGATCCGGAAATGGGAACGCGAAAGGTTCCTTTCTCGCGTGAATTATATATTGAGCGTGATGATTTTATGGAAGAACCGCCGCGGAAATTTTTCCGCCTGGCTCCGGGACGAGAGGTACGTCTGCGTTATGCTTATTTTGTTACCTGTACAAAGGTAATTAAAGATGAAGACGGTGAAATAGTAGAACTACACTGTACGTACGATCCTGCATCAAAAGGTGGAAATTCACCGGACGGAAGAAAAGTGAAAGCCACTCTCCACTGGGTTTCAGCAATACATGCTGTCAAATCAGAAGTAAGATTATATGATCGTTTATTTTCTGATGAAGACCCGGGTGGGCATAAGGATGTTGATTTCAAAGATTTTATGAATCCAGATTCCTTAAAGGTTTTAAATGAATGTTATTTGGAGCCCTTTGTCAGGAAATCAAAACCTTTGGATCATTTTCAGTTTGAACGCTTAGGATATTTTAACTTTGATTATGATTCAACACCGGAATTACCGGTATTTAACCGCACTGTTCCATTAAGAGACTCGTGGGCCAGGGCTCAAAGTAAGAAATAAAAAAAGCGGGATTTGCACCCGCTTTTTTGTTGTCTAACGGTGAAAAATACATTTTACCGATACATTCCCCGTGTTAACCGAATGTTAAGTGACTTGTTGGGGCTGGTGTTTTACTTTTGTTTTTATAAATAGTTAAAATACCGCAACATGGAAAATAAACCACAAAAAGACAATTCGAGAATCGTTTTAGCATTCGTTTTAATTGGAATAGGAGTTTTGTGGATTCTCAGAAAGCTGGGATTTTATATTAATCTGCCAGATATTAACTGGCAGAACATCTTTTTCCCTATCCGGCAATTCTTTCACGGATGGGGACATTTTATTTTCTCCTGGCAGATGATTTTAATAATTGTTGGTTTGGTTTTGCTTGCAGGAAAACGATCTCTTGGGATCGTTTTTATCGTTATCGGGGGGATATTTATATTACCAAAACTATTTTATTTCCCCGGGCTAACATTTTCTTTAATTTTTCCGGTTCTTTTAATTGGAATAGGGCTGGCAATGGTGGTAAAACGAATTTGAACTTGTGTCGATAATACACAAACTTCAATTTTACTAAAGTTTTTTAATGATTAGTTTGGCAAGAAAGGTATATTTGAAACAGTAAATAAGAAAAAATGGAACATCATAATTCATCGGGGAAAAGAATTTATTTCGGATTATTTTTAATCGCAATCGGGGGATTCTGGATTTTGGAACGTTTGGATTTGATTCCTGATATTTGGGACGACATATTTATCTCGTGGCAAATGCTGTTAATTGGTATTGGTGTATTTTCTCTGGTTGGAGGAAACAGAACCAGTGGGACAATTCTGGTCGTTCTTGGTGGCTTTTTTCTTATTCCTGAAATCGTAACGATTCCTTATGAATTGCGGCGGATTGGATGGCCGGTTTTGATCATTGCTCTCGGTGTCATTCTTTTAGTTACTCACCGAAAGAAAAATGAGCCGGTTATGCACGACAGGAGTAACCTTGGAATGGATTATTTCGATGATTTTGTCGTCTTTGGAGGACGGGAAGTTTTTATCAACTCCCTGAACTTTTACGGAGGCAAAATCACAACTATTTTCGGCGGAGCTGAGTATGATCTTAGGAATGCAAATTTGTCTTCCAACGGCGCAGTAATTGATTCTGTCTCGGTTTTTGGAGGATGTGGATTTAAAGTTCCGCCTGACTGGACTGTCAAAAATGAAGTAACAGCCGTGTTTGGCGGTTTCTCTGACAAGCGCGGAGCCTCACCCCACCAGGTGAGCTCAGACCCTTCAAAAACATTAATTATAAAAGGTTTTACTGCTTTTGGCGGTGTTGAAATTAAACACTACTAAACTTTAAAGATGGACTTTAGGCATCCGTTTATAACCAATCCCCGAATAGCAATCTACTATGGTCTTTTCTGGGGAGTTGCTGCAGTTGCAAATATTCTTGTATTAACAATAAGTAATAATTTTAATGCTGTTGAAGCAATTGTTCAGGTATGTGCTTTTATGCTTTCATTTGCAGTTATCGGCGCAGCCATATGGTATGTTATCAAATTCAGTACACTCGAGAATAACAGTTTCTGGAGGGTTGTTTTTGCGCACGCCATTGCTGCATCAATTATCATATTTATATGGATGTATTTTGGTGTTGTTACCATAAAGTTATTCCATCCGGATCCGGTTGGTTGGTTTGAGCAAAACAGAATGGCCAATGGTATTTTTACCGGTTATGCAATGTACACCATATATGTTGTATTTTTTTATGCAATTAATTATTACAATGGGTTTAAAGAAAAACTAAGAAGCGAAGGAAAACTAAAGGCACTTGTAAAGGAGGCTGAACTCCATGCACTAAAGTCTCAAATAAATCCTCACTTTCTTTTTAACAGCCTGAACAGTATTTCGTCTTTGACCATGACCGATCCGGAAAAGGCGCAGGAGATGGTTATCAATTTGTCGCAATTGATGCGGTATTCTTTAAAGCACGATCAAAATGAAAAGGTTTCTTTTAAACAGGAACTGGAAAACAATAAATTGTATTTGCACATCGAAAAGGTGAGGTTTGGGAAAAAACTGAATCCCTCGTTTGAAATTGATGAAAAGTCATTTAAAGCTGAGATTCCAAATATGATTTTGCAGCCATTGTATGAAAATGCAATTAAGTATGGTGTTTACGAAGCAACTGATCCCGTTGATGTAAAAACGGTCAGTACAATGACGGAAAAAGGACTGGAAGTAATTATATCAAACACATACGATCCAAATGTACTCAGCAAAAAAGGAGAGGGAATCGGACTTCGAAATATTCGGGAAAGACTTCAGATTATTTATGGGAACCAGGGACTCTTAAAAATTTCAGATAATAAAAAAGAATTTGTAGTAACTTTAACTATTCCGCAAAAATAAAGTGTTATGGCTGACAAATTAAAAACCGTAATTGTAGAAGATGAAGAATTAGCCCGTAATTTGTTAAAATCATTTTTAAAATCGATTGATAAAGTTGAAATTATTGGAGAATGTGAAAATGGTTTTGAAGGAGTAAAGGTGATCAACGAATTAAAACCGGATTTGGTTTTTCTTGATATACAGATGCCAAAAATTACCGGATTTGAAATGTTGGAGTTACTGGAACATAAACCCAATATAATTTTTGCCACTGCCTATGACCAATATGCGTTAAAAGCGTTTGAATATAATGCGGCCGATTATTTGCTGAAACCTTATTCAAAAGACAGGCTGACTGAAGCAGTTGACAAAGTGGTCGAACGAATTCAAAAAGAGGGTGTAAGCTCTGATGTTGCCGATAAAGTGAGTGATTTTCCAAAAGAAGAATATCTGGACAGGATTGTGGTGAAAGATCGCCATAAAATTCACATTTCTCCGGTCGATCAGGTGCGGTATATAGAGTCAATGGACGATTATGTAATGATTTATACAACAGAAGGGCGCTATATGAAACAAAAAACGATGAAATATTTTGAGGCCGCCCTTAATCCCAATGATTTTATTCGTATTCACCGTTCCTATATTGTTAAGGTTGATGAAATCAATGAGATACAGCAATATGAAAAGGAATCTTATATTGTAATTCTACATGACAAAACAAAACTGAAAGTAAGTAAAACCGGTTACAAGAACCTGAAAGAGGTGCTGAACTTTTAGTTTGTATTTTATTGAGACTTTTCTCTCAGAATTTCATGTCGGATATAAACGCTTCGATTTAATAAACTAATTTTTTACATTTGGGAATAACTACTTAAATTCCTGAATCGTGAAAAAAGTCTGGCTTATTTTTCTTCTGCTTTTTAATTTTGCAGCCCAAAATTTACTGGCATCTGAAGTTAAGGTTGAAAACCTGAAAACCGAGATGCGTGTCAATCCTCTGGCTGTTGAGGCCCGAAACCCTCGATTGAGTTGGGAAATTTTAGGCGAACAAAGAGGAATTGTCCAAACACATTATCAAATTATCGTTTCGTCCAGTCCCGGAAAGTTGAAAGAAAATATTGGAGATGTATGGAATTCAGGGAAGGTACATTCGGATAAATCTGTAAACGTTTTATTTAAGGGTAGCGAGTTAAAAGAACGCGAAACCTGTTACTGGAAGGTAAAAGTTTGGACTCCAATAGGTGAAAGCAAATGGAGCGAGCCGGCATTTTGGTCGGTGGGCTTGCGGTATCAAAATAGTTGGATGGGCAGCTGGATTGGTTTTGAGCGTGCTTTTCCCTGGGACGAGGAGGCTGTTTTTTCAAAACTCTCAGCAAGATATTTTCGTAGAGAGTTTGAAGTAAAAAAAGAAGTACTGTCAGCAAAAGCTTACATTGTAGGGCTTGGTTTGTATGAATTGTTTTTTAATGGCGAAAAAATTGGAACCCAGGAGTTGGCTCCCACGCCAACCGATTTTTCAAAAAATGTTAAATACAATGTTTTTGATGTTACCGGGGAGATCCAACCGGGCAAAAACGCAATCGGTATAATTCTGGGAAATGGCAAATTTTATTCTTGCCGTAAATATAAATTCTACAAAATAAAGGATTTTGGTTATCCTAAAATGCTGTTTCAGCTTGAAATAGATTACGTTGATGGGACAAAAGACTTTGTTGTTTCTGATGAAACGTGGAAAGGAACCGCCGACGGGCCGATTCGAAGCAATAACGAATACGATGGCGAAGAATATGACGCACGTAAAGAAATGCCCGGATGGAACAAGGTGGGTTTTGACGAGAAAAGCTGGTTGACAGCAGAGGTGGTTGATGGCCCTCCGGGAGATATCGAAGCCCAGATGAATGAAAATATGAATGTAATGGCAATTGTTAAACCGGTTTCAATCACACATCTGACACCAGAGAAATTTGTACTCGACATGGGGCAAAATATGGTGGGCTGGATAAGGTTTAAAGTGAGGGGAGAGAGAGGCGCGCAGATAAGCTTGAAATTTGCCGAAATTGTAAACGATAAAAATGAAATTGTGATCGACAACCTGCGGGATGCAAAATCAACTGATGTTTACACGCTGAAAGGTGAAGAGACAGAAGAATGGAATCCGACTTTTGTTTACCATGGTTTTCGTTATGTAGAGGTTACCGGTTACCCTGGAAAACCGGATTTGGCGAATTTTATCGGAGAAGTTGTTTACAATAACATTGAAAACAGTGGGACTTTTGAGAGTTCAAATTTATTACTTAACCAGATTTTTAAAAATGCATGGTGGGGAATAAACGGGAATTACAAAGGAGTTCCGGTTGATTGTCCGCAGCGAAATGAAAGGGAGCCCTGGCTGGGCGATCGTGCAATTGGTTGTTACGGAGAAAGTTTCCTTTTTGGAAATGAGAATTTATATGCAAAATGGCTTGATGATATTCGTCTTTCGCAAAAAAAAGATGGCAGCATTTGCGATGTGGCTCCGGCGTATTGGAAATACTACTCTGATAACATGACCTGGCCCGGCACTTTTTTAATGGTGGCCGATATGCTTTACACTCAGTTTGGTTATGAACGCGGAATCGTGGAGAATTATGCTGCCATGAAAAAGTGGCTGGAGTATATGAAAGAAAGGTACATGAATAATGATTTTATAGTAACCAAAGATAGTTATGGCGACTGGTGTGAGCCCCCTGTTACCATTGAAGAAGGAATGGGAAAAACAGCTAATGTAAAATACCCTAGCACTTTGATTGCCACAGCATACTATTATTATTTTATGCAATTGATGCAGAAATTTGCTCTCATTTCCGGACAAGTTGAAGATATGGAGGTACATGAAGAATTAGCCCAAAAAATAAAAAAAGGGTTTAACGAGCATTTTTTTAATTCCCGGAGTTCGTTTTATGGTGAAAATAAATTAACTGAAAATTTATTACCTCTTTATTTCGGCATGGTTCCCGGGAGTCATGAGCAAAAAGTATTTAATACCATTGTTGAAATAATTGAAAAAGAGAATGACGGACATCTTAGCACTGGTATGATTGGAGTGCAGTGGTTGATGCGGACATTAACGGGAAACGGGCGGGCAGACCTGGCTTATCAACTGGCAACAAATAAGACTTATCCGAGTTGGGGATATATGATTGAAAACGGAGCAACTACAATTTGGGAGTTATGGAACGGAAACTCGGCAGCACCCGATATGAATTCGTATAACCACGTTATGATGCTTGGCGATTTATTGATTTGGTATTACGAAAATTTGGCAGGAATAAAATCCGGTTCTGAAGCTCCCGGGTTTAAGCAAATTATTATGAAACCTGAAATAATTGAAGGGCTTGATTTTGTAAACGCAAGTTACCGTTCAAATTATGGTTTAATCAAAAGCAGTTGGGAAAAAACAAACAATAAGTTTCGCTGGAAAGTTGAAATCCCCGCCAATACTTCAGCAATTGTTTATATTCCCGGTAATTCTGTTGCCGCTGTTACCGAAGGTGGTTTGCCTTTGAATAACAGCGATATTTTTAAATTCATAAAATTGGACAAAAACAGGGTTGTATACCGGATTGGGTCCGGGACTTATGATTTTGTTTCCGGTTTTTAAGCATTTTCAAAATACGAAAGCTTTGTGTCGCAATGCAGATATATTTTTCTGAAAAAATGTGTGTATCGTGACATTCGTCCTGTTTGACTTAGTTTTTCATTTGTATTTTTTGAGTTTGTTTTTGAATTAGCTGAATATCCCGAAAAAAATATTAAACTAAATAAATGATTATGAGAAGATTTGTACTTATTCTGGTTGCTGTTTTTTTTGTTTCGACAGTGACTTTTGGAAAAAAGAAAGAAGAAACGAAAGCAAAGGGTGATACCATTATCACCAGCAGTTTGGTGAGTGGTTTAAAATTCCGCAATATCGGACCAGCCTGGGCAAGTGGACGAATTGCCGATTTTGCCGTAAATCCCGACAATCCCAAAGAGTATTATGTAGGAGTAGCAAGCGGTAATGTTTGGAAAACTACAAATAACGGAACAACCTGGAAACCCATTTTTGATGGTTATGGAGCTTATTCTATTGGAATTGTAGAACTTGATCCAAATAATGCAAATGTGCTCTGGGTTGGAACCGGTGAAAATAATCATCAACGTGCATTAGGTTATGGAGATGGCGTATACAAATCGTTGGATGGAGGTAAGTCTTTCAAAAATATGGGATTGAAAGAGAGCCGTCAGATTGGTGGAATTGTGATTGATCCCCGGAATTCAGATGTTGTTTTTGTCGCGGCTGAAGGTTCTGCATGGGGCCCGGGTGGCGACCGCGGTTTGTATAAAACCGTTGATGGGGGTGAAAACTGGAATAAAGTTCTTGAAATAAGTGAGAATACAGGAGTAAACAATGTTCTTATGGATCCTTCCAATCCTGACATTATGTACGCCACAGCAGAGCAACGTCGCAGAACATCGTTTACAAAAATCGGCGGTGGCCCGGAATCAGCTGTTTATAAGTCAACCGATGGTGGCGAAAACTGGAGAAAAGTTATGAAAGGCCTTCCATCCGTTGACATTGGTGGAATGGGAATTGATGTTTCCCCCGTTGATCCAAATGTTGTTTATTTAATCGTAGAAGCAGCTGACGATAAAGGCGGGTTTTTTCGCTCAACAGACAAAGGAGAAAGTTGGGAAAAAATGGGTGACTATCATTCGAGCGGGCAATATTATAACGAAATAGTTTGTGATCCGAAGGATGTCGATAAAGTCTATTCAACAGAAACTGTATCGAGGGTTACAACTGATGCAGGTAAAAACTGGAATCGAATCAGTACCGACGGAAGACATGTTGATGATCATGCCATCTGGGTAGATCCTGCTGATACCGAACATTATTTGATAGGTGGAGACGGAGGTATTTATGAGACCTGGGATTCAGGCACTACTTTCGATTTTAAAGAAAACCTCCCGGTTACGCAGTTTTATCGTGTTCATGTGGACAATGCGGAACCTTTTTACAACGTTTATGGCGGTACTCAGGACAATAACTCAATGGGAGGACCTTCTCAAAATATTATGCGTGATGGTGTAATCAATGATGAGTGGATTGTGACACTGGGCGGCGATGGATTTTGGGTGGCTACCGAACCGGAAAACCCGGATATCGTTTATACCGAATACCAATATGGAAATGTATACCGCTATGATAAAAAGAGCAAGGAAGCCATTAATATTAAGCCACGTGAGAGAAAAAATGAACTGACATATAAGTGGAACTGGAATACTCCATTATTTGTAAGCCCGCACAAAGGAACCCGTGTTTATATGGCTGCGAACAAGGTTTTCAGAAGCGAAGACCGAGGTGATACATGGAAAGTTATCAGTGACGATTTAACCGCGCAGGTGGATCGGAATAGTTTCCCGGTGATGGGAAAATACTGGCCTGCCGACGCAGTTGCAAAAGACGTTTCAACATCGCAGTGGGGAACCATTGTGTCGCTGGCAGAGTCGCCTGTTAAAGAAGGTTTACTTTATGCAGGAACCGACGACGGAGTGATTTCAGTTACCGAAAACGGAGGCGATTCCTGGACACAGGTAAAATCGTTTCCCGGTGTGCCGGAACATACATACGTGAGTGACATTTGGCCCGATCGTTTTGATGAAAATGTGGTTTACGCCACTTTTGATAATTTAAAACGCGACGATTTTAAACCTTACATTTATAAAAGTACCGATAAAGGACAAACCTGGACTTCCATTAGTGGCAATCTTCCTGAAAACGGAACAGCTCATACCATTGTTCAGGATTTTATTCGCCCCGAATTACTTTTTGCAGGAACTGAATTTGGTGTGTTTTTTACAATTGATAACGGTGAAAACTGGGTGCAGTTAAAATCCGGAATTCCGACCATTGCCGTTCGCGACATTGCTATACAGGAACGTGAAAGTGACCTGGTGCTGGCTACATTTGGTCGTGGATTTTATATTCTTGATAATTATAGCCCGCTGCGCGAAGTTTCACGCGAAATGGCGGCACTGGAGGCAAAAATATTTCCTGTAAAAGATGCGCTGTTGTATATTCAGGACAGTAACAAGGATAACCAGGGGAGTACATACTTCAAGGCACCAAATCCGGAATACGGAGCCACATTTACCTATTATTTGAAAGAAGTTCCGAAAACTAAAAAACAACTTCGAAAGGAAGAAGAAAAGAAATTGTTTAAAGAAGGAAAACCGATTCCGCAACCTACCTGGAGAGAACTGCAACTGGAAGATAAGGAAGAACCAAGCCATCTGATTTTTACCATCTATGACACAAATAATAATGAAGTCAGACAAATTACAACTTCCCCATCAAAAGGAATAAACAGAATCAATTGGGATTTACGTTATTCTATGCCGACAAGCGTTCGTGTAAACGGCAGTTTTAATCCGGCTTCGGCAGGACGTGGTGGCCGTCGGGGAGGTGGAATTCTGGCCATGCCGGGAACATACAAAGTAGGCTTGCAGATGTGGCACGAAGGGGAGTTGACTACTCTGGCAGAGCCGGTTGGATTTGTTTGTAAAAAATTGAACAATACTACTCTGCCGGCAGGAAACTATCAGGAGAATGTTGAATTTGCACAAAAAGTGAGCAAACTTGCGATTGCAGTGATTGGAACAGGGCAGATGATTGAGGATATGAGTTCAAGAGTGGAACATATTAAACAAGCCATTTATTCAACGCCGGCTGTCAGTCAGGAATTGATGGATAGAGCGCGGGCGCTGGGTAAAGAACTGGAAGAACTTAATTTCAAAATGAATGGTGTTCCGGCCAAAGCCAGCGGGGAAGAAGTTCCGCCGGGCCAGGTGCCAATCAACGACAGGTTAGGCAATATTACTTATGCACATTACGGTTCAACAAGCGGAATCACCACAACTGAAAAAGAAGGCTATGAAATTCTTGCTGAGGAATTCTCACCCGTTTTAAATGCCTTGAAAAAAATTGTTGAACAAGATATTCCGGCATTGGAAGCTGAGTTAAATAAAATAAATGCTCCATGGACTCCCGGACGGATGCCGGTTTGGAATAAATAAAAATACAAAGCTGTTTATAAAGTAACTAAAAAGCCCGGAAAAACCGGGCTTTTTTTATGTGACCAGCGGTTTTTAAACCGTTTCTAAGTCTTTATTTTGGTTCAATTTTGGTGACGACAACATCAATGAAAACTATTCTTTTTAGTAGAGTAACTATTCTTAATAGTTGATAAACTATAAAATATAGTTATATTTGTTTTGTTGTTCCTGAAAAATGATAGTTCAAATTTAAAGATAGCCTCTGTTTTTGTCGTTACGTCTTTGAGCTTTCCGGCAACAAATGCCTCAGATTATTGCAGGTGCAATTGACGCCGGATATTTTGAAAGAATGCCGGATGAAACAGGGGAGTCATAATAGAAGGTTGTTTAGCTATGAAAAAACTCACGCAAAAGGAAGAGGAAATTATGTACCTGTTTTGGGAGAAGGGCCCAATGTTTGTAAAAGAGTTAAAGGAATTTTACACCGAACAGAAACTGCATTACAACACCCTTTCCACTATTGTTCGAAGTTTAGAGGAAAAGGGATTTATTGACCATGAACAGTTTGGAAATACATACCGATATTTTGCAGCTGTTACCAAACAGGAATACAGCAAAAAAACACTCGGGAGAGTGGTGAAAAAGTACTTTGATAATTCGTATGAAAATGTGGTCTCTCTTTTGGTAGAAGATGAAAATCTTTCGCTGGAAGAATTAAAAAAGTTAATTGAAGAAATAGAGAACAGTAAAAAATAAGAGATGACTCCCTTTTTTATTTATATTTTGAAATCTTCAGCTTGCTTGGCTTTATTTTTTATCGTGTTCAAACTGGCCATGAGCAGGGATAAAACGCACAAATTAAACCGTTTTTTACTGCTGGGAATATTGTTTTTTTCGGCGCTGATTCCATTGGTTCAACTTCCTTTTTTTTATAAAAGAACGGTAGTTAAACCCGTAGAATTTGTGCGCGAAGTTTTTATTCCTGTAAGTCCATCTGTTGAGGTTTATACGCCCGGGATAGAAATTGCTTCCCTACCTGAAAATACCGGGATTCATATAAATCCATGGTTGGTTTTCTATTTGATTGCAATTTCTTTTTTAATACTTCGGCTGGCGATATCGGTTTTTCGGATTTTTCAGTTGTACAGGCGCTCTGAAAGAATTGGTTTTCGCCGGTTTGTATTGGCTGTCGTGAGAGATTATATCCAGCCCTTTTCTTTTGTTAAACACATTTTTATTTCTGAAAAAGATTACGAATCAAATCAAGAAATTTTAATTGCACATGAAGCGGAACACATCAGGCAGAAACACCATATCGATTTGTTTTTACTTGAGGCTTTTACTTTGTTTTACTGGTTTAATCCTTTTATGTGGTTGTTGCGGCGCGATTTAAAATTAGTTCACGAGTACCAGGCCGACCAGGCCGTTCTGCAAAAAGGCATCGATGCAAAAAAATATCAACTGTTGGTTCTTGAAAAAGCTGTTGGCGAAAGACGTTTTGCCATGGCAAACCATTTTGTACAAAAACCAATTTTTAAACGCATGAAAATGATGAAAAGTAATCAAACAAATCGTTGGGGCGGACTAAAGCTGATGTACTTTGTTCCGCTGATTATTTTGATGTTACAGGCTTTTACCCGGCCTGAACTGATTCAGAGAACCGAAGAGTTGATTCCATCTGTTTTTCAAAAGAATGAACAGGAGAAATGGTTGGAGAAATGGACTTCAGAAGAGATTGGGAAGGGTTTTTTTGATCCTGACATAAGAACAGAAAGTTCGTTAAAAAAAGACAATAATGTTTTGGTGATTTTAATGAATGCTAATGATGAATATTTGATTGAAGGAGAATATCATAAAGCAGTTGAAATAAAATCAATTGTGAAAAGCTTTTTGTATGGCAAAAATCCGGATGGAAAAAAAGGTCCTGATTATTTGGAAAAACAAATTCCGGCTATTGGAAAATTAAAAGTCTCACAAGGTATTATTTCTTACAAACATGACCTTGCCTCTTCCTCTGAAATGGTGAATAACACGATAAGAGCCATTGGGGAAGGCTGTATGGAAGTTAGAAATGAAAAAGCAAAGGTGTTATTTGACCGGGAATATTTTGCTTTGGATGATGAAAGACAGGAAGCTGTTGACAAAGCTGTTCCCATTTGGTTCTCGTATATGTCACCCAAATCACCAACCCCAAATGTCTGGTTACCTTTTGAAAGAAAACCATCGCCACCTGGGCCAATTGAAATTACTTTTAAAGGGAATGGAAATGTAATTGTTGAGAATCACAAATTTGATTCGTTTGAAGAATTTGAAGAAAATCTAAAATATTGGACCAGAGAATTAGACGAGTTCAATAAAGATCGACGAAGTCAAGGATTTTATCGTGCAAACGTTACTTATGAAGATATTCCAAGATCTGAGCAGAAAAATATAAATTATATTTTGTATAAGAATAATGTTCATGTTAAGCATATAAAAAGTAATGTGGGATTTACATCTGTAATTATACAAATAAAATCAGACTTTAATGAAGCCGATTTGAAGGAGATTCGGCAAAAGGCTGAAAAAGACTTTAAAAAGTATAATGGTGAATTTAATGTTCTGATTCAATTTGCTGACAGAGTTACAGAAGAACAAATAGAAGCAGTTGAAGATATATACAAGGAGCTGGGAGTAAAAAATATATCAGCTAAAGAAAATGAACGACCTTCTCTCCCGTTACTGTTAATACACCTTTATCCAAATGAAGTAAAAAACGTCTTTTTAGATACGATTTCAATGGAAGATGTTTCTGAATATACAATGAGTTGGTTGGAGAAAGTCAGGTCGGAATATTCAGCAGCTATCTACGCTCATCAAAATGTATCAGAGGAAAGGATACAACAATTGAAAGAAAAAATTAGGGATGGCGGAGTAGAAGCACAAATAAGTGTAAAAAAATTGAATTAAGTATATTTTGCACTCACAATTTTGTGGTCAATGGAGCCTGTAAAACCCGGTCTTTTTTGGGGCTGGAGGTTCCTGATTTCATAAAGCATATATTTATCTGTTCCACCTGTTACGCTGGTAATATAGTTTTTCTTTCATTCTGAATTTCCAGGTTACTTTTGTGCCAATCATCCGTGGAGCACCTGGTATTTGGGTCGGGGCACCAAACAAGCTGCCTGTATTTCCGGCGCTTACAATGTATTCTTCTTCCAAAAGGTTGGTTCCAAAAACGGCGATGGTAATTCCCTGGTCGGGCAATTCAACTCCCCCTCTGAAATTCAGTAATCCGTATTCTGCCTGTTCCAGTCCCGGAGTGTTGGCATCTTCAAAGTATATTTTTGAGCGCCAGGAGTAAGAAGGAACTGCAAATAAAAATAATCCCGGCGCAATTTGGGCGCGTGCGTGCAAGCCAACTGCAAAACTGTGCTCGGGTGTCAGGCGAAACATATTTTCCGCATATTCCTGTTCCTCTCCGTTCACATTCAAACTATCAAATCGGGCGTGAATATAGGCATAGTTTCCAAACATATCGAGGCCTTTTAGAATAGCTATTTTTAAAGAAGTTTCTGCACCGTAGGCTGTTGCTTTTCCGGCGTCTTTCACCAGATAGTTAAATTCACCGGAGTCAGCTTCAACCACCCATGCCGAAGTCTGAAAATTCTTGTATTCCTGATAAAAAATTCCGGCGTCAAACCAAACGCGTTGTTTTAGAGTGGTTTTGAAGCCCAGTTCATAGTTGTCAACCGTTTCTGCATTTAACACCTGCTCCTCACCGGTGGACGTAAACTGTAAAACTTTGGGGCGCCGGCCTTTTGAATAGTTTACAAAAACGTTGGTGTTTTCGTTAAACGCATATTTTAATCCGCCACGGTAAGTATACGCAAACGACGATTCTTTTATCTCTTTCTGATCACTTTCAGCAAAAAGAAGATTGGGATAATTTCCTGTTAAAAATCCTAACGTCGACGCATCGGCTCCTGCTATTTGTGCCTGGTTTGAAAGCTTAAATCTTTCGGAAATAACGCGGGCCCCGGCAGTTGCACTTATTTTGGGTGTAAAATGATAAGTAAAATCCAGAAATCCTTCAAGTGCGCGATTGGTTGCATCGCTCGTGTTTTCTTCCTCGTGATTTTCTGCCAGAGGTAATCCTCCCAAATCTCCCAGATTGGGATCGGGAGGTAAATTGGAAATCGAAACAGGTTGTCCGGTAGTATCAACAAGTGAACCGGTAGCAAAAAGTAAATGAAACATATCCTGTTCGTTAGTAGAAAACCAGTAGTCCTGCGATGCTTTTTCCAACCAGAAACTTCCACCCAAACTTCCGTTCAGTCGATTGTTTTTTGAAAAATTGTACCGCAGTTCCTGGTAGAACTGGCGGGCACTAATGTCTTCACTCATGTCGATGGCAGCTGCGGCCGTTCCATCTCCATCCCAACGCGAAAATGCACCAATTGTATGGTACGAACTGGTTGATGTCCAGAAATTATTTTCGTTATTGAATTGTTTCATCGTAAGTGTTGCATCAAAAATATCCCGCTGTGTGGCGAGATTGTTTCCCTGTTCCAACGATGCTGTGTAATCAAACGGGTTGGTACTGCCTTCCGTATTTGGATAATTCATACTCATAAAACCAAGGCCGGGAGCATCGTCTTTCTGGTAGTTTAAAACCAAATCAATCTTGTGTCTGAAAGTGGGAAGAAACCGGACAGAGAATCTTCCGGCAGCTGTATTTTTTCCGTTTAGTTTACCTCCCAATGTGTTGTCAATGAATCCATCATAATAATCATAAACTCCGGCGGCCCGCACCATAAGTTTGTTTTTAATAACCGGAATATTTATCGCTCCGTTAATTTCGCGTTGATTGTAGTCTCCGATTCCCGCTGTTATATTTCCGTAAAAATCGCTCGTTGGTTTGTTGGTGATGTAGTGAATTGCTCCGATTTGCGCCCCTCTGCCAAAGAGAGTGTTTTGCGGGCCTTTTAGAACTTCCACCTGTTGCATGTCGAAAAGTTCGAGTGAGGCGCCGCTGGCACGGCTTACCGGAACGTTGTTATAAAAAACCGAAACACGTGGTTGGGCGGCAGGACTTACCTCGTCGCTGGTTAATCCGCGAATGACAAAGCTTGGCCGGTTATTGCCCTGCATTCTTACCTGTAATCCGGGAACAAATTCAGAGAGCTCACTCAGTTCGGTAATATTATTGTCCTCCATAAACTCTGCATCGATGCCACTTACAGTGATGGGAACATCCAGAATTTGTTGGTTACGCTTTTGCGCTGTTACCGAAATTTCATCTATCCGGATATTGTCTTCATCCAGGGTAAAATTGAGGTAATTATTCCCGCTTTGAAGATGAAAATCGACTGATTTTGTCCGGAAACCGACAAAGGAAACCTGTATTCGTGTAATTCCCTGTTCCAGTCCGTAAAAAAAGTATTCACCGTCTTCATTGGCATGAACATTTTTTTTGGTGCCCAAAACGGTTACATGTGCACCCGGAAGTAAATTGTCATCAGCATCACGTATTTTTCCACGCAAGAATACCGGAGCCACAGGAACTTCAATGCGCTCCGGATTGCGGTATTTCCGTTTTACTTTTCCTCTTTTCTTTTGCTGGGCACCGGCAGGAACCAGTACCGCCAAAATTAAAATAAGCGTCAATATTTGTTTCATGGATCTAATTTTCAATAACTAAAACGAACAGAGATAGAAAATTGATGTACAATCCTCCATTTTTTCTTTTTCGATTTTAACAAGGAAGGGAATTGATGGTTTATTTTTTTGCCGAATAGACAGGAAGTTTCAACCAAATTGAAAATTCATCGATACTATTTTGTGCTTCGTGACGGGTTTTGCAGATTTTGATAGCAAAAGCTGGTTTTTTTGCCTTGTTCACCAGGTAAATCCGATAATCTCGTTTTACTGTGGTGTTTGTTATATTGGCGCGGCTGGCTATGGTATTGACTCTCCGCATCGGAACCAGGGTGAGTCCGATAAACGAATTCATATTTTTCCATTGCCCCGTTTTTACTATCCCAAAAAATTTGTTGTATTGTTTAATTCTGTGATTGACGGTATCAATTTCAACTCCGGAATACGACGTCAGAAGAAAAACAACAAAAATGGAAACCGAAAGTCCCAGGATAATGTGCCCCATAAAAACGATAAAAATTCCTGTAATAACAAAAAGAGTAGCTGCAAATGCTTTGGGGCCGGATAAAATATGATCAAGTTTGTTGTCGATTATCAATTTTACGGTTTTTCTTCAAAAATAACTCAAAATCATAAAAACTAAAACAAATTGATGTATTTGAAATGGTATTCCTGCTTTTCGCCAAAAGAAAAATTCCAAATGATACAATCGGTATTTCCAGTTTTATTGTAGCTGAAATCAAGTGTAGCGTCAAACTTTTCACCTCCGAAAATTCCGGTTTTTATTGTGCCGTTTTGGGCATGTTCAAAAGTAATTTCACCGCTTAGCCAGTTGTCGAAATTTTTCCAGACAGCTTTTTCCAGTTCACCGGTTCTCGAATAGAAATAGTTTTCCTCGCCTTTTGTACCATTGGAATGAATAAAACTCCGCTTTACTAGTTTTCTGTTTTTGTTAAAGTTATAATTAAAGGTTGCAGATGAGCCATCGTTGTATTTACGAAAAGATTTTTTTAACAGGCCATTTTTGTCATATTCAAAAGTTGTAAGGGTTTTTATACCATCAGAGCGGATAAAGGTTTTTTGCGTTAATTTTCCATCTTCATCGTATTTAAAATTGGAGGGACCACCGGTTTTGTTGTTATATGAATAGTTTTCTTCTATCAATCGATAGCGGTTGTTTTCGGTGATAAAAACGTTGGGACTTGTGTAACTAACAGGCAACAATACATATTCCCATTCAAAAGTCTGGCTCCGGTTTCCGATTATCCATTTTTCTGTTTTCAGGTTTCCATTTTTAGTGTAATAAAGATGAATGTCGCCGAGCTTTTTATTGTCTCTGAAAATTTCACCCCAAAGTGGATTTTCGTTTTTCCGGGTTTTATAAACGACCTCGCCGTCAAACCAGCCATTGTATTTTTTGCAACGGATTTTATGGAGAACGCCGTTTGGCTTATATTCAAAAACAGTTTTGCCTGTCACTCCATCGGAACGTGAAAAGTCCACGGCAATTTTCCATCCCTTTTTGTTGTATGTGTATTTCACACTGGAAGTTACTGAATCGGAAAATTCGCGATACTTTTCTGTCAATTGTCCCAAATGATTGTAGAAATAGTAGTTGTTTGAAAACCGGCTGGAATCGAGTAACTGCCAATATCCCTTTACTATTCGTTGATTTCCGTCATATTCAAAAAACGAAATTCCTTTTTCTCCTGAACTGTTTTGGTAGTTTAGGATTACAGGACGCTCTTTTTGTGCTGATATTGTATTGATATGAACGAACAACGATAAAAAAAGAAGCATAAAAGTGTTTTGCGCCGACATGGTATTTTCTTGTAAAAATAAAAGAAAGGGAATTATTATGTTTTTTAAGTTGACAAGGAGTGAATTCCATTCTGCCAGATTAAAGAAAAAATCGGCAAAGTAAGTTTGCAGTTATTCCAAAATCAAATTTCGTTTTTTTATATAACTGTGCCATAAAATATAGGTCGCCGCCGAACGATAGGGCGAGAATTTTTCCATGTATTTTACGATGTCTTCTTTTGAACTCTCCGGTGCTACAAGTTCAATTTCAAAAACCGATTTTATGGTGGCCAAATCACCAGGGGGAAAAATATCGGCAAACAGCAGGCTCATTAGAACATACATATCAATGGTCCAATGACCGATGCCTTTTATGGTAATAAGCCGCGAGCGGATTTCAGCTTCGTCCATTTGATTAAGAGAATCGAGGTCCAGCCTTCCTTCAATAATCTCGGTGGCGAGTATTCTGGCATATTTTGTCTTCTGGCGACTAAAATAGCAGGCTCTTAAATCTTCATCTCTCAGTTGTAAAATATTTTCCGGAGTAACTTCTCCAATTTGGTTTTCGAGCTTAATAAAGGCTGCCTTTGCTGATGCCAGCGAAACCTGTTGTTCCAAAATGGTAAGAATCAAAGTGGCAAAGTTGGGTTGCCGGTGCCACATTGGAGGATAACCGTATTTTGCGATCACGGGTTTTAATTTGGGCTCAATTTGAGTGCACCGATCGCAGTGTTTATAAAAAGCCTCCAGGTTTTTAATCCGATCCATCTTCCAAAAATAAAAAAGTATTTATAAACAGATTGAGCTACTTTGCAATACAGATAGTTTAATCTTTCCAAAAATAAAAGAGGGACGCCTGGCGTCCCTCCGGGAAGGCAATACCGAATTAAATAAATTAGTAATGTTAAAATTGATTGTTTTTCTGCCTTCCTGTATCCAAAACGATGTGAATTATACTTTATTATCTTTTTAACATTTATTTCAATTTTATTATATGGAAATTTATTTCGTGGGGAGCGAAACACTAAGATTTTCAGTTCCTTTAATAAAAAGGTTGCTTATTTTGTACTTTTTGCCGGAATCGCGAACGGTTACCATCACTTCTCCTTTCTTGGGAATGGTAAAAGTTTCATCATCCGAAATCAAATGAAAAGGAACATCGGAACTGTTTTTCAGAAGATAGACTTTCCCTTTTTCTGATTCTTTTATGAATTCTGTATCAATTGCATTTGTAAAGATGGCCGATAAAAATTCCTCTTTCCCGGCGAGATTATCTCCAAACCAGGCAAGCGTTCTTTTGTCAAACATGGCTTCTTTTACCGATTTTTCTGTTCGTTCTTTGGCAAAAACAAGCGTCATTGGGCGGTGGTATTTTTCCAGATTGTACATTCCGGCGGTTATTCCATGGATATCGGAATTGGCCATTGATGCCAGATTTTTATCCATAGACCAGTCGAGCGCGACAGGATACCACTCTTTTTCGTTAAAAACTTCAATTCCGTGTATCCATTCGTTTTTATACAATTGAGTATGGAGCTCCCACCATTTGCAGGTATCGGGTTGTTGTGCCTTCCAGCCCGGATGATTCCAAATGATAAATGCATCCTGATCTGCGGCTGCTTTAAATGCATCCATATAATCAGGAGTATCCAGTTTTGTAACATCTTTTAGAAACAGGGCATTAAAATGTCCCGGAGGCATACTTCTGGTAATTTCGCCTGCGTGAATTAAAATAATATTTTTTTGTTCGGCCCGTGGTTTTGCAATTTCAAAAGATGAATTGTCGTCGCCACCTACATGTTTTTTTGACGGATTATTTTCAATGTGGTCGGTAATAGCAATCGCATCGAGTCCTTCCTGCCAGGCTTCATCAACACGGACGGTTGGCCATACAATGCCATCAGAGAATACGGTGTGTATGTGAAAATCGCACTTTAATGTTTTGTAGCCCAAAATATCCGGAATGTGAATGGTCTTTCGGGCATTGTCATTCAGGAGCTCGGGCATCTGAATATTGTTTACGTTCTGCGCGAAAGCTACAGCGTGAAACATAATGAGTAAAGAAAAAATTAGTTTTGCTTTCATTTTTATTTGATTTACGATAATAATTTATTGAGAAGTAGAAGGTTATCTGTCATTATTGAGTCAACTCCCATTTCAATCAGGTTTTTCATATCAGTTTCTTCCAACACACCCCATACCGATACAGAAAGACCATGGAGTTTACTTTCCCGGATAAAGGTTTTGCTGGCAGCCTGAAAGTTAATTAAACTTCCGGGGATTTGTTGCTCCCGAATTGCCCGAACGGCAAGTCTGGGGTGTTGAATTACAAAATCATCCCGGAACTCGTGAAACATAGTAATACGATTGTTTTGTTTGCGGATTGTTTTTGTACATTCAGGTATCTTCCCGGTAATTACAATTTGGTCAGTCATATCCATTTGAACCGCCAGTTTTACCATTTTTTCAACAGCGTTTGCATCTTTTAAGTCGATGTTTACAAAACAATTGTTTTTGGCAATTTTAAACACTTCTTCTAAGGCAGGTATTTTTAATCCTTTAAATTTTGAAGATTTCCACGAACCGGCATCAAGCTCTCTAAGCTCGGAAAATGTCAACTCAGTGACTTTCCCTTTACCGTTGGTTGTTCGATCAACGGTTTCATCGTGAATAACTACAAGTTCTCCGTCGGAGCTTAAACGCAAATCCATTTCAATGCGGTCAACTCCTGCTTTTATTGCTTCTTCAAATGCAGGAATTGTATTTTCGGGATAGAGCTGGCTGAATCCACGATGGCTTTCGCGCATAACCCGGTTCAGGGAATTTATATTTTTTTCCTGAGAGCCTGTTTCTACAAACAAAGGAGGGCTCGTAAGCAAGGCAGTCAGGCTTGTATTTTTTATGAATTTTCTTCTTTTCATCAGAATTCTGGTATTTTTTAACAAAAAGAAAAGTCTGCCGACAAGGAGCCGACAGACCAACTTTGACGTAGATCTATGAAAAAAGAATGAACTTATTGCAGCCACCAGGGAGTCACCCTGATTTTATCGTTTCCACTACCAAACTGGCTGGTAATAGCTTCAGTTACATTGTCGCTGTTTTCCTGGTATTCGCTTGTTGGGTACATCCAGCGCGTAGGAGGGGTAAGCCCCTCGTTAATTCTGAATTCAGGATAACCGGTACGCAAATGGTCGAAATACATTCTCCAGCCTCCCTGTAAAAAAGACGGAATGTATTTTTGCATCATTATCAGTTGTAGCTTTTCTTCATCTGAAGTTGCAGAAGAAAAGTCAACCAGCGATTCCTGCAGATAGTTTTCAGCAGCGGTTTCGCTCACGTAATCTGCATAATCGGATGCGTTTGTATTGTAAAACTCAAAAGATGCTTTAACCGCATTTTCATAGTGTTCCTGTGCTGAAGTGGTAATCCATCCGCGGACACTGGCTTCAGCAAGAATTAGTTCCATTTCAGAATATCCGATAAACGTATGTGGTTCGGTGGTAGGATCAGTGGTGTACCTGAGATTTACCTTTGAAACCAGACCATCGGCAGCTTTCAGGTTTACATCGTTATATGGTGCAATCGGGTCGCCACCTTCATAGGCTGTGAAATCGTTAATTGCCAAACCGGTTTCTTTGGCTACACGTGTTTGCCCGCAAAAAATAAACAAGCGCGGATCATGTCTGTCTTGCAGCCTTTTTATAAAAGTTGAATCCATATAACGGGCCGAACCATAGCTGCTGCTGTTATATTCAGTATAACGACTTCCCAATTCATCAACAAACACCAGTTGTCCGTTATCTTCGTTCGATTCGATAATGGAAGAGTTGTTATAAATCCCGGCAAAATTACTTTCAATATTCAAATCAGAATCGGATACTTTTTTTGAAAGCGTGATTAAGATTTTTAATCGGAAGGAGTTGATTAGTTTTCTCCATTGAGTTGTGCTTCCGTCATAAATAATATCTCCTTCAATAATACTGTTGTCGTCTGAAAGTAATTCGTCTGCTTCTTTCAGTTCATTTAAGATTCCTGTAAAAATTTCTTTTTGCGTTACATATGCCGGAGTATAAACTTCTTCTGATTCTCCTTTCAAAGCATCGGAATAAGGAACATCGCCAAAAGTCAGTGTAAGCCGGAAGAAATAATAGGCCCGAAAAAACTTTCCTAAAGCGATATACGCTGTATTTTCAATACGCTCAGCTTCTTCTATCATTTTGGTAACATTTCTAAGCTGGTCATAATCATCAAAACCAGCCCTTGTCCAGTTGTAAAACTGATTTGAATTTTCTCCGTCGGTTTGAACTACCATTCTCGATGCAAACATGGGGTCTACCCCTTCTACCTGGAAAGCATTCCACTCAATGTTGGTAAGCAAAAGCTGAGGATGTGTTTCAGGTACATTGTTCGGATTAATGTTCAATTCTTCCAAATCGCTGCAAGAACTAAATATCAAAACAAAAAGTATGGCTGATAAAATGTATTTTTTCATTTCTAAAAGTCTTAAATGATTTATTAAAATGTTACGGTTAATCCCAGTCCAAGATATCTTGTCGATGGATCCTGCAGGTTATCATCGTCACCGTAATCAGGGTCAATAATTTGTGCTTTTTTCCACATCAGTAAATTGTATCCGTAGGCGGTAGCTTCAACTCTTTTGAAAATATTTGAGCCAATCAAGTCAGTCAGGTCATAGTTAATAGCGACTTTTCTGAGTTTTACATAACTTCTGTCAAAAACATTGGCGAAAGTTTTGCTTTCTTCTTCAGTAACTTTCGCTCGATACGGGTAGTTTTGTGCCCAGGTTTGCCAGCTTACAGCTGTTTCGTTGGTTTTATACTGGCGTGTATCAGAGATTACGTTACCATCGGTATCGGTCGTCAGTTCGCCACTGACAACATTTACCGCATCAGGAACGTATACCGCGTGTCCGGCTGCGTATTCCTCATCGCGGTATTTTGTTGAATTTGGATGCTTTCCACCCCACCACATTTTTTCTACAGAAAGAGAACGGATTACGCCTCCGACAACTCCGTCGATATCGACATCAAGTGAAAGTTTTTTGTATTTAAAATGGTTTTGTAATCCAAATCTCCAGTTCGGATCCAAATGCCCAAACATTTGAGGATATGGATCTCTTGTTGGTAACCCTGTTTCTTCTGAAACGATTAATTCTCCATCGGCAGTTTTCATCCAACCGGTGGAATAGTAGTTGTCAACTCGCTCGTTTAATGAGTAGTTTCCGTATTCTTCTGCTCCTCCGTAAATTTCGGTCAGTTTTTTTACGCTTGTTGTCCAGTTCAGGCCAACATCCCATCTAAAGTTATTATTCCGAACAGGATTTGCGTTTAGCATTACTTCAAAACCATTAGTCGTATATTGGTTCCCGTTAACTTTTCTTGAACTAAAACCGCTGGCCTCGGATGTAGGAAGGTCAATAATCTGGTTTTCGTCAACAATGTTGTAATAGGTGAGATCAAAACTCAACCTGTTTTTTAAAAATACAGAAGAAAGCCCCAGCTCAAAAGAAGTTGATTTTTCGGGTTTTATATTTGGGTTCACAATGGTTTCCGGATAGCTTACTTTTGAACTTCCGTTATACATTCCTGCATTGGAGTAGTATGATGAAGTCTGATAAGGAGACAAATCGCTTGAAACTTCAGCCCAGGAGCCATATAGTTTCAAGTAGTCAAAGGTTTCAGGTAATTCAATCAGGTTTGAAACAAGTGTACTTAATGAAACAGATGGATAAAAGTATGAATTATTAGACTCAGGCAGCGTTGAAGACCAGTCGTTTCGCGCCGTCAGTGTGAGGAAGAACGAATTTATCAAGTCCATTGTTACCGTTCCGAAAACACTTCTGATTTCTCTTTCCTGATAGTTGGTTGATGCTTTTACATTTCCCAAAGAATTGTTCAAACTGTAAACCCAGGGAACAACAAGTCCGTCGGTAGCATTGTATTCCTGTTGGTATTTTCTGTAAAACATTGAAGCTCCGGCGTTAGCGCTTAATCCAAAATTTTCGGAAAAATCATTGTTATAAGAAAGTAGCATATCATTATCAACGTTTAACCAGTCGGTGTTCCAGGTTTTGTAATCGCCTTCTCTGGGGTCTCCATAGTTGAGATACGATTTTGGGCTTTCTCTGTCTTCAAAAAGATGTTTTAATACCGCGGAAGATCGTCCCTGGATACTGAATTCATCAGTGATATCCCATTTTAATTTAATTTGGCCGTTTACGGTATTTCTGTCGTGTTTTTGATTTAATTCGTAAGCAGCAAAATAAACATTGTTGTACCAGGCATAATTGTAGTTGGCCTGGCGGTATCCTTCCTGGCCGGGAACATAAAAATGCTCGCGAAGCTCTTGTCCGTCAACATCATCACCCATCCAGATTAAAATGGTATACATGTGGTTTTTGGGGCCGTATCCGTAACACGGATAATTGGGCGAGTAGACTTTGTTATAGGAAAGTTTTGCGTCGAGAGTGAGGTCTTCGCTTAAATTATATGCAGCATTAAATGTTAATCCGCCGGTTTTAAGATTGGAGTTTGGCACCCTTCCTCTTTCTGACTGATAAAAGCCCGAAAGCCGCGTAGAAGCCTTTTTGCTTTTTGATGCGATGGAGAAATTAGTGGTTGAAATGATACCGGTTCTCATAAAGTCTTTGAGGTTATTATGGTATTCCCATGGTATTGGAACTCTGGAATATCGCGATTTGTCGTCGTATTGCGTTCCGGAAACATCACCCCACCAGGGAATGGTTTCACCGGTAACATTATCATAAATCGGACTGTTCCACTGCGCGATTTCAAGATTATCAGAAAATTTTGGCCCCCAAATCATATCGCCATCTGAGATACCTCCATCCTGCCCGTCCCAAAATTCATATTTGCCATTTGATCCGTTTCCGTATTCGGTCTGGGTTTCCGGGAAGACAGTATAACCTGCTGACACCATTGTGTTGTTTGAAACAGTAATTTCAAGCCCCTCGTTTTTTGCATTTTTTGTGGTAATAAGGATAGCGCCGTTTCGCCCTCTGGAACCATAAAGAGAAGAAGCTGTGGGGCCTTTAAGCACAACTATGTTTTCAATATCGGTTGCAGAGATATCAAAAAAGTCGGTTTCAACGGGAATTTCATCAACAACAATTAAAGGAGATTTTCCACGAAGTTCAAACTCCGGATTTTGAAACATACCGGTTTTGGTATTTACGGTAAGGCCGGCAACCTGTCCGCTAAGCATGTTTCCCATGTTGGGTGCATTAACACTGGTAATAACCTCGGCATCTACTTCCTGTGTAGCGTATCCCAGCGATTTTTTCTCCTGGCTGATCCCCAGTGCAGTAACTACTACTTCATCAATTGCGCGGACACTTTCTTCCAAAACGATATCGATTTGGTTTTGGCTTTTAACAGCAACTTCTGTCGTTTTGTAACCCATAAACGAAAATATCAACGTGCTGTTTGGCCCTGTCGCAATCCGGTATATACCATCCTGATTGGTCACTGAACCATTGGTTGTCCCTTTTTCCATGACAGCCACCCCAGGGAGCGAGATACCGGACTCGTCGGTTACTTTCCCGCTGATTTGAATATTTTGAGCCATCGAAAACGAGACCCAAATTAAAAATCCAATAGTGAATAGAAATTTTTTCATACACGAATAAATTTTGGTTATAATGTGAATTTTCAAGTTTTCTTTTTTTAGGCATATCAATACTGTTTTGACAGATTTCAATCTATCAACTATCTTATTTTTAGTAGGTTAGTGGATATCGTTTTGACCGGATTCTACAATAATTGGTTTTTATGTTCTATCGTTTTTGATTTTTAAACCAATCTATTTTATCTTAATACTTTTGACGAAGGATAGTATTACCGGTAATAAAACAAAGTCAGTAAAATGTTAATAAACAACTGCCTGATGCCTTATTTATAAGATTTTCTTTTTCCATTTTCTTCCATTTCCATTTGGCCGCAAAGTTTAGCCTTAAATGTGAAAGAAATGTTGCTATCCGGTGTAACTTCTGTTAAAATGTGTTTACACAGATTTAATAAAAATTAAGGGTGAAAATATTGGATTTAAATAATGAAGGATTCTGAAGACAAATTTAGACAGCTTCTGTTTTGCCTCCATTCATAAGATATTTTTGGGTGCGGGATGAGCAATGCAGCCAAAATGACATTAACTTCGCCGCTTATTCTTTTTGTATAAAAACTATCGATTTTTTTTTGCTCAAAATACAGGCTGAGATCAAAGACAGCTGTATGTTTTAGGTATTGCTCGTGTTTTAAAGCTCAACAGTGATTAAGATTCAAAGCAACAAGGCTTTTACAAAAAAATAAAGGTGTTCCTGTATGTTGATAATTTATCAGGCTAATGCGTCGAAAAATCTTTTTGCAACCAAATGAAATTCCGTTTGTTGGAGTTGTAATGCAGCAATGAAAAATGTATTTTTGCGGATTCAAAAATCAATTAAAAAGGAGTTGAAAATGAAATTGTGGTGGAGGATTGTCCTGCCGGTGATTCTGGTGGCAGGAGTAGTTTTTGTAATTGTAGTTTTTAGTTCGGCAACCGACAAAGACCCAGAGGAGGTGGTAGTGGTAAAACATACAGAATACCGCTCGCCCTTTATACCCGATTCGGTTGCTTTTGCGGGTGAGTGGCTGCCTCTCAATCGTTTTGATGTTAAGGAAGCGCTTGACAGGGAGTTACTTTCCAATGCCTATTTTCACTCGCAAACCATGCGGTACATCAAACTTGCACCGCGTTATTTTTCAATTATTGAACCCATTTTGAAGGAAAAAGGCGTACCTGAGGATTTTAAATATCTGGCAGTTGCGGAAAGCGGATTAAATCCGCGTGCGGTATCGCCGGCGGGAGCTGTGGGTTTTTGGCAGTTTTTAAGAGGAACTGCCCAGGAGTATGGTTTGGTGATAAACAGTGAAGTTGATGAACGTTATCATGTAGAAAAAGCAACGTATGCAGCCTGCGATTATTTGTTAAAAGCCTACCGGAAGTATCAAAGCTGGACCATGGTGGCCGCGGCCTATAATGCTGGACCAACTGGAATGGCACGACAGATTTTACGCCAGAAAAGTGAATCCTACTTCGATTTGCTGTTGGTGGAAGAAACAGGGAGATATGTGTTCCGGATTGCCGCTTTAAAACTTATTATGGAAAACCCGGAGTTGTATAATTTTTATATTTCAGAAGATGAAAAATACCCGGTAATAACTACCCGCATCGTGGAAGTAGACGGCGCAGTGGAAGATTTTGCCGACTTTGCCAAAGAACAGGGAATCAATTATAAGCTGCTTAAGGATTTTAATCCCTGGCTTCGCCAGACTTATTTGAAAAATCCGGGTGCGAAAAAATATGTGATCGAAATTCCGGTGCTGGAAAAGGTTGAGAGTTAGACTAATTATTTCGATGTACATGGCCAAAGAACGTTTGATTAACTAATTTATTAAATGTGGATATTCGCAACAGCACCAACAAAATTAGTTTCTGGTATAGGGTGAAGCAGAAGATGCATGTTTGAGTTGTGTTGTGGAATTTTTAAATTTTTGATTTAACGGAGTTGAATTTGCACATACCTGAGGAACAGATCTTAAAATTGTAGTTGAAACAGTAAATCTTTCTATGGTTAATCCGAAAGTAATAGAAACAGAAGAATATAAGGACTTTGTTGAGGAGGAAGAAATCATATCGGTGCATGGTGCCCGTGTCCACAATCTAAGGAATATTAGTGTTGATATCCCAAGAAATAAACTCACCGTAATTACCGGCTTAAGCGGAAGCGGAAAATCGTCTCTTGCCTTTGACACCATTTATGCAGAAGGCCAGCGTCGTTACATCGAGACTTTTTCTGCGTATGCGCGATCTTTTCTTGGAAATATGGAACGCCCGGATGTGGATAAAATTACTGGCTTGAGCCCCGTAATTTCTATCGAACAGAAAGTTACCACACGGAATCCCCGTTCAACAGTAGGAACGGTTACGGAAATATATGACTTTCTGCGACTGTTGTATGCCCGTGCCGGTGAAGCATTTTCCTACAATACCGGCGAAAAGATGGTGAAATACACCGACGAGAAAATACTTCAACTGATAAAAAACGATTTTAAAGGAAAGCGTATTCACATACTTGCTCCAGTGGTAAAAGGCCGGAAGGGGCATTACAGGGAACTGTTTGAACAAATACTTCGGAAAGGATTTTTGTATGCCCGCATTGATGGAGAAGTAACCGAGCTGAAGCATAACCATCGTGTTGACCGTTATAAAAATCACTTTATCGAAATTGTTATCGACAAGCTGGTGGTAAACGATGCCGGCGATAAACGATTAAAAGAAACGGTACAGACTGCGATGAAACATGGCCATGGAATTTTAATGATTCTTGACCATGAAACCGGAGAAGCCAAATATTACAGCCGTTTGCTGATGTGTCCTACCACAGGGATTTCGTACGCAGAACCGGCTCCGCATAATTTTTCGTTTAACTCGCCGCAGGGTGCCTGCCCAAAATGCAACGGCTTGGGGCGTGTTACCGAAATCGACATTGATAAAATTGTTCCTGATAAAAATAAAAGTATTGGAAAAGGAGGGATTGCCCCGCTGGGACCATACAAAAATTCACTCATTTTCTGGCAGATTGAAGCCTTGGGCGAAAAATACGATTTTACGCTGAAAACACCAGTAAAAGATATTTCGGAAGAAGGATTACATACGGTTTTGTTTGGAACCAATGAACGCATTCAACTAAAAAATACACCACTTGGCTCCAGTATGAATTATATGATGAGTTATGAAGGAGTGGTGAAATACATCGATAGCCAGCGGGAAGACAACCCATCGAAAACCGCACAGAAATGGGCCAGCCAGTTTGTAAAAACAACGGTTTGTCCTGAGTGCGGGGGAATGCGGCTAAAAAAGGAGTCGCTGCATTTTAAAATCGACGGGAAAAATATCTCGGAACTTGCCCGTTTGGATTTAAAAGAATTGGGTGAATGGTTTTTAGGTTTGGAAGAACGTCTTTCCGACCGTCAACGAAAAATAGCAACCGAAGTAATCAAAGAAATTCGCGACCGGTTGGGGTTTATGCTTGGCGTGGGGCTCGATTATCTTTCGCTCGACCGTACAGCGCGAACCTTGTCAGGTGGCGAGTCACAACGTATCCGGCTGGCTACGCAAATTGGCTCTCAGTTGGTGAATGTATTATATATTCTTGATGAACCCAGTATTGGACTGCATCACCGCGATAACCTCAAATTGATTCAGGCTCTGGAACAGTTGCGAGATACCGGAAACTCAGTGATTGTAGTGGAGCACGACAAAGAAACGATGCTTCATGCCGACCATCTCATCGACATGGGACCACATGCCGGACGACACGGTGGGGAAGTGGTTGCAGCAGGAAAACCGGTTGATGTGTTAAAAGCAAAAACATTAACATCCGATTATCTGAATGATCGCAGACAGATTCCTGTGCCCGCCAAACGCAGGAATGGAAAGTCGGAAATGTTAAAGATAAAAGGTTGTTCCGGAAACAACCTGAAAAATGTAAACCTGGAAATTCCGCTCGGGAGATTTATTTGTGTAACAGGTGTTTCCGGTAGTGGAAAATCAACATTGATAAATGCAACCTTACAACCCATTTTAAGCCAGCATTTTTATAAATCGCTGGAGGATCCGCTTCCTTACAGGAAAGTGGAAGGACTGGAACTGATTGATAAGGTCATTCGTGTAGATCAATCACCCATTGGACGTACTCCACGTTCAAACCCGGTAACCTACACCGGAGTGTTTTCAGATATTCGGAATTTGTTTGCCCAGCTTCCCGAAGCAAAAATCAGAGCCTACAAACCGGGGCGTTTTTCTTTTAATGTAAAGGGCGGTCGTTGTGAGGAGTGTCAGGGGGGCGGACTAAAACTTATTGAAATGAATTTCCTCCCCGATGTGTATGTGCACTGTGATAAATGCAACGGCAAACGTTACAATCGCGAAACACTGGAAGTTCGTTATAAAGGGAAATCCATTAGCGACGTACTGGACATGACGATAAACCAGGGCGTAGAGTTTTTTGAAAATATCCCCTCTATTTCCAATAAATTAAAAACATTAAAAGAGGTTGGTCTCGGGTATATTACACTGGGGCAATCGTCAACTACACTCTCAGGTGGTGAGTCTCAGCGGGTAAAACTTGCGTCAGAACTGGCCAAACGCGATACAGGAAAAACAGTCTATATTCTTGATGAACCTACAACAGGGCTTCATTTTGAAGATATTCGTGTGTTGTTGGAAGTACTGAATAAACTGGTTGAAAAAGGAAATACCGTGATTGTTATTGAACACAACATGGATGTTATAAAAGTGGCTGATCACATTATCGATATAGGACCGGAAGGCGGCAAAAACGGCGGACAAATTTTATGCACGGGTACTCCCGAAGAAATCATCAAAAACAAAAAGTCGTTTACCGCAAAGTATTTAAAAGAGGAGCTGAACGGCACCGGAAAATAGAAGGACGTCCGGAGCATTCTTTGTCTTTGTACTTCAAAGTATGGTTTAATTTGCAGGTGACTCTCGCAAGTAAAAAAGTCACCCGCTCATTAAGAATTCCCAATCTTCAAACTCCCAACTTATTTTTATACTTTTATACTCCTTTTGAAAACAGACAGCAGAATGAAACAAGTACATATTTTTTGTGAAAACACCAGATCCGGGCATTCCTATCCGATGGGAACATCATTATTCGAAATCAGCAAAGATTTAGATATAAAAACCAAAAATACAGTTTGCGGAGCGATTGTAAACCACCAGGTAAAGGAACTTTCTTTTTGTGTGGTAAAATCGAAAAAGATAGAATTTATAGATGTTTCGCATCCCGATGGAATACGGATGTACATTCGCAGCCTCATTTTTGTTTTGTATGCGGCGGTTAAAGAAGTATTTCCACATGTTGAACTACGCATTCAGAAAGGCATTTCAAACGGATATTATTGTGAATTGAATGGTTTGGAGCGGGTGATTACCGATGCCGATATTTTTGAGATCAGGCAGGAAATCAACCGTTTGATTGCTCAGGATATTCCTTTTATAAAAAAAGGAATGCTGACGGAGGAAGTGGTTGATTTGCTTATAAAGCAGGGGCTGGAAGATAAGGCCCATTTGTTTGAACAACAGGGACATCTTTTTACAAGTTTATATTTTTTGGGCGATCTTGGAAACTATTTTTATGGTCACTTGCTTCCTTCTACCGGATATATTTCAAACTTTGGGCTTGTTCCCTATTTTGAAGGATTATTACTGCAAATACCTACACCTGCCGATTTCAACCAACTGTATAAATTGGAAAAACTGGATAAGCTTTTTGGTATTTACCAGGAACATAAAGATTGGGCTGAAATACTAAATGTTTCAACAATCAGCCATCTTAATAATTTTACATTGAATAAAAGAGGTGGAGACATCATTAAAATATCAGAGGCTTTACATGAGAAAAGAATAGCCGAAATTGCTAACCTGATTCATGAACGGAATGGCGATATTAAGGTGGTTTTAATAGCCGGGCCTTCTGCTTCTGGAAAAACTACTTTTAGCAAACGTTTGGGTGTTCAACTGGCAGTCAACGGAATGCATCCCTATCAGATTTCATTGGATAATTATTTTGTTGACCGGGAAAAAACACCACTGGATGAACATGGGAATTATGATTTCGAAGCGTTGGAAGCGATTGATGTGGAATTTTTTAATCAACAGTTGATTGAGCTTTTTGAAGGAAGGGAAATTCAACTTCCAAAATTTGATTTTAATCGCGGGAAACGATACATGAATGGCGACAGGCTAAAATTGAACAAAGGCGATATTTTGATTATTGAAGGGATACACGGAATGAATCCAAATTTACTTCCTCACATCGATAAGAAAAATACCTTTAAAATATTTATCTCGGCTTTGACACAAATTTCGTTTGATGAACATACCCACATTTCAACCGCCGACAATCGTTTGATTCGCCGAATAATCCGCGACAGTAAATACCGGAGCTACCCGGCTTCGGAAACGATTAAACGCTGGCCGTCGGTACGCAGGGGAGAAGACAAGAATATTTTTCCTTACCAGGAAAATGCAGATATTATGTTTAATTCGGCAACTTTATATGAACTTGCAGTGTTAAAAAAATATGCTGACCCGCTGTTAAAAATGGTACTTGAAAACCAACGGGAGTACATTGAATCCACCCGTTTGTTAAAATTTCTTTCTTATTTTAAACCTATCGACGATGAGGAGATTCCACCCACGTCGTTGTTGCGTGAGTTTCTGGGGGGAAGTAGTTTTATATATTGATTTTTAAATGCCCTTTAAGGTGGATTCGGAGAATATTTTATTCTTCTTCACACCATTGTAATGCATCGTCAATGGATGGAAATGATCTGACTTCCCAGGCTGTGTCTGAAATTGTCTTTTTATAGGTTTGAGTTAGTTTATCTATAAAATCATTGTTAGACACCACGGCAACTTTTAATTTCCGGTTCCACATTGAGGCTGTTTTATCCAAAGTTCCAATCACTTCGGAATCAATCTCGTTCATCGCCATTTTTTCAACTTTACTGTAATCAAAAATTTGATAATTCATCGAGTCAAACCGGGAGTCGCCATAGATTAAATCATTTACGCTCATAATCTCATCGGCAGTTACAGTGCCATTAAAACGGATGATAATGTTTGAGTTCTTCCAGTAAATCTCATTTGCCATATTCTGGTAGACTTTGAATGGTTATGTTGGTTTTTATTAAGGTTTGTAATCACTGGAAAAGTATTAAAATTTTTACTTATTCAAAAGACTTTCAGTGCAAATTGTTCTGTTTAAGGTTGAAAGTTGAGCATTGTTAAACGGCATTTTATTTTTGTTGTAACCGTTTTTGACCGATGGGATATCTATATAATTCAATTGCTCAGAAAATCAACAAGTGGAATGATAAACTGCTCAAAACTTTCGATGTGAGGTAAATGCCCGATGTTTTCAATCTCAACCAGTTTTGCATCCGGAATTTTCTGTTGTGTTTCTTTTCCTAATTGGTCGTAACGTCCCATTGTTTTGCGCACCTCATCACTTACCAGAGGTTTCCCTAGCGCAGTCCGGTCGCGTGTTCCGATAATCAGCAAAGCAGGGCATTTTATATTTTTGAACTCATAAACTACAGGTTGGGTAAAAATCATATCGTAAGTGAGTGCTGCATTCCACGCAATTCGTTTGTAATCAGAATTAAGTGTCCAGCCGGCCAGCAAGTTTACCCACTCATCGTATTCCGGTTTCCATTTTCCATCGTAATAACTTTCCAGCTGATAACTTTTAATTTTATCATAGGTTTTTCCCAGTTCATTTTTGTACCACCAGTCAATATTTTTATAAGGGACAACCAATTTCCAGTCTTCCAGACCGATTGGATTCTCCAAAATGAATTTTTCTACAGTTTCCGGGTACATCAGCGTAAAACGTGTCGCCAGCATTCCACCCATGGAGTGTCCCAAAACTGCTGTTTTTGTAATTCCCAGTGTGTCGAGCAATTGTTTGGTATTTTGTGCCAGTTGTTGAAATGTATATTGAAAACTTTCCGGTTTCGATGATTTCCCAAAACCAATCTGATCGGGCATGATTACCCGGAAACCTTCTGCTGTTAATGCTTTTGCTGTAGTTTCCCAATAGGCTCCGTTGAAATTCTTACCGTGCATCAACACGATATTTTTCCCATTGTAATTGTCCGGCTTTACATCCATGTAAGCCATTTTCAGATGTTGCTGCTGAATATCAAGCTGAATATACCTTACCGGGTACGGATAGTTGTAATTGCTCAACATTAAATCGAGCCATTTTAATTCTTTGTTTTGAGCCTGAGTGGTTGAAAATAAAAAAGATAAGATAATCAGTAATTTGAATTTCATTGTTTTCCTGTATGGTTAAAAATTATGACTGTATTTCTTTCTCAAAAAAGAATTCCATCGTATAATTTTCATATTCAGGTTGTGTAATTCCTTCGGCATAGCGTATGTTTTCCGGCTGAGAATATCTTTGTAGGTAAGCCTTGTTTATTTGGCGAGTGAGATCATCGTCTGCAAAAATTTGTTCCCCCGAGACGCGTATGATTTTTTCGCCGTATTTTATTTCTCCTGTTCCGGTTTTCTGAAAAGCAGTAAACCAGCTTCGTTTGCTTTTGTTCCAGGAACGCGCAAAAATCCGCCCGTCAACAGCAACCAACCAGATATAAAGAAAAGTCTCTCTTTCGGTTCCTCCTTTCACTCCGGTTAAGGTGTGCTTTTCCAAATGTTGGTAAAAATCCTGTGGAAATCTCATTAAAAACTTTATTCTAGTATTTTCCTGCTCAAAAATACAACATCTTATCTTTGGTTTTGTTTGTAAAAAATATCAGTTAAAATTTTTCGCGAATAGAAAAGAAGTTGCATCCCAAAAGTTTCAAAAGGTCGTTATTTCGCATTCATCTCAGAATATAAGTAGCCTGATAATTACTGTTTTTGATGATTCTGAAACAAGCTTTGGTTTGCCCGGTAAAAAGACAATTGTTCAGCAGAAGGAAAAAGAAATAAAGCCAGGGCTCATGTACGGATTATATTTATGGGCTGAAGCCCAGTTGTCAGGGACAATAGTAACCCCGGCATTAATGCCGGGGTTAGTTTAAATTATAAATAAAGAGGGCTTTAGCCCATTACTCCTGCCTTTAACCAGACACTGCTGAATCAAATTCGGAATTACATAACGCAGACTTTGAACAGACTCTTCGAAAGAGGCGTTTCCCGGCTTAGTCGTAAAATTTATCCCGTTTTTTTTCATTCAGAATAGCTTTGATCATCTTACCTCGCTCCTTGCTTTTTTGTCTTTTTTCTTTTACTGAACTCGAAAAATGAAGCTGCTCGCGCAACAGTTTTTTATAATTTTCCAACATCGCTTCCGAAATCATTTCATCTTCCACCGCGCGTAAAACGGCACAACCTTTTTCAGAGGTGTGGCTGCAGTCGTTAAAACGACATTGTTTGGCCAGCTCTGATATTTCATCATAAGTTAATTCAATTCCGTCAGCGTTGTCAGTCAGCCCGATTTCTCGCATTCCCGGAGTATCGATAACAATACTTTTGTTGGGCAAAACAATCAATTCCCGGTGGCTGGTAGTGTGCCGTCCTTTTTGAGTGGAAGAGCTGATGGCACTTGTTTTTAGAACCTCGCTGCCGGCCAAATGATTGACAACGGTTGATTTTCCAACTCCCGAAGAACCTAAAAAACAGTAGGTCTTGTATGGTTCAAGAAATTGCTCTAACTGTTCATAGCCATCTTTCGTTTCACTACTTAGCGGCAAAACCGCAGTGTTTTTTACCCTTTTTTGAATTTGAATGATGGTTTCTTCCAGCTGCATCTTATCAGCCAAATCAGTTTTTGAAAGTAAAATGACCGGTTGGATAACCGAATGATTACAAAGTGATAAGTAACGTTCCATTCGGTTGAGATTAAAGTCGCGATCAATTGCCTGTACAATAAAAGCCACATCGATGTTGGCGGCAATAATTTGTATTTCGCCGTATTTGCCCACTGCCTGTCGCGTGAGCATCGAAAAACGCGGAAGTACCTTATGAATAATGGCTGCATCTGCGTCGTAAGTTTGTAAGGCAACCCAGTCGCCTACTGCCGGGAAATCTTCACGGCCTTGTGCTGAGAAGCGCAGGTTACCTGTTATCTCCGCATTGAATGTCTTTTCGGAGGTTTGCACGACGTATCTCTCTTTATGTTCTGCAATTACGCGCCCCAATTGAAAATCTTCCAATTGGTTTGCCCTTCTGTATTCCTGCAATCGGGTAGTATATCCTAATTCTTTTAAATTCATGGTGTTTCTATTTTAACACAGCGGATAAAGACAATTCTATTGTTCCGCTGTGTTGTTTTTTAATGATTGATATTCACTTTTGCTTTTCCTTTTTCTTTAAAAGGAAATTGTTTTTCAAAACTTATCAGAAGGAAATTGTTTTTCAAAACTTATCAGATTTTCATCTTTTGTAAAAAAAGCTTCGTCTTCGAAAAAACGGCCGCTTATTTTGCTCAATCCTTTTTTACAGAGTTCCAGAGCCATAAAAGGTTCAAAATTTTGAAAATCTTTGGTTGTGATATTGAATTCCTGTGCATTTCTAAATCCAAAACGATGATAGTAGTCCGGATTTCCAAACAAAATCATTCCGCTGAATTCCATTTCCCTGGCCCGTAAAATGGAGAAGTTTATTAATCGACCTCCAATACCCTGACTTTGAAATTCAGGTAGAACCGAAAAAGGTCCGACGCATAAAACCTCATGTTTGTGGTTTTGATTGTCGATTACGTAAGCTTTTGTGGAAAGAATGTGTCCGATAATTTGATTTTTACTTACGGCAATAAAATCCAGTTCTTTTATATAACTGTTGCTTTCCCGGAGCTGGTGAAGCACCAAATGTTCCGTACACCCCGGAGCATACAAATTCCAGAATGCTTCCCTTGTTATGTTTTCGGTTTGAAAATATTCGTTTTTGTCTGTATTTTTTATTGTTGTATTCATGATTGTTCAATTTATACGTTAATTACTCGCGCCAATGTTCCGGTTTATTTAGCTCATCGGAACAAATTACTTTTCCTTTTTCTGATGTAAATCTTTCAGAGCTTAGAGATTGAACCATCCAGGCATTGGCAAATTCTTCAGGGATAGGATATGGTGCTGAATACCCCTGTTTTGCTGCATCAGGAATAAAGCCATGTTTCGGATAATAATCCATGTGTCCTAAAACAAATACCATTTCCGACCCCATTTTCTTCAACCTCTTCAGGCCTTCCTGAATCAGTATGCCGCCAATTCCTTGTTTCTGGTATTCCGGAATTACTGCCAGCGGAGCCAATATATGGAGCAAAGGTTGTGTTTCTCTGTGGTTTAAATAAACCCGGGTAAACAGAACATGGCCAATTGGTTTATTTTTATGAAATGCCAGCAACGACAGAATTGGAGTCGCTGTTTTATCCTGTAAAAGAGCAGCGGTAAGTTGGGCTTCTTTGTTATACCCAAATGCGCGTTCTTCAACGGTCATTATGGAATTGAAATCGTTTGAGTCGGTTTCTCTGATTTGGATATCTCGTAATTTCATTTTTTGTATTTGTTATTTTATGCACCTTTCGTGCAAATTTGAAGGTATCAAAAGCAGAAGCTCTCCTAAATAGATTGCAGGAATGATATTAAAATGCATTTAGCAATAGATCTACTGCTTTAAATCCCTTCGTTAAAAAATATGTAATGATTTGAAATAAATATACGCATCAATTATTGCCTGTTTTATACAGACTGTAATTGCGCGAAATGAAAAGTGCGACAGGTATTATGGCTTCCCCGATAGATCTACCTGTCTATTAAACCGACCTCAATAGTCGTGAAGAATGTGTTGCGTTTTTTCTCATGCGCTGCAAAGGTACATTTTCTTGCTGATAAAAAAATAAAAAGCTAAAAAAATATTGACATTGGTTTAAAATCAAAAACAGAGAAAGGATAAGTACCACATCAGTTCCTGCTATTTTTCGCTGTTTTTGTTGTAAAGTTCCATGAATGTTATTTCAACTTTGCATCAAACACCAAATCGAGCATTCGATAAATGTTATTCCCGTTATAATGATATTCATTTTCGGTATCCACACGGTGCACCAAAACCATTTTCTCTTCAGGATAAACCGCCAACATGTGAATGCCAACTCCGGTGTGAAAAAATGCTCTTAGCTTATTATCCTCGGTGAGGCGGATTCTCCATAACATCCCGTAGGCCAGATGGCATTTTTTATTATAGACGGAGTAGGGGCGGGTGCTGGCTTCAATCCACGTTTTTGGAATAATTTGCCTGCCGTTCCATTTACCGTTGTTTAAATACAGTTGTCCGTAAAGCGCTAAATCGCGGCTCGACATTCTGAAATGGTAAGCCGGATATTTTGATTTGCTTTTTTCAAACTGGTAAAATCCATCCGTCTTGGGCATGGCAACAAACTCTTTTGATTCTCCGTTGATGGTGGTGTATTTGCCTTTATAGTCGCGCATGCCCAGAGGTTGGGCAATCTGGGTGTAAAAAAGTTCGTAAATGCTTTTTCCGGTTTGTTGTTCGAGGATGGCACCCAGGGTGTTAAAATCCCAGTTGTTGTAATAATAATGTTTTCCCGGTGGATAACTGTCGCGGACAGGCATCTCTTTTAACATCCCCTGCGACACCGCTGCTGCATTGTGGTACACACCCGAACGTGATTTTAGTAAATCGGCCACGCGGGCATTTAATTCGTATTCCGATAATCGCGGTCCGATATCCTGAATGTCCAACTCACGCAATGTTTGCGAGGTGTCAATTTTTCCGTCGGAAACAGCAATCCCGATAAGTGAATTTAGCAGGCATTTGCGCATGGAATGGATGAGGTGCTTTTTCCGCGTGTTTCCCCATTCAAAAATTACAGCTCCATCAACCAAAAGAAGCATGGAGGAGGCGTCGCTTTTTTTGAGGAAAGCAGCCAATGTATCCAGCTTCTCTGAAGAGAATCCCTTCTCCCCGGGAGCTGCCCTTGAAAGCTGCTGCGAAGAGTGATTGCCGCAACCGGTTATAATTATGAATATCAGTAGCGCAAAAAAGCAGGATATGTTAAGGTGCCATTTCATTTTTTGTTTAACTTTTTGGGTTTTTACCAATTTACCAACGATTCTTTGTCAAAGTCTGTTGCCAATCGCTTTTGCGTTCAAGATAAAGGTGTTCAATCTCAAAATTACAAAAGATAGTAAAAGATACTACAAAATAAAAAGCCCCTGACTGAGAGTATAAAATTAATTCAGGAAAGTTCGACTTTCGAAACATTACCTATTTTGATTATTATTGCACTGCAATAAACGAATGACTGACGCAAATAAAATACTCGTTTCAAGGATTAAACAGGGAGATTATCAGAGTTTTAATCGTTTGTTTTTTCAGTATTACAGATCGTTGTGTTCTTATGTCAGTTCGATAATTGATGATTCATCAGCTGCTGAAGACATTGTTCAGAATCTTTTTGTGAAGTTTTGGACCGATCGGAAAAAAATAACCATTCATAAAAATATTGAGAGTTATTTGTTTAAAGCTGCAAAACATGGTGCATTTAACTATTTGCGTTCAGAAACCAACCGTAAAAATGCCATGGAGAAAATGTCGCTGATGGATTTTTCAGATGAAGAATATTCAACACAGGAAGAATTTCTTCAAAAATTGGAGGAGTGTATCAATCAATTGCCCGAACGTTCAAAAGAAGTATTTCTACTGCATCGTTATGAGGGATTAAAACAAAAAGAGATTGCCGGGAAATTAAATATTTCGGTTAAAACGATTAAAAATCAGGTTTGGAAATCACTCAAATATTTGAAGTCCTGCATGGATATCAAAAGTGTCAGCTAACAAATTTTTTTTAATGTAAGGAAAAAATAAAATTCCGGATAGGACCTTTTTCTGTTTGATGTGTCGTTTTAGTAAACGATACAATCGGGAGGTGTTTGCTGTTGAAAAATAAGAATCAAAGTTTTTAATGTAATGGTGAATAGATGGATGAGGAAAAAAATATAGGAAAAAATATTGTTGAGCATTTACAAGATAACAGTGATGCTGAAATCACCGATCCGGTGCTTCAGAAATGGGCGGAAACATCGGCTGAAAACAAACAGGATTTATCTGAATATACCCGAATTTGGGATGGAGTAAGTGCGCTTGCCCAAAGAAATAAATTTAACTCCTCTAAAGCCTGGGAAAAAGTAGATTCAAGCATTAAAAAGCGGTCAATAATTTCTGAACGTTATAAAATTTCTATGTTATCTGCTGCTGCAGCTTTTTTCCTGATTTTGTTTGGCTTCTCTTTCTATTTCTACTGGG
The DNA here is from genome assembly GCF_009762775.1 of Maribellus comscasis. Classification (GTDB taxonomy): domain Bacteria; phylum Bacteroidota; class Bacteroidia; order Bacteroidales; family Prolixibacteraceae; genus Draconibacterium; species Draconibacterium comscasis. Next base: position 1,559,801 of record NZ_CP046401.1, on the reverse strand, counting down.
TTGCCGGAGTTGCTGAAGAACCTTTACAACTGGTAACCGAGTTGGGTAGTCGTTCAGAAGCAACTTTGCCTGATGGCACTATCGTGAAGTTAAATGCCGGTTCAGAATTAGCCTACCGATATGACAGACATAAAAAGATTCGAAGTGTTCAGTTTACTGGTGAAGGATATTTTGAAGTTGAAAAAAACAGAAAACCTTTTGTCGTTCAATTGCAAAATGGATTAACACTTAAAGTACTGGGCACAAAATTTAATCTGTCAGCATATCCTGATGACGCTAATATAAAAACGACTTTAACAGAAGGGAAAGTGGAATTGTTGGATTCAAAAGGAGAAAAATTGATTTTGGCCCCAGGGGAAATTGCTTCTTTTTCAAAAAAAACAGGAGAATTATCTTATTTGGAAGAAGCGCCATCTCATAATTTAAGTTGGATGGAAAAAAAGCTGTACATGGACAACATGTCAATGGCAGAAGTTTGCAGGATTTTGGAAAGATGGTATGACGTAGAGATAAAATTTACAGAAAAAGAAATGGCTGAAAGGATTCATTACACTGGAACTCTTTGGGAGAAAACAATTTATGATGTATTTGAGGCATTGGATGGAATTAGCGAAATAGAATATAAAATTGAAGGGAGAAATATTGTGGTCTCTGAAAAAAGGTGAAGTGCTTATGAATAAATAACCGTTAAAAATTAAAAAACGGGAAATGGTCGCACATTCCCCGTTATTCAAATTTTCACTCTAATGCTACCAACATTAGAAAGTTATAAATTTAAATGTATTACAAACTTATGAAAAAAAATTATGAGAACAGGAGCTGGTTGGATCCGGTTCTGAAAAAAATTTTACTGGCAATGAAACTAGCAACTGTAATAATCTTGATTTCAATAATGCATGTGTCTGCCTCCGTCTATTCGCAGACGACAAAACTGTCATTAAGCATGCAGGAGACTACTATAAAGGAAGTCCTTCAGAAGATTGAATCCATGTCAGAATTCCGTTTTATTTACCAAAATGAAAAAGTTGATTTAAATACAAAAGTTAACGTTCAGTTTAAAAATGAAAGTGTTGAGCATATTCTGGACGAGATATTCAAAAAAAGGGAGGTAGAATATTCAATCACCGAAAATAATCTGATCTTAATTAAATCGGGAGGAGAGGCATCGAATAAAAACAGGCTTGACAGTGAATTTATTGAACAGAAGACGATTTCGGGGAAGGTGACCGATTCCTCTGGCTTACCTCTCCCCGGAGTAACAGTAGTGGTAAAAGGTACTACCCAGGGAACGGTTACAAATGCAGATGGAGAATATAATCTGATAAATGTTCCGGCAGGTGCAACCATACAGTTTTCATTTGTGGGCATGATAACACAGGAACTTGCCATTGGTGATCAAACAAATATTGACTTGGTTATGGAAGCCGATGCTATCGGTATTGAAGAAGTTGTGGCTGTTGGTTACGGTACGATGCGAAAAAGTGATCTAACAGGCTCTGTAATGAGAGCAAATAGTGAAACGATTAAACAGCGGCCTAATATTTCAGTGCTTCAGTCACTGCGGGGATCGCTGCCCGGGTTAAATGTCGGGCAGGTGAATCAGGCGGGTGAAGAACCCGATTTCTCAATCAGGGGGAGAACCTCAATCTCCGGTCAGGGAACTCCTTTAATTGTTGTAGATGGCGTCATTTTCAGAGGAAGTTTGAATGATATCAATCCCAATGATATTAAATCGGTAGATGTTTTAAAAGATGCAAGCTCTGCCGCTATATATGGCTCACAGGCCAGTAACGGAGTTGTTATAATTACCACCAATGACGGAGAGAATACGGAAGGAAAGCCGACAATTAATTTTAGCTCATTTTATTCATTTAACGAACCGGCAAAAGACTTTAAACTTGAAAGCCCTGAGGAGTTTATGACGAGGATGGCTAATGCAGATTTGTTTAATAGCAGAACAGAAGAATCTGGTTATCTGGAACCAAATCCGGATTATAACCCCACTTCGGAATTTAGAACAAACGAGCAGGTTGATGCTTATAACAATGGGCAAACAACCGATTGGAAAGATTTATTAACGAACGACAGGATGGCTTCTCAAGGCTACAATCTTTCAATATCGAACAGAACAAACCGAAGTGGATATTTTATCTCAGCAGGTTTTTCCGAAGAAGCAGGATACATGATAAATGAAAACTATAGCAGATGGAATACGAGAATAAATATTGATAATTCAGTCACTTCATGGCTTGATGTTGGCATCCAGTCGTTTATGACTGCCAGCGATTACTCTGGATACGATTTGAGCCCCTCAGAGATTTTTAAACAAACACCCTACTCGCCGGCATTTAAAGAAGATGGCTCGTATGTGGAAAATGCAAATGGATTGGATATAAATCCCCTTTATTTAAAAGATACAGATGATTTTGACAAAAGGATGAACTTATTTGGTAATGTGTATGCCGATATAAAACTACCTTTTATTAAGGGCTTATCGTTTAAAACCAATTATAATCGAAACTATCGGATAGAGAACTATTATATATTTAAAATTTACGGTAATAGTTTTCAGGGCGCCGGCAGTAAACTTCACGAAATATATAATAACTGGGCCAACGACAATATTCTTTCCTACAAAAATGTTTTTAACCGAAAGCACAAAGTTGACATAACCTTAGTACAGGGATATGAAAAAAGAGCATATTCTTCAACAGAAGGCTCGGCCAAATCATTTATAACCGATGTTTTGGGGTACAATAGTCTGCAGTCAGGATCATCAGAATTGCAGTCGGTTACAACACAAGCCTGGGAGGAACAAAGTGTTTATTCAATGGGACGTGTTTTTTATGGTTACGATAATAAATATCTTTTTACAGGAACCATTAGAAGAGACGGATTTTCAGGATTTAGCACTGCGAATAAATTTGGTGTTTTCCCGTCGATGTCATTTGCATGGGTTGCTTCAGAAGAATCTTTCCTGAAAGAAGAATTGCCCTGGTTAGATTTATTAAAAGTTCGGATTTCGTATGGCTCAAATGGTAACCGAACGATTGGTCGCTATCAGACTTTAGCCCGTGTTGAAGGAGAATTTGGATATCTTGATGAGAATGGTACATCATTATATGAGCAGTCTATAACCAAACTTGCCAGTCAAAACTTGAAATGGGAGACGACAACAGGTATAAACTTTGGGATTGATTTTGCAATCTTGAATCAAAGACTTTTTGGAGCAGTTGAGTATTATAGCAGCAATACGGAAGACCTTTTGTATAACGTCGATATTCCCGGCATTTCGAGATATGAAACTTTCCCTGATAATCTGGGAAAACTGGCTAATCATGGATTTGAATTCTCTTTGTCGAGCATTAATGCAAACACCCGGGATTTTCGTTGGGAAAGCTCTGTAACCTTTTCTATGAACCGAAATGAACTTAAAGAATTACTCGGGAGAGATGATAATGGCGATGGAGTTGAAGATGATTTGGTTTCAGAGGGATTATTTATTGGCGAGTCATTAAATGCAATATACACTTATGAAACAGATGGCAGTTTATGGCAGATGGATGATGATATCCCTTCTACTGCAACCTTAGGTAGTTATAAAATAATAAATCAGGATGATGACGAAACCATAACTCCCGACGACAGAAAAATTATTGGAACAACGGATCCTTTATTTCGATTGGGGATTAATAATAAAGTAAAGTACAAAAACTGGTTACTTACTTTTTTTATCAATTCAATAGTAGGGAATGATAGTTATTATTTAGGTGCTGATAATATGACCGGTTTTAATGCAGTTAATTCGCAGATTTTATATACCAGAACTTTTCCAAGCGGACTGGATTACTGGTTACCCGAAAATCCCAATGCCAAGTATCAAAAACTATTGATAAGTGTGCCTTCCGGTCTTCAGGCGTCACCATATATTCCCCGAACCTTTGTTCGCCTCCAGGATGTAATGCTGTCATACAATTTCAACAGTGAATTTCTTAAGAGAATTGAGATCCAGAATTTGAAATTATATTTTAATGGTAAAAATCTTTTTACTATCACAAAATGGCCAGGTTGGGACCCTGAAACAGGTGAAGGTATCACTATGGGGGGAAGACCGGTAACAAGGAGTTATTCATTTGGAATTGAACTAACCTTTTAAAATTGAACGTTATGAAAAATAAATATTTTGAATTAATCATAAATTACCGGAATACTGTTAAAAAATTCTTATTGCTACTTGTTGTTTTCAACCTGATATCATGCAATGAAAACGATTTTCTTGAAGAAAAACCATTGGATTTTTTATCACCTGTAAATTCATTTGTAACTTTTGAACATTATGATGCTGCCGTTATTGGTTTATATACAAAATTCAGGAATGAATTTTATGGTAGCACAAATGCATTGGTAGCTCCCAGGGTAATGATGCAGGCTACGGATCTCGTCTTTTATAATCATGATGCCGGGGCTAATACAGATTTTGCTTCCCTGCTTAACCCCAATAGTGATTTTGTGTATAATGCTTTATGGGGACCTGCTTATGCGATCATTTATGATGCAAACGTTATTATTGGCAGGGCTCAATCAGAGGAAAATGAATTAACTGAAGAACAAAAAAATAAAGTGCTGGCTGAAGCCTATTTCTTTCGGGGCTATATGCACAAAATGCTGGCTGATTTATATGGAGGAGTCCCGATTGTTTTACAGGAAACTGTGGAACCCAAAAGGGATTATGTAAGAGCTTCAAGAGATGAGGTATACCAGCAGAGTGTTACTGATTTATTGTTTGCCACAGAAAATCTCAGTGACATTGAATCGGTGGATGATTACAGAATCAGTGATTTGGTTGCCTGGCAGGTATTATCCGAAGTATATATTTCTTTAAAACAATGGGATAAGGCAATTGAAGCTGCAAGTAAAGTAATTGATAGTCCGGCTACAACATTAATGACAGGACGGTTTGGTACACGTGTAAACGATGCGTTTAACCCTGATATGCCATGGGCATCGGGCGGAGATGTATATTGGGACTTGTTTCGAAAAGGGAATCAAAACCGTTCTTCAGGCAATACGGAAGCCTTGTGGGTTTTGCCGTATGAGTATAATATTGATGGTGGAGAACCAGGGGGAGTACCGCTGGAAGTCAATTTTTGTCCACGAATTTGGCAGGTTACAATTCCCAACTCAGATGGTACTAACGCAAAACTAATTCCCACTCCAAATACTTATTACGGTGGGCGTCCGGGAGGAAAATGCCGACTTACTGAATACTTTTACCATACCATTTGGGATGAAAGTGGTTACCAGGAAGATATAAGAAATGCCTCGTATAACATAATCCGTGATGTTAAAGTGAATAATCCGGCTTCAGAATATAACGGGCAATGGGTGATGGCAGATAATGTACCAATACCTTTGAAAACCTGGAATGATACAGTGCGAAATTTCTTTCCCATACCGGCAAAAGCTGCCTCTATGGGCGATCATCCGGATGATTTGTGGATTGCGGATCAAACTGTACCCGGTTCAATAACCTCTATCACCGGACCATCCGGAAAAACATACAGGAACGAGTATAAAATGAGATTGGCTGAAACCTATCTATTACGGGCGGAAGCATACCTGGGGAAAGGTGATAAAAGCAGTGCCGCTGATGATATCAATGTTGTCAGAAGCAGGGCAAATGCGCCTGATGTTAGTTCTGCCGATGTGGATATTGACTATATCCTGGATGAAAGGATGAGAGAATTATATGTTGAAGAATTCAGATTGTTAACGTTAACCCGTTTAGGAAAATTGGTTGAACGAACAAAATTGGCAAATCCGGTTGTTGGGAATACTTACGGAGAGTATCAAAATTTATGGCCAATACCTTACAGTGAAATTGAAAAGAATACGGGAGCCGTTTTGGAACAAAATCCCGGATATTAGTACGTAATAAAGAATGATGCAGGTGCCGCAATTTGCAGTATCTGCATCAATTCTCAGAATCATTTATAGGTGTTATGCGCAATTTCTATTTTAAAATTCGAATTGGAATAATAGGACTTCTCATTTTATTGGGCAAATTAAGCAGTGGGCAAATTGTTGATATTAAAGAGGATGCATCAAATCCTCTTCCCAATATTATTCTTATTATGGCAGATGATATGGGATACGAATGTTTATCTTGCAATGGATCTTTAAGTTACAATACTCCAACATTGGATCGGATTGCAAACAATGGTATTCGTTTTACCAATTGTTTTTCTCAACCTTTGTGTACTCCTTCAAGAGTAAAAATAATGACCGGAAAGTATAATTATCGAAATTATGAATATTTTGGTTATCTGAACCCTGATCAGAAAACCTTTGGGAATTATCTGAAAGATGCCGGATATAAAACTTGCGTTGCCGGGAAATGGCAACTAAATGGAATTTATCATGATTTGCCGGGAAACCAGGATTTGTCAAGGCCGCAACACTTTGGTTTTGATGAATATTGTCTTTGGCAATTAAACAAAACCGGCGCAGAAGGAGAACGATATGCCAATCCTTTGATTATAAGGAATGGAGAAGAAATAGAAGGATTAAAAGATGCTTACGGGCCGGATATTTTTAGCGACTTTATTTGTGATTTTATTGATGAAAATAAGGATCGCCCGTTTTTTGTGTATTACCCAATGGTACTGGTACATGATCCATTTGTACCAACACCGGATTCTCCTGAATGGAAAGAGTTTGGAGACCGATATAAAAAGAGTACAGCCTACTTTGATGATATGGTCGGCTATGTAGATAAGGTCGTTTCAAAAATTGAAGATAAGTTGAAAGATTCCGGTATCTCGAATAATACGATTGTTATTTTTACCGGCGACAATGGTACGCATCCCTCAATTATTACAAAAACCGTTGACAAGGAGGTGACAGGAGGAAAAGGATCATCTCTGAATACTGGTAATCATGTTCCCTTGTTGGTTTCCTGGCCTGCAAAAATAAAAAAGGGAAGGGTATTTAGCGGTCTGGTTGATTTTACTGATATTCTTCCAACAATTGCAGATGTGACAAAACTTAATCCCGCATCATATTACACGGATGGGAAAAGTTTTTTTAGCGTCTTAAACCAAACAGATGGAAAGACGAGTAAAGAGGAAGTTTTTATTCATTATAGTCCGAGGTGGGGAAAATTTAAAAGCAACAGATGGGTTTTGAACGAATACTATAAGCTTTATCAAAACGGTGATTTTTACAATACAATGAATGATCCGGATGAAAAAAATCCGATTGTTTCACCAACGAATCATGAAAAAAATATAAAAAGAAAGTTTGAAGAAGTTCTCGATTCAAAAGAAAAAGAATTTCCATTTAAAAACAATGATATTGAATTCAAACCATAGATTATTCTAATTTAGCGGGCGAACAAATAATCTCAAAAAATAAAAATGATGAGACAAATTTATCTAAGGTCGACTATAATAGCTATCGTATTTTTTCTTTCTAATCAACTACATTGTGCGGAAACTGAAAAGAGTTCCAAACCTAACGTTATCCTAATATACACCGACGACCAGGGCGCAATTGATTTAAACTGTTTTGGTGCAACCGATTTGGTTACACCCAACATGGACAAGCTGGTAAAAAGCGGCATTAAATTTACTCAGTTTTACGGCGCTCCCATTTGTTCTCCTTCAAGAGCCGGATTACTTACCGGGAAAACACCGCAGCGTGCAGGCGTGCCGGGAAATGTGAGTCCGCGTAGCCTGGAAGCCGGAATGCCAGGTAGCCAGTACACGATTGCTGAAATGTTTAAGGATGCCGGATACAAAACTGCGCACATTGGAAAATGGCATTTGGGGCATGCTAAAGACAAACAACCCAATGCGCAGGGTTTTGATTATTCATTTGGCCATTTTGTCGGTTGTATCGATAACTATTCGCACTTTTTTTACTGGAACGGCCCCAACCGGCATGATTTATATCGCAACGGAGAAGAAGTTTTTTATCCCGGTGATTATTTCCCGGATTTAATGGTAAAAGAAGCTTCTGAATTTCTGGAAGAAAATCATGGAAGTCCGTTTTTTGTGTATTATGCCATGAACACTCCGCACTATCCTTACCAGGGTTCGCCGGAATGGCTGAATTACTACAATGAAAAAGGGGTAAAATATCCCCGCAATTTATATGCAGCTTTTATTTCCACCATGGATGAAAAAGTGGGAGCACTGCTTCAAAAGCTCGATGAGTTGGGATTGCGGGAAAATACCATCGTTGTTTTTCAGTCGGATAATGGATACTCAACTGAAGAACGCGCGCATTACGGGGGCGGAGATGCAGGTGTTCTGAGGGGTTCAAAGTTTAGCCTGTTTGAAGGAGGAATCCGTGTTCCGGCGGCAATTAGCTGGCCGGCAAAATTAAAAGCCAATGAAGTACGAAATCAGGTGGCAGTAAATGCCGACTGGATGCCCACACTTGCTGAACTTTGCGGAATTGATTTAGACAAAAGCGAACTGGACGGGAAAAGTTTAGTCCCTGTTCTAAACGATAAAAACCATAAAACCTTACACAACGAATTCTGCTGGCAAAATGGAAAACACTGGGCAGCAAGAAAAGGCGACTGGAAATTGCTGGGCAATCCGGCAATTAGTGGTGTAAATTTTTTACCCAAAGACTCACTTTTCCTGGTAAATATAAACAGCGATCCCGGTGAAATAAAGAATGTTGCTGACCAATTTCCGGAAAAAGTAAAGGAGCTAAAAGAGCAATACAAAAAGTGGAGTGTTGAGAATAATCAGTAAACAAAAGAATTTTTAACAGGTATTTGGGAAGGTGCCAATTGTTTCCTTCCCAAATACCTCTAACCATTTTATTTTACAGAAAGATAGGATTTGTCCACGCAGTGTTGCCATCCTTATCTGTCACTTCGCATCTTACCCATTTGGGGTTCTTTTTGCTCAAATCCCATTCCGCGCTTCTGAGATCATTCCCGTTTTCAGCCTTAAAAACACTTCCGTTACCGGCTCCGCTTGTTCTAAATACTATTTTTTTTACAGCTGAACATTCTACCTTTATTAGCCCTTCGCTGTTTAATTGGTAATTTTTTATTTCAGGGCCTTTGGAAGCATAAAAAGAGCCAAGCTCCAGTGCTTCAAGAATACTTTTATCGTCTAATTTATCTGCCTTTATCATCGTCCATGCTTTGCCCACCCCACTACTTTTGTGTACGTCATCGCTCGCCAAACCTGATAATACATGTCCGTTATTCAACATTTGGTCCCAATGCATACGCCCGCTTCCACTGTCCGCATCCTGGCACACCTCGTTATGCACTTCTAAACCCAGATACCCTGATACTTCGGTCATTTCAATATAAGTATGCCCGGTCCAGTACGGATGCGCATAAAATACTTTTGCGCCTTTACTTTTTATATCGTCTATCATTTCCTGTGCCGATAAATCACCATTGTAAGTGTAAGGATGTGGTAATCCATAGCCCAGCAAATGGTGGGTAGGAGCTCCTGAATAAGTTTGAGGATGAAACTCGATGCTGCTCAAAGCCAGGAATTTTTTGTCGGAAAAGCCTGATAAATCATTTGTTGTCCTGTGGTCAGTAACTGCGACAACGTCAAAACCTTTTTCTCTGTATTGTTTTAAACGGGTTGTAACATCCACATCTCCGTCGCTGCTGGTGGTATGAACATGCAGGGCAGCTTTGTACCATTTCCCTTTCGTTTCAAAAGGATTGGTCAGTGTTTTTTTATTTTGGATATTTCCTTTTTCCTGAAATGCAAAAACTTTTGATGCAAGTGTCGATACGACGGAGATGCCTGTCAGTTTAAAAAAATTACGTCTTTTCATTATTGATTTATTTTATATTATTGACTTACTGTTTTTTGCCGAATAAAAAACCTCTTAAAAAGAAAGATAGCCGCAATTGAAAAATAGTTTGACTAAGGAGAAGCAGATGTATTGTTTTGGGCTTTTTCATTGTTGGTTTAATTTGGTTTTTCAGGTTTAAAAATAGTTTAAAGTGGGCAATAATGGAACATAAACAGAGAAACCTCTCGGTAAAATTATTTATCACCCCTGTATAATGTTATTCCTCCCGTGTTTTTATTTTTCCCTGTATCAAAATAGTTTCCCCTCAATATAATTTATTTCCCCACACATGTAGGTGACCTCCCATGCAGGTGTATTACATAACCGGCGTGCCTTTTTTGCAGGTTCAGGAAGCTAAAGATGTTTTTTTATTCCTGTAAAATAAAAAGCTAAACTTTGTTGGAATCGTTGGTAACAAGATAACACCATGACCATTAAAGCTGTTGGATGTTATCCGTCTGTTCACATCCGGATGGGCTAAAACCAGTGTCGTTTTCGGAGAAAAATAACGCCCATTAAAGAAAGTGACATGGAAACCAGAACAATAAGCCAAAAAGCACCCGGCGAATTTTCAAACAGATTAGGCACATTCATTCCGAAAAAGCTCGCAATTAACGTAGGAATCATTAAAAGAATGGAAACAATAGTGAGTTGTTTCATTACCACATTCAGGTTGTTGGAGATAACCGAAGCAAAAGCATCCATCATTCCGCTTTGTATGTCGGAATAAATTTGGGCCATTTCCAGCGCCTGTTTATTTTCGATGATGGCGTCTTCCAGTAAATCTTCGTTAATTTCGGTAGTTATTTTTTTCGCATTTCGCAGTTTGGCCAGTACAATTTCGTTGGCTTTTATGGAAGTGATAAAATACACCAGGCATTTTTCCATTTTTAGCAACTTGTTGAGCTCGCGGTTTTTAATCGATTTTTCCAAATCCTGCTCAATGGCGGTGGTTTGCTGGTTGATGTGTTTCAGGTAGCGCAAATACATACTTCCTGAGCGGACAAACAGCCGTAAAATGAAATTGTAGTTGTCGGTAATTTGCTGATATTGCTCCCGAAAAGGCGAAGGCCGCTCGCTGGGTAAAATCTCGTTGTTTTGTAAGCTGATGGTAAGCGTGAATCCGTTTCGGATAAAAATTCCCAGCGGAATGGTGTAAAACGGAACGCCGTTATTTTGATTCTCCACCGGAATGCGCATAATTATCAACGTCCAGTCGTCGTCGAACTCCACACGTGGTCGTTCGTCAGTATCCAAAATGTCACGGATGACATCATCCGGTAATTTGAAGTCGTCCTTTAAGCGTTGAATTTCTGAAGTGTTTGGTGCGGTTACATTAATCCAGCATCCCTTTTCAATTTTAGGTATTTCAACATACCCCCCGAACGTTTTGAAGATTTTAATCATGGTTCGCCTCCTTACGTTTTTTTACCTGTAAAGAGACTGCGAATGCCCTTTACAGACTGGTTATTACTTTAAATTTCGTATGATACGGGCCTTCGTCCATATTTTGTGATAATTTTTTATTGACGCTGCAAAAGTAACTTTTCTGTCGGGAAAAAGAACCCGAGGTTGCTTATTTTTTTGAAGTGAAGCTTGGAGTAATACAAAGAGACGCTGTTTGTGAACACTATTTTTGTTGCGTCATACCGGACTAAAGCCCTTTTGATTTGGACTTTAAGGCGAATACTCAGCCGAACAGGCTATGTGAAAACTAAATAACAACGGCATTTATGCCGGTGAAACAGAGTTGCACATCTTTTGGGACTTTAGTCCGCTGCTTAATCGTATTTTATTTAAAACTCTGTCTATTTTGCTTTACCATAGAAAACACGTCCGGTGATCAGCAGTCCGGCAAAGACAAATACCGCAAAAACCAAACTGCTTATAGCAAGTTGCATTCCTCCTGAGATCACGTGTCCACTGGTACAGCCTCCTGCCATACGGGCGCCGAAAATCAAAACAAATCCACCAATAAATGCCCAAATGGCACGTGATACAGCTGAATTGTTTTTGTATTTCACCCAGTTTTCATGAATCAGCTGAATTTTAAATTCTCCCCGAATCAGGGAGAGAATCAATCCCGATAGAAGCGCTCCCAATAAAAAGAAAACTTCCCAGTTCCCGGGAACCTGAATTTTTTCAAAATAACTGTTGTTGGTAAAACCGCTTAACCAATCGGCTACATACGGAAATGTGGTTGATGCACCGATGGGACGGTTACTGACACCTTTTGAAAAGACGATGGTATTTAACAAGGCAAGTAAAATACCGGCAAGTAGCCATTTCATGTTTTTCTCAGGGCGTTTCTCTATTTTGTGAACACCAAAAGCAATTCCGATAAAAATTAATCCGAGCACAACGGTGGCAGCATAAAATGCAGCTGAGTTCCCCCCTGCAATGCTGTTTACCGATATTTTGCCAAGATCAGGACCTAAAATTCCCTGGATAGACGGAAGTAGCACGGTGTAAATTAAACCGCCAAATAAACCGCCAATTACACCTGCGAGCGCGTCGGCAGAACCTTCACCTAATGAAATGGCAAGCGTTCCCGGGCAATATCCTAAAATAGCCATGCCTACACCAAAAATAAGGCCGCCGAGAATAATGCCCCCTACAACAAAAGGTTTTACGTGGTAGCCGGCCCATCCCATCCCAATAGAAACATTCAATAGAATTGCGCCAAGTCCTACAGCCATGGCAATGGCTTTGGCTACGGTCAAATCGCTCAACGTTGCTACACCACTGATAGTATTAAATTTATTCAGTTTGGCGTATTGAAGAATACCGCCAAAAATGAATCCCAGAAATACAGTTAGAATCATAATATTTGTTTTAATATGTTTGTTTCTCACTTCATTTGCGCGAACAGACAAATAGAACAGTCCGCAAAACCAGCGAATCAGTAGTTAAAGATTGTTTTGAAATTTTAGTCGGCTTTAAAAGAAAAACAAAGGTACTAAAAGTTTTGGGTGGTGTTTTTCTGAATGCGTTAAAATTTGTTATCGCACTTTATTCGTTTTCTTTTTACTGATGATTAAGTAAGTATATTTTTGTATAGATGAATCGGTATAGTTTATAAATATACTAGTAATAAAAAGCTTATGTGTTTGTTTTTTACTTAGTAGTAAGTATATTTGTTTCGAAATTACAATAAAAGAATTGATGTCGGTAACACGGGAAAAGATACTGGAGTTGGGTGAAAACCTGATACGGACAAAAGGATACAATGCTTTTAGTTATCAGGATATATCTACTGAACTTGGTATAAAGAATGCCGCTATTCATTATTATTTTCCATCCAAAAAAAATCTGGCGACGAGTATTGTGAAAACAAATATTCAGCGTTTTGAAGAAATGATAGAAAATATGGAAAGCCGGAATTTTGATGAATGGCAGCAACTGGATGCATTTGTAAAGATATATGTAAAAAGCCGTCGCGAAAAAAAGAAGTGTTTGGTTGGTTCTTTGAGCCCGGATGTAAAAACCTTGGATGAATCAACACAAAACGAGCTAAAGAAAATGGTTGACATGATTTTAAGATGGCTGGCCTTTCTTCTGGAGCGAGGCAAAAACAAGGGTGTGTTTGCTTTTGCCGATAGTGCTGAAAGTAAAGCATTGGTAATTTTTTCAAGTTTGGTAGCCAGTTTACAGCTGTCGGGCGTTTTAGGAAATTTGGACTATAAAAACTATTGTCAATCTATTCTTGACGATTTAAGACCTTAAAATAATACGTTAATCTCAATTTATCGAGTAAGAAATCATAAAAATTATTGATATGAAAAGAGCAGTAATTACCGGAATGGGCGCGGTGACTCCCCTTGGAAATAATGTAAATGCTTACTGGGAAAATATGCTTGCCGGGAAGAGCGGTGCAGCTGCAATAACCCGGTTTGATCCGATAAATCATAAAACTAAATTTGCCTGCGAGGTAAAAGATTTTGATCCCCTGAATTATTTTGACCGAAAAGAGGCCCGAAAACTGGACAGGTATACACAATACGCATTAATTGCAAGCGAAGAGTGTTTGCTCGATTCAAGCCTGGATCTTAAAAAGACAGATTTGAATAAAGTGGGGGTGATTCTTGCTACCGGAATTGGAGGAATACAATCGTATGAAGAAGAAGTTTTGGCTTTTGGGCAAAACAATGAGGTTCCCCGATTTAGTCCTTTTTTTATTACAAAAATGATTGGAAATATTGCATCCGGACATATTTCCATTCGTTATGGTTTTCGCGGGATTAACTATGCCACGGTTTCCGCCTGTGCTTCGTCGAACCATGCCATTGCAAACGCTTTTGACCAAATTCGTTTGGGAAAGGCAAATATTGTATTGGCCGGAGGTTCGGAGGCAGCCATAACAAAAGCTGCTGTTGGCGGTTTTAATTCCATAAAAGCAATGTCAACAAACAACGAAAATGCTGCATCAGCATCTCGCCCGTTTGATGTTACACGCGACGGGTTTGTGTTGGGTGAGGGGGCCGGTTTGCTGATGGTGGAAGAGTTGGAACATGCATTACAGCGCGGTGCAAAAATTTATTGTGAATTGGTTGGATATGGTGCCGCTGCGGATGCTTATCATGTTACGGCTACGCATCCTGAAGGGGTTGGTGCAGAACTGGCCATGACTGACGCACTTGCTGATGCAAAAATGCAGCCCGGAGAGGTGGACTACATCAATACACATGCTACGTCAACGCCGGTTGGAGATATTGGAGAGTGCCTGGCAATCGACAGGATTTTTGGGGAAACCTCAAAAAAAGTATTTGTAAGTGCTACAAAATCAATGACCGGGCATTTATTGGGAGCAGCCGGTGCCATTGAAGCTATTGCAACTATAAAAGCTGTTGAATGTAACCAGGTGCCGCCTACCATTAATACAAAAAATATTGATCCGGAAATTCCGGGGGGCTTAAATATTGTACTTCAAAAGCCGGTCAAAACAGAAATAAATGCAGCAATGAGTAATACTTTTGGTTTTGGCGGGCATACGGTTTCAACTATTTTCAAAAAAGTAAAATAGCTGGTTTAGCTTATTTTATCTTGTCGTCTTACCGGATTTATTTCGGAATCTTTTTTTTGGGGAAGATATCGAACGAGTTCAGTATGAGTAATGTAGGGAGAATTGTTGAATAGCAGATTAAGCGAGAGGTTTCAAAATTGCCTTTTTGTAAAGGAATGTTTGGATGACACCGCGTGAAAGCATAAATAAAATCATGCCCAGCCAAAGGGCATGGTTTCCCAACAGGGAGTTTAGAAGGAAATACGCCGGAGTAAAAACCAAAAATGTGGATGCGATTAATGTATTCCTCATGGCTTTTGAAGCCGTGGCTCCGATGTAAATTCCATCCCAGATAAACGACGCAAAACTTGTAAAGGGGATGAGAATCACCCAAAAAAGGAAAGGCTGGGCGCTTTGAATTACATCTGTTTGGGAGGTGAGCAGATTTAAAATGATATTTGTACCGGGAGCATAAATCAGGGTAAACATAGCAGCAAGACCGATTCCCCAAACAAAAAGAAGTCGAACTACTTTCTTAAGGTTTGCCGGTTCTTTTGCCCCTACATATTTTCCAACCATGGCTTCACCGGCAAAAGCAAATCCATCGATAAAAAAGGAAAAAAACAATAGCAGCTGAATCAGTAGAGAATTGACCGCTAAAATGGTATCGTCGATACTTGCTGATTTTGAAGTAAAAAAGGTGAACACAAGGATGATACAAAACGAACGGATAAAAATATCGCTGTTTACTTTGAAAAAATTGAGTAGTATTTTAATGTTTAAAACTCCCTGTTTTGATATTTCAGGTAACAGGTATTTGTATTTTTTGAACAGAAGAGTAACGGCAATGGCTAAACCAACATATTGTGAAAGCGCTGTTCCTAAAGCTACTCCTGCTGATTTCATATTTAGTCCAAAAACGAATAATACGCTAAACAGAATATTAACAATATTAACAGAAATGGCAATAATCATTGGGAAACGCGCATTCTGCATACCCAGAAACCATCCGTTAAAAACAAATAAGCTTAATGCTGCGGGGGCAGCCCAAACTCTTATCCTGAAATATTCGTTGGCCAGTGTTTCAACTTCATCGCTGCCACCAATAATTTTAAAACTGGCCCATGCAATTGGAGCTTGTAACATCAAAATTAACAGACTTATTGAGGCTGAAACAAGTAAAGCCCTTATTAAAATGGTAATACTCTCCTGCCGGTTTTTTTCGCCAAATGCCTGCGCGGTAAAACCCGAAGTACTCATGCGTAGAAAACCGAAACCCCAATAAATAAAATTAAAAATTACACCTCCCAGCGAAATAGCGCCAATATAAACCTCGGAACCGAGATGTCCCATCAAAGCCAAATCGATTAATCCGAGCAACGGAACTGTAATGTTGCTCACGATATTGGGTACTGCTAATTTTAAAATTTCTTTGTTCATTTTGAGACAGCCAAAGGTAACAGTTTTGACTTCTGTTTCAGAAAAAATATTCTTATTTGAAAAAAATACTCAGAGATGAAACTCTTTAATAGTAGGACTTTGAGCCGGTGTTTTAGCTAATTGAAGAAAGAAATATAGCTTATTATTGATTGTGCCTATGAACAATAAATGAATTCAATTTGTTTTGTGCAGTAAAGATTTGGATTAATTCTAAATAGCAGTTATTTTTGTTTCAGAATTAAATACATTTAAATCTTTTAATACAATAAAAGCTATGGCATTTGAACTAGTAAAATTAGGATACGATTACACAGCATTGGAACCTCACATTGATGCACGTACGATGGAAATACATCATACCAAACATCACGCGGGGTATACAACAAAATTAAACGGCGCAGTTGAAGGAACTGATTTGGAAGGAAAAGCAATAGAGGAGATATTGAGTGGAGTTTCAGGATATTCAACAGCGGTTAGAAACAATGGAGGAGGATATTATAACCATAATTTGTATTGGGATGTAATTGCTCCGGGTGGAGCTAAAGCTCCAGAAGGAGAACTTCTTGATGCAATCAATGATTCATTTGGTTCAGTAAAAAATTTCCAGGAGGCTTTTGTTCAGGCTGCGGTTACGCGGTTTGGATCTGGCTGGGCATGGTTGGTACTTCAAAAGAATAAGCTGGCGGTTTCGTCAACGCCCAACCAGGATAATCCTTTGATGGATGTAGCGGAAGTTCAGGGTACGCCAATTTTAGGAATTGATGTGTGGGAGCACGCGTACTATCTGAATTACCAAAACAGACGTCCGGATTATGTAAATGCATTTTGGGATCTCATCAACTGGAATGAAGTCGCCAGGCGGTTTAAAGGTTAGTTGATTTTTGGTTTTTTCCCCGGGGCAGAGGCTCCGGGGTTTTTGTTGCCTCTTTTTATAATATTATGTTCAATTGGTGTCGCTGGTCTCGTGGTATCGATCCTTTCTGCTTTTACCCTCTTAAGGAATATTCATAACGTTTTCTGCATATCATAAAATTTCAGTTTTTGCTCTCCAACAGGATTTTTCTTATTTAAACTTCTTTCAAATTAACTTTTTGTTTAATCCTTTTTCAGTTTAATATGTTTTACCTTTACAAGAAAAGAATCAACAAAAAGAAATTAACTTTTAAACTGGAAAATTATGGCATTCGAATTACCAAAACTTCCGTATGCAAATGACGCATTGGAACCATTTATCAGTGAAAAAACCATTGAATTCCACTATGGGAAACATCATCAGGCTTATGTAAATAATGTAAATAACCTGATTAAAGGAACCGGGTTTGAAGACAAAAGTTTGGAAGAAATTATCAAAGAGGCTGAAGGAGGAATTTTTAATAACGGTGCGCAGGTATGGAATCATACTTTTTATTTTATGCAATTTAGTCCCGATGGATGTAAGGAGCCTAAAGACGATTTGAAAACCGCTATTGAGGCGAAATTTGGTTCCGTTGAGAATTTTATCGCTGAGTTTTCAAAGGCTGCTGCAACTCTTTTTGGTTCGGGCTGGGCCTGGCTGGTAAAAAATGATGGCGGCGAACTGGAAATTCTTCAAACGAGTAATGCAGGCAACCCAATTCGTGATGGCAAAAAACCAGTATTGACATGCGATGTTTGGGAACATGCTTATTATATTGATAAAAAGAATTTGCGTCCTAAATATATTGAGGACTTCTGGAAAATTTTAGATTGGAAAGTGATTTCAGAAAGATTTGCAGAATAGTTGGTTTCGTAAACCAGAACCATATATTGTTATTTTACCAGGGAATTTTCAAAAGCCCTGGTAGTGGAAAAACGAAAAAATTAACACGAATAGAAAATTCTTATTTATATTAGTGCTTGTAATTTTTCGTTTTTTTTATTGTAAATGAGAGGAATAACGATTTTACTATGTTTCTTAAGCATCTTCTGTTTTTGGGAAGAAACCTCTGCATTTGACGAAAAAGATAGCCTGAGAAATTTGTTTTACAGTTTAGACAGCGTTGACGATGTTGAGTTTTTATTAAATGCCAGACTTGAAATAATCCAACAGCTAAGGCGTTCTGATTATGAATTGTATCTTGAGTTTGCTCACGAAAATATAGAACTGGCCAGACAACATAAAATTAATTGGGGACTTGTTGATATTTATATGGAAATGGGAGGCTCTTTTCTGGAAAAAGGGAGTTACAACATCGCTCTCGACTATTTAAACAGAGCTTATAAATATGCACAACTTGATGAGTATCGCCCTTATGTTGGTTGGGTAACCCTTGAAATTGCGAATTGTTATGAGGCGATGTTACATTACAACCGGGCTATCGGGTTTTATAAAATTTCACTGGATGTATTTAAAGAAACAGATGAACCGGAGGGAATTGCCCTGGCTTCTGCCAATATTGGAGTTAATTATTTATACATAAATGACTTTGATAAAGCAGAACAATATCTGAATAAAGCTTTAACGATAAGAAAAGAGCTTGGTGATCCTGTTGAATTGGGATATGTGCAAATGTATTTGGCTAACCTGCAAATGAAAACGGCGAAATACAAAGAAGCAGTTCAAAATCTAAGAGCATTAATCCTTGATATAAATAAAAGGTTTGAAGATCAGAAATCCGGATTTCAGTTTATTGAAGGTAAAACTTTGGTAGGAGAAGCACTTGGGCTGCTGGCTGAGACTTATGGTAGTCTTGGACTTTCCGGGTTAAAGTATAAAAGCTATTTTGATGCTGGTAACGTATTTAAGGAATTAAGAGATAGTCTGAACTTGTCCGAAGTATTTTGTTTGATAGGCGAAAGTTATCTGAATGATAGCGAGTTTGACAAGGCAATAGTTTATGCCGATTCAGCTTTAAAAGTTACGGAAGGGACGATGATTTTAAATCAGCAGGCAAGAGCTAACAGAATACTTGCTGATGCATACACTGAAATAAATAACACCCGATTTGCCCTGCAATATTTCAGGAAATATTTCCTTATACACGATTCAATGTTTAACCGTGCGGTTATTGATGCGATTTCAAATGTTGATGTTTTAGTTGAAACGATGGAAAAAGAGAAGGATAATGAGATATTGCAGCTAAATATCGACAATGAAAAGCGATTGCGACGAATTGTTACCTTGGGTTCGCTTGTTTTTTTAGTCGTTCTTTTTATTGCCTTGTTAAATATTTTAATCAAGTTGCGGAAGCTTAAACAGTTGAACGACGAATTAACGTTGAAAAACAAAAAAATTGAAGAGCAAACAAAAAGGCTTGAAGAATTAAACCGGGAATTAAGCCAGTTGGTTAAATCGAAAGATAAATTTCATTCTGTTATTGCCCATGATTTAAAAAATCCGATTGGTTCGGTTCTCAATCTGACGGAACTACTGGCAAAGGAGTTTGATAAATTCCCGAAGTCTGAGCAAAGAAGGCTTGCTGAGCTGTCATACAAAACGTCTAAACAGGCTCTGAGACTACTGGAAAACCTTTTAACCTGGTCTTTGGTACAGGGGGGAAGAATGAAAGTTAAAAAAACGATTTTTAATATTGATGATGAAGTCGAAAAAACGATAAAAAGTTTACAACATGCCGCTGAATTAAAATCGATTGATGTTAAGTCAGAACTTTGTAGCGGAATTGAAGTATTTGCCGATCGGGAGATGATTTCCACAACCGTAAGAAACTTGTTTTCGAACGCGGTGAAATTTACTCCTTCGGGTAAAAAAATATTGGTAAAGGTTGTTCAAAAAGACCAAATGGCTGAGGTAAGAATTGAGGACCAGGGAATTGGAATACCGGAAGATCAAGTTGATAAATTGTTACAGGTCGATTCCAACTATCACCAACTGGGCACAAATAAGGAAAACGGTACAGGCATGGGATTGCAGCTTGCAAACGAATTTATAAAATTGAATGGAGGATACCTTACAATAAAAAGTCAGGAAAATAAAGGGAGTAGATTTTCTATTTTTATCCCTGCAAATAATTCAAATTAAAAAAAACAAAAGTATGAGTGCAGAAAAGGTATTGGAAACTTTAAAGGCAGCCGGAAAACCTTTAAAAGCCGGCGAAATTGCAGAAGCTTCAGGACTAGATAAAAAGGAAGTAGACAAAGCAATGAAAATATTAAAAACCGAAGAAAAGATTGTTTCGCCCAAACGTTGTTTTTGGGAACCAAAGTAAAAACGTTATTACAAATACCGGAGATTCCAATCCGGTATTTTTTTTACGTAATTTTTGAAAAGTTTACTTTTTGAGCAGTTTAAATGCGTGGTTCCAGCTGTTGTTGCTAAATCCCGGAATACACCATAACATTGCAAGCGGTTCAATGGCACGGGCAGCCTCCGCAAATCCCATGTCGGCAGTTTCCCAGCCGAATTTGTCAAGAATTTCGCTTACTTCTTTTTTTGCTTCAGTATCATTTCCGCAAATAAACATCGTGGGTTTACTTTCAAATAAAGGATCGACCATATGGCCTGCACCAACCGAATTAAAAGCTTTTACAAATTTTGCTTCAGCTGCCATCTCCTGCAGCTCTTCCATCAGACTTTTGTTTATGGAAGTAGAGTAGACGAGAACACCCTTTACCGGAGCAGCGTCTTCAATGGGATTGGTAGCATCAATAACGGTTTTTCCTTTTAAATTATCCACTTTCAAAACGGCAAGCGCTTCTTTTGCTTTTCCTCCCTTTACTGCAAATACAATAATATCATTGTTCCGGGCAGTGTTTTCCAGAGTATCCGTTTTTATTTTTCCTTCAAATGCCTGTTCCAGTTCTTTTCTTTTTTCTTCGCTTCTTGATGCAATTGTTGTTTGGTAGCCGTTTTTAACAAAACCTTCCGCAAGTGCCTGCCCAACATTTCCTGAACCTATAATTCCAACCTTTTTCATGTTTTTCAATTTTAGTCGTTAACCATCCATTATAGTAATGAATAATAAGGGATTATTGTTCGCAAAAAAACAATAAAAAGTACTTGGAGCTTTCCTATTAAAATCCTCTTCAGATTATTAAAAAACGGTAGCGGCAGAATGTCCGCCTTCTTTGCTATAACATGAATCTAATATTCAAAAATAATCAGAGAAATAAAAAATGATTCACCAGACAGAATAATTCTGACTGGCAGAGTGTGTGCAAAAGAGACAAATCATGACTTTCTTTTGATTTTAAGCTTTTGACCAATGTACAACCCTCGGTCGTTTGAAAGATTATTTAGCTTCATGATCTCGTTACTGGATATTCCGGCATATTTTTCCGCGATATCCCAAAGTGTATCACCCTTTTTTACCGTATAATATACAAAATTTGGGTCAACAGGTTTGGATTCAGCTTTTTTGGTTGAGGAGCTGCTTCCCGATTTTCCAATCGTTTCCTGTTTCTGTGCGAAAGTCAGGGAATTTATCTTCTCGTATTTTGTTTTTTGATTTTCCGGAACATAAACAACCAGCTTTTGCCCTACACGTATCAGGTCGCGATGAATGTTGTTCCAGTATCTTAAATCGGAGGCGCGAACATGAAACCACGAAGAAATAAATCCTACATTGTCGCCCGATTTTACTGTGTAAACTACTTTGGCCTTTCCTTCGATATCGACCGGAGTAAAATATCCCGAACTTTCAGTTGGTTTCATAAGCGTATTGTCCGGGAAATATTTTTCCCTTTCATAAGCAAAAACAAACGTATCCTGATCTATAAAGTCCATTATTTTGTCCTCCGGCAACACCAGTGGATAAGTTTTTTCCGGTTTTGCAGGAATAACATCACGACGGTACATTGGATTTAAGGACCGGAGTTCATCTTTTGACATATTGAGCGTAGCCGCCAGCTGGTCAAAGTGAAGGTAGTCGCTTACTATAATTGTATCGGTATTAATAGAGGTTTCAGGAAAATTGGCAATCAAATTGTGTTCACCATAATAATTCATAAAATAACTTGCTGCAATAAAAGCAGGCACATAGCCGCGGGTTTCCCTGGGCAAACGATAATATATTTCCCAGTAGTTTCTTTTTCCTCCTGAGCGCCTGATGGCTCTGTTTACATTGCCGGGACCACAATTGTAAGCAGCTATGGCAAGATGCCAGTCGCCATATATATCGTACAACCTTTTTAAATATCGTGCTGCTGCGTCGGTTGATTTTACAGGGTCGCGACGTTCATCGACAAAACTGGTTATTTCGAGTTTCATATTTTTTGCCGTCCCGTACATAAATTGCCACATCCCGGTTGCCCCAACCCGTGAACGGGCTCTCGGATTTAATGCTGACTCAATAATGGCCAGGTATTTTAATTCCAGAGGCATATCATATTTATCCAAAGTTTCTTCAAAAATTGGAAAATAATAGTACGAAAGACCTATGATTACTTCTGATAAATCCCGCTTTTTTTCGGTGTACAATTTGATAAAGTTTCTTACCACATTGTTGTACGACAAGTCGATGACCTGTTCAATATTTTGTAATCTTTCAACATAAACAGAATCCGGAAGATTTTTGGGATAGTTTTTTATTAAGGTCAGGTCGATACTGTCTAAAGTAAATGCATTTTCGATATACCAGGTGTTTACCAAACTGTCCATTTTCTCTGAAAAGATATCATTCAAATCTTCATCAAGAAGCAGTTGTCTTTCCAGTGAAAGCGTGTCCTGCTGTTGTAAAGTGTCAACAACAAGCTCGTCTTTTTCCTTCAAGATATTGAGCGAATCTGTCTCCTGAGCCAGTAGGTTACCCGAGAATAAAATAAAAAAAGAAAGTATTATCGATTTTGTAATCAAGTTCATACGTGTTAAAAATTGAAAGTAAGATTTATGCAATATACCAGATCATTTTGAAAATTCAACATCGAGGGTTGCCAATTCAGACTTAAATCATCTGAAACGTCAAAATTGAAAAGATGGGCGTCCACACTCGCATCGATAATATTTAATCCGTAGAAAGCTACCATGCTTATTATCAGGAAATCGCGGTTGCGTCGATAATAATCCTGTCGTTTTGAAAGGGCAGTTTCCAGATTCGCTTTGTCTGTGGCATTATCCAAATCGTAATATTCAATTCCTTTTAGTTTCAAATAGTCGGTGGTTTCAGGATCATCGTCTCTTAAATGGATATAAGCGCGTTTGGTTAACTGATAATAATCATTGTTCCAATCTATAAAATAGCCAATGGTTCCAAAGCCAATATATACGAAAGGTATTTTCCAGTATTTCTTGTTGTACGCCTGTCCAAGCCCGGGTAAAATGGCCGAATATAAAGTTGCCCTTTTTGGAGAGTGAACTTTCTCCTCTTCCATCGGTTTTTGCGTGACGGTAGCAATTGTGTCAGCGTCAACAAGTCCCTGACCAATAACTGTTTGTTCTGCAAGCAACAGTAAGCAGAATATAAAAATTTTTTGCAAAGCCGATTTAAAATTCACCTTTAAAATTTTGCACAAAAATAGAAGAATACCCTAAGATATGACCGGAAACGAAAGGTTTATTTTTGATTTTCAATTATTTTAACAATTCTTTCCAAATCTTCAGCGGATTTAAAAGGAATGGTAATTTTTCCTTTTCCTTTGTCGTTCATCGAGAATCCAATTCTTGATTTAAAGATACTGTCCAGTTGTTTTTTTATGACCTGGTATTCTCCGGGAAGTTTTTCTTTTTGGGATTTTGAAGATTTGTCGGCAGAATCATCATTCAAATCGCGAACAATTTCTTCCACTTTTCTTACCGAGAATCCGTATTTTATGATTTGGTTGTAAATCATAATCTGGGTCTCTGTTTCCTCAATATTTATAATGGCCCGGGCATGTCCCATTGAAATAACTTTTTCGCGAAGGCCCTTTTGAATTACTGCGGGAAGTTTTAACAAACGCAGGTAATTGGCAATGGTTGAACGTTTTTTACCCACACGCGAACTCATTTCTTCCTGTGTGAATTTTAATTCTTCCATCAGTCGCTGATAACTTACAGCAATCTCGATAGCGTCCAAATCTTCGCGCTGAATGTTTTCAACCAGCGCCATTTCCAGCATTCCGTCGTCTTTGGCTTTGCGCACATAGGCCGGAATGGTTTCCAATCCTGCAATTTGTGCTGCCCTGAAGCGGCGTTCACCGGCAATGATTTGAAATTTATCTTCTCCAATCTTTCGGAGCGTAATGGGCTGGATGAGACCGATCTCCCGAATTGAAGCAGCCAGTTCTTCCAGTGCTTCTGTATCAAACTTCGACCTGGGCTGAAAAGGGTTTGCCTCAATTTTATTGAGTTCAATCTCACTAATTCCGGCGCTTTTCATTTTTTCTGCATCATCGATAAGCGCACCAAGTCCCCTACCTAATGCATTCCTTTTTGCCATGGCCATATTTTTAAATAATAACTACGTTTTTTTCTTTCGACATTGTGGTCATTGAGTTTCTCTGTAATATTTCGCGGGCCAGGTTCATGTGGCTAATGGCACCTTTTGAACTGGCATCGTATAAAATAACAGGTTTCCCATAGCTTGGGGCCTCACTTAATTTTATATTTCGCTGAATAACCGTGTCAAAAACCATATCCTGAAAATGTCTTTTCACCTCCTCATAAACCTGATTTGAAAGGTTCAGACGGGAGTCGTACATGGTAAGTAAAAATCCTTCAATTTCAAGACCCTGGTTTAACCGGTTCTGAATGATTTTAATGGTGTTTAGTAATTTTCCCAGTCCCTCCAGGGCAAAATATTCACACTGTACAGGAATAACAACCGAGTCGGAAGCTGTTAGTGCATTTACCGTTATCAATCCAAGCGAAGGAGAACAGTCAATAAAAATAAAGTCGTAAGAATTTTTGAGTTGCTCGATGGAATTCTTGAGCACCTTTTCTCTGTTTGGCAAGTTTAACATTTCTATTTCGGCACCAACCAAATCAATGTGAGATGGAATTAAATCAAGATTTTCAATTTCGGTTTTTAAAACCACTTTTTCGGCTTCCACTTCATCCACAATACATTCATAAATGCTTGATTGTACGTTTTTAACATCGAATCCCAATCCGGATGTTGCATTTGCCTGTGGATCAGCGTCAATTACCAAAACCTTTTTTTCCAAAACAGCCAGGCTGGCTGCCAAATTTATGGTTGTCGTGGTTTTTCCTACGCCCCCTTTTTGGTTTGCCAGTGATATTATTTTTCCCATCTGTATTTTTTTTAATTGAGTGGTTTCAAAGTTAATAATTTAGCGGAAACCTCTTAAATTTTTTTGATTTACACCGCTGTTTTATTTTTAAAAAGCTGGAAGCGAAGATTTTAAAAAATTAAATTTTTTGAGTCTGCATTTCATTCATGAGTTGTTCTTTGTTGATTGGGACGACTCCCACTTTCTCGCACACCAAACCACCGGCAAGGTTCGACATCATTGCCATTATTTTGGGCGATAAATCTGCCGCAGCGGCCAGGCTGGCTACACTTACCACGGTATCTCCCGCTCCTGAAACATCTGCAATGTCGCGTATTACGGCCGGATAATGCTGTTCGTTTACCCCGTTACTAATAAATACTCCCAGCTCTGAAAGCGTAATAAATATAAATTTAAAATTTAGTTTTCTTTTAAAAGTATTTGCCACTTCTTTTAGCGTCCTGATGTCGCCTTTTTTTACAGCCAATCCGGTACCCCCTACAAATTCTCCAAAATTGGGCTTAAATAAGGTAACATCCTTATAAAGACCAAAATTTCTTTTTTTAGGATCGACAGCTGTTGGGATGCCCTTTTTTAACGCCATTTTATTGACACTCCGGAAAAGATTGGGTGTGATCACTCCTTTGTCATAATCGACAAAAGCGATGGCATCTGTTTTTGACTTATTGATTGTTTCTTTTATAGCGGAGATCAGTTCATTTTCCATCTCCTGCCCGATGTATGCTGTCGTTTCCTCATCTACCCGGGCAACATGTTGCCCGTTACTTATGATCCTGCTTTTTACGGTGGTTTTTCTTTTGGGGTCCGAGAAAATTCCTTCGCACGAAAGGTTTCTTTTTTCCAGGAATCTCCTGAATTTTCTGCCATTTTCATCGTTGCCAATAACCGAAAACAAAATGGGTGTGGCTCCCAGCGCCTGTATATTCAACACTACATTTGCCGCTCCTCCAAGACGACTTTCATGTTTGGTGACCGAAACAATGGGAATGGGAGCTTCCGGAGATATTCTCTCTACCTTTCCCCACAAATACATGTCAATCATCGCATCGCCGATTACCAAAACCCGCATACGACTGAATTTATCAAATATTTGATTTATCTCTGTTATATCCACGAATATCCTTTAAAAACGCTACAAATCTACTAAAAAATCAAAGCTGTGAAAACGGGACCAGATTTATTATATGTCCTTGTTTGGAGCGATAAATGGTGAGAACATGCTTTTGTTACTTTACGTTTTTGCAGCTCATGATGATGTTGCCGGATAAACATTATTTTAAGTCGGTTTTAAGACCATTTTGTTTCTTTTTACATCGGATCAACATCAATATTTATAACGCAGTTGCTGTTATCGGGAAGGTGTTTGGTTTTGCTTACACAGTCGATGATAAAATCTTTGGTATTGTCGAGGTGCAGGCTTTTATCAAATTTTATCCAGATTTCTTTTTGATACCACAGTTGAATACGGCTAACCAGTGGATATTCAGGCCCTAACAAGATTAGTTTATTGTTTTTCTCCAAAAATTGTTTCAATTGGATTGCTGCCCGGTCGACGGTTTGCTGGTTTTTATGTTTTACCACAATTTTAATTAACCTGAAAAACGGCGGGTATCTGAAAAGCTTCCGTTCTTCCATTTGTGCTTTAAAAACCGATGTATAATCCTGCGAAATGATAAGATTTAAAAGAGGGTGTTCGGGTTGTGAAGTTTGAATAACCACTTTTCCCCTGTTATTTTTTCGGCCTGCGCGTCCGCTTACTTGTAAAATAAGTTGAAATGCACGTTCGTGCGCCCTGAAATCGGGGAAGTTCAGCAGGTTGTCGGCGTTTAAAATCCCCACAACACTTACATGTTCAAAATCCAGACCCTTGGTAACCATTTGTGTTCCAATTAAAATGTCAGTTTTTCGGCTTTCCAGGTTTTGTATTATTTTTTCCAGTGCCGTTTTCGATCTTGCTGTATCTAAATCCATTCGGGCAAGACTGGCATTTGGGAAAAGCGGTTTGAGTTCGTCTTCAATTTTTTCAGTCCCGAATCCCCGGGTTTTTATTTCGTTCGAACCGCAATTGTCGCATGAGTCGGGCATTTGCTGGCTATATCCGCAATAATGACACGTCAGCCTTTTTTTGTATTTGTGATAGGTTAAACTTACATCGCAGTTTTTACATTTGGGAATCCATCCACAAGTGAAACATTCCACAAAAGGTGAATAGCCGCGCCGGTTTTGGAACAATATACTTTGTTCATTCTTTTCTGCTGCACCTTGCATCAGTTCATATAATTCGGGTGAAAGCACCGAATGCATCTGTCTGCGTTTATAGGCTTTTTTTACATCTGCAACCAGTGTTTCCGGAAGCTCAACGTTTGTATGCCGTTTTTTTAAATTTACCAAGCCGTATTTCCCGTTTACCGCATTGTAATAGGTTTCAAAAGAGGGGGTGGCAGATCCCAGCAAGACTTTTGCATTATTCTGAAGCCCGAGTATTACCGCCATGTCGCGTGCATTATAACGCGGAGCGGGATCAAACTGCTTAAAAGAATTTTCGTGTTCTTCATCAACAATAACAAGTCCCAGTTTCGAAAAAGGCATAAAAATGGCCGAACGTGCGCCCAAAATCACCTGGTATCCATTTTCAGGTTTGGTTTGAAATTGGAGCACTTTGTCCCAGATTTCCACTCTTTCCTGGCTGCTGAGTTTGGAATGGTAGATGCCGACTTTTTTGCCAAAAACATTTTTAAGACGCCGTACAATCTGAGTTGTCAACGCAATTTCCGGAACCAGATAAAGCGCCTGTTTTCCCGATTTTAATATCTCGTCGATGAGGTGAATATAAATTTCTGTTTTTCCGCTGGCAGTAATTCCATGAATCAGCGTTACTTGTTTTTTTTCAAACGATGCCTGAATTTCAGTCAGCGCTTTCTCCTGGTGTTTGTTTAACAAATTTATACTCACCTGGCTGTTTTCGGTTTCTTCTTCGATGCGCGAAACCTGCTTTTGGAACTGAATAACAAGCTTCTTTTTCACCAGTTCTTTTAAAATAGCCGGAGTGAAGCCGGTTCCGTCCAAAAGCTCTTTTTTTGAAACAGAAAGCAGAACATCTTTTTTAAATGCGTTAATCTTTTCGCAAAAATGTAAAAGCAGTGCCTGTTGTTTTTTTGCCCTTTGCAGGTCGTTAAGTTTGTTGTTCAGTATTTTTTTGTTCTCTATTTCCGGATGAAGTTTTACAAACGTTTCCGTTTTGGGTTTGTAACGCGCGTTTATTTTTTCTTCAATCTGAATACAGTTTTTTTTAAATAATGACTTCAAAACAGGGTAGGAAAAATCATTTCGAAGTTTTTTCTGAAGCTCATCAACTGTGGAGTTTTCGCTTCCGATTTGTTGAAGTAACAGTTGTTCTTTTTCTGTCAGTTCAGCTTCAGTCCCATCGTCAACCGCAAATACTTTTGATTTACTTTCCAGTTTTAAACCGCCGGGAAGTGCAGCTTTGAAAACATCGCCAAGTGTACAGCAGTAATATTTTGCTATCCAGCGCCATAGTTTTATATTTTTGGAAAGCACAACCGGTTGCTCATCAAGAACTTCATAAATTTTTTTTACATCTATGTTTTCCGGCTTTTTGCTTGAAAGAGCGGTTACAAGTGCCGAATACAATTTTTTCTGACCAAATTGCACCACAACACGCTTTCCCTCTGCAATATCACTTTCAAGATGCCCGGGTACCTGGTAGGTAAAAGCATCGTGCAGCGGGAGAGGTAATATCACTTCGGCATATAAATCTGACATAAAAAGCGGGTTTGAATCCCGTCTAAATGTAAATCAAAAAAATGGATCGGCGAAGTTTTATTGACTTACAGTTTTTTCAAATTTTTTGCTTATCCATTCCTGAACATTTTCCATCAGCCAGTTAGGGGTTGAAGTAGCTCCGCAAATTCCAACCGATTCTACATTTTCAAACCACTCGGGTTGAATGTCCTCAACCCGTGCAATAAGGTGAGCGTTTGGATTTTCTTCTTTACAAATGGAAAACAGATATCTTCCGTTGGAGCTTTTCTCGCCTGCAACCAGAATGACCATATCATAGTTTTTTGCAAACTTTTTCAGGTGTGGAACGCGGTTGGAAACCTGTCTGCAAATGGTATCTTTTATGTCGACACGCAAGCCCGGATCAACGTGGTTTTTTACCGCTTCAGCAATTTCATAAAAATCCTCGATACGTTTGGTTGTTTGCGAATACAAGGAAACCGGGCGGGAGGGATCAATTTTGGAAATATCGTTTTTGTTTTCCAAAACAATGGCACTGTAATCGGTTTGTCCGCTTAAGCCAATAATCTCGGCATGTCCTTTTTTTCCGTAAATAACAACCTGCCCGTTATGCGAACGGATATTTTGGTACGAGTCTCTGACCCTTTCCTGCAAAGTAATAACAACCGGGCAGGTGGCATCGAGCAATTCAATATTGTTTTTTTTTGCGTGTTCGTATGTTTCAGGAGGTTCTCCGTGGGCACGGATTAACACTTTACAATCTTTCAGTTTAAAATATTCTTCTTTTGAAATCGACTTCAATCCCATTTTTTCAAGCCGCTTTACCTCTTCGCCGTTGTGTACAATGTCGCCCAGACAATACAACTGTGGTGAATCTTTGAGCTCGCTTTCCGCCGATTTTATCGCTTTTATAACTCCAAAACAAAATCCTGATCTTCTGTCTATCTCAACCTTCATGTTTTTTTGTCCTTTCTTTAACTTTTTCCAGTGTCCACTCCAGTTGCTGTTCGCGTGTTAAATTACTATTGTCGAGTACCAACGCGTCGTCAGCTTTTTTTAGCGGACTTACTTTGCGGGTAGAATCTATTTCATCCCGCTCCTTTACATTGGCCAGAATGTCATCAAAATTTACTTCCAACCCTTTTTCTTTTAGTTCAAGAAATCTTCGCTGAGCCCTTGTTTCCGGCGAGGCTGTCATAAAGATTTTTAATTCCGCATCGGGAAAAACCACGGTCCCGATATCACGGCCATCCATAACAATACCTTTGTTTTTACCGTTTTCCCGCTGTTGTTTTACCATTTCGTGCCGCACTTCAGCAATGGTACTAATCGGGCTCACGTTTTGAGAAACTTCCAGTTTCCTGATTTCTTCTTCAATATTTTCACCATTTAAAAACGTGGTGTTTTTTTCTGTTTCATTGTCCCACCGGAAAGTTATTCTGATGTCGTTCAATCCTTCGATAACTTTTTTTATATCCGGTTGTCCGTTAGGTATCCAGCCTTTTCTGAGTGAATAAAGTGTAACTGCACGGTACATGGCTCCGCTGTCGATATAAATGTAACCAAGTAAGCGGGCCAGCGATTTTGCCATTGTACTTTTTCCGCACGATGAGTGCCCGTCGACTGCAATAACAATTTTTTTATCATTCATTTTTGCTGAATTAGGAACAAATATAAAAGTTTTTTAAAACGGACACAATTGTCCTTTATTGGAATTTGAAATATTTTTTTGTCTGAAATGTGATAAATAAAGGTGTATCGGGAGATTTATTCTTTCATTAATAAACTCACCCTGATTGCATCTGCTGAAAAATCGTTCCTCTTTTTTCAAAGAGAGGGAGAAAAGGGAGATATTTTTAGTAAAAGTTAGAGTCATTCGCTTTAAAACGTTTACGTTAGAATTTGTCGTTTAGGTTGATTGCCAGGGAAAAATGATTGGAAGAACCTGCGAGGTGGTAGCGGGTTGTCGCAAAATCGAGCCGGAATCGTTTTATTTTTATACCAAAACCAAGTGACATCCCCACGGTAGATAGTTTTTCGTCGAATTTTAACTCCTGTCTGCGCTGGTAATTGTACCCTGCCCGAATGATAAAATTATCGCTTGGAAGTACTTCAACTCCCAGCACCACATGACGCATAAATTGTTTAGCCATACTTTCTTCCCGGTCATTGATCGAAATATCAAGTTCATCATCATCATCATCATCATCATCTTCACTGGCTAAATCCCATTTATTAAGGTGCTGAAGTGTAAGCGCCAGATTAACAGGTGCATGTTTTAGCCTGCGGCTTATTCCTGCCTGCAAATCAAACGGAATGGATTCACGGTTTCCATCCTCATAGTAAGTGGTGATTTGTGTCCCGATATTCCGTGCAACTATTGCAACATTGGTGTATTTGTCGAGGCTGGCATAACTTACACCCAAATCGAGGGCAATCCCAAACGAACGATAACTTTCAAGCGAGGATAAAATGGGTTTTAAATTTGCACCATAACGCCACCGTTTAAACTGATTGGAATAAATGATATTTAACGCATACTCCGCAGCCGAAAAGTTATTCCCTGTTAATTCTCCTTCTTCGGTTGCTTCCAGAAAATCGCCGTAGTTTATGTAATGCATTCCCAGTGCAAAATTCCCAATTCCTTCGTATGAGCGGGCAAACGAAACATAACCATAATTTATGTCGGCCAGGTAATTTACATAATTTACCAGCAAAATATTCTCCATCGAACTTTGCAGTGCAGCCGGGTTATGATAGGGAAGGTTCAGGTCAGCCGTATCATAGAGCGCCACCTGGTTTCCACCCAATGCTGCCATTCGTGCCGAATTGGTAAGTTCCAGAAACTGGTAGGTACTCTCCCCGCCAATCTGTGCTTTTCCGCTTGCCAGAATCAGGAAAAATATAGAAATGAAGTAAATTTGTTTCATTCGCTGTTGAACAGTTTCAAGTAAAACGCCAAAGGTATTTAAATATTATTTTTGGAAAAATTAAAAAACCTGCATTTTAGCGCCAAAATAGAAAAAGAGTAGGAGAAGGATACCAAAGGAGATAATAATACTTAACAAAGTAAAAATAGTATTTCTGCGGTGTTCGTCAGAGATTTGCCTTTTTAACTTTTCTTTGTATTGAAGGGAATATTTTTTCTTCAACAGCTTATCTAGTTTATTCTTTTTTAAATGAAAATAAGCCTCAATTTCCTGGTTGGAGAGGTGTTCCATTCCACCTCCATCGGGTTTGCTTCTTTTGGACAAAAACTTTCTGGGTTTCATTGTTGAAATCCAGCGTTGCATGCCTAAACCGTTGTATCCCATTTTTATTTTATGATGCGGATTTTAGGTGCAATCGTGCGGCAGCGATGAGTATTGTTTATTTGAAATTTATTTTTGATTTTACAACCCGGTTATTTTTCCGAATGATTCCATAAATATGGTTTCTGTCTGATCTGTCCCAGGCAATTCCCTGTCCGAAAATCTCAAGTTTTATCGTTTTTACGTATTTAAGAGTCGACCCCATTTCCGGGATTTTCAAAACAAAAACTTTTGCGCTGTCGTGCCCGGTCACATATAAGTTTCCGTCGGGTCCCCACGAACCGCCCGAACAACTCATCGGTTTAAATTCAGAAAGTATATTTTCAGGGAAGATCCATGATTCTTTCTCCTTCCAGCTTTTGTCAAATTTCACCAGGGTTGTCCAGCTACTATTTGTATTTGTTTCACTTTCAAATTTGTCGTAATGCGCAAAACATACCCACCAAAAGTTATCATAAAAATCTGCCCAGGTACATGAGCCGTACCTGATTCCAAAGCTGTGGGTTTCAATATGGATCAGTGTATTTTTATTGAAAATCTCGATGGAACTTGTCATTGGTATTCCGGGGTAATTGGAATGTGCAATATAAAGCTTTTCGTTTATTACCACACCTCCGTCAAAATGAATGATTTGGTTGGAATCTTCTGTCCATTCAGAAATAAATTCACCACTGTTTTTATCATATTTCCCAATGCCTCGTGAGTTTATAGTATAAAAATAATTTGCATCCACGGCAATGCCCTGATGCGCTTCTTTGGTTTCAAATGTTTTTATCGTTTCAAAACTTATTTTGGAAGATTGGGAAAACGAGATGTTCCATGCCAACAAAAGGATGGTAAACAAAAACATTTCTATTTTGAGCATTATATCTGAATTAGTGAAATAAAAATAAACAAATTACGCAGAGAAATCCAAAGGTGTTTGCCTTGTTTTCTACCATTTTTTTGTTTTCATCTCTTCAAAAATCTCATAAACCACCGGGCAGGTTTCGCAGTTTTTAAAAGAAAGGGTTAATATTTGATAAAAATGTTTTCGGTCGGTATGTGGATATTCGCGGCATGCTTTTGGCCGGTTTTCATAAACCATACAATAATTATCGGGTAACAGAAAAGGGCAGGGGTGTTCTCTGAAAACAAAATCATTATCCTCATCGGTTTTTACATATTGTTCCAGAAATTCAGAAGGTTTCATTTTGAGGTGCTTGGCCAGCCGGTCGATGTCTTTATCCGTTAATCTAGGGCCAATTGTTTTGCAACAGTTGGCACAATCGAGACAACTAAATTCTGAAAACGCGTCGATGTGCAGTTCGTGTATAAAATCATCCAGTTCTTTGGGCTTTTTCTTTTTGAGCTTCTTGATAAGAGCATGTGTTTCCGCCCTGTTTTTATCCGTAAGGATTTTTAGTTCTTCCGGTGTTTTATACTTTATCTTTCTCATTTTTTTGTTACTGCAAACTGCTCACTTTTGATTATCCTTTCCGCTGTGTTGTAATTTCAATGGTTTCAAAAACTCCCTTTTTCTTTTTTCTTTTCAATTGCGCCAAAAATAGTCCGCTCACAACGATTACAATTCCTGTGATTTGTTGCAAACTTAAACTGTCATTCAATATAAAAACAGAGAGAACAGCTACAAACACCGGAATCAGGTTTATAAAGGTATTTGACCGGTTAACACCCAGTTTTCGAATGCTTTGGGTAAAAAATATAAAGGCCAGTGTCGAAGAAAAAACAGCCAGAAAAACAATCGCCCGAAAAGCTTCCGTATGAAAGGGACGGGTTACAAAATCGTTAAACTCAAATATCAGCCAGACAGGTAAAAACAGAACTACGCCGATAAGATTTTGCCAGACAATGATGGTGAGCGTGTTGTAGCGCCCAACCAGGTTTCGTAAAACGATGGAATAGGAAATCGCAGCTAAAACTGCCATAAATTCAAGTCCAACGCCAAGTGGCGATGCTTCAAACTGAAATGAACCGTTTAGTACGACCAGGCCAACACCAAGGAATGAAAAAACAAGACCAATAACATTCATCCATTTTACGCGTTCGCGGTAAAAATACCAGGCCACTACCGGCGTGATGAGTGGGATGGTTGCCACAATTACGGCAGCAACGGTGGAGGAAATGTATTTTAGTCCGTAGCTCTCTCCTATAAAATAGAGGAAGGGTTCAAAAAACGACATCAGAATAAACAGACGAAAATCTTTTCGCGAAATTTTTTGCATCCGTTTCATCCCCAGTGCGATAATGCTCATTAAAAGAGCTGAGATTGCCAGCCTGAAAATGACCACTGTAACCGGATTATATCCCTGGTAGGCAATTTTAAACCAGATAAAAGAGAAGCTCCAGAAAAATGCAGCGCCTAAAGCTGATGCAAATGCCAAAAATTCTTTGTTTTTCATTTCCAAAAATAGTTGGCACAAAAATAACCTTTTCGTTTAACGTGAAACTTGAGGAATTGCATCTCTTTTGTCAAAAAGATGAAAAAACAGATAAACACAAGTGGCAAATGCAATTCCGTAGATATTGGCATCCAGTCCAAAAGGGAGTTCAATTTGGCTGATTATCAGCGCAAGTGTAATGCCACCTCCGGTAATCATAGACCAGAATGCGCCTTTGGTACTTCTGTTTTTGATAAAGATTGCAACCAATACAGGAATAAATAAACCTGAAACCATAAAAGAGTAGGAGTGCAGCATTAGCTCCAAAACATTGGGAACTTTCCAGGCAATAAAAAGAGCTACTGTACCGATTGCCAGTGTGGTTATCTGTGAAAGCGACATTATTTTTGCTGAATTGTGCCTGTTCAAAAGGTCGGTAATAATGTTTCCGGATGCAGCCATCAGGCAACTGTCGGCAGTTGACATAATTGCCGAAAAGTAAGCCGATAAAACTATCCCGGTTAATCCAACGGGTAAAATGGTTCGAAGCAAAATGGGAAGCCCCATTTCAGGATCCAATATCTCGTTTGCTCCCGCGTGGATAATGCCGTTTTCAAAAGCAACTTTGGCAAATAAACCCAGAATTACTCCGGTGAATGCCATAACGGGGTATTCAAATAAACCGGCAATAAACCAGGCACGTTGCGCTGTTTTTTTATCTCCGGCTGCATAGATTCTCTGGTAGAGTGTCATCCCGATAAACCAAATGGGGACGATGGTAATAAACCAGTTTACAATTTGTTGCCACGAAACTGCTGATAAGCTAAAAAAGCTGGCTGGCAAGGTCTCCTTTAAAGTGTCGTAACCGCCAATACCAAAATAACATACCGGAATTCCAACAAAAATTAGTCCTCCCATCAATAAAATCCATTGAAAAGTATCGGTGTAAATTACGGCTTTAATTCCACCAACTGATGTATATACAACGGCTATTATACCCATTAAAATGAGAGCAGTTTCGAGCGAAATATTTGGAAAAGTTGCAGATGCCAGTTTTGCTCCGGCCAGAATCTGCGAACTGGTAAAGCCAAGGTAGCCAATAGCCGAAATAATCCCGGCAATTAAAGCTACTTTCCAGTTATACAACTGTTTTAGAAATTGAGGGAACGAAAGAAAATTGTGGATTTTAGCTAGTTCTGAAACTTTTGGAATTAATAAAACTGCACTTAGCCATGCACCGATAAGCCCGGTGAAAAGCAGCCAGGTGCCTGATAAACCCATAACAAACCCCAATCCGCCGAGCCCGATGGAAAAACCTCCGCCAACATCGGTGGCAACCACTGATAATCCGATATGAAAGGAACCCATTTTTCTGCCGCCAACAAAATAGTCGTCGGCAGAATTGTTCTTCCGCATAAAATAGAACCCGATTCCCAGCATGAAAATCAGGTAAACGGCAAAAATTAAATAATCAATCCAGTGCATTGAATTATTTTGCGTCTGAATTTAGTTCATATTGTAATGGAGGATCAGAATGTTTGATAATGCCTCTTGAAAGAAGTTTGTTGGTATGTTTTAATCCTTTAGAATAGGATAGCTTTAAATTTTTTACTACTTCTCCTAAAAAACTTGGGCCATTTTCGTCGAGGAATTCAATAATCTCCAGTTCTGTTTTGTCTTTCACTTTTGTCATTCTTATACTATCGTTTTTCAAATTTTATATGGTGTTGTGTTTTCATTTACAGGATCTCCGGCTTCGAGTGCGTTAAATCTTTTACAATTGCTCCAGCCTTTTATTCCGCGATTGCAAAATACATTCCGAACCAAAAATATTGGTTTGCCAAGATCTTCTATTTTATCCTGGTAAACCGGACATTCTCCTGCATATTTACACAGTTTTCCTAAGTGCATATTATAAATGTTTATAATAGATGTTCAAACTTTCAATGTTTCCCGAAATATTGGTATTATTCAGCAGCGTTCCTGTAAACTGATATCCCGATTTCAGAAAAGTTTTATTCATGCCGGGGGCTTTCAGCCGTGCCATTGTATACACGGTTTTTATATTGTTGTATTTCATTTCCTGCTCCATTTTTGTTAATAACCTGAACGCCAGGTTTTGACCCCGGTACTCCGGGAGTACGGCAAAGTCGGTCATTTCAGCATTTTTGTTGCTTATATCAACCTCAGCTGTCGAAACGCCAATTAGTTTACTACCTTCTTTTAAACCAAAATATTGCGTTTCTCCTTCGTCCATTGTCTCTAAAATGTATTTCGGATCATGAACAGGAAAAGGATAGGTCTCAAAAACCCTTGAGAATACTTCTGTGATTGCAGGAATATCTTCCGGACTTAATTTTTCGAGTTTATACTTTAATGAATGTTTGTATTTTAACTTTTTTGATTTCCCTGAATCTGAGTTGTGTAAAAGTTCGTGAAAATTTTTCAACTCATTTTTTGGAACTTTTTTTCGTTTGTCATCTTTAAACTTCGATACAAATAAACAATCCTGTTTGTTTTTGTAAAACCGCGGAACAAAAGCTTCAATCGAGAAGTCATTTGAAATAAAATCGGGCAGCGCTTCAGGTGGTATTTTTGCAAATATTTTAGAGTACCCGTTTTCTTCAGCCAGTTCTTCCATACCGGAGATAATCTCCGGCACGTTTTCAGGGTGAAGTTTCATTAAATAGATTCTGTTATTAAATTTTCCGTGGTGTATTGTCGATTTTCCTAATTTTTCAATTTTATCCTGCATCTTCTTCCCTTCGGTTATATCGTTCATTATTATCCGGAACCAATGAAATTGTTGAGTCTTCATCCGACAACAACTGTTCGATTCCTAAAGCTTTTTGTTCGTCTGCCTCATCAAGTTGTAAATCGAGATCACAATTATCGCAATCACGGTCGCAAAATTTAGATTCATATTTTTCCGGTTCTTTATAAGTGGTAATGATACCTTCGTAGTTTCGAAGCACCACTTTATTTGTCGACCAGGAAATGATATAGTTGGGCATTACCGGTATTTTCCCTCCGCCGCCAGGGGCATCAATAACATAGGTTGGAACAGCAAATCCCGTTGTATGACCGATGAGGCTTTCCAGAATTTCGATTCCTTTTCCGACCGGTGTGCGGAAATGCGACAAGCCTTCCGATAAATCACACTGATACATGTAATACGGGCGAACCCTGTTTTGTACCAATTTTTGAACAAGGTTTTTCATTATTCGCGGGCAATCGTTTACATTGGCCAGCAACACCGACTGGTTTCCAAGCGGGAATCCGGCATCGGCCAGTTTGGCCAGCGCTTCTTTTGACGATGATGTAATTTCTCTCGGATGATTAAAATGTGTATTTATCCATAACGGATGGTATTTTTTTAACACTTTTACAAGGTTGTCTGTAATTCTGTAGGGCAAAACTACGGGCATTCTTGTTCCTATGCGAACAATTTCTACATGTGGAATTGCAGTTATCTCCGAAAGCAACCAATCAATGTAATCGTCAGAAAGCATAAACGGGTCGCCGCCAGACAACAGCACATCCCTGATTTGAGGTGTGTTTCTGATGTATTCAATTCCTTTTAAAAGTTGTTGTTTGTTGGGGATTGAATCAACGTCACCCACTTTTCGTTTCCTTGTGCAGTGCCGGCAATACATAGAACAAATATTGCTGACATGGAAAAGTACCCTGTCCGGATAGCGGTGGGTAATACCTTCCACCGGGCTGTCACTATCTTCCGACAAGGGATCTTTTAAATCTGTTTTTAAAACGTTTAGCTCATCAACACTTGCAAAGGCCTGTTTGAAAACCGGGTCGTTTTCATAGTTTTTATTATCAATTAGTGAAAGATAGTAAGGCGTTATCGACAAGGGGAAACGTTCCAGCGTTGTTTTTAATCTTGCTTTTTCGTCTTCTGAAAAGTTTATACCCGTCAGAAGTTCAAATTTTCCAATGGATTGAATTGAGTTCTTTAGCTGCCATTTCCAGTCTTTCCAATTTGAAATGTTACTGTCCGGCTTAATTTTTTTTGCAATTTCTTGCTGTATATCATTAAATATATCCATAAAGATTGTTTCTGTGCGAACAAAAGTACTCAATATATTTGATCTGACAAAAGACAAACAGTCTGTGTTTTATTGTTGTTTTCGAATTAACTATTTGTTTTGTAGTGTTTTATATGTATATGTGCAGGGGTATTATGTTTTGAAGGAAGTTTATTATTTAAATCAATTATGTTTTGTAGAAACAATTTTTTATATTCTGTCTAAGGTATTTTCTTCCAGGTGATCTTCAATAGTCAGCATTGGAGAGGCTTCAATTTGTTCGATTTCCAGAAGATTAACAAGCAGTTCCAGGGTACCTTCCACATTTTTCAGTGTGTTCTCATCCAGTGTTTGCAACTTATTTGAAAGCTGTAAATGCAGGAGAGAAGGAATCTGTTTTAAAAGTTTTTCTCCTTTTGAAGTGAGTGCAATGGTAACGACTCTTTTGTCACCCGATTTTGGCAAGCGGGCTACCAACCCTTTGTTTTCAAGCCGGTTGATGATTCCACTTGTTGTACTTGAATTCAGGTGTAAAAATTTGCGCAAATCTCCCTGTGTAGTCTGGTAATTTTCCGATTCATTTAAATAATTCAAACTGAGAATTTGCGGAATACTAACGCCATATTCTTTTTGAATTTTTTTTGATTCCAAGTTGATGGAACGTACTATTTTCCTTATTTTAATTAGAATTTCAGTAGTATCCATAAAAGCATGTTTACCGGAAAGCAAAGGTAATATTTTATTTTTTTCTAATTCACTATAATAAAGTTCCTGTAGAACATTGATAAATTGATTTGCTGAAAAACTTTATCTTTATGTCTTATTCACAAAAAGAGTTAATTTTGAAACTATAATCAAACGAAAATCTGTTTAAAAATGAAATCTGGAAAATTGTCTTTTAGAAATTTAGTGATGGCTGGTATTCTGGCCTTTTCTTCACTGGCGATGTTCTCGTGCCAGCAGTCGGGTTCTGAAGATAGTAAATTTATTGGTTTACAATTGTATTCAGTTCGCGAAGCTATGAATTCCGATGTTGAAGGTACTGTTGCAAGAGTAGGCGAAATAGGTTACAAATTCGTCGAAGCCGCGGGTTATGGAGAAGGTAAATTTTACGGAATGGAACCGGTTGCTTTTAAGGAGTTGTGTGAAACAAATGGTTTGCAGTTTTTGGGCTCACATACCGGCCAGGATGTGCCTGACTCAACCAATTGGGAAAGTACGATGGCCTGGTGGGATGAATGTATTGCAGCACACAAATCAGCAGGTGTGAAATGGATTGTTCAGCCCTGGATGGGGGGTGTTGGCTATGAAAGTCTGGATGGATTAAAGCGGTACTGCGCTTATTTTGATGCCGTTGGTGAAAAGTGTAATGCTGCGGGAATTCGTTTTGGGTATCATAATCACGCCAAAGAGTTTACAACTGAGCTGGAAGGTAAACCTGTTTACGACTGGATGTTGGAATTAACAGATCCTGAAAAAGTGATGTTTCAGTTGGATTTGTACTGGATTATTGAAGGAGGGAAAGAACCTGTGGACTATTTTAATACCTACGCGGGAAGATTTGAATTGTGGCATATTAAAGACAAAGAGGAAGTTGGTGCCAGTGGGAACATTGATTTTGAATCGATATTTGCCGAAAAAGAAAAATCAGGATTTAAGTATGGTATTGTTGAAGTAGAAGAGTACAATTTTGAACCGATTATAAGCTGCCAGAAAAGTGTGGAGTGGTTAAATAGCCAGGATTATGTAAAAATGTAAAAATCTGTTTATATAAAAAAGGAAAGAGGTTGTCGGGATAGACAACCTCTTTTTGTTTTAAAACTTACCAAATTTACAGGTAAGCCCGAAATTCAGCCCTCGTA
This sequence comes from Maribellus comscasis, assembly GCF_009762775.1. Classification (GTDB taxonomy): domain Bacteria; phylum Bacteroidota; class Bacteroidia; order Bacteroidales; family Prolixibacteraceae; genus Draconibacterium; species Draconibacterium comscasis. The sequence continues at coordinate 1,519,004 of NZ_CP046401.1, read as the reverse complement.
AAACGTCTTCGTCAGTATCGTATAAATCGATATTTGAAGTAAACCGATAACTTGCAGTTGCAGCAACTCTAAACCAGCGTGTAAGATTAAACTCCAGTTCCGCGGCAGGTTCAACTACAAAAAACAGGTCGTGATCGAGTTCATCAAAAGGATGAACGTCCCGGTAATCCCAGCCGTAGTCTTCAATCAGTGCAACTCCGCCAAGGCCAAAAAGAACAGGGAATGACAGGTGTACCGGCATTGTTCCTCCTACAATAGGTTCGATGAAAATACCTCCGTAACCTCCTGCCAGCGTGTAATCCAACGGATGGCTATCGTAATAGGTATGATAATCGAGGTTGTTTACAAAACCGTAACCTCCCAATCCAATCGCAAGCGAGTGATCAAAAATGAAAGCACCACGCCCCCCGGAAATAAAAGCATCTTTCCCGTCTATTTGTGTGTATCCGAACGTAATAGCCCCATAACCACCATTGCTTTTATTTTTTGAAAAGATGGTTTGTACTTCGTCGTCGCTTTTAAAAATGTTTTGAGCATTGACATAGCTTACCCCGACTGCCATAATAAGCAGTAAAATTATTTTTTTCATGGCTAATAAAAATTAATTGTTGTTTGTTAACTGTTATGTTTCTTGTCTGTTTTGTTTGAACGTATTAAAAAAGATATTTGATGGTAAAAGCAAAATCAAAGAGTTGCAGGTCAAATGTTTCACGGCCAAACAACTCAAAATATGGTTTTACTTCCAGGCCTACTGACAAAGGAATTTCGTAAAAGACATATTCCAGGCCGGCCAGCCCGTCCATTCCTGCGATAACCGATGTTTTCTTTGAATACCAACGTGTGGTGTAATCATAATGTACCACATCCCAGGTTTCATAACCTGCATGAATTCCGGCACCATAGAAGAAAACCAGTTGTTCTGAAAAATCAAAAAGATCGTAGCGGTGAAATTCTTTTAGTGCATGCAACTGTAATCCACGGTCGCGTGTACTTAATAAAATTTTGTAAGAATTTACATCGTCGGTGTAAAACCGATACTCAAAACCCGGTGAAAGTCCTCCCCGGATACCCACTGCATGTCCATAGCCCTGCGCATTTGAAAAAATGGAGGGAAGGGTGAAAGCCAATAGTATTAAAATTCGTCTCATAAGTAGCTGAATTCAAAATGAATATTTGTTAATTATATGGTATAACGTTTCCCGAGCCGGAAATATGTTTTTCAATGCTGGGATTTCCGTAATAAAAAACACTTCCGCTGCCCGAAATCGATGCTTTCAGATAATTATCTACATTTACCCACATGTTTCCTGAACCTGAAATGGTAGCTTCGCAGTTTCGCAGCGACAAGTCATTTGCATTAATTTTCCCGGATCCACTTACAAGAAAATCGCCAAAATTTGAACTGCCGGAAAGATCTAGATTTCCTGAACCTGAAATTACTGCGTCAAGGTTTAAGGCATCCATCGCTGTTTCTATTCTTCCCGAGCCTGAAATCGCTACCTTCATGTCATTTGTAATAAAATAGTCGGTTGTAATAACACCTGACCCGCTTTGGGTTATTCCTTCAATATACGGAGTTGTTATGTAAACTTCCATAGGCAAGCGGTTTTTTACATTGTGAAGTCCGCGGATATAAATGCGAAGTTTGTTTCTGCTTACATTGGTTTCAATGTATGGGAGGATGTTTGATTCTGCATTTACTACTACTTCAAATTCATCACCGTTGGTAATGTGAACATCAAATTCTCCTTCTGACTGAACTTTGTTAAAATCGAGGGTGATTCTGCCTTCCGTGGCCGGTATTCCATTGCCGCTGATCGTAAAATCGTCGATACAGCTTGTTGCTCCAAATAAAATAATAACGGAACAAAAAAATAAAAGTTTAATTGTTTTCATGACTTTAAAAAATTTGTTTTCTGTTAATTGTTTGTCTTTCTATTTCTAAGAGACAAGAGCTTTTTCGAAGGGTTGCAAAAAGTGTGCAAAAAAGTTAATTTTTTTCCCGGGAAGTTATTTTTTCTTAATCAGAGAATATGTTGAGCTCTCCGGAGGTGGCATTAATAAACAGTTTTGTATTGGTATTCGTGTTTTGGTTGTACGAACCTTTTAATTCGATTTTATTCTCTTTTTCATCCAGAACATTTTCTTCTTCGATATTCATTTCACGGCATAAATCGAGTTCTGTTTTGGTATGGGTAATTTCAAAACCAAAATTAGCATCCGGCGGAAAATAAAGGTTTATATCCGTCGAGCGCGATTCAATAAAAATGTTACTAAAGTCGGGATTTGTTTTTTCAACATCTATGTCGCCATATTCGGTTCGGAGGGTTGCACGATCGTTTAGTTCATTTATTCTGAAGTTAGAAAAGCTTCCTTCGGCATCAATTAAATCAGCCAGGCGAATACGGAATTTGTCTCTTCTTGAATCGGCCTCGAGTTCTTTTATTTCCAGAATTTCATATGTTGTTGACTTACTTATAATACGTAAGGATTCGGCTTTTCTCAGATATAAGTCGCTGTAATTACAGTCCAGCCTTCCATTTTGCATCTGGTTTATGGTGGCGTCGGCAAAATTCAGGGTTAGATCGAGCCGGCCATTAAAATCGTGCGACTTAAGGTTTCCGTTTGACAGGTCTATTTCCACTTCCCCGGAGTAATCGCCTATAAAAATATCACCAAATTTATTTTCTATTTTTAATTCATTTGTTTTTGGTAGCCAAACCGTGTAATTGATTTCCATGTTGCCATCGGTTTGAAGGAGTGTTTCTTTAAATTTCAAAAATTCTTTTTCAAGTGCGCTTCGGTTTTCTCCAACCGAGGTTCTGAAAATCAAAAAGTGCTGGTTGTCTGTAATGTCAAATTTTATTTCATCCATTGATTTTTCCAGCCTCGATAACTTTTTTTCTTCAACTCGGATATCAATGTTGATTACAACTGAATCTTTTTCCCAGGTGTTCAACTCAATTTTTCCATATTTATTGGCGATTTCAATCCGGGTTTCCGGTGAAACTTTAAAATGTTTTGAAATTTCCTTTGTTTCAGTGAACTGTGCGAAAACCGAGACAGGGATCATCCAGCACCAAAAAACTGTGGCCAATATTATTTTCAGTTGTTTCATTTTCTTGTTTTCAATTTAACAATTTATTTGCTCCAAAACTTCATCAACCAGTTTTAGGCGAGTGCGGTTATTGTCTATCATCGCTTCAATTACTGCTTTGTTTGAAATATTTTCTCTCAAATCGCCTTTTAATTCATTATACATCTGTTCCAGTTCGGTTAAATCGGTTTCGATTTCGCTTTTTAACTCTGGATTGGTGTAGTAACATTTTTTAATTTCCTTTAGTTTGCCGTTGACCTGATGAGCATAATATGCCTCGGCCTCTACAAGTTCACGTAATTCAGGATCTTTTATCTTCCGTGCATAATTTCCCTGTGTAAAAATATTTGTTCTGTACAGAGTGACTGTAAATATAACTGCCAAAACAAGTACAGCAGCAACACGGAGCAAGGGAGTATTCAACCGTCTGATTTTTGGTTGACGTCTGGCCTGGTTTATATTTTCCCAAACTTTTGCCGATGGTTCGAACTGGTCGAACTCCTCGCGGTTGTTTCTCACAAATTCTTCCAAACGATCTGTTTTCATAATCCCCGGGATTTTTGTTCTTTCAATATTTCAATAATGCGTCGCTTTGCTCTCATAAACTGGCTTTTTGAGGTCGATTCCGTAATGCGCATAATCTGAGCAATTTCGGTGTGATCGTATCCTTCCAGTAAATACAGCGAGAAAACCATTCGCCCTCCTTCAGGTAACAATTCCATCGCCCTGGTGATATTTGCGACCGTAAATTGTACTTCTGTTTCTTCCTCCTCTTCGGGTTTGTCATAATGATAGATTTCTTCGCAATACGTTAGTTCCACTTTTTTTTTGTTTATCGCGTTTAAACACGTGTTAACTACAATTCTTTTCAACCATGTTCCAAAACTCGATTCCCATCGGAACGATTCTATTTTCATGAAGGCCTGCGTAAAAGCTTCCTGTAACATGTCTTCAGCTTCTTCGCGGTTGTTCATTATTCTGTAACACACATTAAACATAGCCTTCGAATACAATTGGTAGAGCTCGTACCTGGCTTTGTCTTTGCCTTTTTTACAGGCTTCAACAATACTTTTATGTATTTGCTCTTTTGGTCCCAATTTTATTTCTTTCAATTATAACGACAAGGAAAAGTAAAAAGGGTTGCAATTTACTACATCGTTGTTTGAATTAATTTTTCGATATCTTTTTCTGAGTAGTCGGGAACGGCGCCGGGTTGTGATGCAACAAAAGCACCTGTGGCGCAGGCGTATTCCAGTGATTTTTCCGGTGAATAGTTTTTTTCGAGGTTGGCAACCAAACTTGCGAGGAAAGAGTCGCCGGCACCAACGGTGTCTGCGGCGGTTACCTTAAATCCAGGGTGTTCAAAAATGGTGTTGTTTATAAATAGCAGGGCTCCATTGGCTCCGCGGGTAACACAAATATCGGGGCATTCATAAAATTCGGAAACCCATTGGGTTAGCTTGGTTAATTTTCCTGATTTGTTATGCCAGGAAGCAATTTTTACCAATTCTTCGTCATTTAGTTTAACAAAGTCGGATAGTTTTAGAAATGTTTCAACGATTTCACGATCATCGAACGGAGGTCGTAAATTAACATCAAATAAGCGTTTGGCGTCGGAGTTTTTTAACAGTTGAATTAATGTATTTTTTGTTACTTCTGTTCGGGAGGCCAGAGAACCAAAAATAACAATTTCAGCATTTGAAACCAGTTTTTCTGTTTCGACATTGGAATTTATATTGTCCCATGCAACCGGCTTACATATTTCATAGGTCGCATTTTTATTTTCGTCCAGATGAACAAGCACTTTACTTGTAGGTAACTCCTTGTCGATAGCGATATAATTACTATTCAACCCCGATTTTTCAAGAAAGCGGATCAGTGCTTTACCTTCCTCGTCATCTCCTGTTTTGCTGATTATTGCGGGATTTTGTCCCTGCTTTTTCAAATGGATAGCTACATTCATAGGTGCACCACCGGGTTTGGCTCCTGATAGAAGCATATCCCAGAGTACTTCGCCAAAACATACGATGTTTTCAGTTTGATTTTTTTGCATAGTTCAAGTATTTTTTCAAAAATAGTTTTTTGTATATTGCTTTCCGATTTATTTTTGATTTTTTGAATTGTAAAAAGAATAAAATATTATATTTGCAACCGCAAAAATAAATGGTGGTTGTAGTTCAGTTGGTTAGAACGCTGGATTGTGGTTCCAGAGGTCGCCGGTTCAAATCCGGTCTACCACCCAAAAAAGTCCCGGTATTTCCGGGACTTTTTTATTTTTACAGAATGCAACTTACCGGAATTATATTAGCAGGCGGAAAAAGCAGCCGAATGGGAAAGGATAAGGCACTACTTGAACTCAAAGAGCAAACTCTTTTGCAGCGCGCTATTCATTTTTGTCAATCTTTTTGCGATGAGATTCTGATTAGTTCAAACTCATTGGAACATGAAGTTGAGGGAATTCAGATTGTTTCCGATGAAATAAGTGATTGTGGCCCGATTGGAGGAATTTATTCCTGTTTGAAAAAGTCAAAAAATGATTGGAATTTTGTAATCAGCGTTGATGCACCTTTTGTTGAAATGGATTTTGTTTCATTTTTGGTTGCTCAGAAAGATAGTTTTGATGCAGTGGTTCCTGTTCACAAAAATGGGAGAGAGCCGTTAATAGCATTATATCACAAAAAACTATTGCCGGTAATTGAGACTCGATTGATTACAGGTGATTATAAAATGCAGTTTCTGCTTCAAAAAGTACACACTAACTACATAGATGCTAAAGGTTGGATTAAAAAATATCCACGTTTATTTTTTAATATAAATTACCCGGAGGATTTAAAAACAGAGAAAGAGAATTAAACAACTATTTTTTCTAACCAAATTCCGATATATTTTTCAGGCGCTTTTTATCCGCAATTAAAATATCTTTCCCAAAAATTTTAATGATTTTGTCTTTTCTGAATTCTGATAATGAGCGGATAACATTTTCAGTAGTCATGCCAATGTATTCTGCAATTTCACGTCTCGAAACCGGAAGTTCAAACTCATCCCGCTCATAAATATAATTTGAAAAATAGAGAAGGACATGTGCAACTCTGCCTTTTAAATTCTTTCTTCTTATTTCAAGATTTTCTATAATGATTTTATCTGTTGCTTCACTAATGCGCGTCATCAAATCCATGGTGAACATCGCATTTTGTTGCGCATGATTTTTTACAACATTCAAATCTAAAAGACAAACTACAGAGTCTTCAACAGCGGTTACCGAATACCTGTAGTAGTCGGCAGAAAAGATGCTTAATAAACTTACAAAGTCAAAAGGTTTTGAGAAGCTGAGTATTTGTTCTTTCTCATGCGGAGAGTTTTTTGAAAGTTTAACCAGCCCCTCTTTCATATACAAAAATTCGTCAATCCTGTCACCCTCTTTGATTATCAATTCGCCTTTTGAGTATGTTTTTTCTTCTTTTATCTCACATATATCTGTTAACTCGTTTACGGTTACGTGAGAAAAAAATAGAGTTTTTAACTGACATTGTTCACAACTACACTTTACGGAGCCCTTCATCATGATATTTTCGCACCTTTTAATCCTCTAAAATACCAAAAACTTATGATATTTATTATACTGTGATAATTATCATATCGAGAAAAAATTCTTTATTCGGGTCTTCACTTAATTTTATTTTCGAATTAGCAAATCAAAGGTTTTAAATAATGAAAAAAATAGTAATACTTGGCGCCGGAACTGCCGGAACTATGATGGCAAATAAATTGCGCAGGGCGCTCGACAAAGAAGAATGGAAGATTACAATTGTAGATCAGTTTAAAACACATTATTACCAACCCGGTTTTCTATTTATACCGTTTGGTATTTATAACAAAGAAGATGTTGTTAAACCAAAATCAGATTTTATCCCTTCAGGAGTAGAAGTGATTTATTCCGAAATTGATAAGATTGAAGCGAAAGAAAATCGTGTTGTATTGGATGGGGGTAAGATTTTAAATTATAATTATTTAATTGTTGCTACCGGAACAAAAACTTTCCCTGATGAGACTCCCGGATTAAAAGATAAACTTTGGTATAAGGAGATTTTTGATTTTTATACGGTTGAAGGAGCAGTTGCACTCCGCCGATTTTTTAAAGATTGGGAAGGCGGAAGACTGGTGATGGCGATTACGGAACTTCCGTACAAATGCCCGGTTGCACCACTTGAATTTGTTTTCCTGGCTGACGCTTATTTTACTGAAATTGGTATCCGGGAAAAAGTAGATATTTCGTACGTAACTCCAATGCCCGGAGCATTTACAAAACCAATTGCAACTAAAATGCTTTCGGAACTGCTGGAAGAAAAGAACATAAAAGTAATTCCTGATTTTTATATCGAACGTGTTGACAATGAGGAGAAAAAATTGGTTTCGTATGACGAGCAGGAGGTTCCGTTTGACGTGTTAACTGTTGTTCCCGTAAACATGGGCGACGCTATGATTGAACGCAGTGGTTTGGGCGACGATATGAATTTTGTCCCCACTAATAAAGAAACTTTACAATCACTGGCTCACGAAAATATTTTTGTACTTGGCGATGCATCAAATATCCCGACTTCAAAAGCCGGATCAGTAGCTCATTTTGCCGCCGAAATTCTTTTTGAAAATTTAATGAGTGCTATCGAGGGGCGTCCGCTTCATGCAAAATTTGACGGACATGCTAACTGTTACATTGAAACAGGAAATGGAAAAGGTGCACTAATCGATTTTAATTATGAAACAGAACCACTTCCCGGGACATTTCCTTTGCCGGGAGTAGGCCCGTTTGGTTTGTTGAAAAACACTAAAATAAATCATTATGGTAAAGTAATGTTCCGCTGGATTTACTGGCATATTCTTTTAAAAGGGAAAGAGCTGCCGGTTGAACCGTTAATGACAATGGCGGGAAAAAAGAAAGTAGGCTAAAAAGAAAGGAGTTTAAAAATGGAAGAAAAAGCATTACAAACTCAGGTAGCGGAACTAAACCGGAAAGTAGATCTTTTATTGGAATACGTGAATCAGCAGCGATTAAAAACCAATCAGCTGGAGGATTTAGTATCGGATATGTCCATCGTTGGAAAGGACATATACGATACAGCTGTTGAGGAACTCGATAACAGGATGGTCAACTTCGATCTGGATCAGGTAAAAGGACTGGTCTTGCGCATTTTAAGGAATGTCGGGAATATGAATAATTTCCTCGAAATGTTTGAAAGTGTTACTGATCTGATGAAAGATGCAGGCCCGATTTTCAATGAGGTTGTTATCGATTTTACCAAAAAACTGAATGAGCTCGATCAAAAAGGATATTTTGAATTCTTTGCCGAGACCGGAAAGATATTCGATAATATCATTTCGCATTACTCGCCAAGTGATGTAAAAGAACTTGCAGATAATGTGGTTACCATTATGGAAACTGTGCGTTCTGCTACTCAACCTGAAATGATGACAGCCCTGAATAACGGTTTGAAAATCTACGGGAGTATGGAAATGGAAAATGTGCCGGAATATTCCATTCTCAAAGTGATGCGGGAATTGAATAAACCGGAAATGAAACGTGGCCTGGGATTCTTTGTAACATTTATAAAGAATATGGCAGCTGAAACAAATAAAAATTAAAGTTATGGCAGAAAAAACATTAGCAGGTAAAACTGTAGAAGTAACCGGAGAAGGTTATTTGGTTAATAAAGAAGATTGGTCAAAAGAAATCGCCGCTGAACTGGCAAAGGAAGATGGAATTGATTTGACCGAAAAACACTACGAAGTGCTCGATTATTTAAGAAAAGAGCAGGCAGCAGGAACTACACTTACAATTCGAAAAGTTGGAAAGTCTGGAATTACTGATATTAAAGGTTTATATCAGTTATTTCCCGGGGGACCTCTGAAACTTTCATCAAAATATGCAGGAATTCCTAAACCTGCAAGTTGCGTGTAAACCAAAAATTTCAGAAATTATGACTGAAGGTAAAGAAACACCATTAAAAAAGGTTTTGATTATTGTAGCCAAAGCCAATATCGAAGATGTTTATGCCGGTTTGATTATGGCCAATGGAGCCGTAATGGAAGGAATTGAAGCAAAACTGTTTTTTACTTTTTTTGGACTCGATGCGATTACCAAAAAACAGATGAATAAACTACATACAGCAACAGTTGGAAATCCGGGAATGAGAATGCCAAACGGTTGGCAGTTTCCTACACTTTTGGGAGCTTTACCGGGAGTTGAAGCAGGTGTGTCTGCGATGATGAAAAAGCAAATGGATGAACTGGATATTCCACCTGTTGATGAATTTCTGGATATGATTACCGCTGGAGGTGGTGAAATATACGCATGTAAATTGGCTGCGGAGATGTTTAAATTGACGATGGATGATTTTAATGAAAATGTAAAAGCAATAATTACAGTTGGCGATTTGTATGCCATGTCAGCAGGAGAGGGTACTCAAATTATTTTTACTTAGTTGTGGTTGATCTAACGAGAGAAAAGCGTCACCGGTTTCTTGGTGGCGTTTTTTTATTTCCATTCAGGAAGGACACACTCACTGCTAATGGTTTTTATGACTTTGCTGAAGTGGTTTAAACTTTCTTTCATTACCGTTGAGTTTTCATCATGACAGGTCAGACACGCTCCAACAGTAAGAATTTTTTTTTGTTGCTCTACACTAAAAGGAAATACGTTTGAACGGGTTGAAACTTTGCCTTCGCGTGTTTTGAGGAAATCAACCCATGCATCCGCCGGAAGTCCATCTTCAATATTTTCATATTTGGCATTAAAAAGCCATTTCCCTTTGGCGTTTTTTATTTCGTATTTTAATTCACCCTCTCCGTAGCCCAAAGCAATCGGATCATTGTGGCAGCTCATGCAGCTTCTTCCTTTTGCCGACGTTGTATGTGGCGCTGCAGGTGCGTAGAGTCGGTGAAAAATATCCGCATCGTTTTCATTTTTCGAGAATGATTTTTTATCAATCGTCAGAATCATACCCGGAAGTACGGGAATTACTTCTGTTTTGTTCTCTGTTTTACGAATTCCCAGGGTTGGTTGCTGCGCTTTGTATTCTCCAATATATTCCACCCAACCGCCTTTTTGTTCCTGGTTTTTTATCATGTTGTAGGCGCGCTCGTTTTCGTCAAAAGAGTTATGGCAACCAATACAAGTTGGCGCCCACGAAGTATGACAACTGGAACAGGAAAGGCTGGAATGAGCATTGTCTCGTGTACAGGCAGCAGCCGGCGATTTCATAGTCATCTTTTTTCCGCTGTTTTTGGTGAGAAAATAAATCGAGTCATTTTCAACAAAAGTGTTGATTAGTGCCCGATTGTGTTTTTCTGTAACAAGAAATTTTCGTTCAGAAATATTTCCAAAACGGAGTGCTGCGATGATGGCAGATTCATTGTCAAGGTCTTCAGCAGAAATGATTTTGGGTTGCCCTGCAATATGGCAATCGGAACACTGAACATCTTGTTGGTCTTCCTGGTGCGCATAATGATTTCCGTCGCCCATAACTTCGTATGAATGATGGCAATCAATACATTCCAATCCCAGTTGATGATGAACGTCTTCCTGCTTTTTGATAAAAACACGGCTTTCTTCTATTAGCCGGTAGTTGCTGCTGTCTGGCATTTCAGAAGCCAACAAAGTGGTTTCGTGCCAGCCTTCGTAACTGGTTGAAATTCGTCCGGAACGACTGTGGCACCCAAAACAATGACTATTGGTAATTTTTAAACTAATTTCCGGGTGGGCATTGATTAAATCTCCGGTATTTTGTGCCAGAGCTTTTTCTGCTTCTTCGCTGTAATTTAAATGGCAGGCTAAACATCCACCTCCGCGGCTCGCTTCAGTAATTGGCCCGTATACTGTTTTGGGATTTCCTAAATGACAACGAACACACAAATTTTTAAGGTGTTCATCGGCGGCTGAGTTTCCCAAACTATGTACATCAGTTAAAATATCCGGATTGTCTTGCTCATTAAAAACAAAACGGTCAACACTAATCATTCCGCTAAGTGTTGCCATTAATCCGGTCGGAACTCGTTCCACAATTTCCGGATGGCACTGCGTTGTTCCGCAAGATTGTTGTGCGGTGTTTAAGTTGCCGGGAATTAAAATCATATTTCGGTGCGACTGCTTCTTTCCCGTAGCAAAAGGATTTCCTCCATGACAGGAAAAACAACCGATTGCCTCCGGAGAATGTGAATCGGTAAAGCCATGCGTGTTGGGGTGGCAGGCCAGGCAGCTTTCTTTTCTTCCCTGAATTATCGGTGAAGAAATGGCTTCCGGAATAGTATAGTCTGGAGAAAATTTAACTTTTGGTGTTTTGAAATTGTGTAAAACGCTGTATGAATATTCGTTGTTCCAGGGCGTTTCCCACTTCCAGCTTTCTCCTCTGAAAAACAATCCTATGATAGTAAGAATTCCATAGAAAGCAGAAAATATAAGCAATGTTCTTTTGCTAAGAAACATTGTTTTTCCTTTCGCAGAATTCACGAAATAAATCAAAATCAAAACTCCGAGAAAAAGGAGTAATGACCATTCCGGGTATTTTAACCAGTGCAAAATTTCCTGAAAACCTACAAAATACCATGGGCCTTTTACGGCAGGATTTAAATTGTCGTGTAAGGGCGCACTTAACAAATAGCTGATTCCCAGAATTCCAATAAATGAAAGGATAAAATCGGAAATGGGAGGCCAGTATTTCCGGCTGTGTTCAACCATTACAATGGCAATAAAAATGGTAAAAGTGGCAATATGATGAACATAAATTAACTGATAGCTTTCTGAATCTCCAAGAAGTGAGTAAGCCAACGATTTCCCAATCAGCGGAATTCGTTCCGACAGGGTTTGCAGGATTTGACGGGCTTGCTCACTGTCGGCGTCTCCTTTTAAAAGAAAGCCCGAAATCATCGCCAGAAAAATAATCAGAACTGCAAGGCTTAGTCGGAAGGCCATTCCCTTTTTTAAGCCGACTTTTTGTTTATAATGAAAATGATCATACAAATGAATGAGGCTGAAAACGAGAAAAAACTGAGAACTCCAATAGTGAAAATTTCGAATAAGCGATGCCCACGGATTGCTCACCATCATATTGCTGATGCTCAAATAAGGCGATTTTACATCAAAAGGAATGGCCAGAAAAACACCGGAAACAGCCACCAGCCAAAACATTGCCAGCGCCAGTGTTCCAAATGTTGTTTTATTTTTTTTCTTTACCATCTATCCTTTGATTAATATATTCTTCCCTTCATCGGTAATTTCCGAAGGAACAATCCGAAGATTTTTATATGCCGGTCCTTTTAAAACACTTCCATTCAAATCATATTCGGAACCGTGACACGGGCATACCAAACGCCCGTTTTCCTGCTTGTCGATTCTGCATCCCAAGTGCGTGCAATGCGATGACAATACAGTGGTTTTATTTTCCTGATTTACTATTATATAATTGTCGTAAAAAGAAATCGCTTTGTTTTTATTGAAGGGCAACGTTTTTTCTCTCTCCCCACTTATTTCAATGTGGTTTAGCGTGAGTTTATTCCAAATAAATATAAAAAACGCGATAATTCCCCCGCCGATTATATGCAGAAACGTCCTTCTGTTTTTTATTCCCATTTGAGATTTCTTTCAGGCAAATGTAATAAAATGGAGAAATTAAAAAATGCTCAAAAAACGATGACTCCGGCTTTAAATCTACAATTATTAGCTAATTATGTTTTATAGCATGCAGTTTATAATAAGGAATTGAACTTTTGCTATTCTGTTTAGTTGATTTTTTAAATTAAGTTTAAGAACTTATGTTTTTTATTATACGGATCGTCTTTTATAGTTTATTCTAATAATGTAAATATCTAAATAATTAAAATATTGTTTCTGAACGGATTGTGAAATTGGATTTTTTGGTCTTTTTTTATTTTATTTAATTTGAAAATGATGGAATTCAACTTGCTTATTTTTAACGCTTTCAAATAGGAATGGCAAGTCGGGGAAAAAGCAAATTCCTTTATATATTTGCCCAGGTATCTAGAAATATAAATATTTATATATTGAAGGTTGTAGCAAGGTAGAATTTTATATTTCTGGAGTGTTGAAAAGCGAAATTATTTCTGAAACAAATAAGAATCACGAATGAAAACGAGACGGGATTTTATAAAAATTTCAACAGTCGGTGCCGGAGCAGCAGCAATAACTTATAAGGCTTTTGGTTCAAAAGGATTTGGCCTTTTTGAATCAAACTCTGTTGATCCGGTAAGTGATGAGGAACTAACTCCTTATCCTACCTATTGCGAGGTATGTTTCTGGAAATGTGCCGCCTGGGCTTATGTTGACAAAAGTGGTAAAATTAGAAAAATTGTTGGAAACAAAAATGATCCACATTGTAACGGTCGTTTGTGCCCCAGAGGAACTGGCGGCGTTGGGATGGTTTACGATGAGGATAGGTTGAAAACGCCGCTTATCCGGGAAACCCGAACCGACGGAACTCAGCATTTTAGAGAAGCTACCTGGGAAGAGGCGCTTGACAAAGTTGCCAGCAAAATGAAAGAGGTAAAAGAAAAATACGGACCGGAGGCTTTTGGTTTATTCAATCACGGGACACCGGGCGGACAGTTCCATCATCTTTTGCGCGCCTATGGTTCGGAAAGTAATGCAGAACCAGCGTTTGCAAACTGCCGCGGCCCGCGTTCATCTGCTTATTTTTCTACTTTTGGAGCCTATGTCGGTTCGCCGGAAAGTACCGATATTCGGGATACCAATTGTTTGGTTCTAATCGGTTCACATATTGGTGAAAACATGCACAATTCGCAGGTGCAGGAAATGTCTGACGCTATTGATAAAGGTGCGACAATTATTACTGTTGACCCACGATATTCAACGGCGGCAGCTCACTCCAGTTTCTGGCTGCCCATAAAACCGGCTACTGATATCGCACTTCTGATGGCATGGATTCATGTATTAATTTATGAAGGACTATACGATAAAGATTATGTTGAAAAATATACTTTTGGGCTGGAATACCTGAAAGATCATGTAAAAAATATGACTCCGGAATGGGCGTATGGAATTACGACCATTGAACCGGAACAAATTCGGAAAACTGCAAGGGCGATGGCCGGAGCCGCTCCTGCGGTGGTTATTCATCCCGGACGCCACGTGGTTTGGTACGGTGACGATACCCAAAGGGGAAGAGCAATGGCGATTCTAACAGCTCTGCTTGGCGCCTGGGGAAAACGAGGCGGGCTTTATTTCCCGGAAGGAGTTTCTGTTCCTGCTTATCCGCATCCGCATTTTCATGAACCAGAATGGACATGGAAAGATTGGAATGCAGGAAGATATCCGCTCGCAACAATGGGAATTACTACCGAATTATTAAAAGCTTCGGTTCCAAAATACAATTACAAACACCAGGTAAAAGCCTGGCTGGTAGCCGGAACAAATCTTCCGCTTTCAATGCCGGATAAACGATTATTTAAGGAGGCTGCTGATGCCGTTGAATTTATTGCAGTGATGGATACTATGCCAATGGATATTACTGGTTACGCCGATGTTGTTCTGCCGGAAGCAACTTATTTGGAAAGATACGATGTAATCCGCTCTGCTGCGAATCGTGAGCCCAATATCGCTTTACGAATGCCGGCAATTGAGCCGAAATACAATACAAAACCCGGCTGGTGGATCGCAAAACAAATTGGTGAAAGATTAGGACTTCATGATTATTTTAATTTTGAAGACTATTCTGAAGTTATTGATTGGCAGTTAAAACAGTTGGGGACTTCGCTGGAGGAAATGAAAAAAATCGGAGTAAAAAAATATCCGAGAAAAAGTGGTCCTTTATATCTTGGTGATGGAGAAGATTTTGAGTTTAACACAAGTACAGGAAAGATAGAATTATATTCTGTCGATTTCGCCGACCACGGATTTGATCCGATTCCGAAATATACAAAACACCCGGAACCACCGGCGAATTTTTATCGACTCATTTACGGACGTGCACCAATGCATACGTTTAGCCGTACTTCAAACAATCCAAATTTGTCAGATTTGATGAGTGAAAACAGTGTTTGGGTAAATCCCAAAGTGGCTGATTTGTGGGGATTAAAACGAGATCAGGAAGTTTGGCTGAAAAACCAGGACGGCGTAATAACTTCTTTCCCCGTGAAAGTCAGGGTAACCGAAAGAATTCGCTGGGATTCTGTTTATATGGTACACGGATTTGGTCATAACAATAAAAAACTTTCACGTGCTTTTGGCCGTGGAGCGAGCGATACAGAAATGATTACCAATGTTGCAGTTGACCCGATTATGGGAGGAACCGGAATGAGAGGAAACTTTATAACATTTTTAACTGAAGATCCAGCTTTGGAAGGAAAGGAGGTTAAAGCATGAGATACGCAATGGCAATTGACACCAAAAAGTGTGTCGGATGTGGCGACTGTGTAGTAGCCTGCCAAACAGAAAATAATGTTCCGCACGGCTATTGCCGCGACTGGATTGTGGAACGCGTTGACGGAACCTACCCAAGTCTCGATTTGGAATTTCGTTCAGAGCGTTGTAATCACTGCGATAATTCTCCATGTGTAAGATGCTGCCCAACCGGAGCCAGTCATATTGAGGATGGCGGTATTGTTTTGGTGGAACACAACAAGTGTATTGGTTGTGGAGCCTGTATTCAATCCTGTCCTTACGATGCAAGGTATTCGCATCCGGAAGGGTATGTTGATAAATGTACTTTTTGTATCCACCGTGTCAAAAAAGGCCAAAACCCGGCTTGTGTTGAGGTTTGCCCAACCAAGTGTCTTCATTTTGGAGATTTGGATGACCCGAACAGTGATGTTTCTCTGGCAATAAAAGACCGGAAATGGAAAGTTTTAGCTCCTGAAGCCGGAACAAAACCTCAATTGTATTTTCTTACATAACCCGTAAAATTTTGCAAGATGAAAGAAGAACTTTTTGTAAGCGGACGAAATATACCCAACATTGATCCCTACCTGAATATCTGGCACTGGCAGATTCCTCTCTATTTGTTTTTGGGAGGCTTGGCTGCCGGAGTATTGTTTTTTGCCGGATATTTTGTTGTTCGGGGAAAAGAAAAAAAGATGCAGGCTACTGTAAAATGGGCACCGATTATTGCTCCCATTGCACTTGTTCTTGGTCTTGGAGCACTATTCTGGGACTTAAAACATAAACTGTATTTCTGGCAATTGTATACAACTATTCGCCTGGAATCGCCAATGGGCTGGGGTGCCTGGACACTAATGATAATCACTCCGATATCATTTGTGTGGGTAGCAAGTTATATGAAGGAAATTTTTCCCTGGTGGGACTGGAAATTTAAGTTTCTTGATAAATTTGAAGCTTTTGTAATTAAGTACCGTGTTTACCTGGCGTGGGTAATGATGATTTATTCCATTATTCTTGGGGTTTACACCGGCATTTTATTGTCAGCATTTAATGCCCGGCCACTTTGGAATACTTCTATACTCGGACCACTTTTTCTTGTATCCGGGTTTTCAACGGGATTGGCCGCTACAATCTGGATAAGTAAGGATGAAAAGGAACGAAAGATTTTAAGTCGGATAGATCTGATTTTTATTTTTGTTGAATTATTTCTGATTGTCCATTTATTCATGGGGTTCCTTGCTGGTTCGGAAACAGCGATTGAGGCAGCCAGACTGTTTCTTGGCGGACAATTTACGGTTAGTTTCTGGGTATTTGTTGTTTTGCTTGGACTAATTTTCCCGGCAACTCTGGAGACACTTGAACTGTGGGGTTATCATGTTCCCAAATGGCTGCCTTCGGCATTAATTTTATTTGGTGGATTTATGTTCCGCTTTATAATGGTTGAAGCCGGTCAGATAACCAGGTATTTATATTAAAAAACATCACAATATGAAAAATACAATGGATAATCAACCTAAATATATAAATCCCTATCTGGGAGGAGTATTACTCGGACTGCTTATTATAGTCACTGTTTTTATCACAGGAAGGGGGCTTGGAGCCAGCGGGGCAATCAAAAGTTCGGTGGTGACAACGGCAAATACAATTTCACCCGAGAGTACAAAAGAAAATGCTTATATGGGGCAATTTGTGAGTGACGACCATTCGCCAATGTATACCTGGTTGGTTTTTGAATCTCTGGGAGTTTTCCTGGGAGGATTGTTATCAGGAATAATTTTTGGCCGCGTGAAAAAATTTCGTACCGATCATGGCCCAAAAATCACATCAAGAAAACGTTTGATTTTTGCTTTGATTGGTGGAGCGCTATTTGGAATTGGCAGTCAGTTTGGCCGAGGATGTACCAGTGGTGCTGCATTAAGTGGCAGTGCGACCTTTGCGTTGGGCGGTGTAATCGTTATGTTTTCCATTTTTGGAACAGGTTACATCCTGGCGTATTTCTTTAGAAAATTATGGATTTAGAAAAACAAATTAAAAGATAGTAAAAATGGGACCTTTAATTCCAAATGGTATAATCGGTGGAGGCTGGGATTTTGTAATCGCTATTTTGTTAGGAGTAGCTTTTGGCTTTATTCTTGAAGCTTCCGGCTTTTCATCCTCCAGAAATATTACCGGTGTATTTTACGGATACAATTTTGTTGTACTCCGCGTGTTTTTCACCGCATTAATTGTTGCAATGGTTGGCCTGATGTATTTCGACTATTTTGGCTGGCTTGATCTTTCCAAAATATTTATTCTTCCAACCTATGTAACCCCAATGATTTTTGGAGGCGTAGTAATGGGACTGGGATTTATCCTGGGTGGCTTCTGCCCCGGAACAAGTTTTACCGCTATTGCAATTGGTAAACTGGATGCACTGCTTTTTACCATCGGATTGTACATTGGCATTTTTATCTTTTCTCTTGGATATCCGCTTATCGAAGGTTTTTACAATAGCGGAAATCTAGGGAATGTTACATTAACTGATGTGACCGGAATTCCTGCAGCCTGGTTTGCTCTGGTATTTACAGTGGTTGCGCTTGCCGCCTTCTGGGGAACAATGATTATCGAAAAGCGTGTTCGAAAAAATATGAAAGAATATAAATTTTAGTCTGATGAATCGAAATTATATATTTCTAACGATACTCATGATCGTGTTGGCTGTTGGCACGTTAATGCTGAAACCCGCAAAAGAGTTGAAACAAATTGAACCGGAAATACTTCTAAAAGAAATCGTTCAGCCAACAAGGTATATTTCAACAGATGAAGTTGCAAAAATGATAATACAGGGAGACCCGTCGTTGATGTTAGTGGACGTCAGAAGTGAAGAAGAATACGATGAGTATTCACTTCCGCGGTCACTGAATATTCCTATGAATAGTTTACTTGAGAAAGATAATCTAACGTATTTTGGAGTACCGGGAACAAAAGTGGTTTTTGTTTCCAACGACGATATTAAAGCCGATCAGACCTGGGTACTTACCAAACGGCTTGGATTTAACAGTACCTATGTAATGAAGGGTGGTTTGAATTGCTGGATGGAAACGATTATCGATCCTGTTGAGCCAAGCCCGGATGCAGAAGAAACTGAATTCAAAACTTATTCTTTTAGAAAAGGAGCTCAAATGTATTTTACAGGAGCACAGGTTGACGATTTCAACGACTCAAAAGTTGAGGTTCAGGTGCGCCGTAAAGAGAAAACATCAGTAGCTTCAGGAGGTTGTTAAAGTTAAATCTGATAAGAAGAATATCATGCATATACACGAATTAAATCCTTGGAGAACATTAATTGTAGTCGTAATTTTTGTTGTGATTTTGATTGCTGGTTTTGTTACGATGACAAAGCCTTTGCTAACTTATCATTTGGATATGAATGAAAGTATACAACAACTTAGTGATGAAGATGCTTATTTTTATCCATGGGAACTGGATGGTTTTATAAAAAAGGAAGCTCAAAATGTAGTTCTTTTTGACATCCGCGACAATTTTATTTTTGGGCAAGGGCATATTCCCGGAGCAGAAAACATATCAGCCAACGATTTGACTCAGGAAGATAATGTTGAACGGCTGGAGAAATTAAATGAAATGGGCGTTACGGTTGTTTTGTATGGCGAAAATCAGCTACAGGCTAACGGCCCGTGGATGTTGTTTCGGCAGGTCGGTTTCGACAACGTAAAGATTTTGGCTGGCGGGTATCAATATTATGCAGAAAATAAAGAAAACTTGTTGGCTGCAAAAGACAACAACTCTTTCAAAAAAGGAATTCCAAGATATGATTTTGCGGAAAAAGCTGCTCCAAAAGATGGAGCTGCTGTTTCAACAACGGCAAAAAAGCCTGTTCAGGTGCAGCGAAGACAAAAAAGTACTGTTGCAGCGGGAGGTTGCTAACAAGTAAAATTTGCAACAACGGAAAAGATTTTCGTTTTAAAATAGTTTGACAAGGTCCCGGAGAAAATTCTTTGGGATTTTTTTATTTCAGTTTTTTATTCCAGCAACTACAACTATTTTTACATTCTAAATTGCAAAAATTAAACACATGTCAAAGATTCTGGTAATTGATGATGAACGAAGTATCCGAAATACACTGAAAGATATCCTGGAGTATGAAAAATACGAAGTAGATTTGGCTGAAGACGGAAATAAAGGTATTGAAAAAGTAAGAAATACAGAATATGACATAGTTCTTTGCGATATTAAAATGCCCGGACTGGATGGGATAGAAGTTTTGGAAAGAATGAATGTTTTGGCGCCTGATACTCCGGTGGTTATGATATCGGGGCATGGCAATATTGATACTGCTGTTGAGTCGATAAAAAAAGGCGCATTTGACTACATTGAAAAGCCCCTTGATTTGAATCGCTTGCTGATTACAATCCGTAATGCGATGGACAAGTCGAATCTGGTAACAGAAACTAAAAATTTAAAAAAGAAGGTCAGTAAAAAATATGAGATAGTTGGCGAATCAAAAGCCATTGGCGCAGTTGTGGAAATGGCAGACAGGGTTGCTCCAACTGATGCAAGGGTTTTGATAACAGGTTCAAACGGCACAGGTAAAGAATTGGTAGCCCGCCGGATTCATGAGCAAAGTAACCGGGCATCCGGTCCGTTTGTAGAGGTAAATTGTGCTGCCATTCCTTCCGAACTGATAGAAAGTGAACTTTTTGGTCATGAAAAAGGTGCATTTACTTCGGCTGTTAAACAACGAAAAGGAAAATTTGAACAGGCAAATGGTGGTACTCTTTTTCTTGATGAGATCGGTGATATGAGTTTGTCGGCGCAAGCAAAAGTTTTGCGTGCTTTGCAAGAGAGTATTATTTCAAGGGTTGGCGGCGACAAACAAATAAAAGTAGATGTTCGGGTAGTGGCTGCAACCAATAAAAATCTTTCCAACGAAATTGCAGACAATAAATTCCGTGAGGATTTGTATCACCGTTTGAGTGTAATTTTAATTCATGTTCCTTCTTTAAATGACAGGCTGGAAGATATTCCATTATTGGCTTACCATTTTATCAAACAGATTTGCGGAGAATATGGAATGCCGGAAAAAGAAATTACAGATGAAGCAGTAGCCGAGTTACAGAAAATAAACTGGACAGGGAACATACGAGAATTTAGAAATGTGATTGAAAGGTTGATTATTTTGTGTGATAAAAAAATAACTGATGACGATGTTTTACGATTTGCCGCACCTTTAAAATAAAATTTTCTTTCCCCAAATTAAGAACAACTTGTCTTTTTTATTGTTACAGTTGATACAAATGTTCCTGAAAGAGAACATTTTTAATTATTGCGTGTTTTTTAAGAAGCCTCTGGAAACGGAAGAGTACAATTTGTCATGGCGTATTATTAATCTTTCCCTCGGGAAAAAATTATCTTCGGTTTACCAGGGGCTTTTCTTTTGTATAACGGGCTTAAAATCCTGGAAATCTTTAAATTTAAAAATCCACCTTTGTCAGATAAAAGACGACATTCAGAATAATATACAAAAAGATAGAGAGAGCCAATCCGTAAGCTTTGAAAATAATTATCATCGCCCCCGAAAGCAGAAGAAATATGTAACGATACCAATTTTCTTTTACCGATAATGATTTAATTTTTAATGAAAACATTGGCAGATTGATGACCATCATTCCTGATGTGAAAACACCGAGGAACAGTAAATTTTTGGTGTTGAAAACAAGCTGAAACAGTTTTTCATTTCCCGGAAATTGAAGAATTAAACCCAATGATGCCCAAAGCAGAGCATTGGCAGGAATGGGAAGCCCCCGGAAAAATGGCTCCTCAGAAAAAGAAGAGTTAAACCGGGCCAGGCGGATAGCTCCAAAAACCGGAATTAAAAAAGCAGAGAAAAGAATTAACCATTCGTACCATTGGCCTGAGATTTCATAAACAGGTAAATTTTTGTCAAACAGTGAAAATTCAAAAAGGGTAAAAAGAATAGCTCCGGGGGCAAGACCAAACGAAACCACGTCAGCAAGAGAATCCAGTTGTTTGCCAACTTCGGAATATGCGTGGAGAAGACGAGCTGCCAAACCGTCCATAAAATCAAAAACGGCAGCAAAACAGATAAATACACCAGCCCAGATTAAATGCCCGTCGATGGCAAAGATTAC
This sequence comes from Maribellus comscasis, assembly GCF_009762775.1. GTDB lineage: Bacteria > Bacteroidota > Bacteroidia > Bacteroidales > Prolixibacteraceae > Draconibacterium > Draconibacterium comscasis. The sequence continues at coordinate 1,497,355 of NZ_CP046401.1, read as the reverse complement.
AGCCAACGAACCTGATAAAAGGTTTAAAGAAGTAATAAAATTGGGTATTTGCCCGACAATTTTTTTCATTTCTTTGAATTAGAGTGTTGCAAGAATGGTTTTTCCACCTATGGATTTTTGATGCAGCGAAACGTTTATTTTTGCATCTGCCGGAAGAAAAACATCAACACGTGATCCAAATCTGATAAATCCGTACTCCTGTCCCTGAACCACAAAATCTCCCGGTTTTTTATAGTTTGCAATTCTTCGGGCCACTGCTCCGGCAATTTGCCGCGACAGAATCTGTGTCCCGTCTTTCATTTTAAAAACGGTTGAACAACGTTCGTTTTCTTCTGACGATTTCGCTATAAATGCAGGGTAAAAGCGTCCGTTTTTATGATGTACATAAACTACTTCTCCCGAAACCGGAGCCCGGTTCTGGTGTACATTCAGCGGCGACATAAAAATGGAAACCTGGATACGCTCATCCTTAAAATAGTCTTTTTCATAAAGCGGTTCGATGGCTACAATATCTCCATCGGCGGGAGCAAGCACATGTGTTTCGTTTAGCTCAATTTTGCGGTTTGGAACTCTGAAAAAGAAAACAATAAGTGCAGCCAGCACCAATGACGCAACCATTAAAAAATAGAAAATTAAGTATTCTTTCAGAAAAAAATAGACCAACGCATCCAATACCGCCAAAAAGAAAAAAGCGATGGGTATTATTTTTACACCTTCTCTGTGAATTCTCATGAAATATTTCCTCCTAATATTAACCAGACATAAATAACCGGAATCACAAATAATAAACTGTCTAAGCGGTCAAGAAAGCCACCATGCCCGGGCAATATATTCCCTGAGTCTTTAATTTTTAATTCGCGTTTTATTTTTGATTCAAAAAGATCTCCAAATGTTCCGAACAGAACAACCAACGCTGCAGTTACAATCCATACGGTTACCGAAAGCGACTGAAAGATGACTGCATTTAGTATTCCCATTATAACCGCAAAAACTGCACCTCCAATCAGTCCTTCCCACGATTTATTGGGTGATATTCTTTCACACATTTTATGTTTGCCAAATTTTGAACCGATTAAGTATGCCATTGAATCGTAAATCCATATGATAAAAAATAGTCCGGTCAAAATCCAGGGATAAAACTGACTGTTTTCCGGAAAACCGGGAAAGACAATAAAATTTAGTAAAGCAAATGGTATGGCCACATAAATAAAGCCACTTATTGTGATGAAGTTATTTTGCAGGGAATTTTCTTTTTTGCGCAAGACCTCTGAAAGTAGGATGATTATTAAAAATGGAAAAATAAGAAGGCAAAATTGAAAGGGAATGATTTTTCGGGCAGCAAAATAACAGGCAGCAAACAATAGTCCTCCTGTAACCAAGCCAATAATCTTTTGAGGATTAAAATCGCCGTTTTTCATCAGAATGTAAAATTCAAGCTGTGTCACAACCATAAGCGGCAGAAAAACAAGAGCAAAAATAGCCGGATGAATCATTGTTCCTGCCAGAATTACGGCCACGTAAATAATCCCGGTTAATGAACGTTTTAGGAGGTTGTTCAATTTTTTAAATTTTTAAGTAGTTTAACAGAGCGTGTATAGTCCGCATCAGCCACGTAAACCAGATACTCCCCAAAACTTTTATATGCTGTATCCTGCTGGTTCATAACAATTGCTTTAATACCGTTATTTTCCAGAATTTCCCGTGCCATCTCAGCTTTATACTCATGGGCAGTCATGTACACTTCTTTCCAGCCTTCTTCCATTTTGCAAAGGTAAATAAATTGAATTATTTTTCAGACTAAAAATACATGAAGCTCTTTGGGGCCGTGCGCTCCAAGAATTAGTGTTTTCTCGATATCGGCAGTCCGGCTGGGGCCTGTAATAATTGTAACCAGCGAAGGCAAATTATTTTTGTATTTTTCAGCAATACCTGAATAGGCACTTTCAAGATAATCAACGACCTGTTTCTTTTGGGCTATTACAATATGAACAGGCGGATAAACAAACATTTGGCGCCCGCCGGCTTGTATAGAACTTACCATTACTGACCCCGTGTGGGCAATAAGAAATTCGCAGCCGGTTATTCCCGCTTCAACATTCTCATTAAAATGGTTACAGGTTGAAAATTTGATATTGTATTCTTCTAAAAGTTTTTGAAGTTCAGGTTCTTTACAACAAATATTTTTAGCTGAATATTTTTTCAGCAAACGCTGAAGTTCTGAAAAAAGTTCGTTTTGGTTATCAAACAAATAAACACTCCCGTTTACCTTTTCCAGATTTTCTTTAAAAGCCACATCCAGCGGCTCTTCAATGGAATGATAAACGGGAGTGTCAAAATCAGGCTTTTCAGGCAAAAAATGTTGGGTGTTTTTTAATTTTTCTAATATCTCCTGCCTTGCCGATTTCATTTATGCTGATATTACCTGGCTTTCAGAATCCTCTGATTTTTCTTCTATTTCCTTATTTCCAGAAATATTTTGGCGTTGTTTTTCAGCTACACCGGTTTCTTTGTTCCAGGGACGTTTCCCAAAGATTTCTTCCAGATCTTCACTGAAAATAACCTCTTTTTCCAAGAGACGATCGGCCAGCTTTTTGTGCCCCTCAGCATTGTCTTTCAGAACTTTTAGCGCTCTTACATACTGTGCATCGATAAGAATCTTTACTTCTTCATCGATTAACTCTGCTGTTTTTTCGCTATATGGTTTTGTAAATGTGTAATCGTTCTGTCCGCTTGAGTCGTAAAAACTTACATTGCCTACCTTTTCGCTCATACCAAAAATACTAACCATTGCATAAGCTTGTTTGGTAATTTTTTCCAAATCGTTCTGTGCACCGGAAGAGATTTTTCCAAAGATTATTTCTTCTGCAGCTCGTCCTCCCAATGCCGAACACATTTCGTCGAGCAGTTGTTCTTTGGTAGTGATAGAGCGTTCTTCAGGTAAATACCAGGCCGCACCTAAAGCTTTTCCACGGGGTACGATTGTTACTTTAACCAGTGGATGTGCATGTTCGAGCAGCCAACTGATGGTGGCGTGACCGGCTTCGTGGTAGGCAATGGTTTTCTTTTCTTCCTGTGAAATGATTTTATTTTTCTTTTCCAGACCACCAATAATACGATCAACGGCATCCAGAAAGTCTTGCTTGGTAACTGCTTCCCTGTTTTTACGCGCTGCTATTAATGCAGCTTCGTTACAAACGTTGGCAATATCGGCACCTGAAAAACCTGGTGTTTGTTTCGCCAGAAATTCAACATTTACACTTTGATCCAATTTGAGTGGGCGGAGATGAACATTGAATATTGCTCCGCGTTCGTTCAAATCGGGCAGCTCAACGTGTATCTGGCGGTCAAAACGTCCGGCACGCATCAGTGCCCGGTCAAGAACATCGGCACGGTTTGTAGCAGCAAGAATAATAACACCACTGTTGGTGTCAAACCCATCCATTTCGGTCAATAATTGATTTAAGGTATTTTCTCTCTCATCATTTGAACCAAAATTGGGGTTTCTTCCACGTGCTCTCCCAATTGCATCAATCTCATCAATAAATACAATACAAGGCGCCTTTTCTTTGGCTTGTTTGAACAGGTCACGCACACGTGAAGCACCTACACCAACAAACATTTCAACAAAGTCGGAACCAGACATAGAGAAAAACGGTACGTTTGCTTCCCCTGCCACAGCTTTTGCCAATAATGTTTTTCCGGTTCCGGGAGGCCCCACTAAAAGCGCTCCTTTCGGAATTTTTCCACCTAATTTGGTGTATTTCGCCGGGCTTTTAAGGAATTCCACAATTTCTTCCACTTCCTGTTTTGCTTCTGCCAGCCCGGCAACATCTTTAAAATTAGTTGAAACTTTCTGGTCTTTATCAAATATTTTTGCCTGTGATTTTCCAACATTAAAAATACCACCGGCTCCTCCACCGGCTCCTCCGCGGCTCATTCTTCTGAAAATCCACCACCAAAGTAAAATGATTAGTACAAACGGGCCGATGGTCCATAAAATTTCTCCTGCCCAGTTACGTTCTTCCTTATACTCGGGAAGCACTTCATAATCCGTTCCTTCCTGGGCTTCACGTAAATTGCGTTCGAATGTTTCCACCGAACCAATATTAAACGTAAAGTGAGGTCCGCTTTCTGAAGGCTTTGAAAAGTTGCCGCTAAATTCAGATTCGTATTTATCAAGCCTGTCTTTTTTTATGTAAATGTTGGCGTGCTTTTCATTTACAACAACAATCCTTTCGATATCCTGGTTAGCCAGCATCGTTGATTTTACTTCACTCCAGTTGGTTTCAACCGGGCCTCGTGAATTGCTAAAGTAAAACTGAACAATAATGAAAACAATGGCAATTATCCCATAGATCCAATAGGCATTGAATTTTGGCCCTTTCCCATCATTCTTTTTGTTAGAGTTAAATGAGCCAAATGGATTGGTTGGCTTATTTTGTTTATTTTTATCGTCTGCCATAATTAATTTCAATTTTCTGCTTCTATTTTTGTAATTTTTGCGTCAGCCCAAAGGCCTTCAAGGTTATAAAATTCTCTTGCGTCTTTTTGAAAAACATGAACCATAATCTCTCCGTAATCAATTAAAATCCATATTGCGTTTTTGTATCCGTCGCGGTGCCAGGCTTTTTCTCCTGTATGTTTTTCAACAACTTCTTCAACTGATTGTGATATCGCATTTACCTGCGTATTTGAGTTTCCATGGCATATTACAAAGTATCCACATTCAGTATGATGTATTGTATTTAAATCAATTATTGTTATTTCCTTTCCTTTAATTCGGTTAATTCCTTCCAGAATTGCTTCAATTGTTTTGTCTGTTTCTTCCTTTTTCCCTGTCATATATTTTTATTGTACCATACAAAGATAATCTTTTTGCCTTATTCCCATTTTTTGTATTTTCATTTCTGTTTTAGTGCATCCAACCATGCTGTGATGTAAAAAACCATTTCATCAATAAAAAGTTGACGAGTTAAAGTAAAAATGTATGAATTTTTCGGACAAAAATTATATTGTTTTGAACGCAGTTGAATCTACCAACAACTATGCCAACCAGTTAATTATGTCGAAACAGGCAGTAGAAGGCACTGTCGTTTTGGCATATTTTCAGGAGAAAGGCAGAGGACAACGTGGCAATTACTGGGAAAGTGAAAAAGGAAAAAATTTACTGACCAGCATAATTTTGTTCCCCGGATTTTTACCCGCTGAAAGACAATTTGCTATATCAAAGATTGTTAGCCTTGCTTTGTATGACTTCCTTAATAGCAAAACTTTGGATGTGTCGATAAAATGGCCCAACGATTTGTATCTGGGAAGTAGAAAGATCGCCGGCATTTTGATAGAAAATGGTGTAAAAGGAAGAAATATTTTTTCATCGGTGCTGGGAATTGGTTTAAACCTGAACCAAAAAGAGTTTGTTTCCGGCGCTCCAAATCCGGTTTCGTTACAACAAATTACAGGCAAAGAATACAATATTCACGACGTACTGGATGAAATCGTGGAACTAATTTTTAAGTGGTATCAGAGATTAGCAAATGGAGATTTTGAATATATCGATTCCATGTATTTTGAGCGGCTTTTTCGAAAAAATATGTGGAGTATCTTTAAAGACGGAGATGGTGAATTTAAAGCAAAGATTATTGGAATTGGTGAATTCGGCCAATTGATTTTAAAGAGGCAAAATGGAAAACTTTCTGAGTATATGTTTAAGGAAGTTGAGTATATTTTTTGATTTCAGCGGAGGAGCCGGAATTTATTTATAAGGAAGTTTAGACAGTGTGTCAGCCAATTGGTTGATACCTTCCTCCAGTTTGTTTCCTGCCATCATTTTTATCATCATGCTCATTTCTGCGTGTAATGTGAGCCTCATTTTTGTTTTAAAGGCATCGTCAGGTAACAGTTGAATCCAAAAAGTAAAACTCAGCGGGAGGCTCCCCGAACTTTCAACTTTGATGGTTTTAAAAGGATCGCGGTTTACAATTTTAATTTCAGCAACTCCCATCCCGGTAATTTTAAATTTGCAGGAATCACGGTCGGATTGGAAATCGGTAATTTTAACCTGCGGTACTTGTTTGGTTATTTTTTCAATCAATCCTGAATTGAGATAAGCCGCCAGATTTTCAAAATTGGAAAGGTAATTAAAAACAACCTGTTCGTTTTGGTCAATTATTTTTACGTCACTTACATATTTGTGTAAACTCATAACTTTCTGTTTGTAATGAAAAAAAATCCCGCATAAGCGGGATCTCTATCCTTGGTTTCCAAAAATTCTACTATTTACCCCAGTTTGCCGGGTCTTCGCGCCATTCCATCAGCGATTCAACTTCTTCCTTTGTAATTTCTCCCTCTGCCAGGGCAAGGTCGATTAAAATCTGGTACCGGCTTAATGTTGTCAGTTCAACTTTTGCTTTTTTGAAGTTTTCTTTTGCATGTGGAAAATTATAGGTGAAAATTGCCACCATTCCAACTACTTCTCCTCCAAAATTGCTCACAGCTTCCGCAGCTTTCAGGCTACTTACACCGGTTGATACCAAATCTTCAATAATTACCACTTTTTGTCCGGGTTTCAGGTCTCCCTCAATCAGGTTTTCCAGTCCGTGTCCTTTGGGTTTGGAACGAACATAAATAAATGGTAATCCAAGTTTGTCAGCTACCAATACGCCGTGTGCAATTGCACCGGTTGCAACCCCTGCAATTACTTCTGCATCGGGGTATTTTTCCCGGATTAATTCCACAAATTTATCGCAGATAAATGTCCGGGTTTCCGGATAAGAAAGTATCTTTCGGTTATCGCAATATATGGGCGACTTCCATCCCGATGCCCAGGTAAAAGGGCTTGACGGCTGTATTTTTATCGTATTTATTTCAAGTAATTTTTTTGTTACTTCAATTTGAGTTGATTCCATAATTTTGCAGTAATTTTTTAATTAAGAACAAATGTATAAAGTTTTTTTTAATCAAAAATTGATAAACATTTCCACCCGGGAGAATATAACATTAAATAAAACAACCATTCAGAGCACCGATTCATTTAATGTTTTTGATGTCCGGAGGTGGTTTTATAATTTTATTTTGGATAATGCCACTGAGACTGTTTTAACTCATTCATCTCCTGTTGATTTTTTTGAAGTATTTAAATCGGCTTTTATACAAATTGATGCTGCCGGCGGAGTTGTTTTTAATGGTGAAGGGAAGCTGTTATTTATACTAAGAAATGGAGTGTGGGATTTACCAAAAGGTAAAGTAGAGGAAGGTGAGACAACCAGCGACGCGGCCATTCGGGAGGTGGAGGAAGAATGTGGAATAACCGGATTACAAATTGCCAGAGAATTACCTTCAACTTATCATGTTTACCAATCGCCTTACAAAAAAAGCAAAGGTGAGTGGATTTTTAAAGAAACATTTTGGTATGATATGAATTACAGTGGAGCACAAACAGGTGTCCCTCAGCAAGAAGAAGGCATTACAAAAATAAAATGGTTTGCACCTGCTGAACTCGGCGAGGTTTTGGAAAATACTTACGAAAATCTAAAACAAATAATCAATCTTTACCGGGTTTGATTTCTTTGTCGTTTGAAAAGTTCTTGTTGCAGAAAGGAACCAAATTGTTGCTCAAACCCGTCGAGAGGAGCTTTGGTGTTTTCAAAAACAATTTTATGATTTTCATCAAGAAGAAAACAGCTGGGAAATGCCTTTATTTTATATTTGCGAATAAATTCGCCTGTCTCGTCAACGAGTTGCTTTCCCGGAATCTGGTTTTTATCGAGAAACATTTTCATTTCAATAATATCGGTTTTCCGCATTACCGGAATAATTTCCAGGTGTTGCTGAAACTGTTCTTCAATTTTGGCCAAATATTTTAAATGTTCCTGACAAACTATCATCTCAGCGTCGGCAAAAATCAAATATTTAAATTTGTCTTTGTTGTCGTCTGAACATTTGTGGTGCCCATTTATGTCTTTTAAACAGATTACCGGAGCTTTTACACCGGGAAGTAAAAATGTAAGTTTTTCGATTACATTTTTTGTATAAGTAATAATTATCTCCGACGAATTTTTTTTCCATTGTTCTGACTCCAGCAGCTGAATAATAGCCGAACGGGGAAATTCACCGGAATAAAAAGCATCGTAAAGCATTTTTAATGTTGCAAGTTGTATAACCTGGCCGGTTAAATTGTATTTGTTTTTTACGAAACCGGTCAGATAGTCGGCATCAAGCCGGGCGATGGCATTTTTGATTTTATCGCCATCTTTCGATTTTGCATCAAAACTGAGCCTGTTGGTGAAAATTCTTTCGAAGTAACTTATAAATGCGGGATGCTGCCAGTAATCCGGGGGAACAGTAGAGAGAATTGCAGAGCCGTCCTCCGGGTTTTGTCTGAAAACTTCAGATTCTAAAAATTTTATTTTGAGTTTTTTGTGGTTTTCAAAAACAGAATTATTGGATTTTGGGAAATCGTTGTTGAGAATGAAAACAATTGAGTCGTAAACTTCGCGTGATTGTTTAAAATAAAGCCGGTTAAAATATTTTTCGCTATTGGTAAGTTGGCCAAAACGGGCTTCAAAGTCGAGTATGTTTTGATTTAAACCCTGGGAGTCTTTTTGTTTAAACCAAAAAAGAACAGGCTCAAAAAATGGATTTTTTTGATCGGCAAACGATTTTTCCCGGTATGGAGGGAAAACGGGTTGAATCGTTTTATCCGGTTCGAGGAAAAATTCGCCTCTGTAAATTCCAAAATAACAAAAAACAAATGTTGTTTTAGTAAGCTGAATTTCTGTCCTGAAATGTCCGTCACTGCCAAACTTAATCGAAAACAGTTCCAGTTCGTTTTTCGCAATCGGGTCGGAATAGGTGTAAAACGCAATTCTTTTTCCTGCATATTCCCGGTTTTGACCTTCCAAAACAGTAGAAAAAGCTGCTTTCCCAAATAAAAGCAGGATAATGGTCAGAACAGATAACTTGTTCATGAACAAAAAATTTAGTCTTTGTTTTCCATTTTGAATTCATCCATGTTTAATCCTTTGGGAAGAAACATGCTGGCATCTCCGCCATGTAAAACAATATCACGTATAATTGATGCATTAACAGGAGTATGCTCCGGTAAAGTAAGCAGAAACACCGTTTCAATTTCGGGATGCATTTTTTTGTTTATTTGGGCAATGGCTCGTTCGTATTCAAAATCAGACGAAGTTCGCAAACCTCTTAAAATATATTTTGCCCCCACTTCTTTACAAAAATCGATGGTCAGTCCTTCGTGGATACGAACCTCAATTTTGTCTTCTTTATCAAATACCTGATTAATCCATCGTAACCTTTTTTCAACCGAATAGAAGGATTTTTTGTTGGCATTAAAACCGATCATTACAATAATTTTGTCAAACATAGATACGGCTCTTCTTACGATCGATTCATGTCCAACGGTAAAAGGATCGAATGATCCGGGGAATATGGCTATCTTATCCATCTTTCAAATTTTGCTTCTAAAATAAGCTTTAAAACTGTTTTGAAAAAACGCCTTGTAAATTAATTTATTGCTTTTGCCCGGTTTGCACTCACAAACAAAATGTTACCTAAATCCTGATATCCTTCAGAAAGTTCCTCAATTTTTGTCAACATTTCGGAAGTAAATCCGATGAGGGTTAAATCAGCATCGGCCGAGTACCTGGTGATCACTTCTTTTCTGTTTTGAGTATCAAACGGAACCATAGAAATATTTGAAGGGCTTATGGGCAAACGACCGGTTTTTATAAGCTCCATCAACTGTTTCCGTTTTTCCTCCATTAGTTCTTCCGGGTAAAGTGCAAATATTTTTATTTTGCCTTTTTTCCAGTCGGGGTGCCCCAAAATAATATACCCCAGCAAAATCATCAGGTTTGCATTCCGGTAATCTTCGGGGCTAATCCAAATATGAATTTCGTTTTTGTAGCCAAAACTTTTATACGAGGTATTTAAAATACAAATGTCAAAACCTGCAGATTCTACGAGTCCGTAATTGGCTGTAATTTCCTTTAAGTTTCCCGGGTCTGTTCTCGAAAATTCAAAAAGGATAAGGTTATTTCCTTTGCCGGAAATGCCAGAGAGCTGCACAACCTGAGCTATTGCCGACGTGTACGATGGTGAAATTATAGTGTCGAGGTAAACCCTGTTTTTACTTCCCGCTGAAAGTAGAATTAAGCGGTCAAGTACTTTTTTTGATTCTTCTGTTGTTTTTTCGTTGAGATAGCCTTTTATAAAATGAATGTATGTTCCGAAGCCATATTTATAGGACAACCACCGCATAATGTCAAAGGCCGAACGTCGCTTAAATGTATCGTGTGAGATACAAACTCCAAACGGGCGCCAACTGGTTTCTTTTTCGCTGCTGTCGGCGCGCTGTAGCATAATTTGAAGTTGCCGGCTCAACTGAAAAATAACGCCTTTGAAAAGTTTGTTCAGGCCTTGATTTTCCTCGTTGTTGAGCATGATAATATAGTAGATAATTGACATGATAACCAGAGAGGTGGCTGCATAGGGAGCGTTCATCTGGAACATCAGCCAAAAGGAAAAAAGTGCACCTATTAGTGAGATATACCAGTTGGAGCGGAATGTTGGGCGGTATGCCGGATCGGCGGCAAAATGTTCAAGGAAAGATATAAGACAAATGGCACCATAGGTCACCATAAAAAACATGGATATGATTTGAGCCACAAAGTCAACATCACCTACAACTACAAAAACAAATGCTATGATTATGGTAATCAGCGAACCATTTACCGGTTCGTTGTCTTTTTTCTTCCCTCTGGCAAACCAACGATTTAGTCCTTTTTGGGGAAAAATATCATCAAATCCCAAGGCCTGTAATGTTCGTGGTGCAACCATAATCGAACCAAGCGCTGAACTCAGTGAAGCTGCAGCCAGCCCGATTGGTATAATCGGCCCCCAAACAGCAATTTTACTCATTATCAACTGGTCGCTTACTAAATCGTAAGGTGATGCTGAAATTGCAAATTTGTATGCAATGGCAACATAAACCAACATGCCAACAACAGTCGCCCAAAGTGTTCCTCTGGGGATTGATTTTTTTGGATCTTTCAAATCTCCTGATAAGCCCAAGCCAGCAGCCAAGCCTGTGAAAGCAGGGAAAATGATGGTAAAAACAAAAAAGAAATTGAGGTTATTTGAAATGTGTGCATGAAAATTTATTTCCTGTGGTTTTATAGGTGAGTCTCCCAGGAAAAACATGACCAATGAGGTTAGAAGGACTGCAACAACAACATACAATGCTTTCATGCCAACGTTGGCTCCTTTAAAAAGGATGAGCAAAGAAAGAAGGGACATGGTGGGTATGGAAATCCAGCGACGGTCGGGGATATAAAAACCATAGTTTTGGGCTATCCATTCAATTACTGGCTCAAAAGCTTCTCCAAAAGCAATGACATAAAAAGCAACGCTAATAGCCTGCGACAGATAAAGTGCAATGCCAATCGCTCCTCCAATATTTAATCCAAACGACCGGCTGATGATGTAATAGGCTCCTCCACCCTGTACACGTTGATTTGTGGCAATTTCTGCAACAGCAAATGCTGTTGGAATGGTTACCACATGCCCCAGCAAAATGATTCCGATTACACCAAAAAAACCCACCTGGCCAACGGCCCAACCAAAACGAAGAAATAAAATAGCCCCAAGAATAGTTGACAGAGCAGTAAGAAAAACTGGCATTGTGCCAAATTTTGCATTGGTATTTACCAGCGATTTAGCCATAAGTTGATCGTTTTATAATTTTAAAATTGGAGTAAAAATCTGAAAAAACAAATCGATTATCAAAATATTCCCTTAAAACTATTTTTATTTTACCGCACAAACTACCTGTCAACTTTAATCGTTATTTTGTTCAAAAGACTAATTTTGCCGGATGCCTGTGAAGAAATCGTATAAAAATATTTTGTGGGGCTATGCTTTTTTACTTCTTGTGCTGGCCTATATTTTTGGGCTTTTTATTGATTTAACGGGCGATTCCGGATTGTATGCAGCAATTGCCAGGCAAATGGTTGAGTCGCATGATTGGCTGACACTTAAAATCAACAAAGAGTTATATGATCAGAAACCACACCTGCTTTTTTGGCTGGCCGGACTGGGGATTAAAATCTTTGGAAATACAAACTTTGCTTTTAAAATATTTCCTACGCTCTGGGCACTGGCCGGAGTATATTTTACTTATCGTTTGGGTAAATTATTGTATTCAAAAACTGCTGGTAAATATGCTGCTTTAATTGCCGGAACGTCGCAGGTATTTGTACTGTATCTTTTGGATATTCATACAGATACTGTTTTACAAACCGGTGTGATTCTGGCGCTTTGGCAACTTACTGCTTTCCTGAAATCAGGCACCCCGATTCATTTTTTTTGGGGTTTTGTTGGTGTGGGACTGGCAATGCTTGCCAAGGGACCGGTGGGGGCGGTAATCCCTTTTTTTATGGTTTTTATTTATTTGATTGCCCGGAAAGATTATCGTCACATTTTTCATCCAAAATGGTTTTTTGGAATTATAATCGCATTTATTGTAGTTTCACCGTCACTTGTTCATTTATATAAAAGTTTTGGAACGGAAGGAATTCGTTTCTTTTTTATCACCAATAATTTTGGTCGTATTTCGGGTGAATATGCCGGTTCGAGTAACGATCCGTTTTTTTATCTGTACAATTCTTTGTGGATTTTTCTTCCCTGGACGGTATTTGTGGTATTTGCAGTTTTTTCTGAAATAAAAAGTTGGTTCTCAAAAAAGAAGAGTGATGTTTGGGGAATTGCGTTATTGGGAAGTGTTTTGATTTTTACAGTCATTTTAAGCATTGCCAAAGGGAAATCGCCGAACTATTTTTTAATGGCCGTTTTCCCCATTGCTGTGTTGACCGGCAGATGGATGGCACAAAACGTTTCATCTTCGACAAAGACAGAAAAATCGGTTCAGGGCTTTCAATGGGCTGTCATTGGAATAATACTTCTGGTATTTGGCCTTGCGTTATTCATCAATCAGGGAAATAATGGCTGGTTGCCAATCGCGTTGATACTGTTTTTTTTAATTGCAGTAATTTTTGCTTTCCGATTTCAAAACAAGAAATCATTACGTGTCATTTTGGTTTCATTTGTTCTGGCCGGAACTTTAAGTTTGTTTCTGAATGTTTCTGTTATTCCCCATTTATATGACTACCAGGGGGCAAGACAAGTGGTTCGGATTTATCAGCAAAACAGAAATGAAAATGACAAACTGTATAATTTTGATCTGGAAGAATACGAATTGTTTTTTATGGCTAAAGATTCTGTGGGCAATATTGATACCTGGGAGAAATTGTTTGAAGTGCTTGAACGGCCGGGTAGTTGGGTGTATACAAATTCTACAAAATTCGAAGAGATTTCACATTTGGAATATAAAACAGATACGGCGTTTGTGATTCGTCAACATGGTATGAACCATTTAAACGGACGGTTTTTAAATCCTGCAACACGCGAGAGTAATTTAAAAACAAACTATTTAATCCGGATTTCGGGGAAGTAATTTTTCGATTTTAAAATAAAAACGAACGATACTTTTATCTTTGAATAATTATTCAATATGTAAAATTTAGCTGACCTAAAAATGAAATTGTCAATTATAGTTCCGGTTTTCAACGAGGAAAAAACCATTGAAGTAATATTGGATCGTATAATAAAAGCTCAGTTGGATTATGGATACAAAAAGGAAATAATTATTGTAAATGACTACTCGGACGATAACTCTGCAGCAGTGATTGAGCTATATATTAATAATCACCCGGATGCCGATATTAAATTTTTTCATCAAACTGAGAATAAGGGAAAAGGAGCTGCACTTCATCGTGGAATAGCTGAGGCGACTGGCGACTGTATTGTAATTCAGGATGCTGATCTGGAATATGATCCACGGGAATATAACAACATGCTCAAACCAATTGCCGAGGGGAATGCTGATGTTGTTTACGGTTCCCGGTTTATGGGAGGAAATCCGCACCGGATTTTGTTTTTTTGGCATTCAATCGGCAACAAATTTCTTACATTTATTTCGAACATGTTTACCAATCTCAACCTGACTGACATGGAAACGTGTTACAAAATGTTTCGCGCAGAAATTATCAAGGGATTAAATTTGAGAGAACAGAGATTTGGTTTTGAACCGGAAGTTACCGCAAAAATATCGAGAGTGCCCAATGTCCGTATTTATGAAATTGGTATTTCTTATTACGGCCGTACCTACGAAGAAGGCAAAAAAATTAATGCAAAAGACGGTTTCAGAGCCTTGTGGTGTGTATTGAAGTATAATATTTTTTAAAAAAAATAACGATAATATAAATGAAAAGAAGCCCGGAAAAACGTTTGCTCTTTCTGTTTTTTTTCCTGCTCACAGTGTTGCAGGTCGTTTTGTTGTTTTTAAATGAAAAGACTTTTGGAGGGGCCGACAGCGTGTCGCACTTTCAAATTGCACGCTACTCATTTAAGTACCCTCAACTGTTTCTCGATCTCTGGGGTAAACCTTTGTATACAACATTTTCAGCGCCCTTTGCATTGTTGGGATTTAAGGGTGCTCAGTCTTTTAATCTGTTGGTTGCAATGGTAACTTTATGGTTTATTTTTAAACTTTCACAAGAATTTTTTCCTCAGGCCGGATTGTTTACAGTTGTTCTTGCCGCTTTTGCACCCGTATATTTCATCCTAATGAATTCTTGCCTTACCGAGGTGCTTTTTAGTTTTGTACTTATTGTTTCTGTTTACTTTTTTGTAAAAAATAAATACATTCTTTCTGCTTTAATTTTGTCGTTTATCCCCTATGTTCGTTCTGAAGGAATTGTATTTTTTCCGGTTTTTGCACTTGCTTTTATTTTGGCCCGTTCGTATCGATCTGTCTTTTTTCTTGCAACAGGTACATTGTTTTATTCGTTAATAGGCTTTTGGGTTTTTGATGATATTTTATGGCTGATTCATCATTTTCCGTATCCCACAGGTGAGAGTGTTTACGGAAGCGGTAGTCTCTTCCATTTTGTAAAGAACAGTAACTTTATTTTTGGGGTTCCGTTTCTTGTTCTTTTGATAACGGGACTTTTTTACTGGTCTTCAGAACTTCTCAGGAAATTTTCGCTGACAAACCGGAATACCATTCTGTTTATTGTAATTGCAGGAAGTTGGATAGCTTATTTTGCAGCACATAGTTATGTTTGGTGGAAAGGTGTTGGCGGTTCTCTTGGATTAACCCGTGTTATCGGAGGTGTTATTCCTTTGGCTGCTTTAACAGCAGGCAAAGGTATTGAGTTTGTTTTCAAAGTGATAAAAAAAACACAGGCAGCCAGGGCTTTAATGGCTGTGTTTGTTGTAGTCCAAATTATAATGTTTTTTGGAACAAATCAGGTGCCGCTGAAGGCTCCTCCCACCGACAAATTAATAGAAAAGAGTGCAACATATATTCAGGAAAATAAACCTGCAGGGAGAATATTTTATTTTAACCCCATGTTGGTTTTTCATTTGGGACTGGATCCCTATGATCAAACACAAAGTGCCTGGGGGGTAAGCGACAAAATACAGCCTTCGAATAACATGGAATGGGGCGACTTATTGGTATGGGATGCCCACTTTGGCCCTAACGAGGGAGGGGTGCAACTTGATAACCTAAAAGATGATCCTTATCTGAAGGAAATAAAATCATACTTACCGCTGGAGAAGATTACCGTTCTGGGAGGGTATGACTACAGCATTCATATTTTTGAAAAAAACAGGGAACGGATTTCGTCTCAAAATGCAAGCTCAGCCATCGAAAAAGTTTTAACTTTTGAGCATAACGAAAACAATGTAACTGAAGTTGATGGAGAGAAAGTGTTTGTATTGGACGAAAGACAGGAGTATGGTCCGGGCATCACAATAATGAGCTATGAAATAAAACAAAAAAATACTTTGGAATTTAATGTCAGATTAGATTACAGAAGTGAAGCGAATTTGGGAAAAGATGAAGTATTGTTGATTTTTTCGGTGGAAAACGGCACAAAAAATCTGCGTTACGAAAAAAAGGAGCTTATTGCTGCAAACGGTAACTGGAGCAATCTCCTGCTTGATATAAAAATTCCGGCAGACTTGCCCGATTCAACTGCAATAAAAATTTATGTGTGGAACAAGGACAGGAAGAAAGTTCTGTTAAAAAAGTTGGCTGTTAATTTAAAAAGTTACTAGTTGTTGTTATTTGTCGTCTGTTAATTCCTTTTTTTCTTTTAGGGAATATTTGAGGCTAACACTTTTTTAACCACTTTCAAATCATCTATGTAAACCGGGCTTTCGCCGCTTCCTCTGAAAAAGAAAGCACAATCCTTTCGATCTGTTTGTTTTGGAATCCAGAAATTTAACACATATTTTTGCCAACCCGACGCATTTGTAGTGTCGCTTTCGTTTGAATAGAAATCAAAATCTTTTAGATATTCTGCAACAATATGCACCTGGTTTTTTTCCTGGCTATAACCCCAGAGACTTATTTCGAGGTAATCATATTGACTTAGGTTGCGGAGCCATATCCTGGTACCGTATCTGTTCTCTTGAGAAAGTTTTATACTGTGGTTTCCGCTTAACGATTTTTCGTTTGTGAGGTATTTTGCCATTTCAGCCTTTTCACCATCAGAAAAGAGTGTGTAACCGGAAATTGTGTCCGTTTTTTCAAAATCGCAAGTTAAGGTGTCGGTCTTGTTAAAAATAATATTTGCAGATTCTTTTCTTTGGGATGATGTGGTGTCTCTTTTTAAAAGAAATACCGGAAATTCTTTGGCAGCAATTTTCCAATCCGGGCTGGAGAGATAATTGTTCCTTATTTTTTCATTCCCCATTTGAGAATGCAGGTAATTATTGTCGTAAACGGAAAAAACAATATACCCGGCATCTTTTATAACCGGGAAGAAATAAATTTTTTGTCGCTGTGCCAAATGGGGTAAAATAGTGTTTGACGCACTTACGCTGGCTTGCGACGGGATTTGTTTCAACAAACGGTTGACTTTTTTTACATTGAACGGTGCCTCGAAGAAGTGTTTGTCATAAATTTTTACCTTCGAGGGGTTTAACGTATAGGGAATCCTGTTGTTGGAGCGCTCCAGTTTATGTGTCGTTACTGAAACAGTAGCTGTGCACACAAGTATGGTAAGAACTTTTTGAAATGAATGCGATTTAACAGAAGACAATGTCAGAAAAACAGACAATGGCAGCAGGGTTACCACTTCAACGGAATAGTAGGTGGCAATTCCCCAGCGTGTAGGAACATCATTTAATACTTTTTGCGCAATTATGGGGATAAACCAAATTAAATATTTTGGTTTTGCCAGAAGAACAAATCCGCCCGAAATAATGTAAACGAGATAAAATTCAGCTTTAACTCCGTTATAGGCCGGATCGTCCAGATGATTTACAAAAAACAGTTTGATTGATTCCACAGGGTGACGGAGAATATATAAAATTGCTTCGCCGGGTGTGGCTCCCAGAGCTGAATAATTAAACAAAGTATAACCAACATTTTTTGTTTCTATTGAAGGAATAAAGACTTTAAACAAAAGGATAAAATAAATGATGGAAATAAAAATTCCTGAAAAACAGTATTTCACGGCCTTTTTATCTTTTCTGTTTTCCAAAATCAGGACGATAAAAATAAAAATAAACCACAGTGGAATATTTTCCCGCGAGAAAAGTGAAAGAATAAAAATAACCAGTGCAGTGACATATTTTTTTGTCACAAAATAATAAATGAATATCGGGATAAAACACGATGAAATGATGGCCAGATTTACATCTGCAGAAAATGAAGTGTACCTTCCCAAAAGTAAAAAATAATAAAGCAGAACACCAGCACCGAGCCATACATTATCGGTTTTCAGTTTTATGGTTTTATATGTGTACCAGGCTGCAATTAAAATTAAGGCGTTTTGAATAATTATTAAAGTATAGGAGTGTGTTAGCCAGTTTAGCAACCAAAAGACCGGAACAAAATACATGAGCGTGAAAGAAAAATGATCTTGTAAAAAATTGCTTCGGAAATAGGGGATGGGGCTTATTTTGAAATGGGAATAGTCCCAGAAAGCAAAATTATAGTTGCCATAATCAAACGTTACGGTGCGAAACAGGTAGTGATTGGTAATTCCCATTGTAAAAAGGAGAATGCCAAAAAAAACGAGGATAAAATACGGAATGTGCTTTTGACGGAACCGAATCTTCATTGTTAGAGATCACTTCAAATTATGTATGCAAACTTAAAAAATAATGCGGAGTAAAATGTATGCTTTTGGGGGAGTTTTAATCATTTGTTGTTTTGATTCTTTTCACGAGTAGGCATTCAGCAAAAAGATTGCTACAGGATAACCAATTTACCCGATTTTATAATTTTCCCGTCTATTTCAGCTCTGAAAATGTAAACGCCACTTTTTATCACGGGGGCGAAACTTACTTTTGAATTTGCTGCTACTTTTTTTTCAAATACTTTACCTCCCTGTGGATTAAACAGAAAAAAAGTAACAAATTTTCCAAAGGGGGAAGTAAAATCCACTGTAAAATCCCGATGTGTTGGATTGGGATATACTTTAATGTTTTCCGTTGCGTTTCCAACCGACGTTATTTTTTGCGGTGTCAAACGATAATCCGTCAATTCGCCAAAGCAGTGGAGTAAACTATCGTTTAAACAAATAAGGTCATAAGTTACTGTTTTGTCTGAGTGAATGTTCGTTACCACAAAGTTATCACCCGGGCCTTCACCCATTCCGCTCCCAATGAGGCTAATATTGCTGTAACTATCATACATAAAATCATCGCTCCAGTCGGCTGCCCCAAAATCACCGGCAAACATAAATACATTGTTCTCCAACGACAGGAACAACGGGGCTATCTCAGACCAGAAATTAATGGAACCGGCTCTTCCTGCAAAAGAATTCGGGTAAATAACCGAATACTTGTTATTGTTTTCCCTCCATAACATTTGATGAAAAAAGACAAAGATATTATCCACATCTTCCTTGTATTCTTCTACTGTATTTTTCAAAAAAAGCAGTTGCTCGCCCGAAATATTCCAGGCATCGATGTTGGGATCTAAAAAGATAAATAAGTCATTTTCAAACGTAAACGAATAATAGGTGCTGCCATACCTGCTTTCAAAAAGCTCCCTGTTTTCCATATCATGGTTTCCTACTGCAAAATAAACAGGCAGCCCGAGAGAATCGATATCTGCATCAACTTCGTCCCAATCTTGGGCAACCGGGTTGGGGTAAACAATATCTCCGGTTAAAATACCGAACTTTATTTCCGGGCGTTCTTTTATGTATCCAAATTTTTGTTTTAAAGGGGGATGTAATCCAATGTTGTTTACACCCGGTTTTCCGTAGGTATGACCAGCAACAAAAAATGAGTACTTAACAGAATCGGTTTGGGCATCAGCATCAAGAATAAAAAGAATAAATAAAGTGAGAATAATATAACGTATCATTTGGCTTGTTCCTATTGTTTTTTAAGGCTTAGTCAATAATTATTAATTGGTGCTTTGAAAGTAAAAGCATTACAAAATAATAAAAAAAACATTAATGAATTGTTACATTTGCCCCATACGATTTATTGATGAAAGTTTTTATATATCCGGCAATACTCGCTTTTTCATTTTTAATAATTTTTTCGTGTTCTTCTGAAAAAACAGAAGAAGAAAAAGACACGAGGACACTATTTTTATGTGATGTTGAAGTGGTTAATGCAGAAAAGGGGCAATTTACTGAAACCTTGGGCAACGACATTTACTTCCAGAATGTGGAAACTCAATCCGATGATTTTGCCTATTCTGGAAAATATTCTTCGAAACTGTTTCCCGGCAGACCTTATGGATTAACCGTGGATATTGAAAATGTGAAGGCGGATGATTATATACAGGTGACCGCCTGGAGAAAAAGCAAAAACGATGGCGGGGTTGTCGTAATTGACGGAGGAAACGGTTTTTATCAGGCCGGGAAACATGTACTGGAAGAACAGAATGGTTGGCAAAAGATTTTTGTTGAATACTTTGTCCCTCCTAATTTTTATTCGGGGAAGGTGAAAATATTTGTCTGGAACAACAGCAGTGATACTGTTTATTTTGACGATCTTCAGATTGTTCTCAGCAATAGAAAAAATTATCCTGAATATACAGGAGAAAATTCACTGCTGATGTATGTAGAAGATACTGATTTTGAAAAGCTCAAACAGAAACGACATGAGGCATTCGAAACAACATTGCTGTTTAACTCTGACGAGGATTATTCAAACCTGGTTTTGTTTGGCGACAATCAATTTTTTAATGGCAGATATCGCTTAAAAGGTGATTTGCTGGATCATCTGCAAGGTGAAAAATGGTCATTCCGGATAAAACTAAAAAAAGGCTTTGCCTGGAAACACATGCGAACCTTTTCAGTTCAAAATCCCTCAACCCGTAATTTTTTATATGAATGGCTGTCACACAAAATATTTGAACAGGAGGAGGTGCTTACCACCCGATATGGTTTTGTTCCTTTACGAATAAATGATCGTTCGCTGGGAATTTATGCCTGGGAAGAACACTTTGAGAAACAACTTGTTGAAAGCAGGAACCGAAGGGAAGGCCCGATCATCAGGTTTGATGAATCGATTTTCTGGCAGCAGGTGCTTGAAACTAAAATGACAAAACGGGAGTGGGACATCGATTTTTTTAACGCAGCGGCGGCGGTTCCTTTTAAAGAAGGACAAATTATGGCCAATTCATTGATGGTGAACGCGCTGGAGGAGGCACAAAAACTAATACTTCAATATAAAAACAGAACACTGCCGGTGTCCATGGTTTTTGACCTTGATAAGCTGGCGAAATACTACGCGCTAATTGATTTAACCCAGGCATATCACGGCTTTACCTGGCACAATCAGCGTTTTTACTTTAATCCGGTTACCTGTTTACTCGAACCTGTTGCATTTGACGGTTATATTGAAGGTGGAATTTACAAACGGTTTGATGAACCCGTTTCAGGGATGGTTGATCCCAACTGGATGCAATCTTTAAAAAAAGAGGAACTGATGCTTTTTCAGGTTTTTTCCGATAGTTTATTTAACAAAAAATATGTGAATTATCTTGAAAAATACAGTTCATCGGAATTTGTTGATAATATCATTTTATCATATAAAAATGAGGGGGATTCACTTGCTTCTGTAATTCGAAAGGAATTTCCTTATTATCGTTTCGATTTTGGATACATTGAAGAACAGGCAAAATGGATTCAGGAGAATATTTCAAACATTCAAAAAAATGTTGATAAGCTGGGGGAAGCGGTTGCAGCTGTAAAATCCGGTAAATACAGAAAAGAGTATACTACCGCTGTCAATCCAAATTTGATCCCGTTAATGGTTCACGCATATTTCAACCGGGACAGGAAGCAGGTAGATGTACTCAATTTTCATAACGGCAGGGTAAAAGTAGTTGGGGCATTTTTGAACAACCAATTACCGGAAAATTTTGAACCGGAGCCTTCACTTGAACCTTTTAACGGAGTTAATGCCAGTCGTATTTCTATTCCAATAAAAGGTGTTCCCGAAAAAATTCTTTTTTCAGTAGATGACGAGATGTACGAAACAGAGGTACATCCCTGGAAGTATTCATCTGGATTAACGACCAGACAAATTGCAGAAAAGAGAGCGGCATCGAATTTTCCTGTAACTGACGGGAGAATAATTTTTGAGGGAAGTTATACCTTCAGTTCGGATGTTGTGATCCCTTCAGCAGTAAAAGAAGTTGTGTTTATGCCCGGCACAAAGATGAATTTGACAAACGGAGCCGGATTCTTTTCATTTGTCCCCGTGAAAATGCAGGGTACCTCTGCTGAGCCTGTGAAAATATTTTCAGGCGATAAGTCGGCACAAGGATTTAATATCATTCAGCCTGCCGGAAAATCGGTACTGAATTTTGTTGAGTTTCAGAACTTAAGTAACCTGCAAAAAGGAGGCTGGCAAACGCCGGCAGCTGTTTCGTTTTATGAAGCTGATGTTGAAATTAAAAACTCTGTTTTTGCCTCCAATGTTAATTGCGACGATGCCCTGAATATTGTTCGTTCTGATTTTTATGTGGAAAACTGTCGCTTTGAAAATACATTTGCTGATGCATTTGATTCTGATTTTTGTAGCGGCGAAGTAAAAAATTGTTTGTTTAAAAATACGGGAAATGATGCCATCGATTTTTCGGGCAGTCAGATCAAAATTTCCGGATGCGAGATGTATAAAATCAACGACAAAGCCATTTCGGGTGGAGAGCATTCCTTTTTAACCGTTACTGATTGTAAAATTGATAAAGCCAATATTGGTGTAGCATCAAAAGATTTGTCGGAACTGGTGCTGGATAAAATTGAAATGAATCAAACGGTTTACGGGCTGGTTGCTTTTGTAAAGAAACCGGAATATGGCCCGGGAAAGATTGTGATTGAGAATTTAAAATTAAAAAAGAACATGATTTTTCATCAAATTGAAGAGGGATCGGTTCTTACATTAAATGGAAAACCCATTTACGGGAAAGAAAAAAAGTTAGTAGAAAAACTATATCAATAAAAATATCTAAAATGGACAAGTGGAATCTATTTCAGCGGTTTCTGATTACCGAAAATGCACAAATTTCTATCTGGGATTTTGTAATTAATGCAATCATTATTCTTGTATTGTCACTCATTCTGGAATTTACCTATTCACGTTGTGCCAAAAGCTTATCAGGTAGAAAAGCATTTGGAGCAAATTTCTTTTTGATTGCGTTTACAACCATGCTTATAATTTCTATTGTAAAATCTTCACTTGCTCTTTCGCTGGGATTGGTAGGGGCGCTATCCATTGTACGTTTTCGTTCGGCTATAAAAGAGCCCGAAGAATTGGCTTACCTCTTTTTTACCATTGCCATTGGTTTGGGAATGGGGGCCAACCAACGTATTGTTACAGTAGTCGGAGCAATTGTATTGCTGGCTATTATTTGGGTTCGATATCTGACTTCAGCAAAAACGCGCAAACAAAATTTATATCTGACCGTGAGCAGCACAGGCGAAAGAAAACCTGGTCTTGAGAATATTGATTCCGTTGTGCGGGAAATTTTTAAAGCCTCAAAACTGGTGCGCTACGACGAAACAGCTGATTTAATTGAAGCGGCTTTCTGGATTGAAATTAAAAAGACCGACGACCTTCAGCAATTCAAAATACGGCTGAACGAAATAAACCCGGAAATTCGGATTTCGTTTGTCGACAATAATTCGTTTTAAGCGTTATGGACGGGTATACCGAATTAACAACCTACAGATACGAAAGAAAATTTATAGCGGAAGGCTCCTCCGGGCCCGCTGCTGAAGCTGTTGTTAAGCGTAACAGTGCTTTTTTTGTTCCAGCTTTTGTGCCGCGCCGGGTGAATAATATTTATTTTGATACGCCGGGTCTGGATTGTTATTTTGATAACCTTTTCGGACACGGTGACCGGTGGAAAGTTCGCTTGCGGTGGTATGACAATCAGTTTGGAGAGATTGCTTCTCCAATTCTTGAGTTTAAAATAAAAAAGGGATTAACCGGAACAAAAAAATCATATCCTGTACCTTCTTTTCTTTTCGATGAGCGATTTTTTGATTCAAGTACATTAAAACAGTTATTTTCCGAAGCCGGCTTACCGCTTGAAGTTTCTGAAAAACTTAAGGGCTTGCAACCGGTTTTGTTTAATTCCTATTTCAGAAATTATTTTACAACGCTCGATAAGAAATTCCGAATTACAACAGATACTGAAATGGAATACTACAACCTCAGACCCACCTGGAATAATTTGCAGCATTCCTGCAAAGAAAGATTAAAAACAGTGATTGAGTTAAAGTACGATCAGGAATTTGACCGGGAGGCAGAAAAAATAAGCAACCAGTTTCCTTTTCGTTTAGATAAAAATTCGAAATTTGTAGCCGGCATGAGCCATTTTAAAAATGAAATTGCCTTGTAAGAAAACAGAATGGATATTTATAAAGAGAAGAAACAGGAACTCAGAGCGTATTTTGATAAAATCGCAGCGTCAAGAATCAAATACCGGAAAAGTAAAAGTTATTATTGGGACAGTATAACCGAGTATGTCAGCTTTTTTGTTCACAAAAATGCATCTGTTGTTGAAATTGGTTGCGGAACCGGAGAATTGCTTGGAAAAATAGACGGAAAGGAAAAAACGGGGATTGATTTCAGTGAGAAAATGATTGAAGAGGCAAAAAGACAATTTCCATCAGTCGATTTTATTTGCGCCCCGGCAGAGGACATTCAACTGGAGAAAAAATTTGATGTTGTTATTTTGTCAAATTTAATTGGTTACCTGGTAGATATACAGGAAGTGTTTCAGGGACTGCATAACATTTGCCACAACGAAACCAAAATAATCATTACTTACTATAATAGTTTTTGGGAGCCGTTTATAAAGTTTGCCGAATTTATAGGAATAAAAAAGAAAGGACCAAAGCAGAGCTGGATATCGGCTAAAGATTTGTCGAACCTTTTGTTTTTGTCGGGCTTTGAAACTTACAAACAGAATTCGTCAATGCTTTTCCCGTTTTATATCCCGCTTTTGTCGGCCTTTTTAAATAAATTTGTTTCCCGTCTTCCTTTTTTTAACTGGTTCGCCCTGAATCAATACACTTTTGCCCGCCCCATTGTGGATGTAAAACAGGAAGAAGTAAGTGACAAATATTCTACTTCCGTGCTTATTCCGGCAAGAAACGAAAGTGGGAATATTGAAAATGCCATTTTACGACTGCCCCGGTTTGGTAAGCACCTGGAAATTATTTTTGTTGAAGGAAACTCCACCGACGATACCTGGGCGAAAATTCAGGAGATAAAAGAAAAATATAAAGAAACACACGATATTAAAATATTACAGCAGCCCGGTAAGGGAAAAGGCGATGCGGTAAGAGCAGGTTACAGTATTGCAAAAGGTGATATTTTGATGATTCTGGATGCGGATTTGACTGTCCCCCCTGAACAGTTGCCAAAGTTTTATAATGCGCTTGCACAAAACAAGGGAGGATTTATTAATGGAACCCGTCTTATTTATCCTTTGGAAAAAAATGCAATGCGTTTTCTGAATACGCTTGGTAATAAATTTTTTAGCGCTGCTTTTAGCTGGTTGCTTGAACAACCTGTAAAAGATACATTGTGTGGGACAAAAGTGATGTTTCGAAAAGATTACGAAAAACTCGCGGCTAACCGGTCTTATTTTGGTGATTTTGACCCCTTTGGCGATTTTGATTTACTTTTTGGGGCCTTTAAACTCAATCTTAAAATAGTTGATATGCCCATAAGATACCAGGAAAGAAAGTATGGAGATACCAATATTTCAAGGTTTAAACACGGTTTACTTCTTTTAAAAATGTGGTGGTTTGCACTTTTTAAAATTAAATTTAAATAGTGTTGGGCTTTACCGAACATCCATAAAGTTATGTTGAGTTTTTTGAAATATGATATTCCATATGAGTTGGATTCTCCGGAAAGAACGGTTTTTCACGGTGAAATTATTCGGGAAAAGGTTTTTCTTCGGCGGCTATACCGGGAGTGGTATGACGTATTGTTAAAACGAAAGCCGCAATTGCCAACAGGAAAGGTGATTGAAGTCGGTTCGGGAGGAGGGTTTTTGAAAGAACTTGATCCTGATGTTTTGTGCGCCGACGTTCTGGATTTACCTTCAAACGATCTTACTTTCTCTGCCCTCGACATGCCGTTTGATAACAACGAAATCAGCTCCATCTTTATGATTGATACTTTTCATCATATTCCGGATGCCGGCCGGTTTTTATCCGAAGTAAGCAGGGTGCTGAAAAAAGACGGATTGCTTATAATGATAGAACCTGCCAATAGTTTGTGGGGGCGATTTATCTACAAAAATTTTCACCATGAACCTTTTGATGTTGATGGGAACTGGACCATCCCGTCATCGGGTCCCCTGAGTGGAGCAAACGGAGCGCTGCCCTGGATTGTTTTTGAAAGGGATAGTGACGTTTTTAACTCAAAATTTCCCAACCTGAAATTACATCATTTAAATTATCATACCCCCTTTCGATATTTGCTTAGCGGAGGTGTTTCCTTCAAGTCGCTGGTGCCTGGGTTTTCCTATGGCTTTTTTAAACTTGCAGATAAATGCCTCTCCGGAATTTCAAAACAAATGTCAATGTTTGTCACCATCGTAATCAGGAAAGTTTAATTTTTTTGGGTGACAGTTAATCCTGAAAATTACTGTTTTACAGTTTGATTTGTATAAATTTCGCCCCAGGCATGTTTTAGCCGGAATTCCTTTACCATTTTATTTTCGGATTTTATAGAATCCAGTTGAGATTCGACTCCATAAGATGTGCATTCATTTATAAAAATGCCGGCGTCCTTAAACTTATCAAGATTCACTACATTTGAAAAGCCCTTCCTGTTGGATACATAACCAAGATGTGGGTTCCTCAAACAAAAAATAAGGTTAAAACTGGCAGCAATCGGTTCATCTTGCCAGGCCTGCTCCTCGCAGTATTTTACCATTTCCTGGTGTACTTTTACTACCTGAACATATCCCATATTACTGTCGGCACTCGACTTTTTTGTAAAAGTATAAAAGAGGGGAACAGCTAAAATTAAGGCAAGTATTGAGCCATTTACAATCATTTTTTTGAACCTCACCTGCTCCAGTAAAACACCGGCTATAATCACAAAGAGTGCCAGTAGTACCAGCATATACCGCTGTGTATAAAAATTAAGTGCCGAGAAAAGAAGAAAAATAACAGTTTGAAAAACCAGAAGGGCCAGTAAATTTTTGTTTTTCAGTTTTTTCTTTTTGAGCAAGAGATAAACAAGCGCCACCACTACAGCCAGCAAAATAACATTTCTTCCGTAACGTGTGAAAATAATCCCGGTGGCAATTTTTAACTTATTTATAATGGAAACAAAACTTAATTGAATATAACCGGTGTGTTCCTGAAAAAAGAAAGAACCAAATTCTTTTTTGTGAAGAATAAGGAAGCCGCCATATACAAGAATTGGCAGCAGAATAAGAAGACTTTCAAGAATATATTTTCGTGACTCTTTTCCGGGTTTGAGGTAAACAGCCAGGTGGTAAAGTAAAAATCCACCAACAAAAACAATGCTGGTTTCTTTGGTTAAAACCATTACTGATGACCAAATTGCAAATGCCAGATATTTTTGATTTAAATATGAATTGATAGCAAGCAAAAATAGCAGTGTAATTAGCATTTCGGGAAGAAGCATGGTTGCCTGCGCCAAAAACAGCGACTGTACACTAAATAATAATACGGCAATATTTGCAGCCCACAGGTTGGTATGTTTTTTTACCACAAAAAAAAGAGCCGTTAAAGTAGCCAGCGAAATAAGGAAAGGTAAAACGTGTACCCAAAAAACAGAAGTTCCAACCAACTGCATCCACGACGACGACAAAAAGAAAAAAAACAGTGGGTGTCCCTTGGCATCCCATAAGGGCAAAGCTCCCGGAAGTAGCCCCGGACCGGTTTCGTACATTTTGTAAACAGCAGGAAAATATGACCAGGCTTCGTCCCAAAAGTAGGGCAGGCTTAAATGCGGAAATTTTACTATCGCCACAAAAAGCAAAGGTACTGCAAACAGCCGGTTTTCTATTTTTTCGATTTTGTTTTTCACTTTGCTGCCGTGTCAAAGTCCTGCTTATCTGATATTCTTCGAATGGTCAAATCATCAAAATATGCTTGTTTTTTATCTTTATTCCAAATATAAATCTTTAATGTTTTATTTTCCATTTCCGGTGTTACCCGGAATTCCAGCCGCAAAAATTCCCACCCGTTTTCATCGGTCGTAAGATAATCATTTTGGGCGTCGTAAAAAAGATCAGGCTCAACAGAGCCAACCACCAAACGGGCACTGTTGTTATCGGTTTTTCGCCAGATAGTCACTTCATAAATCTCCCCGTTCTTTAAACCATCAAGAAAATATTCTATGGCAAATTCTGTATGCGAATCCACTTTAACTGCGTGTTTTCCCGACTTAAATACTTCTTCCGTGCGGGTGGAGGCGTTGCCAAAAGGTTTCCCGTTTGTCCCCAGAAAAAGACGGCCATCTTTTGTTGTAGTTTCAAAATCACAGGAATCAACAACTTCTGTATCTTTTACAGACGTGGTATTTAAAAGTCTTAATGTATCGAGTTCATAAATTACCTGGACGCGCCCTTTATAAATTTCGTTTAATGGTATTCCTTTGTTTTCCAACTCATTTAATGCATTTTTATCTTTTGGCCCGCCTATCAGAAGGATTTTGTTTCCATTGAATTCAACGATATTTTCCAAAGAAACCTTTGCATTCCAGTTTTGAAACATTCCGTGGTTATGGTTGTAGAGGTAAGTGTTGGGATACAAATTCTTTAAATAAGGTAACAACCTGTTTTTTGAATAGACATCGCCAAATTTCAGTGCAGAATATTTGTTAAGAGAATTAGGATAGTAGTAAATTTTTGTATACTCCGCGTAATCTCTTTCCAGCATCAGTTCCGTTGAATCCAGTTCTTCGTTGGTAATTTTATATCCGTAGTCGGCATATTTGAGTTTTTGAGGTTGCGTAAAAGCCAGAAAAACAGCTAAGCCAATAACAATAGCAGGTAAAACAATTTTATGCGATTTTAGCAAAATTCTCAGGATAAAAAAGATGGTGATTCCGGTTAAAAGAAGTTCAGGTATAAGATAATGGTCGGGATGAACGATATAATGTTTTGAGACAACCAAAACTCCCATAATATTCGCAGCAATCAAACCTGCCAGTATTTTTAAATCCCATGTGTTTGCTCTTTCATTTTTTTTGTGAACTTTTAGAAAAAAACACAGCGCCACGGTCAAAATCCCCAGTCCTGTTACAATACCAAATACCGGATTATTTTTCAGAAGTTCGAGCATGTTTGGTAAATACGTGGAAATATCGATAAATCCTTTTTCCCCCTGTCCGTATTTTCCGGTGTGGTTTGTTAAATCGCGAAACCAGTAATACATGTGTTTGTACTCGGGAATGGCAGGAATGGTAAAAAGTACAAAAGAAATAATAACACCAGCTATAAAAATCAGTTTCCTCTTCGTTGACGGAATAATTATCAACGGGAGGGCGATTAGAGGGAGAAAGGTTGCCTTGGTTGCCAATCCCGCTCCAATTATCAGCGAAAATACAATCACATATTGGAACTTATTTTTATTTTCTGAAAAATAGAAATAGAGAATTGTAATAACATAAATACAGGTGATAAAAAACAAAACCGGTTCAGGTTCCACTTTTGTCCAAATATGATCAAGTGTATTCGCACTTAAAAAGCCGGTAATTTGAAAGAGAAGTGCAGTCCACACAGAATTTGTTTTTTTCAAAACAAAAAAGCCAAGAAACAGCAGAATCAAAAAATTCATCACAACCAAAACATGTTGGATGGCATCCATAAAAAGCAGTGGCTCTTTTAATACATGTGTAACAATTTTTTCGTCGGATGAATTTGAGAACCAGTGTTTCACCGCAATGCTAACAGCTCCTATTTGCATAACGGTTGTCCCCGGATGATCGTGATAGCCTACACTTTCTCCATTCGCAATTGCGATAGAATTTGCGAGATAAACATAGTTGGGATCATTCCCATATTTTGCGATATGTATACTTAGCCCTCCCCACAAAAACAGTAAGGGAAGAACAAGTAAACTATATCGCCAATACTTGTTTGAGAACATAGCTGTTACCGGGCTTGGAAAATTTTATTTTTTGCGACTCCCCACTTCTGTAGCCGATACTGGATCGAAGTCTTCAAAACACCGATCCCGTAAACGCTGCTGTTTTTAAAGTTGATACTCGAAGCATCATCGAAATACTTGGTGGGACATGTGATTTCGGAGATTTCGTAACCAGCATACCAAATTTGAGCCAGCATCTGGTTGTCAAACACAAAATTATCAGAATTGGCATTGTAGTTTACACTCTCGAGTACTTCACGCGTAAAAGCACGGTAACCGGTGTGGTATTCCGAAAGTTTAGCGTTCATCAAAATATTCTGGAAAAGCGTAAGTCCGCGGTTGGCAATCCATTTTACAAGCGGCATCCCTCCTTTTAAGGCACCTTTCCCCAGAATTCGGGAGCCTAAAACCACATGGTATAATCCGCTGGCCAGCAGATGTGTCATTGCTGGAATCAGTTTCGGAGTATATTGATAATCAGGATGGAGCATAATCACGATATCGGCACCCAGTTCAAGTGCTTTGTTGTAACACGATTTCTGGTTGCCACCGTATCCTTTGTTTTGTTCATGAACAACAATATGTTTAATCCCCAGCTTTTTGCCTACTTCTACCGTATCATCCTTGCTTAAGTCGTCAACAAGAATGACGTCATCAACAATTGAAAAATCAATTTCGTTATAGGTGATTTTTAGTGTTTTAGAAGCATTGTATGCCGGAAGAACAACAACTACCTTTTTTCCGTTAACCATCTGTTCTGATTTTTGGACGGTAAAAATAGCAAGAAAATAAAAGGTATAAGCATTATTTTTCCTGAAAAAGGAAAAGAAAAAGTTGTTCCAAAATTCTAGCTCATTCTTCTGAACCGGATTCAGGATCTTCATTTTTTAATTGTACCTGCAATTTTAGATTCTGAAATAAATTAAGATCCAAACTTTCCTGAATTCTGAAACAACTTTTTAAATTTATTCTGAGTCGTCCCCTGATTCTAATTTACTTTCATATTTTTTTACAACCAGTTTTACGATTTGGTAGGATATAATGATTAAGACTGGCCAGCTTAACATCCATAATATGGCTTCGGTATGCATAATTTTTCAGATTTCAATGTTCAAATTTCAAACTATATTAATGCTCAATCTTTTTAAGATTTGGTATTTGTGCTAGTAAGCGTGCGATTCTTTGTTCATCTCTTCTTCCGAAATTTTCTTCCGGTTCATAATTCTCCAGAAATAGACGATGTAAGCCAAAACAAACGGAATTAAAAGTGAAACATAACTCATGGTTGTTAGCGTAAATTTGCTGGATGAAGCATTTTGAATCGTAAGAGAAGATTGTAAATCATAAATCGACGGATAAAATGAAGTGTTGTTCAATCCGGCAATTAAAAACAGCGCAAATACAGTTAGAACAGTTCCTGTGCCGGCAAACCAAAAACCTTTTTCACTTTTCATAAACAGCGTGGATATGATTCCCCATAAAACACCAACAACTCCAACCAGTAAAATTGCAGTATTTAATGGCATTTGCAAAACGTTGTGCAGGTATTTGTATTTTTCCATAAACACTTCGCCAGTGTCAGGATTAACAGCAAATCCTTCTTTTAAAAGAAGCCAAATCAGAAAATAGAGAAAGAATACGAGGAAGGGAACCGTATTGTATAGTAACTGCTTTTTCGCACGTGTTACTATAGTTTCGTGGTCGACAGTAAAAATAAAGTACAGTGCTCCCAATACACGCGAAAGGAAAAATACCGCAAGGCCAAGTGCCACATTGTGAAAAGTGAGGACAGCTTCCAAGCCACGGAATGGGGTTTGCCAATCCACCTGGTTCATATCGTTTAGCGAAAACATTGCTCCGTTAAAAAATGTGCCAACTGCTGTTCCAACGAGAATCGTTCCGAGTAATCCGTTTAAAACCAGAAAAATTTCAAAAGTTTTGGAACCAAGTAAATTTGCCGGTTTTTTTCGGTATTCATATGCTACTGCCTGGATCACAAATGCCGCCAGAATGGCCAGCCAAACCCAGTAAGCACCGCCAAAACTTGTGGAGTAGAAAAGAGGAAATGACGCAAAAAATGCGCCTCCGAAGGTTACCAGCGTAGTAAATGTAAATTCCCATTTTCTTCCCAAAGTATTTAAGATAATCGTTTTTTCTCCTTCTGTTTTTCCAACGGAATAAAGAAGGGTCTGACCACCCTGAACAAAGGTGAGGAAAACAAAAAGTGCTCCGAGTACAGAAACCAGTACCCACCAATATTGTTGTAATCCTAAATGTGATATATTTTCAAACATGATTTTTCCTCCTGTTAATGTTTTGGTCCAATTTTAATCTGACGGAACATAATTTTCAGCTCAGCAATCAGCAGAACTGTAAAGAGAACTGCAAATAACCAGAATGTTGTTTGAACCGAGCCCGCACTAATTCTGGTAACTGCGGCCATTGTTGGCATCAAATCCTGTACTACCCATGGTTGACGTCCTACTTCGGCAACAATCCAGCCTGCCTGTCCGGCAATGTATGCAAGCGGTATGGCAATAATAGCCAGTCGCATAAACCACCGTTTTTTATCGAATGTTCCTTTTACGATATAAAGGAGCGACAGAACAAACAGCAGTATAAAAAAGAACCCGAGTAAGACCATTACATGAAAACTGTAGAACGTTAGCGGGACATTGGGAACTAAATCCTGCGGGTCGTCAAAATAGCCATAGCCAAAGTATTTAAAATAGTCTTCCTGAAAACCGGCGCTGGTTAATTCCGTTTTTAGAGCGTTGGCCAGCTGGTCATTTCCGGCTTTTTTTGCATTTTTAAATTCGCCAAGCTTTTGAATGGCAACTTTACCGCGTTCAATCTTTTCGGTTGCCGGCATGTAACCATATTTTTCATTTCCGTTTATCAGGTCGTTTATTCCAGGTACAAAGGCATTCCAGTCGAGAAAGGCCATGTAAGAAAGAAAATTTGGGATTTCAAGTTTCATACTGAAGTCCTTTAAGTTTTCATTTTGCGGATCCGTTTCCGACTCGGTAAAAACGCCAATTGCAACCAGACCAGCTCCTTCGCTTCCATTGTACAATCCTTCAAGGGCGGCAAATTTCATATTCTGGTCGTTGGCAATGGTTCTCGTGGAATTGTCTCCGGTCATAACTAGGTATACCGACGAAATTAATCCAAAAACAGCTGCAACGAGGATGCTCTTTTTGGCAAGCATAATTTCTCTGTTTTTTAAGAGATACCATGCTGAGATGCCAATCACAAAAACTGAGGCAAGCACAAACCCGGATGAAGTAGCATGTAACCACTTGTCTACAGCGGTTTGAGAAAAGAGTACCTCCCAGAAATTATCCATCTCATTACGCGCAGTTTCAGGGTTAAAAATCATTCCCACCGGTTTTTGCATCCAGCCGTTGGCAACCAGAATCCAGAGTGCAGAAAGGTTGGCGCCGATTGCGGTGAGCCAGGTAGCCAGCAAGTGGGTTTTTTTACTTACTTTATTCCACCCAAAAAACATGATGGCAATAAAGGTTGATTCCATAAAAAACGCCAGAATTCCTTCAATTGCCAGCGGTGCTCCAAAAATGTCTCCAACAAACCAGGAGTAGTTCGACCAGTTGGTTCCAAATTCAAATTCAAGAATAATTCCGGTAGCAACCCCAATGGCAAAGTTTATTCCAAACAGAGTCATCCAAAACTTGGTAATTTTTTTCCACTCCTCCTTTCCGGTTTTAACATAAAGCGTTTCCATAAACGCAATAATGAAAGTAATACCAAGGGTTAGCGGAACAAAAATCCAGTGATACATGGCCGTGAGCGCAAATTGTGCCCTCGACCAGTCAACTAAAGATACATCAGCAATTTCAATCATTATTTTTTCATTTTGATTTAGTCAAAACATCAAGTACATGTTCACTTCTTTCTTTGTCAGTATCAAAGTTTGATTTCAGAAAATCAGGGAAAAAGAAAATTCGAAGGATTACAAACATGATAAAAAGTTTAACCAGGATAATTAGCCAAACTTGTCGCCCCCAATTACTCATGTTTTTAAATCCACTGATATAAAACTTCCAAATCCTTAAAAGAATATTTTGCCTGTTCATGCTTAATTCCCTTTAAAAATACCTTATTTGAAGCACACGATGGTTTTTTATTATGTATTTTTTAACATATGTTTGATAGAAAAGTTCTTAGAACTATTCTAAATTAGGCATTAATATTGAGATTTAAAAAGGATGAAAAAGTGTTTTTATTGCAAATTAAACCAATTCTTTTGTGGGAATGTATTTTATGTTTTAAATGAAAATGGTATTTGTTGTATTAAGTTTTTGACAGGCAGTTTTTTATATGCTTTTTTGTGTCGGGGAAAAGTTGAATTATTGGAGCGAATGTTTTTTACAATTTTACCCTGCCGGCCAAACGGGTGGCAAATGTTGCAAAAGCAACTACTGAAACCGAACTGATGGGCATAAGAATGGCAGCCACGATAGGAGATAAGTTTCCGGTGATGGCAAAAGCAATTCCAATAATGTTGTAGAAAAAAGAAATGGTAAAACTAAGTTTAACAATGTTGAGTGAAGTTTTCGTAAAACTGATAAATTTTGCCAGGCGTTGGAATTGGCCGGCTTCCATAACGGCATCGCTGGCAGGAGCAAAATGGTACACTTTGTCGGCAACAGTAAGCGCAACATCGCTTTGCATTAGTGCCCCCGCATCGTTTAATCCGTCGCCGGTCATTAATATCGTTTCACCTTGTTGCTGCAATTGCTGAATAAGTTCTGCTTTGTCTCCCGGTTTTTGATTAAAATGCATTTTATCTCCCTCGAAATATTCTGAAAGATTTTGGGCTTCTGCATTGTTATCGCCCGATATAAGAAACAACTTAAATTGTTTTTGTAACGATTTTAATACGGAATCGATTCCATTCCTGTAAAGATTACTTATTGTAAAATACCCCGCAATTTTGTTGTTTATTGAAACATAAACCATTGATGATTCAACCTTTTCTGCCGGAGCCCGGCTACTTACATATTCTTCCGAACCGATTTTTATTTCCAGTTTGTTTACCTTTCCAAAAATTCCCCGACCGGCAACTTCAACAAAATGTTCCGGTTTTATGTATTCGGCGTGTTCAAGCGAGTTTGCAACTGCATTACTCAGCGGGTGAGTCGATTGTTTTGCAAGCGAGAAGACCGCATCCGTTTCAGATTTTGAAAGTTTGCTCCCTGTAAATTCAATTTTATTTTTATTTGGCTGAGTAAGTGTTCCGGTTTTATCAAAAACAATGGCTGTAATGTGAGATAGTTTTTCAATTACATCCGTATTTTTTATATAGAGGCCCGATTTGCCAAAAATGCGCATCGTATTTCCAAAAGTAAATGGAATAGATAATGCCAGAGCACAAGGACACGCCACAATTAAAACGGCAGTAAATACAAAAATAGCAGTACGGGTTTCACCTTTGAACATCCAGTAGGCGAATCCGCTTATAGCGATGGCAAT
Source organism: Maribellus comscasis (assembly GCF_009762775.1). Taxonomy (GTDB): domain Bacteria; phylum Bacteroidota; class Bacteroidia; order Bacteroidales; family Prolixibacteraceae; genus Draconibacterium; species Draconibacterium comscasis. The sequence goes on along the minus strand of NZ_CP046401.1, from coordinate 1,462,130 downwards.
AACAATAAGTGTAAAGTACCGGCTGATTTTATCGGAGAGTGATTTTAGTGAATCTGAAGGTTTTTTATAGGTTTTGTCCTGGTTCCACAGTTTGGTCAGGTGGCTTTGGTTCACCTCTTTTTTTACTTTTACTTTTATAATTCCGCCCATTTGCCTTCCGCCGGCGTAAATAAAGTCACCCGACTTTTTTACCACCGGGCTCGATTCGCCGGTTACAAAGCTGTAGTCGATTTGTCCTTCGCCATCAGCCAGTTCTGAGTCGGCAGGAATCAACTCTTTGTTACGGATAATCAACTCATCGCCAACTTCTATTTTTTCGAGCAGAATACTTTCTTCAATTTGTTTATTGATTTTTGTGACGGCAATAGGGAAGTATGATTTGTAGTTTCGTTCAAACGATAGTGCTTCATAAGTTTTTCCCTGGTACCATTTTCCTACCAAAAGAAAAAAGATAAGTCCTGAAAGGCTGTCGCAATACCCGGGACCGCCGGTGAAAAAGACTTCGTAACTGCTTACAAGAAAAAGAACAATTATTCCCAATGCGATGGGCAGATCGATACTGATGTTTTTTTTCAACAGGTTTTTGAACGCCGAAATGTAATAATCGCTGCCACTGTAAAAAGCTACGGGAATTACAAGAATATAGCTTAAAATGTTAAAAAGATGCTGTAGCTTGTCACTTAGCGGTTCGCCGTTAAAATAAGCCGGCAAACTATAGGTCATCACGTTAATAAAAACAAAGCCGGCCACGCCTATTTTATACAGCAGTTTTTTATAGGAATGTTTCTCCTGATTTTTCTCAGAAGGATTTTGCGAAAGGTCAGGAATGTAGTGAATAGAACTTAACAATTCCACTACCTGACGTAATGAAATCACGGATTCGTCAAAAGTAACATCTACTTCCTTTCGGGTAAAATTTACAAAGGAATATTTGATTCCTTTGTGCAGGGTTTTTAGGTTTTCCAAAAGCCAGATGCATGAGGCGCAATGAATAACCGGGATAAAGAATTTTACTTTTGAAATTCCGCTTTCAGAAAATGAAATGAGTTTTTGCTTTACCTCTTCATTATCCAAAAATGCATATTTATTCCCGAATTCGGTAGTTTCAACTTTTATACCCGGGCTTTCTTCAAGCTGATAGTAATTATAAAGTTTGTTTTCGTTCAGTAACTGGTAAACCGTTTTACAACCGTTGCAACAAAATTTTTTGTCGTTCCAGGTTACCGGAATTTTCCCGCAGTCGGCTCCGCAGTGTATACAGTTATTGTTTGTTTCTGAATTCATTTTATTGAACAGTACTCCGGTTTGGAATCCCAATGCAGGTTTGCTGAATTTTTTTCAAGGCTTTTTTCAAATTTTTGTTCTATTTTTTGTTTGGGCGGACTTAAATACGGAATTCCCAGACTCAGCCCACGCAGGATAAAAAGCAGTCCAACCACAAGCACCAAAACCGGAATAAGTCGATTGATTCTTTTTCGAACAGTCAGGCTCATTACATTACCGGCCAGAGAAATTGCCAGCAACATGGGAATTGTGCCCAGCCCGAAAAGAATCATGTACAATGAACCTTCGCCTACATTTCCTACCCCGATGGCTCCAGCAATAGCCATATAAACCAAGCCGCAGGGAAGCAGGCCGTTTAACAATCCAATAAAAAACAGGCTTGAAAATGAGCGGATAGTAAATAGCTGACCAATGGATTTTTTAAGTTTCCCAACAACAGAAAACCAACTTTTATCAAGAGAATACTGATTACGAAATAAGGCCGGGAAAAGTACTGAGACTATCATTACTCCACCCATCAGTACCGATACTTTTTGCTGAAAGCCAATCATTTGAATTCCCTGGCCAAGCAGGCCAAAAACAGCACCCATAATCCCGTAAGTGAGTGTTCTTCCGATATTATACAAGGCCCCGCCAAATATTTTTTGAGAAACGGTGTTTCCGTGCAGCGGAAGAGCTATTGCAATCGGGCCACACATTCCGGCACAGTGGAAGCTTCCCATTAAGCCAAGTAAAAAAGCTGAAAGTAAAATTGTCATTTGTACTTAATTGCTGAAAATTTTTTTATTGAATATTTACTGGTCGGTCCAGTTCGTATCTTAATCCTTCGGAATACCACGAAAATTTTAAAATGTATCTCCCGTTGATGAGTTCGTCTTTTGATATTTGAATCGTTTTTGCCTGTTTGTTTAAAGAAATTAAAACATCGTTTTTGCTGCTCGATGGCCGGAACAGAAGTACATTTCCGGAATCGATTTTAGCAGCCAGCAGATCATCAATATCAATTTGAAAAACATCGTTTTGTAAATTAACGTTAAGCGCATTTTTGTAGGGCACCGATCGGGCATTTACATTCATCTGTTCAGTATAATCCACACCTTTTTCATAATAATCCCTGTGAACAAGGTTTACATCCTGATTTATTGCGAAAATGATAAAACCGGCAGAAGCCATTAAAAACAAAGTCAAAAAAATAAAAATTCCCGTTCCCCAATTCCATTTCATCTCACACTATTTTTAAGTTTACGGACTGACAAATGTAGCTTTGTATGTCTCAATTAATTCGTTATTGTTAAAAATACCGAATTCAACTTCGGTTTTGTCGCTATTTAGTTCTTCTTTTGGAATAAACAAAATAAATGTTGATTCAAACCGGCCCTGATCTTTTACAATCATCGAATTTCCTGCCATTTGTATTCTTCCTTTATGTGACAGAAGCCGGATTTCGAGCGGCATCTCCTCGTGTGTTTTATTAACGATTGTAAGGTTGTAAACATTTGAAATTGTATTGTCCCCGTTTTCCTGAAACAATAATCCGGGCGTGCGTAAAATGGTTGTTTCAATAACCGGACGAGATACAAATGTATAAATAAAAAAAGAGAAGATAACCAGCAGAACAACGGAGTAAGCCCGGTTTCTGGTATTCCATACAGAAGCATGTCCTTCTTTGATGGTTTTTTCAGAAGCGTAACGGATTAAACCGGGAGCTTTGTTGGTAATGTGCATTATTTTGTTGCACTGGTCGATACATGCGGTACAATTAATACATTCCAGCTGCGTCCCATTTCTGATATCGATACCGGTGGGGCATACCGACACACACTGGTGACAGTCGATACAATCGCCTTCATTTTTGGTTCCCCGTGGTTCTCCCCGTTTGTAGTCATAAGAAACTACAATGGAATTGGAATCGAGCAGCACTCCCTGCATTCTGCCATACGGGCAGACCATTGTGCAAACCTGTTCCCTGAAAAAAGAATATATCCAGTAGAAAACGCCTGAAACAACGATCATAACTATAAATCCGGAAAGGTTCTGCCGGAAGGGTTCCCTTACCAATTCCAACCATCTTTCGCTACCGGTAAACCACATCAGAAAAACATTGGTCATCGCAATGGCGATAAAAATAAACAGGCCGTGTTTTAGTGTTTTTTTTAAGATTTTTTCGCCTGTCCAGGGGCCCTGGTCGAGTTTGTATCTTTTTTTATAATCTCCTTCGATGAGGTATTCAATTTTCCGGAAAATCATTTCGAGGAAAATGGTTTGCGGGCATGCCCAGCCGCACCAGATTCTGCCAAATGTAACCGTAAAGAGAACAATAAACAGCACAAAGGAAAGCATAAGAAGGGCTAGGATAAAGGTGTCTTGTGCCCAGAATATTGCTCCAAAAATGATAAATTTCCGGTTGGCAATATCCAACAGAATTAAAGGATTTTCGTTTACGCGAATCCATGGTACTGCAATCCAAAAAAGCAAAAGAAACCAGCTAAAAAGTGTACGCCGTCTGTACCATTTCCCCGATGGCTTTTTTGCGTATACCCATTTTCGGCTGCCTTTTGCGTCCATGTTTATGGGGCGGTCGCGAAATGAAAGCTCTGCAATTGACATATGTTCGATTTGCGGTCAAAAAAAGGGAAAATAAATTCCCTGTTTTTATATTTTATTCACAGGCTTCACCTTGTGCTTCTTTTGCATTTGCAGGCGAAGTTCCTTTTAATGTATGCACATAGCTGGCTACCTTTTGAATTTTTTCATCACTAATCTGGCCCTTAAAAGCGGTCATCCCTTTTGCCGGGTTTCCGTTTTTTATGATGTTGAAAATACTCTCAAAATCACAGCCGTTTAACCAGTATTTATCGGTTAAATTTGGTCCGATGGCATTTCCTTCTCCATTCATTCCATGACAGGCAAAACAATTCATTTCGTTGTAAATGGTTTTTCCTTCCTGAAGGGAAGTGTCGTCGGTTAACCAGGCCAAATCAGCAGCCGAAAGACTTACCATTTGGTATTTTTCATCGTGGCGTTGCGATTTTTTTGCATATTCAGCATCCTGATGATCTCCTACTCCAAGCCAGAAATAATATGCTCCGTAAATGATTGAAAAACCAATTGTAATATAAAAAAGAGCCATTATCCATCGAGGCGGCGGATTGTCGAGTTCTTTAATCCCATCATAATCATGCTCCGTAATGTTGTCTTCATGCTCGTCGATTTGGTAATTTTCGTTTGCCATCTCTTTGTTTTTTTAATTATGATGTAAAGTTTTTTCTGTTGTATTGTCATGAAGGATCGAATTTTTTATGTCCTCCATTTCAGTATTTGATCTTTTCATCGTTCGAATAAAAATCACAATAAAAAGGATCACAAAAATCAGTAATCCAATGATATAATAAATCCGGATTCCTTCAATATTTTCAAGTAGGTTACTTACTATTTTCATTGTTCAGTACTAATAAAATGTAACTTGCCAGTTGTGTTATCTGCTCCTCGTTGTACTGGTTTTTGTAGGCAATCATTCCTTTGGCAACATTCCCGTTTGCAATGGAAGTATAAACCTGTTCCGGCTGATTTCCGTTTATCCATTCATCATCTACCAGACTGGGGAAAGTAGCTATCCCTTTCCCATCGGAGCCGTGGCATACGACACAGGTGGTTTGAAAAATTTGTTTTGCCGCATCCAGATCAGCTTGTGATGATAAAAGTTCAACACTTTCTTTTGTTATTTCCCCGGAAGTTGCTGTTTCCTGTTCAACCGGCACTGAAATATCTTTTCCCAATTTATGCATATAAGCAATCATGGCTACCATCTGTTTGGTTGGTTCAATTTCAATTCCCGATGCTTTTAAATCATCAACAATAATTTTTGCCTGAATCATATAGTCGTCAATGGCTTTTTGATCGTAACCCTCTTCGTAAGGGACTCCCAGGGTTTGCATTGCCCTGATTTTTTTAGGAGTCATTTCCAGATCAACATCTTTTTCTGCAAACCAGGCATAATTGGGCATTATGGATTGTTCATTCATTTTCTGCGGATCCAAAAAGTGATTGTAATGCCAGGCGGCATTTTTATACATCGGTCCTCCCACTACTCCCGCACGTCCCAGGTCGGGGCCTGTGCGGCGCGAACCCCACTGGTAAGGGTGATCATAAACAAATTCACCAATTTTGGAATATTCACCATAACGGTCGGTTTCCCAGCGGAAAGGGCGAACCATTTGTGAATGACATACATAGCATCCTTCCGAAATATAAATATCACGTCCTTCCAGTTCCAGCGGCGTATAGGGTTTTACCGAGTCGATAGTGGGAACATTTGACTTGATAAAAATCATAGGAATAATTTCCACTGCGCCACCAATAACCAGGGCTATAAATACCCAGACAGAAAAACGTACTCCTTTACGTTCCATCCAACGGTGAACAGTTTCCTGCACCGGATTCCTTGGGCCGGCAGGAACAAGAGCCGGTGCTTCGGCTGCTTCATTGTCCTCAACTTTACCGGTTGCCATCGTTTTGAAAAGGTTAAATGACATGACCAGAAACCCGCCAAGAAAAAGCACGCCAGCAAGAATTCGTACCGTGTACATCGGGAGGATTTGCGTTAGTGTTTCCAGAAAGTTGGGGTAAGCCAGGTAGCCTTCCGGTGTATATTCGCGCCACATTAACCACTGTGTTACTGCCGACCAGTACAATGGTATTGCATAAATTAAAATGGCAAGTGTCGACATCCAGAAGTGAATGTTGGCAAGCTTTTCAGAAAAAAGTTTGGTTTTGAATAGTTTTGGAATCAGCCAGTAGAGCATCCCAAAAACCAATCCGCCGTTCCATCCCATTCCGCCGATATGAACGTGAGCGATAGTCCAATCGGTGAAATGGGTGATTTGGTTTACACTTTTTAATGACATCATTGGTCCTTCAAATGTAGACATACCGTAAGCGGTAACGGCAACTACAAAGAATTTTAATGCAGCACTGTCGCGAACTTTATCCCATGCTCCCCGGAGCGTAAGTAAACCATTTATCATACCGCCCCACGATGGTGCAATCAACATAATGGAGAAGGTAACACCCAATGCCTGTGCCCATTCAGGTAGTGCCTGATACAAAAGATGATGAGGCCCTGCCCACATGTACAGGAAAATGAGTGACCAAAAATGAATAATGGAAAGTTTGTATGAATAAATTGGCCGGTTGGCTGCTTTGGGCAGATAATAGTACATCAAGCCAAGAAAAGGGGTTGTCAGGAAAAAGGCTACAGCGTTATGGCCGTACCACCACTGAACGACGGCATCCTGTGCGCCTGCGTAAATTGAATAACTTTTGGTAAGCGAGATTGGCAGTTCGAAAGAGTTAACCACGTGTAATATGGCAACCCCAATAAAAGTGGCAATGTACCACCAGATAGCTGCGTAAATATGCTGGACACGTCTTTTCAGAATGGTTCCAATCATATTCCAGCCAAAAATAACCCAAACCACTGCAATTAATATGTCGATCGGCCATTCGAGTTCCGCGTATTCTTTTGCTGTTGAAATACCCAAAACAAACGTTACCGCAGCCAAAACAATAATCAACTGCCATCCCCAGAAGTTAATCTTACTAAGCCGGTCACTAAACATTCTTGTTTTTAGCAGCTTTTGCATGGAATAATATACCCCCGCAAAAATGGCATTTCCAACAAATGCAAAAATAATCGCGTTGGTATGAAGTGGTCTTATCCGGCCAAAAGTGGTATATTCCAATCCGAAATTAAAAGCTGGAAAGGCCAGCTGCAATGCCGCCAATATCCCGACAAGTATCCCAACTACTCCCCAAATAATGGTAGCGAGGATAAACAACTTTACTGTTTTGTTGTCGTAATAAAACTTCTGATTTTCCATAATATAGTTTAACTCGTTTGTTTTTTACTTTCCTCTTTTTTTTCTTCTTCTCCGGAAGGAGAATCATCGTCGAACAAAATTCTGATAGCCGGAGTCTCGTTATCGTCAAACTGGCCGTCGCGAACCGCCCAGATAAACACACCTAAAAAAATAAGTGCGGCAAACAAACTTACGCCTATCAATAAATAAAAAATGTTCATGCGATGCGATTTGAATTATTGTTTGCTGAATCGTTTAATTTTTACCAACTGAAAGATAACATAACCAATGGCGATCCAAGCAGCACCGGCAGCTCCGAGGTAGGAGAGAAGCAACCAGATTTGTACATTTTCGTTGGTCGACCACAGCACTTCTTTTCGTATGAGTTGAGGCACTTCTTTGGGTTTTCCAACTTTAGCTTCTTCCAGAACAACCTGATCTGCTTTGTAATTTTCATCAAGTGTAACAACAATCGTTACATTCCCTTCTTCATCGCCGATAACCGTTTCCGGAACAGAAAAAACGGAGCGGCCATTTTTATCGGTTAAAGCCTGTCCTAATAAAAGGTTGCCAAAAGCTTTTTTTGCGCTGATAAAAACCGGGGCATTTTCCAGTTGCTGATAATTGCCCGATTTGTCTTCATATTCAGCTAATATCTCTACTTTTTTATCTGCTTCATTTACCGATGCCAGGATTTTTGCGTTTACCGGCGGCGCATCAATAAGAAGCTGTTCGTTTTCGGAATTGTAGTTTCTGATAAAATTAATCAAACGCCAGCGGTCGTCTGCCGAAATGGTGGTTTCAAACTGAGGCATTCCTCCCCGTCCTTTTGTGATTTTATAAAAAAGACCACCATCGGTATTTGCCTGCATTTGTTCTGAAGTAATATCCGGCGGTGGAGGAACAAGCGGAAGATGGTTATTTTTTCCCGGGTCTCCGTGGCACGATTTACAGTTTTGTAAATACAGGTCCTTCCCCTTTTTTACATTTTCAAGATTATACGAAGATGGATTTTCAATATTTAACTGATCCGCCGGAACCTGCCAATCCTGACCCATTCCGGGAAGCGCCAAAAACATCAGGATGCCAATCATCAAACGATTTACTTTTGTTTTCATATCCTTTTAGTTTTTTGGTTGTTTTGAAAAATATTTTTTATCCACACCTTTCTCTTCTGCATATTCCCAAATGGTTATCACCGGAAATAATTTGGCAAGAACTGTTATAATCAAAAGTGCAGCAAATACAGAGAATAATGTGATCATTATTTCGATGCTTGTAGGAGCATAACTTTTAAAATAGTCGGGAACATTCTGAACTGGCAGAAACGGATGCTCCATGGTTGGAATTACAATAAGATATCGTTTAAACCAGGCAGCTATCAGCACAACTACTGAAATAATAGTTAATGGTAAGGGTTTTCTGAAAAATTTAATCAACATCAGCAGGATGGGAATTATCAAACCTGCAACCTGTACCAGCCAGAACATGGAAGCAAATGCTCCGGTAAATAAATTTTGTAAATGAACACCTTCAGCGGTTTTCATTTTATAACCCGGAACCAGAAATTCGTTGATGTTAAAATACAGGTAAACCAGACTTACAAAGACCAGTAATTTCCCCATATAATCAAAATGAAAATCTTCAAAATAATTTTTTAAACCATAACGGAGGCGGTAAATATACATTAGAATAACAACAGCCGCGGCTCCTGCCACAAATGCTCCGGCCACAAAGTAAGGTCCCATAATTGTGGTATCCCATCCCGAACGCAGCGTTGCTGCAAATAACCAGGATGTAACGGTATGAATTGACAAACCAACCGGAATAATCAGGATCATTAGTATCCGCATGGCATGGTAAACTGTTTTGTATTGTTCTGGATTACCCTTCCATCCCAAAGCTAAAATGGTGTATATTTTTAATTTCCAGGTAGGAACTTTTCCGGTCATCCTGTCGCGAAGAAGTGCCAGATCAGGAATTAAAGGAAGGAAAAACAAAAGCGCCGAAATGGTTAAGTAGGTAGTTACAACGGTTACGTCCCAAATAATGGGAGAAGCAAATCTGCCATGTAAAAAAACATTCAGAAATCTGTCAGGGCGCCCCATGTCCATAACAATAATGATTCCGGCAAGGGCAACTCCGGCAATTGCTATTTGCTCAGCTACGCGGGAGATAGGTTTTGACCATGAAATTTTTAACAGGTGAAGTGCTGAGCTGATTAAAAAACCGATTAAGCTTATCGCCACAAAAAATACAAAGTTGGCAATGTACATTCCCCACGAAACATAATCCCGCATTCCGGTTACTCCAAGTCCTTTGTCGATTTGTATGATCCATCCCCACAAACCAACGCCGGCAAACATAATTAGTATAAAAAACCAAAAACGCGTGAGTTCATCCTTGTGGGTAATCGAACGTGTCAGGTCGGAAAATATCGTGTCCAACACTTTTCTCGATTCTTCCGGAGACTTTATAGTATTCATAAATTATTCTTTTGTCGGTTAGGAATGATGTTCAATTAACTCGCCTTCAAACGGAAAGGCTCGGTCTTTTGGAGGCAGATAATATACGCGCGGTTTGGTACCAAGTTCCTCCATTAAAGTATATGCCGCGTTGTCCTTTATCAGTTTACTAAAACTAACCGTTTCTTTTGTTGTTCCGTTGGTCACTGCATCTTCGTTTCTGTCGCCAAACCAGTAAACACCGTTCGGACAGGCGGAAACACAAGACGGTAACTTGCCGTCGCGCAAACGATCGGCACTAAACAAACATTTTGAAATGGTACCTTTTTTCTGCGGAACATTGGCTTCGATATTATAGGTTACCCCTTTGTATTTTTCTGCATCGCGTGGTTCAAACCAATTGAAAACGCGGGCAGAATAGGGACATGCAGCAATACAGAAACGACACCCGATACAGCGTTCATTGTCGATCAGAACAATACCATCGTTTCTTTTAAAAGTTGCATTTACCGGGCAAACTTTTGTACAGGGCGGGTTGTCGCAGTGCTGACATGGTTTGGGCATGTAATACGGAGCCGTATGTTCGGCATCCTGCATTTGTAAAACATTGATGTGATGTTGCTCTGGTCTTAACTGATGGTGGTTTTGGCATGCTTTCATACACTCTCTTGCATTCCGGCATTTTGATAAATCAATCACCATCACCCAGCTTCTTCCGGGGAGTCCTTCCCGACCACGCGTTTGGTTTTCGGAAAGGTTAGGCATTTCAGCAGGTGTGAGCTGCGATTTGTCCACTTCAACCAGTTCGCCACTTGACGTTAACAGTTTTATTTTATCACCACTTGATGTTTCAACACTGTTACAGGAACTCAAAATACTGGTGCCCCCAACAACACCTGCCGCACCAACGGTCGCTCCTAATTTTCGAATAAAATTTCTACGCGTATTTCTTTCCATAAAATGGTTTTTACTGCTTGTTGAATTTTCCGTTTGATTTAGAATTTGTAATACGAAAATAACCAATAAACCCAAAGTTGCAAGCCGGCCTTAAGGCCTGGAAATAAAAGACAAAAAAGGGTTTTATTGTCTGATTGTGAATATGTTAAGTGATAATTATATTCTTTCAATGAAAGAAAAATGTATTAATTCATTGATAATGAATGTATAGATTTTTAGCGAGAAAAAAATAGTTTCACATATAAACATTTATATATTTTGATTGTTGTCATTAGTTTATTTTAAGCAATTTTATTTTACATAATTCAGCTCAGCTCAATTTGAAAAACATGTTTTATAACATATAAAAGCATGTTATTTTTAATCGGACTGATTTTGTGTCTTTGGAGTAAACCGTGACGTGAAATCAATTTTTTACCGAATTCGAAAGAAAAAGTGAAAAAAATCCCAATTTCTCACTAACTTCTTAAACATTAATCAGGCTTAGCCGTTTCAATACTTTGAAAAACTAAACCTGTAATAAAATATTTTTTAAGTAATATGGTGTTTAAAATGAGAGATTCGAAAAGGAATTTCAGTTTGGCAGGTATATTTATTTTTTTGTTTTTTGGTTTACTAAAGGTTAACGGACAGGCGGTAATTGATCCCGCTGCAACAGATAAGGACGTAGAAATTGGAATTGTAGAGCATCTGGATGAATTTTTACCCGACAGTATTTCCTTAATAAATGAAAAAGGAGAACAAGTGTGGTTGTCCGATTTGATCGACAAACCAACAATTCTAAACTTTGTATATTACCGGTGCCCCGGAATATGCAGTCCGCTTATGGAAGCCGTTGCCGGTGTAATGGATAAGTCAGATTTAACACCCGGCGACGAATATCAGGTATTAACCATAAGTTTTGATCCTTCCGAAACCATCGACCTTGGGATACGCAAAAAAGCAAATTACCTGAATTTGATGAACAATGCTGATAAAGTTGAAGCAGCCAAAGAAGGTTGGAAATTTTTTGTAAGTGACAGTGCAAGTATTGTTCGGGCTACAAATGCAACGGGATTTAAGTACAAAAAAACAGGAAATGACTTTTTGCATGCAGCATCACTGACTGTTGTCAGCCCTGATGAAAAAATTACCAGATATCTGAATGGATTGTATTTCCTTCCGCTGGAATGGAAGCTTGCTATTGTAGAAGCTTCGAAAGGACAATCAGGTCCGACCATAAACAAAGTACTCCGGTTTTGTTATTCCTACGATCCGGAAGGACAAACATATGTTTTAAATGTTACAAAAATAAGTGCAACACTAATAATGTTTATTGCTTTCATTTTTATGTTGTATCTTGTAGTAAAACCCAAAAGGAAAACGATAAATTAAACTATAAACTTATATGCATACAACACATGCTGAAAATGAAGCAAACTACCTGAAGTACAAGGGGAAATACAAAGGTTTGCTGGGGTGGATTTTATCGACCGACCATAAACGAATTGGTTTGCTGTATCTTTATTCCATTGGAACAATGTTTATTGTGGGCGCCTTGCTCGGCTTAGCAATGAAATTTGAATTGCTGGCTCCCGGAAAAACCATTATGAATGCGCAAACTTATAATGCTACGTTTACGGTACACGGTGTGATTATGATTTTTATGATAGTTGTGCCCGGATTGCCTGCGGTTTTTGGTAATTTTCTTATGCCGATTATGATTGGCGCAAAGGACGTGGCATTTCCCAAATTAAATTTATTGTCGTGGTATCTTTATGTGGCAGGCGTATTTTTGGTGCTTTCCGCATTATTATTTGGTTCAGGTACTCCCGATACCGGCTGGACATTTTACGCCCCCTATAGTTTTAAAACGGGGACAAATCTGTTACCTGCGGTTTTTGGTGCTTTTGTGCTCGGTTTTTCATCCATATTAACCGGATTAAACTTTTTGGTTACGATTCATCGATTACGATGTCCGGGATTAAAATGGACAAAACTGCCGCTGTTTGTATGGACACTGTACGGCACCGCGTGGATTCAGTTGCTGGCCACGCCGGTGGTTGGTATTACTTTGGTGCTTATTGCACTGGAAAGAGTGTTTGGTGTTGGTATTTTTGACCCGGCGCTGGGTGGAGATCCAATTCTTTATCAGCATCTTTTCTGGATTTACTCACACCCTGCCGTGTACATTATGATATTACCGGCAATGGGGGCGATTTCAGAAATTATCCCGACATTTTCACAAAAACATGTATTTGGATATAAGGCCATTATCGCCTCAACCATGGCCATCGCATTTGTAGGTTGGCTGGTATGGGGCCATCATATGTATACCGCCGGAATGAGCGGTACGGCACAATACTATTTTTCATTGTTGACATTTATTGTAGCCATTCCCAGTGCGATAAAAGTATTTAACTGGATTTCAACAATGTATAAAGGCTCAATAAATATACAAACGCCATTTTACTGGGCCGTTTCATTCATATTTGTGTTTATGATTGGCGGTTTAAGCGGTTTGGTTTTGGGTGCGCTTTCAACCAATGTGTATGTTCACGACACTGCTTTTGTGGTAGGCCATTTTCATTACATCGTTTTTGGAGGAACCGGGTTTTCATTTTTTGCCGCTATTCATTACTGGTTCCCAAAAATATTTGGCAGAATGTACGACAAAGCGTGGGCAAACATTGGCTGGCTGGTATTTTTTATCGGTTTTCTGGCCCTGTATACCCCAATGTTTTATCTGGGATTGATGGGAATGCCGCGACGCTATTACGATTATCTTGAAGAGTTTCATGGCGGAAATATACTGAGTACTTTTGGATCATGGATTTTGGCAACAGGTCTGATTATTATCATTACCAACCTGGTTCGCTCAGCACGAAAAGGTCCCAAAACTGAAAGTAATCCCTGGCACGGGAAAACACTGGAGTGGTCAGTACCTTCGCCACCACCGCTTGAAAATTTTGATGAAATTCCGGTTATTGCCGAAGACGACGGACCTTACAACTACAAATAACTAAACCAGATATGGAAAAAACAACACAAATTACTCACGACCATTACGATGCGGAAGCGTCGAAAATAGGAATGTGGTTGTTTATTTTTACCGAACTTCTGCTTTTTGGTGTCCTCTTTATTATATATGCGGTGTACAGATATATGAACAGCGATGCTTTTCATTTGGCTGCAGAGGAGCTGGATAGATTTATCGGAACTTTAAATACCGTTCTGCTGCTGATAAGCAGTATGACGATTGCAATGGCAACAACCGCACTGCAGAAAAAAAATAAAAAACTTACTTTATTGCTTTCTTCTGTCACGGTTTTACTCGGAATCCTTTTTCTTGTTAACAAGTATTTTGAGTGGGGGTTAAAGTTCAGCCACGGCATCTGGCCCGGATCGGAACATATGATTGAGACAATGAGTCAGGGCGAAATTCTGTTTTTTGGTCTCTATTTTATTATGACCGGCCTGCATGCGCTTCATATTATTATTGGCCTGGTGATTATAGGATTTGCCATGGTTGGTGTAAACAAAGGAAAAGTAAATTCCAACCGACCTTCTTTGCTTGAAAATGCAGGTTTATACTGGCATCTTGTTGATCTTATCTGGATTTTTCTCTTCCCCTTGTTCTATTTAATAACCTAATTAAATTTATTGCTATGTCAGAAGAAAAACACCATATTGTATCTTACAAATTTTATGTTATAATCCTTTTGGCTTTGCTGGCTTTGACGTTTTCTTCGGTGGAAATCACCAGCATTGAGTTGGGAAAGTATACGGTAGCCGGAGCTTTGCTTTTTGCGGTTATAAAATCGTATCTCGTGTTGACTTATTTTATGCATTTAAAGTTTGATAAACCCTATATAAAAATCATGGTGGGATTTGTCTTTGCAGTATTTGTAGTCACCATTGTAATAACTCTATTAGATTACTTATACCGATAGTATTAAAGTTATGTATAGTTCAGAAGCAACACAAGCATCAAATTTTGTTCAGGGAGTAGACCAGGCATTCCTGATTATCCTTGGAATTTCGTTTTTCTTCCTCATCGGGCTAACCGTTGTAATGTTGGTTTTTGTATATAAATACAATAAAAAGCGGCATCCGAAACCAACTCAGATAGAAGGCAGCGTCAAACTGGAATTATTATGGACAATTATTCCGTTTGCATTAACAATGTTGATGTTTTACATTGGTTGGGCCGGCTGGAAACCCATGCATAATCCGCCCAAGGATGCAATGGAAGTAACCGTTTACGGAAGAATGTGGAATTTTAGTTTTGAGTACGAAAACGGGAGACGGACCGATACACTTTATCTTCCCAAAGATAAAGCGGTGAAGTTAAACCTCGTGGCAATGGATGTACTGCACAGTTTATACATCCCGGCATTCAGGGTTAAACAGGATATGGTTCCGGGGAAAAAAGACAATTTTATGTGGTTTGAGCCTCAGAAAGAAGGAGAATATGAATTGTTTTGCGCTGAATACTGCGGATTGCAGCACTCGTATATGTACACTTCAGTAAAAGTTATGGAAGACAGTACTTTTACAAACTGGTTAACAGACACAACTATGGTTGCTTCTGCTGCTGAAGTTGAATCACCAACTGCTACCGGACGAAGAGTTATGCAAAGTATTGGTTGTTTTGCCTGTCATTCCATTGATGGTTCGAAACTGGTGGGCCCAAGTTTTAAAGGAATTTGGGGCGAAGAACAAACCGTTGTTACAGGTGGCGACGAAAGGGAAATAGTGGTTGATGAAGAATATATCAGGCGTTCGATTTATGATCCAAATGCCGATGTGGTTGACGGTTTTAACAAAGGATTGATGTTATCTTACGAAGGCCAACTTTCAGAAGATGATATAACAAATATTATCGAATACCTCAAAACGTTAAAATAGTTTGAAGACTTATTTCAAAGACATACTGGAACTGGGAAAGGCAAGAATTTCGTTTTCTGTCGCTTTGTCGGCTTTAACGGGTTATGTTTTGTATACCGGCGTATTAGACAATTTGGGGTGGGCAATTACTGCAGGTGTGTTTTTTTTGTCGTGTGGTTCCTCGGCACTTAACCATTGGCAGGAAAGGAAAACCGATGCTTTGATGCCACGCACCCAAAACCGCCCGATTCCAGCCGGAAGAATCAGCGCAGCAAACGGGCTGCTTGTCGCCATTTTGTATGTGGGAATAGGCGCTCTGATACTCCTGTTAACTGCACCAACAGTTGCTTTGATTATCGGTTTTATAACCTTGTTTTTTTATAATGCCGTTTATACACCACTAAAAAGAGTTACAGCTTTTGCCGTAATTCCCGGTTCTTTTGTAGGCGCATTACCCCCTATGATCGGTTGGGCCGGAGCCGGAGGAAGTTTAACTTCCGAAATCATTCTGTTGGTTTCCGTGTTCTTTTTTATTGGTCAGATTCCGCATTTCTGGCTTTTGCTGCTTATGTTTGGAGACCAGTATAAAAAAGCCAAGCTGCCAAGTTTAAATCAGATTTTTGATGAAATGCAAATAAAAAGAATTACTTATACCTGGATTCTTACCACCATTGCATCAGCATTGCTGGTTATTTTATTTGTATTTAATAACCGTCTGTTAATTTTTGTGTTGCTGTTTTATACTTTTTATCTGTTGTCGTCGCTGTCGATGGCTGTGTTTGTAAAGGAAGAGTTTAAAGTGCGGCCGGCTTTTTATAAACTTAACTTTCTGTATTTATTTATGATGATCTTTCTGGTCACCGACGGACTGCTACGTTCCGGGCCTTTTTAAACGCTGGGCAGTGCATGTTTATCCATTATTTCAAACAAAACTCCCTCACGCAATGCAAAATCAGTTTGTACAATGTGTGTAAGTTTTGCATCTGAAATCAGCTGTTTTATAAGAACTACGGCCGGAACAATTAAATCAACACGCACCATATCCATTCCCTTCATAGCTAGTCTTTCTTCACGCGTTGACTGAATGATTTTTTTATATACTTTATGAAAGTCTTCCAGCGAAACGGGTTGGGTTATTCGGCGTTTTTCACCTGGATTCACCTGATCGATAATGTCGGCAATGGTATCAAATGCCCCCGAACAACCAATAAGTGTATTTACTTTTTGAGAACAACACTGTTCAAACGCATTTTTGTGTTGGTCTGAAAAGTATTTCTGAAGTCTCTGTATTTCTGAAGGTAAAATAGGATCCGAAATTTGAAACTGATTGATAACACGTGCCATCCCGGTTGGTTGACTCTCTTTCCATGTCATCTGCTTGTTTTTCATCACAATCAACTCGTTGCTGCCCCCTCCAATATCCAGAATAACCGCTGGTTTGTTAAAATCCTGAAAGGCCAGCAAAACGCCGTTAAAGATTAATTCTGCTTCTTTTTCACCGCTTACAACTTTTACTACATAACCGGTTTGGTTTCCAATCTGTTCCAAAAAAGAAACCTTGTTTAAAGCTGAACGTACCGCCGATGTGGCAATACTTCTTACCTTGTCAACCTGAAAATTTTCAATTATTTCCTTGTGTTTTGAAAAAGACTGCAAAACTCTTTGGGTTGCATCGGGGCTGATTTCATTTGTTTTAATTTTATCATCGCCCAAACGTACCAATTGTTTACTTTGGTGCAGAATACGGTATTCCGTCGAATTTATTTCGGCAACAAGCAGATTACAGGTGTTGGTTCCCAGGTCGATAACAGCAATCCTCATCTATTTAACATTAGAGAAATGTAAAGCAATATAAAATAAACTTAAGAAAACGACAAGCAGACATAAAGAATAAATTTTACCGTGTGTTGTCTGGGGTTTCACGTCAATTGAATTCATTGGCGTTGGTTTATAATCTTTAAAATTGTTTTTAATACCTTAATGTCTTAATTTTATTAGAGTTATAAAATTACCTGCAATGTCAGATTCAATTGAAAACCGGTTCAGAAAGGAATGGTCAGATGCCGAATGTTGGGTTTGGGACGAAATCCGCGCAGGACGTATTGCCAGCTTTAATAAAAAATTCAACAGAAACCTCAATCCTAAAGCAGAAAAAGAATGGAATCGCAAAGATGAAAAAAGAGTTTTATCAGCTGCTTTTTTGGAGACACTGTTAAATGAGGAATTTTTTAAAAGTGCGATCAAATTTAAAGGTGTGCGGATTGAGGGTGCACACTTTAAAGAGGATGTTAATCTCCAGCATGTAAAATTATCCTGGCAATTATGGCTTGAGTTTTGTCGGTTTGAGGGCTCGCTAAAATTAATGAACCTCGAAATAAACGATTGGTTTTCACTTGAAGACTCCTGGGTAGGTGGCGGACTGGACTTAAACGGGGCGCAATTACACAGTTATGTTTCTTTTAAGCAAATTACTGTTCTTGGGGCGGTTGATATGATAAGTGCAAAGGTTGGCGCCAACCTCGAAATGGATGGCGGCCATTTTACCCAAAAGGTAAATATGAACTCCATTAAAATAGGAAGTTCTTTGTATCTCCGGAATAAGGCCAGCTTTACAGCCGTTGAACTGGCCAATGCTTTTGTTGAAGGAATGGTCGAATTGAGCGGGAGTACATTTAGCGGTAAACTTGATATGAACCTGGCCAATATTGGCGGTTATCTTTCCATGGCCGGCAATGCGGTTTTTAACCAGATCGATTTGAACAGTGCCCGTATTGGCAGTAATCTCTTTCTGATGGAGAGCACGTATAACGATTTTCTCGATGTAAGCTCGGTTCATGTTGAAGGAACGATTTATATGAGTGGAAATACTTCGTTTAAAGATATCTATCTCGGAAATGCCCGGATTGAAAGTGATTTGATAATGACGGGAAGCTCGTTTACCGGAGACTTAAAAATGAGTTCCGTAAAAATTGGTGGTTTTTTGTATATGGATGGAGGGGCTACTTTTAACCTGGTAGAAATGAGAAGTGCCCAGATTGGAAGTATGATATCGATGATTGGCAGCTCTTTTAATGGTGCGCTGGAAATGAATTCTATCAGAGTGGAAGGTTCTGTTTTTATGCGAAAAAATGCACAATTTCAGAAGGTAAATCTTGGCAGCGCTCAAATTGACGGAAACCTGGAGTTAAGTGGAAGCAAATTTTCAGATACTGTAAATATGAATTCCATAAATGTTGCGGGATCACTTTTTTTGGATGATGGCGCCAGTTTTGAAATGCTTAAATTGGGAAGTGCCCGTATAGGAGGAACAGTGTCAATGATTGGCAGTGAATTTCACGATTTCCTCGATATGAATTCCTTAAAAGGCGAAAGTGCTGTTTTTATGCGTGACGGAGCTAAATTTCAAAGAGTAGATATTGGCAGTGCTGAGATTGCAGGAAATCTTGAACTGACAGGCAGTACCGTTTCCGGATATTTAAACATCAGCTCTGTAAAAATAGGAGGAAATTGTTTTTTAAGGGATAAATCAGAGTACCAGGAGGTGAATATAACCAGTGGCGAGATTGCAGGTAACCTTGAACTGACTGGGAGCAAATTTTTCCAGAGACTGGGGTTAAACTCGGTAAAAGTTGGTGGTTCGCTCTATATGGACGGTGGTGCTGTTTTTGAATCAGTGGGAATGAGAAGTGCCCGGATCAACGGACTGATTTCTGTTTCGGGAAGTACATTTAACGGCGACCTGAATATGAATTCTGTGATTACCGAAGGTTTTGTTTTTATGCGCGGAAAGTCGGTATTTCAAAAAGTAAACATGGGAAATATATGCATTGCCGGTAACCTTGAAATGTCGGGGTGTAGTTTTGGAGGCCTCGTGAATATTAATTCCGCCAAAATTGAAGGGTCCGTTTTTATGGATCAGGAGTCACAATTTCAGGAGGTAAACCTGGTAAATGCCGAAGTTGGAGGAAACCTCGAAATGCCATCCGCTATTTTTTCCGGAAAACTGAATCTGAATTCTTCAAAAATCGGTAATTCTTTGTTTATGGACTCGGGAGCCAGTTTTAAAGAAGTAAATTTAGGTGCGGCTTGCGTGGGGAATACAATTGTAATGAGTGGGAGTACTTTTAATGGTTTTTTGGATATGAACTCCGTAAAAGTCGAAGGAGCTGTTTTTATGACAGGATATTCAGTATTTAACGATGTAAACCTGGTGAGTGGAAAAATAGCCGGAAATCTGGAATTGAATTACAGTACATTTAAAGGTGACCTGAGTTTTGATAATCTTGTTATAGAACAAAACTTACTTGCCCAATATGCCTATTTCGATAAAGATAAAAAGCTGAGTTTGTGTTATTCAAATATTGGTTCTACTGTAAATTTTTCGGGTTCTCAAATGGGGAGCCTGGAATTAACTTCAACAAATATAAATTCTGAGTTGCGTTTGGGGTCGGGAAGGAGTGTTCCCCCGGTGTGGAGCAGTTCATCGGAAATGATTCTCTGGAACGCCACTGTTGGTGCCATTCAGGACAAAGGGATTAACTCATGGCCCGATAAGTTGGAACTGGAAGGGTTTACTTATCACGGCTTAGGCGGATATGGAGCCACAGGTGAGGGAAATATGGCCAAACGAAAATCACCGGAGTTTATCAATTGGCTGGAACGTGACAAAACATTTTCACCCCAACCCTACGAATACCTGGCGAAAGTGTTAAACGAATCGGGTTTTCCTTCAAAAGCCAATGCAGTTTTACACGCCGGAAGAAAGAGATCGCGTACAGTAGCCTGGGAACAAAACGATAAAAAGAAACGGGAATACATGCGTTGGTTTGGTCTGGTTCTTCTGCAGTCAACCATTGGTTTTGGGCTGGGAGGCAGGTATTTCCGGGTGTTAATTTGGTTGCTTGGATTTTCCTGTATTGGTTTTTTTGTTTTGCTTTTTACCTGTCAGAGTTCCGGCCCCGACTATTTCAAAATGGCCTGGGCAAGCCTGGATGCTACGCTCCCGATTGTTGAATTGAATGAAGAATATGGTGAGTTTATTTTTAGTAATTCAGCCAACGGTATAAAGACCTGGTTTTATATTCAGAAAATGATTGGATATGTTTTGGGTGGTTTTATTGTAGCCGGTTTGGCCGGGTTAACTCAAAAAAATTCATAAGTGTTTTGGGGGAATTTCTTCGGATGATGTTGTTTTTTCCAGGGGAATCATCGAAATGGTTTCTGTTGGACAAACGGCTGAGCAGGCTCCGCATCCGACACATTTATTCAAATCGGCAAGGGGTTTCATCATTAGATTTTGGGCAGCTACTATCTGAATCGCATTGTAGGAGCAAACTGATTTACAGCGGTCGCATTCTTTAAAATCGCTTAGTAAACAATTTTCTAATCTGATATTTATGCTTCCGATAAACAACTTTTTTTTGGCATTTAAAGTAAAAGGAGAAATTGAACCGGTGGGGCAGACTGTTCCGCATAGATTACAATCTTCCAGACAATATCCTTTATTTTCAAAACTGACTTCGGGAGTCATCCAGGCGGTAATATTTTTTTTCCCGGAGTGATGAATGATGATATTTGAGGGGCACGCTTTTATGCAACTGCCGCAACGCACACACAAGGTGTTAAATAAGTTGCCCCGGAGCGAAGCCGGAGGTCTGAAAAATTGTTTGCGCTCTGCATGTAACAGCGGAGGAATAAAAACACCCGCAAGCAATCCGGTGCCTGAAGCAATAAACATACGCCGGCCAACATTTTGCTCCGTACTTATATTTTTCTTTATCAGGAATTTTTTTATTATCCATTTTCGCCAGGTAGTGAGTTCATCAAAAAGGCCACCCAGCGGACAAAGTTTTCCGCACCAAATTCCGGGGAGAAATAAATGAATGACCAGCAGAACGGGCAAACCAATAAAAGAGGCAATAATAGCCAGTGAAATGTCTGATGCAAAAGCGGCAAAAAAACCGTTAAAAACCGACAGGGGATCCAGAAGTGTAAAAAGCGGGATGCCTGTTAGCGCGGCAGCCAGAGAAAGTAAAGCGAGCCATCTGCCAAGCCGGGGAACTTTTTTTACAAATGTCCGGGAGTGTTTCCCCCATTTTGAAAATGAATCACAGCCTAATCCTACCGGGCACATGTAACGGCAAAACCACCGGTTTCGAAAAAACGAAACAAGCAAAATACCCCAGCCCAGAATATTAAGCCAAACCATCGATTTTAGAAGAAACAGAGAGTTGAGCATTACAAAGGGGCTCAGCCACATATAAAATCCGGTAAAAAAACCGAGTTGTAAGGGTAACGCCAGCAAAACAGCCACTGCGGTTGAAATTCGGCGGATGTATTTTGATTTTGTCAGCTTCATTTTTGATTTTATCAATCTGTGGCCCCTAATGCGGTGAGTCAGCAGGACGAATTAAAACCCGCTTGCTGCCGGTTTCAGTTTAGCCAAACCACACATTTTGCTCCTCAAGTGTTTTCCTTAGTTTTTGCCGGTCGATTTCGCGTACTGTTACACGGTCATTCGCGGCTATTGCTGCAGCGGCACCCGCTCCATGTCCGGTAATCAGGCAGGTCCCGATTATACGTGTGTCTTCAACCAATGCTTGTTCAAAACAAAAACAACGGCCTGCAACCAGTAAATTTTCCGTTTTTTTCGGTAACAACGAACGATATGGAATTTGCCAGAGCGGACGTTCATACGCCAGAACTTTATTTCCCTTATATAACATGGAAGTCCAGGCGCCGCTGATTCCGATAACATCGTCAAACTGTTTGAAAGTCATGCTATCTTCAAGTGTAAGTTTGTATTCTCCTTCCACGATGCGCGACATACGAACACCCATTTGAGATGCAGTGTCGAGCAAAAATACGTTCTCGTGGCCCGGTACTTTTTTTATTTCTTCCACACTTTCCCATATTTCTTTTCGGTATTGCAGTTGCAATTCGGAAAGATTCTGCATGTCAATTCCATCCTGATCATTCAGACCATGCATATTTACCCAGTTTACACTTGGGATGGGAGTGGGTTGTCCAAGCGGCATTTCCTTGTAGCCCGGTCTGTTTTTGTCAATCCTGTCTATATTTCCCAAACGGTGCACCAGGCCAATATGATAGTTCATGGTTTCATAGCTTTCACCGGCCCAGTGGAAAACATCGCCGTCGCCGGTGCAGTCAATCACCACCTTTGCCATAACGGCCTGCCGCCCTGATTTACTTTCAATAAACACACCTTTGATGGTATTCCCTTCCATAATGGCATTTACACCCCAGGAATGATACAGCATTTTTACTCCCGATTCAACAATCATCTCATCCAGGACGTATTTGCCGGCCTCGGGATCAATTATCGGATTAACCTCATGAATAGCCATTCCCATGTCAAAAAGCCGTTGTGCCATTTCTCCTCCAAGTCCGTGAATGACTTGTTTTCGTCTTTTTTGTTTGTCTACTGCATGGGTTGACAACAGCGGCAGAACAAGCCCGCCTGTCCACAAACCGCCCAGGTGATTATAACGTTCCACGAGATAGGTTTCTGCTCCGGCACGGCTCGCAGCGATGGCGGCGGCTACTCCCGCCGGCCCTCCGCCGATAACCAGTACATCGGTTTCAGCAATAACCGGTATTTCACGGGCTGGTTCGGTAATCGTTCGTTGTGGTTCCGTTGGATCAGAAAGCGGCGTGGGAGTTTCCTGCTGATCTCCTTCAATTTTACGTCCGCAGCTAACGCCCATGGAAAGGGCACTTCCTGCAACAATAATTCGGGTAACAAAGTCTCGGCGTTTCATTTGGTTGATGATTTATTGATTTTTGTCTAAAAATAGTAAATTCTGTTTAAGCCATGCAAAAAATGTAAAGTCACAAGATTGCGACTCTACATTTTATATGCTAACACCTAGACTATGGAATACGGTTGTGTTTAGAAATTTTTTCTCAGAAAATGATAGGCGTTGCCATGCATAAAACGTTCAACGATTTCGGAAGCCGCCATTTTATTATAGCTTTTTAGATTATCCGACTGTGCTGAAGCAATAAAGTTATAAGCATGTTTTTCCAGGTAACTGTCAAATACCGGCATATCTTCAGCGGTCCAAAAACCATTCAGCGGATTCACCATCCCGTCGTTGTCGGTTCCTACACACTGTATTCCCCAGGCAAACATATCGTGGCGGTTAAGTACTTCCGTAATATGCTGGATTTGATTCCATATCATTTTTGATTTGTGGAAAAGCATTTTTCTGCGGGTAAGATTGGGGCCTGTTTTTTTGAGTACTGTTTCGCTTCCCACACGCCGTTCATCAAACTGAATTCCAAATAAACCACCAGATTTAGCCACTTTTACAATTTCATCATCATAAAAGTTAATATCATCGGGTTGGAATTTTCCAAAGTTAAAAAGGTCGTCCTCTACTTTTTCTTCAAACGATCGCAGTCCGGTTACAGCCCCGTGACTTACAATCAAGGGGACAATTTCATTGGGGTATTCATCTTCCAGAAACCGGTAATATTCTTTCCGCGCTTTTACACTCATGTGTTTTAAATCGACGAGCACACGTTTTCCGTTGGTGTTGTCGAGAAGTTGGCGTACCAGTTTCCATCCCAGCTCATTAAATCCTTCGTCCATTCCTTCTTTTTGATCGCAAAACTTACTTACCTTGGCATTTAAGCTGCGGGCGTGTCCAACCATTTCGTTGTAAAAATGATGGGTTAAGCCCATAAAAAATAATTTCCTGTCCCAGCTTTTTACTTTTTTAACATTGTTTAGAATCTCTTTTTCATTGATTGTTCTGCCTGCGAGTTGAAGCCCTCCGTTAAATGCATGCGCTCCTTCAATGGATAGAATAACAAAGATGGTTTTTACATCGGGATCATATTCTTTATCAATTTCTGCAAACGACGAAACAATTTTATATTGGTACCAGTCGCCATCCACTTTGTATTTAACTCCTTCCAGCTGACGATAAAAATTATACTCCATTTCCAAATCAGAAAAATAGTCAGGCATGGCCTGTACATGGTCTATTCGCTTTTTTCCCAGGCCGGTTACAAGGTTGGCAACGGCGTCACCAACCAGGCGTGTGCCCAGTTTATTAATGACAAAACCCTTTTCAAGACCACACAGGGAAACAAAAACAATTTCAGCTCCGCTTTTTGCCAGCGATGTAAAATCGGCCTGCCTGAATTTTGTAAGCGTAGTAACAATATTGGTTGCTTTATCCAGTAGCGTTGGCGGATCGTAATACCACAAACTGTCTTTTCCATTCCGGTTTGGGTTGTTTTCGCCCGGATGCCGGTAATAACTTCTTCCGAGGGGTTTCATGGCGGGATGTGTATGAAGGTCGATAAACGGCGTTTTCATAAATAAGGATTTAATGGTGTTTAATTCCTTAATTTACAAAAAATAAAAAAGAAAATCAATAGGGGAGGATTGTTTATTGTTTGATTTACAGTATGTTTTGGATATAAGATTTGTTATGCTAATAAAATCTTATGTTTTAAAAATACCGGGGATTTGAGGATTTGTGTTGGTCTGTTTTTTACCGGTTGGTTATATTCTCCGGCTCAAGGTCGTGATTCTGCAAACGGTGCCAGGCCATCTCTTCGTATTTTGTTTGCGGTTTTCCGTAGTTGCAATAGGGGTCGATACTTAAGCCGCCGCGGGGAAGGAATTTTCCCCATACCTCGATATATTTTGGTTCCATTAGCCGGATTAAGTCATTCATTATGATATTGATACAGTCTTCATGGAAAGCGCCGTGATTTCTGAAACTAAACAAATACAGTTTCAGGCTTTTACTCTCCACCAGCTTTTTATCCGGGATATAGCTGATGTAAATTGTTGCAAAATCGGGCTGACCTGTAATCGGACAGAGGCTGGTAAATTCCGGTGCATTAAATTTTACAAAATAATCGTGTTCAGGGTGTTGGTTTTCAAAACTTTCCAAAACCTCCGGTTGGTAATCAAAAGTGTATGCTGTTTTGTTTCCCAGGTGTTTTAACTTATTCATTTTCTTTTTGTTTTAAGTAGTTTTCCAATCCACGGTTTCGCAAATAGCAAGCGGGACAATTGCCGCAACCTTTTCCTTTTACGCCCTTGTAACAGGTTACGGTTTCGTTTTGTACAAGTTCAAACACGCCAAGATCGTCGGCCAGTTGCCAGATTTCTGTTTTGTTTTTCCACATCAGCGGAGTATGGATTTTATAATCGTAATCCATCGAAAGATTAAGCGTTTGGTTAAGGGAAACAATAAAATCGTTCCGGCAGTCGGGATAACCGCTAAAATCGGCCTGACCAACTCCGGTCACCAGATTTTTAACCGATTTTGATTTGGCATAAATTGCTGCGTAAGTCAGAAAAAGCATGTTTCTTCCTTCTACCAGTGTGTTGGGAGGGCGTTCGTCCGGTTTTTCTTTTTCCACTTCAATGGAGGCTGATGTTAGTGCATTTGCTGTTAACTGAGGGAGTAATTTCAGTTTTAGAATTTCAAAAGGGACATTTGCTTGCACAGCAATGTGGCGCGCTGCTTCCAGTTCTGTTTTGTGCCGCTGACCATAATCAAAGCCCAGCGCAAAAACCTTGTTAAAATGTTGTTTTGCCCAGAACAAACAGGTCGTGGAATCCTGTCCGCCCGAAAAAACAAGCAATGCATTATTATTCATGATAAAACAAGCTTTTTATTTTTTAGCAATAATCAAGCTGCAACCCGTAGCCCGGCATGCTTAAATTTGTCGTAAACGAAAAGGGTTATAGGATACCGAATAATCAAAGGTATCTTCTCCCTCCAGTTGTTTTATTTTTTTCACCACCACAAGCGTTAGCGGAAGTACAATAATTTCATAAACGGTTTTTATTACGGCCTGTGTAACAATCATTCCCAATAAAACATTTACAGGGAAAACACCGGCAAAGGCTACCGATATAAAAATCAGTGAATCGATACTTTCGCCCGCCAGGGTTGAAACAATGGCGCGAAGCGAAAAAGATTTTCCTTCGGTTATGACTTTAACTCTACTCATTACAAAGGCATTCAGAAACGATCCAAAAAGGTAGGCTAGTAAACTGGCGGCTACAATACGGGGGGTGTTTCCAAGCACGCTTGCAAAAGCATTTTGTCCTTCATAAAACGGAGCCGCAGGAACGGCAACGGCCATACTAAAAAACAACACTGCAAGCAGGTTTACCCCAAATCCGGCCCAGATGATCAGACGGGCTTTCCGGTATCCCCACACTTCAGCAATTACATCGTTAATGATGTAGGCCAGCGGAAAAATCAAAACTCCGGCGGGTGCCGACCACGGGCCAATCATAATTATTTTTGATGCTAAAATGTTGGAAATAAGCAGACAGGTTGCAAATAATATACCTGCCAGCATAAACAAAACAGAAACTTTGTTATTCATACTTCTTGTTTTTTACGTGGTTATCAAGAACACGTCGTTAATAATGGCGCAAATATAAAAAGTTTCTTTGGTTTTTTAGCGATAAGCAACAAAGCTCAATCTTTATTTCCAAACAATCATCTTCCAATGACTATCGTCTGATTCCCAGTAAATACGATTATTATTTTTTTCCGGTTACCACCTTTCCTGTGCTACACTCCTGCTTCCATATTTCAGCTTTTATCTGTACCTTTCATTTTGTAAACAGCAGAATATTTTTATTTTACTAACCGATTACACACTAAAACCTTCACTTATGCAAAAAATGAAAGCAGTTATTTACAATAAAAAAGGAGCCGAAAAATTGGTTTATACTGATGTGGAAAAACCTGTACCCCGGGAAAATGAAGTGCTGATAAAGGTGATTGCGTCATCGGTAAATGCAGCAGATTACCGGTCGATGCGATTGGGAATCGTGCCCAAGCGAAAGATTTTTGGAGCCGATGTTGCCGGCCGTATAGAATCGGTGGGCAAAGGTGTAAGCCACTGGAAGACAGGAGACGAGGTGATGGGGGATTTATCCGGCAGCGGCTTTGGCTGTTTTGCTGAGTATACCCTGGCTCCTGAAAATAAAGTTATCCAAAAACCCGCTGAACTTTCCTTTGCAGAAGCGGCGGCGATCCCGCTTGCTGCAATGACAGCCATTCAGGCTATGCGTAACAAGGGAAAAATTCAAAAAGGACATAAGGTGTTAATTGTAGGAAGTGGCGGCGGAGTAGGCACATTTGCAGTGCAGCTTGCCCGGCATTTTGGCGCAGAGATAACTGCGGTGTGCAGCACCCGAAATGCAGAACAAAGCAAAATGCTCGGCGCCCAAACTGTAATCGATTACACCAAAGAAGATTTTACCCGCACCAGGCAGCGTTTTGATCTGATTCTTGCTGTAAATGGAAATGAAGCGCTTTTAACCTATCGGCGTTTGCTGGAGCCGGGAGGTAGATATTTGATGGTGGGCGGTGCAATGACACAGATTCTTAAATCTTTGTTATTTGGAAAATTGCTGTCGCTGGGGAAAAAGAAAATGCTGGCAGTTTCGGCAAAAGCAAATATGGCGGATTTGGAATTTATTGCAACTCGCGTAGCCAAAGGCCAAATCAGACCGGTAATTGACCGGACATACACTCTCGAACAGACTCCCGAAGCCATGGAATATGCAAATACAGGTCATGCACAGGGAAAGGTGCTGATTAAGGTAGAATAGTTTTAGCAGAGAGTCAGGCTACAAATTACCGGGTGGAAATTCATATTTTGGCAAAAGCGGATAAACTCAGACTTAAGAAGCTGTGTAGTAACAACAATTTGGGGACTAGCTCTGGCATTTATGCCGGGGATAACAATGAAGCACAAATGGGCTTTAATCCTTGATATCAATTCATTGGACTAAAGTCCCAAAGGATATATAGCTCTGCTTTACTGGCATAAATGCCGGTGTTATTTTTTACACATTCCCGACTATCTGACTTTTATTTTGTGTGCTAAACACCATTTCACCGAATATTCGATCTTAATTAGATCCTACCGATATTAAATAAATGCCTTTTTATTTGTAATCCGGAGTAACATTACTACATTTAACTGACAGTTGGACAGAAAAAAACACACAAAAATCAAACAATGCACCATAGTATCATTCAGATTCTGACGTTTTTTAACTCAGGTATTAGCTTAATTATGGGATTTTATATGTTGCTTTTGCGCCGGACAGCAGCATCACAGGGAACAGTTTACTGGGCTTTGGGAAGTTTTGTTATCGGTATCGGTCTGTTATTCCGGTTAATCCCTCCGCCCACCGGATATCTGTCGATGGTTGCGCCCGGTATTTTTGTTACTGCTGGTCTCTATTTATACCTCTGTGGAATCTGGAAATTCAAAAAGAAAAAAATGTACAAATGGATAATTATCGGGATTCCGATAACGGATTTTATTCAATCGCTGTTTTTCTTTTTTGTCTTTCATTCCTTTCGAATCCAGTTGATTATTCATGTTGTTTTTCTTGTTTTTTATTGTGTGCTTGCTATTGCTGAGATGTTAAGATTATCTCCCGACCAGAAATATCTGAAACGTATTTTTCAAACCAATGCCCTTTCTTTTTTTATTTTTCTTCTTGTACTACTGAGCAATATAATTGTGGTGTTAATGAACTCTGGCTTTGATCCTTTTACTATTTCCGAATCGGGGATTGTATTGCATATCATTTCAGGATTATTAATGATTGCCCTTACTTTTGGATTTCTTACTGCTGTAAATATGCGTCTGGACAAGGATTTACGGGACCAGCTGAAATCAAAGACAAAATTTTTCTCCATCATTGCCCACGATTTACGAGGACCGGTAGGGAATATTATGAATGTTTTGGATTTGCTGGAGAATGAATCGGAACTGGATGAAAAGGAACGAAAAAAATTTATGGAAACATTACACTCGCTCAGCCAATCCACCTTTCATCTTTTACAAAACCTGCTTGAATGGGCATCCCGTTCAAAGAATCTGAGTAACTACGAAACTGAAATTTTGGATATCAATCGTATTGTAAAGGAAAACCTGGAACTTTTTAAACGCTCTGCAGCGATGAAATCCATCGGGCTAGGCTTTGTTCCGGGCCGGAATGTTTTTACTTCAGGGAATGCAAATATGCTGCAGACCATTATTCGCAACCTGGTTTCCAATGCTTTAAAATTTACACCTGAAGGAGGCAGAGTTTCTATTGTTACAACAAACGAAGCCGGAAAAGTTAGACTTCAGATTACCGATTCGGGGGAAGGAATGGACAAAAATACCTTACAATCACTTCTTGAATTCGGAGAAGGAAAATCAAAAAAAGGGACAAATGGCGAAGCAGGCGCCGGCCTGGGACTTGTACTTTGTAAGGAATTTATTTCGCTTAACCGGGGAACGCTTTCATTTCAAAGTGAATTGGGTAAAGGCACACGCGTGAATGTTGACTTTCCAAAGGCATAATTATTCTGCAACTTTTCCCAGTAACAATCCGATGGATAAACCGCCAACGGTAGTTTGTGAATTGATTTCCAGATAAGGAGTTACCGCCAGCCCGGCAAAATGATTAAAAACCGTTTCAAATTCGGGTTTAAGAACAATTCCCACCCGGTTTTCTTTGCGGTTTTCCCAACTGTAATTCGAAACCAGAAACAGTCCTTCTGCCGGGTCTTTTACAAAATTAAAGGCTTCACTTTGTGTTACAAATGAAATCCCGGCTTTAAAATTGATTCGTGTTTTTGATCCGGGACGAAGCGAACGAAAAACGCCACCCAGAACTCTGAAAGATTGCACTTTATCTGTAGGATTGGTGGCTCCCAACGCAAAAATACTTAGCAGGCCGCCCGAGTAATTTTCGGGTTTTTCTTTGGCCGGACGGGCAAGCGCCGAATATTCCAGCTGGACAGAAAAACGTTCGTTAACCCCCAAATTAAACCCCAGTTGCCCGCCGGAAAAGTTTCCCACCGACAAACTGCTGTTGAGATAATAAAATATTTTGTCTGTGTCCTGTCCCCATCCCGCCAGACAGAAAAAAAGCAGAACTATTCCGGTTACCTTTTTCATGTTGGAAAGATTAAATTGATTTGTTGCTTCTGTACGCTGGTTGTTCTTTTTTAAACAAGTTAAGGAAAAATTCTCAAAACGGTGATTCTTCTTTTTTATATTCATTGCTTCAGGCAGGAGTGCTGATTTTTTGTGAATTGAACAGAAGAATAAATATACTCAGGAAGCAGAAGTTTCCCCTCCTGTCACTCTACCCTTTATACACATTTTTAAAAAATTTTATTGCCACCATGTATCCTTCAAATTTGTTATTAAAGATATCAAGTCCATTTTTAATCGATATATAACCTGGTGGGCCGTGTGACTTGTAGCCACTCCAGCCACTTAGTCTTGCGATAGCCCAGGCACACCATGCTAAAGAATGGTAGGGATATGGGTTTTGTTGTTTTTTTGTTTTTCCTTCTATCTCATTTTTTAATAATATTTCGATAAACTCTATTTGTTGTTGGCTAAAAATTAGTTCAGCATCTATTGCTTGTTTTTTGTTGAGCGACAATTTGAGCGTCATCACTGTTAACGCAACCTGCAATGCCAAAACAACTTGCTTCTTCAACGCAGCACCAGTTTCCAGTTGTGAGGATTCTAACTCAAATCCTTTACTTTTCATTATCCTAAAAAGCTCTTCGATAAACCACCTATTGCCATACCATTCAAGACACTGCATAGCATCTTCAACTTTTGTTATTTGATGTGTAGTAAGTAAGCGCCAAAGCACATGGGCCTCTCCGGACGGAACTGTTTTCATCTGTTCCCGGGCTTCAATAGCCCATAGTTCAACATATTCAGGATAATCTTTGATATGAGGTTTTTTAGGCTTTTGGATTTTTACCTTTATATATTTTAGTTCCATACTGGCCATCCTGCTTTTTCTTTTTTTATTCCCTTTTATTTCCAGAGAATAAACTGCCCGGCATTCCTGGTTTTCTAACTTTTCAAATAGCTTTTCGTCACTACAGGCCAATTTACGGTTGATGCTTGAGCGGATTAACAGGTTTGTCTTTTCATCCGGAACAGTACATAGTTCTTCATATATATCAGCCTCCCTGTCACCAATAACTGTTAGCATAGGCGTTGCTGATAAAACGGATTTGATTGCCTGGGCTGATTCTATCCACCGGAAGGATTCTTTCTCGCTTATTGATTGCCTGGAGTAATCCCGCTCAAATTTATCTTGTTTGTCCCAACTGCGGTTCCAGAGATTAATATCAGCTATTCCTACAGGCATCTTTTCTTCAGCTTCAACAACCAGCATAGGATGGCAAAAGAAACCTGCATTTTCATTTAAAGTTACAGGACCGACATCTTTGTCCTTTTTACCAATCCGGTGAATATGACTAGTAAAATTAAATTCTGTCGTATCCTGGATACAAAGCAAATGTGGTGACCCCTGATTGTTTACACACCCTGAAACTACTGCCCTGGCCAGCTCTTTATAACTAAAACTATTATTCCCAAACATCCGATATGCCCCTATCTTTTCTGTATTTGTATCACAAAATTTATTCACTGTAACTTTCCCGAAGGTAAGCATATCTGATATAACCTTATTTGCCCTTTTTTCTATTCGGATATCAGGCAGAAATCCGTCAAAAAATCCTCTAAACTCTTTGATTATCATACTTTTAAGATAATCAAAACTATCAGAAACAACAAGCTTAATATGCTGAAAATGTGATAATTAAGTAAAGTTTTATCAACAACAAAATGTTAGCTCAGCAATAAATCAAAAAACAAATATTTGTGTATAAAGGGTAGCCTGTCACTAGGACAGGAGGGGCGCTGGAGCGAAGCAACGGTGGGGTGGTTAGTTCTGCTTTCACCGGTATAAATACCGGTGTTATTTTGAATACACAACTTTAAGAAGCAGTAACCGGCGTTTTTCGTGGCGGTCCCTCGAAGCGTTTGTCCCCTCTCTGAGGCTACCCTTTATACACATTTTTAAAAAATTTTATTGCCACCATGTATCCTTCAAATTTGTTATTAAAGATATCAAGTCCATTTTTAATCGATATATAACCTGGTGGGCCGTGTGACTTGTAGCCACTCCAGCCACTTAGTCTTGCGATAGCCCAGGCACACCATGCTAAAGAATGGTAGGGATATGGGTTTTGTTGTTTTTTTGTTTTTCCTTCTATCTCATTTTTTAATAATATTTCGATAAACTCTATTTGTTGTTGGCTAAAAATTAGTTCAGCATCTATTGCTTGTTTTTTGTTGAGCGACAATTTGAGCGTCATCACTGTTAACGCAACCTGCAATGCCAAAACAACTTGCTTCTTCAACGCAGCACCAGTTTCCAGTTGTGAGGATTCTAACTCAAATCCTTTACTTTTCATTATCCTAAAAAGCTCTTCGATAAACCACCTATTGCCATACCATTCAAGACACTGCATAGCATCTTCAACTTTTGTTATTTGATGTGTAGTAAGTAAGCGCCAAAGCACATGGGCCTCTCCGGACGGAACTGTTTTCATCTGTTCCCGGGCTTCAATAGCCCATAGTTCAACATATTCAGGATAATCTTTGATATGAGGTTTTTTAGGCTTTTGGATTTTTACCTTTATATATTTTAGTTCCATACTGGCCATCCTGCTTTTTCTTTTTTTATTCCCTTTTATTTCCAGAGAATAAACTGCCCGGCATTCCTGGTTTTCTAACTTTTCAAATAGCTTTTCGTCACTACAGGCCAATTTACGGTTGATGCTTGAGCGGATTAACAGGTTTGTCTTTTCATCCGGAACAGTACATAGTTCTTCATATATATCAGCCTCCCTGTCACCAATAACTGTTAGCATAGGCGTTGCTGATAAAACGGATTTGATTGCCTGGGCTGATTCTATCCACCGGAAGGATTCTTTCTCGCTTATTGATTGCCTGGAGTAATCCCGCTCAAATTTATCTTGTTTGTCCCAACTGCGGTTCCAGAGATTAATATCAGCTATTCCTACAGGCATCTTTTCTTCAGCTTCAACAACCAGCATAGGATGGCAAAAGAAACCTGCATTTTCATTTAAAGTTACAGGACCGACATCTTTGTCCTTTTTACCAATCCGGTGAATATGACTAGTAAAATTAAATTCTGTCGTATCCTGGATACAAAGCAAATGTGGTGACCCCTGATTGTTTACACACCCTGAAACTACTGCCCTGGCCAGCTCTTTATAACTAAAACTATTATTCCCAAACATCCGATATGCCCCTATCTTTTCTGTATTTGTATCACAAAATTTATTCACTGTAACTTTCCCGAAGGTAAGCATATCTGATATAACCTTATTTGCCCTTTTTTCTATTCGGATATCAGGCAGAAATCCGTCAAAAAATCCTCTAAACTCTTTGATTATCATACTTTTAAGATAATCAAAACTATCAGAAACAACAAGCTTAATATGCTGAAAATGTGATAATTAAGTAAAGTTTTATCAACAACAAAATGTTAGCTCAGCAATAAATCAAAAAACAAATATTTGTGTATAAAGGGTAGCTCTCTGAGGGGGACGAGACCGTCTGAAAGCGGTCGGAGGGGGTGACTGTCGCGCCCCAATCCAAATTATAACCTGCTGCCCTTGTGCATATAAAATGCAACAACCAACTCAGAACCTTTCCGCGGCTTTTTTTACTCCACCCGGCAATCATTTTAATTTTTTCCTTTTCTTTATACAAAATAAAACCAACTAAAACGAAATCTTTTTATGAAACTGTCTACGCTTCTTTCCACCCTGTTTCCGGCACTTCTTCTGTTTGGTTCCTGCAATGAAATTGCCCAATGGGGCGGTCCTGCCCGTGATAATATTTACCCGGATACAGGATTGTTAAAAACATGGCCGCCAGATGGTCCGCTGTTAAAATTAAAGATTGAAAATGTTGGTAAGGGATTGTCTCAGCCGTTGGTATACAAAGATGTCATTTATGTAACAGGACTCAGATCTGATACTCTTGATGTTATTGGAGCCTACAATATGGAAGGGGAGCTGCTTTGGGAAAAAGAATACAGCGAGGCATGGCCGCGAGCTTATCCGGAGTCAAGAGGGACGCCAACCGTCGAAAAGGACAGAATCTACCTCGTGGGCGGAATGGGTAAACTGGTTTGTTTGAGCACCAATGGAGGTGAAATTATTTGGGAAAAAGAACCGTTAAAGGAATTTGATGGTAA
Organism: Maribellus comscasis; assembly: GCF_009762775.1. Classification (GTDB taxonomy): domain Bacteria; phylum Bacteroidota; class Bacteroidia; order Bacteroidales; family Prolixibacteraceae; genus Draconibacterium; species Draconibacterium comscasis. The sequence goes on along the minus strand of NZ_CP046401.1, from coordinate 1,427,553 downwards.
ATATATGTACTGGGGAAATGTGGAATCCGTGCTTTTATCCGACAATGCTGCCTTGTATGTTACCGGAGGTCATAAAACCACGCTTGTGGCCTACGATAAAAATACAGGTGAGTTGCTTTGGAAAAGTAAAAGTACAGGTGGCGACAAAGCTTATGCTTCATCATCACTGGTGGAGTGGGGCGGGAAAAAAATTGTGCTCGTTCAAACTTCCAGCGATCTGGTGGGATTTGATGCAGCCAACGGCGATGTACTTTGGAGTTACAATACCATTCAATATCATATTGAAAAGGGCGGTGGCGAAGCGGCCAATATTCCTCTTTTTAGTAAGGGCGAAATTTTTATTACCTATGGCAATGAACAACCGGGTTTACTTCTGAAGTTGTCTGATGATGCAAAATCGATTTCCCTGAAATGGCGAAACAATATCCTCGATACACATCATGGTGGTCTGGTTTTACTTGATGGAACAATTTACGGCTCAACCATGACCGACAATACCAGGGGCAACTGGGCATCGGTTGACTGGGAAACCGGCAAAACCAACTGGGAAACCAACTGGGAAACCAAAGGTTCAGTTATTTCAGCCGACGGTATGCTGTATTTTTATGAAGAACGAAGGGGACATGTGGCGCTGGTAAAACCCGATGCCTCAGAACTGAAGGTAATCAGTACCTTCCAGGTAGAAGATGGCGAAGGTCCGCATTGGGCACATCCTTCCATTTACAATAAAATGTTATTTATCCGGCATGGAAGTGTGTTGCTGGTTTATGATATAAAGGCGTAACCGGCAACGATTTACTGGCCAGCCCTCTCTTGGCTGGCTCCGGCGAAAATTCCCCGGCAATCTTTTATGATTTAATTAAATGAAGCATTGTAGTGGAGTCTCCATCTTTGAGGGGACGAGACCGTCTCACAGCGGTCGGAGGGGGTGTTGCCACCATTCACTATTTACCGCCAGCGGCGACTAAAAAGTCCCAACTTCCAACTTTCTTCCCTGCCTTTTTTTCAACCGTCATACGGAGCGGGTCGAAGGGGGAATAACGGTAAAAATATACTGGTGTACGACGTGCACAACAAAGAAATCCGCTCCCGGAGTATGAGCCGCATAAAGGCGGAAAATACCAAACCTGAAATACAGATGGGAGTTTTTTTATAAATACGGGATGATTAACGATGCCGGCGGCATCAAATGTTTATAAAAACATTAACAGGCAGAGGGAATTCGACTCCGGCCGGAGTCGCACCGTTCTATTCCACCAATTATTTCTATACATATTCAAATCCGCTGGATTTGTTTTTTTGAAATTAAACATGTTTTACCTGTGAGGAATGGATGCCCGCGGCATCCCATATTAATAGAAGAAATTATGTGTCGGGGAACACGACTCCGGCCGGAGTCGCACCGTTCCTTTTTTACCAAATTTTCAGATACCTTTAGATCCTCTGGATTTGTTTTTTTGAAATTTGTATTTTTATCATTCAAAATCTTATCATTATGGCCGATACATTCACACAAATTTACATCCAGATAGTTTTTGCAGTCCAAAATCGGAACGCACAAATTCACAGGGATTGGGAAGAAGAATTGTTTAAATACATTACCGGAATTGTACAAAACAAAGGGCAAAAAATGTTAGCAATTAATGGTACATCAAACCATATCCATTTTTTTATTGGGATGAAACCCACATGCTGCCTTTCCGATTTGGTTAGGGAAGTAAAAAAATCATCCGATGCAATGGTAAAGGGAAAAGGATTTACGTCAAAGAAATTTAAATGGCAGGAAGGATTTGGGGCTTTTTCTTATTCGCATTCCCAGTTGGGAAATGTTATTCATTACATTGAAAACCAAAAAGAACATCATAGAAAGAAAACTTTTGAAGAGGAATATCTCGCGTTTTTAAAAGCATTTGAAATTGAATTTAGAGATGAATATTTGTTTCAATGGTTTGATGATTGATGCCGGCGGCATCATATATTTATAGAAGCATTAATATCAAAATAAATCCGACTCCGGATGGAGTCGGGTGTTCATTTTCACCGTTTTTTCTATAAACATTCAAATCCTCTGGATTTGTATTTCATAACGCTATTAATCTTTATTATTTGATAAAAATGGAGTTGGTATGAAGGTTATTTCGGTGTGAAATGAGCCGTATTAAAGGCAAAAAAGCCAATCCCGAAATTCCGGAATGTTTGATGCCAGCGGCATCACATGTGTAAAGAATAAGCAATGTACAAGGGAAGTTCGACTCCGGCCGGAGTCGTACCGTTTATTTCACTATTTCATCTCTATAAGTATTCAAATCTGCCGGATTTGTATTTTATAACTTTTTCCATCAACTGTGAATCTGTAATCCGTAATCTGTAATTGCTATGGCGGATGTGCACAAAAAAACAAGAAGCTTCAACATGAGCCGCAAAAAAGAGAAGAATACAAGACCCAAAATATTTGTATCTTTAATCACATGTTCAACTAACCGGGGGAATGAGATATGAACAAGGAACAATTCTCACAGGGGCAAGATGATGATCTTTCGGATGGTCGTCACTTCTCACGACGCGATTTCCTGAAGATTTCAGGCAGTGGACTTTTTGTATTTTATACCGCAGGCTCACTGGGTATGGTTTCGATGCAGCAACGCGGCAGAACTTACCCTACCGATTTTAATGCTTATCTGAAAATTGGCGATAACGAACGGGTGTCCGTGTTTTGCAGTAAAATTGAAATGGGACAGGGAATCATTACATCAATGGCACAAATGCTGGCCGAAGAGTTGGATGTAGCGCTTGATTCCATTGATATGATAATGGGAGATACTATGCTGTGTCCCTGGGACAGCGGCACCACGGGTTCGCGCAGTACAAAATTTTATGGTCCGCCTCTTCGAAGGGCAGGTGCCGAAGCAAGAGCAGTTTTGCTGCAAATGGCATCAGAAAAACTAAATATAACAACGGAACACCTTGTGGTAAAAAATGGTACGGTCAGCGATAAAAGCAATCCGTCATTAAAAATCACCTACGCCGAACTGGTAAAAGGAAAACAGATCGAGCGACTGATTTCTGAAGTGCCCATAAAATCCGTTGCTGAACATAGCGTTTCCGGGAAGCCGATGTTACGAATGGATGCCCTGCAAAAAGTAACGGGCGATGCAAAATTCACCGGTGACCTTCAGCTCCCCGGAATGTTGTACGCAAAAGTGCTTCGGCCACCGTCACACGATGCCAGACTGGTTTCAGCAGATGTATCCAAAGCCCGTGATATTGACGGTTCTGTGGTGATTCATGAAGATGACCTGATTGCCGTGTTGCATAAAAAGCCGGAGATGGCCGAAAAAGCCTTGGCAACGATTGTTGCAAAATGGGATACTACCGCTCCAAAAACAGATAATCAGTCTATTTTCGATACGCTAAAAAATGCTGCACCCGATGGCAGGGTTTATATAGAAGACGGAAACCTCACTGAAGGAGAAGCTGCGGCAAAACAAAACATCGAAACTGAATTTTATAATCACTATGTGGCTCATTCACCAATGGAGCCCTATACGGTACTGGCGCATGCAGAAGGCGACAAGGCGACGGTTTGGGCTTCAACACAGGCCCCTTTTCGCGTACGTGAAACAGCAGCTAATGCTTTAAATATTCCCGAAGAAAACGTGCGGGTAATCACTCCTTTTGTAGGGGGTGGTTTTGGCGGCAAAAAATCGGGCAGGCAAATCAGCGAGGCGGTAAAATTGTCGAAAATTACAGGGCATCCCGTACAGCTGGCATGGACACGAAAAGAAGAGTTTTTTTTCGATGCTTTTCGCCCGGCGGCTGTGGTTCAGCTCAAAGCCGGGTTAAACGCCAAAGGCCTCACTACTTTTTGGGATTGTGATGTCCTTTTCGGGGGGGCGCGAAGTTCGGAACCCATTTACGACATCCCGCACTACAGCGTAAAAATGCACAGCAGAGGCAGCGTGCATCCGTTTGACACGGGGGCATGGAGAGGCCCCGGAAGCAACACAAACGTGTTTGCCATGGAATCGTTTACCGATATGCTTGCGCAGGCAGCCGGAACGGATCCGCTGAGCTTTCGTTTGAATAACCTGACTGATGAACGAATGATTCGTGTAATCGAAGCGGCCGGCGACAAATTCGGGCACGATTTTAAGAAAAGCCCCAGTGGTGAAGGATACGGCATATCCTGTACGAATTATCTTAATTCCTACGTGGCAACCATTGCTCAGGTGACTGTGGACAAAACCACCGGTGAGGTAAAAGTAGAACGTGTGGTTTGTGCACAGGACATGGGCGAGATTATTAATCCGCAAGGTGCCCGATTACAGATTGAAAGCGGGATTACCATGGGCATCAGTGCTGCACTGTCGGAGGAGGTAGAATTCAGCGGGGGGACAATATTTACTGAAAATTTTGATTCGTACCGGATTACCCGCTTTTCCGATGTGCCGGTAATGGATATTGTGCTGATTGACAACCCGGAACTTGCACCCCAGGGGTGCGGGGAACCGGCCATAACCACAATGGGCGCTGCACTTGCCAATGCAGTTTTTGATGCGGTAGGGGCACGGGTACTTACATTGCCTATGACACCCGGGCGCATACTGGCGGCAATAAAAAAATAAATCCCGCATCACCAAAAACACAAAACCCTGAACAGCGGATTCTGAATTCTTTCTGCCACAAAGAACACAGAAAAGCCGCAGAGAAGCGTAAAGACTTAAAACCTTTACTGCCCTCTGCAACTGATAACTTTTACCCCTTATAAACTTTGAACTTCCCGCTGACCAATGGCCAACGCTCTTTTTACTCTCTCTTCAAACTTTCACGGGTTTGCTTTTTTCTCGGAAATTTGATGGACATCGTTTTTTGATGTTTAATATCTTTTGAAGCCTTTCCAAGGAAATCCAGTAACCATTTATTGGTCACACTTTTTGGACGGATAATGGGCTGGTTTAGTCCTCTTGCAATGGTATTCTGTGCGCAGAAACCCAAAATTCGTGAGACGCCAAACAATACCGTGTAATAATCGAAATGCTCCAGTCCGTAGTAATGCAGCAATGTTCCTGAAATTGCATCCACATTCGGATACGGATTGGCTACTTTTCCGCCTTTATATGTCTTAAGTAATCCGGGAACCACCGCATATAAATCCTTAACCGTTTGAAGATAAGGAGTTGTGTCGCAGTATTTCCCGCTGAATTTCAGGAAAGCGGTAAAGCGGGGATCGGTAGCGCGGAGTACGGCATGACCATAACCCGGTATTACATTCCCCGAGTCAAGTGTTTTTAGTACGTAAGAACGAATTTCCTCTTTGCCTGGAGATTTACCCAGTTGATCGTGAATTCGCTGAATAAACCGGAGACATTCCTGGTTGGCAAGTCCGTGCAGCGGACCGGCAAGCCCGTTTAGTCCCGCCGAGGCAGCGTAATAAATATTCGACAGAGCCGAGTTCACCACTCTTGCCGTAAAAGCACTCACATTTCCGCCTTCATGGTCGCAGTGGAGCACAAGATACAGCCGCATAAAATCGGCAAACGAAGAATCCGCTGTTTCTATTCCAAGCATATGCACCAGGTTTTCTGCCCAGTCGAGCGAAGGAGCATAGGAAATCAGTTCCCCGTCAAAAAAGCGGATGCGGTAAATCCCTGCAGCCAGTTCGGGGAGTTTTGCTATCAGGTTGAGCGAATCCTCCAGCGTGTATTCCCAATGTTCCTTTTTGGGGATTCCCTCTGAATATTTTTGTTTAAATACCGACTGGCTGTCCATGGCAAGTATCCCCATGCTCAGCATCGTCATTGGATGAGTGTCTTTGGGAAGATTACGCAACAGGGGCCATACATGGCGGGGCACCTCATGGCGTTTGGCCAGCTCGTCTCTGAGTTCTGTCAGTGCATCTTTTTTGGGGAATACTCCGGTACAGAGAAGGTAAAGAATCTCTTCCGGTGTTTTTCCCGAGAATGCAGGAACATCAAATCCACCAACAAAGAGCCCTTTCTGAGGATCGACATACGAGGTGTTGCAAACCATGGCTTGCAGGCCTCTCATTCCACCCATCAGGTGTTTTACGGTAACTTTTCCGATTTCGGTGTCGGAATAATTTTCGAGAATACGGGCGATTTCTCTGCCCTGCGTCTCTATTCTAAGCCTTACATTTTCCTTTAATTTTTTCATGACTGTTCGTTTTTACTGTTTTCAAAAAATAAGGTTCAATTCCATCGTATCAGAATTGGATGAAATACTCCCTGTTTAATGATACTGAAGGAGGGTTTACCGGGTTTCGCTTTTGAACATTTTCAAATCCGCCGGATTTGTTTTTGAAATTAAACATGTTTTACCTGCGAGGAATGGATGCCGGCGGCATCCCGTATTTACAGAAGAAATTATGTGTCGGGAAATTTGACTCCGGCCGGAGTCGCACGCTACCTTTCCAATATATTTTTTCTATAGGCATTCAATACCTCCGGCATTGTTCGGTTAGCGGGAATATGGTTGTTTTGTTACATGCTGATAATTTGCCGGGATGATGCACGATAAAATTCCCGCATCTTTAATTTGAGCCACATAAAAGGCAAATACGCCAATCCCGAAATTCCTGAACGCCTGATGCCGGCGGCATCACATGTATATATCAGCATTTTCATGCCTGTGATATTCGACTCCTGCCGGAGTCGCACGCTACCTTTCCAACATATTTTTTCTATACACATTCAATACCTCCGGCATTGTTCGGATAGCGGGAAAATGGTTGTTTTGTCAGCTATAGAAAATTTGCCGGCATCACATGTATATAACAGCATTTTCATGCATGTGATATTCGACTCCTGCCGGAGTCGCACGATATCTTTCCAACATATTTTTTCTATACACATTCAATACCTCCGACATTGTCCGATCAGCAAAAAAATGCAGGTTTTGTTTTAAGTTGTACATTTGCGGGTATGGCGGACGTACATGGCAAAGCAGCCCGCTCCTGCAACATGAGCTGCATTAGGGTGAAAGACACAAAATCAGAAATGCGGTGTGCATGATGCCGGCGGCATCACATGTTTATAGAAATATTTTCATGCATGTGATATTCGACTCCTGCCGGAGTCGCACGATATCTTTCCAACATATTTTTTCTATACACATTCAATACCTCCGACATTGTCCGATCAGCAAAAAAATGCAGGTTTTGTTTTAAGTTGTACATTTGCGGGTATGGCGGACGCACATGGCAAAGCAACCCGCTCCTGCAACATGAGCGGCATTAGGGGGAAAGACACAAAATCAGAAATGCCGGTGTGCCTGATGCCAGCGGCATCACATGTTTATAAAAACATTGACAGGCAGAGGGAATTCGACTCCGGCCGGAGTCGAATCTTTTATTTCACAATTTCATTTCTATACATATTCAAATCCGCTGGATTTGTTTTGAAATTAAACATGTTTTATCTGCGAGGAATGGATGCCGGCGGCATCCCGTATTTACAGAAGAAATTATGTGTCGGGAAATTTGACTCCGGCCGGAGTCGCACGCTACCTTTCCAATATATTTTTTCTATAGGCATTCAATACCTCCGGCATTGTTCGGTTAGCGGGAATATGGTTGTTTTGTTACATGCTGACAATTTGCCGGGATGATGCACGATAAAATTCCCGCATCTTTAATTTGAGCCACATAAAAGGCAAATACACCAATCCCGAAATTCCTGAACGCCTGATGCCGGCGGCATCACATGTTTATAGAATGGCCAATGTACAAGGGAAGTTCGACTCCGGCCGGAGTCGCACCTTTTATTTCACGATTTTATTTTTACACACATACAATACCTCCGGCATTGTTTGGATAGCGGGAAAATGGTTGTTTTGTCAGCTATAGAAAATTTGCCGGCATGGTGCACGATAATAATCACCTTTCTTTACTATGAACCGTATAAAAGGTAAATACACCAATTTCGAAATTCAGGAACGTTTGATGCCAGCGGCATCACATGTTTATAGAATGGCCAATGTACAAGGGAAGTTCGACTCCGGCCGGAGTCGAACCTTTAATTTCACGATTTCATTTCTACACACATACAATACCTCCGGCATTGTTTGGATAGCGAAAAAATGCAGGTTTTGTTTTAAATTGTACATTTGCCGGTATGGCGGACGTACATGGCAAAGCAACCCGCTCCTGCAAGATGAGCCGCATTAGGGGGAAAGACACAAAATCAGAAATGCCGGTGTGCCTGATGCCTGCGGCATCACATGTTTATAAAAACATTGACAGGCAGAGGGAATTCGACTCCGGCCGGAGTCGGATGTTTTGCCGGTTGGCTCTCTTTTTATACACATACAATACCTCTGGCATTGTCCGATCAGCGAAAAAATGCAGGTTTTGTTTTAAGTTGTACATTTGCCGGTATGGCGGACGTACATGGCAAAGCAACCCGCTCCTGCAACATGAGCGGCATTAGGGGAAAAACACAAAATCAGAAATGCGGTGTGCCTGATGCCGGCGGCATCACATGTTTATAAAAACATTAACAGGCAGAGGGAATTCGACTCCGTCCGGAGTCGCATCTTTTATTTCACAATTTCATTTCTATACATATTCAAATCCGCTGGATTTGTTTTTGAAATTAAACATGTTTTACCTGAGAGGAATGGATGCCCGCAGCATCCGATATTTATAGAATTTTTTTAAGCAAAAGAAATTCGACTCCGGCCGGAGTCGGATGTTTCCCCCGTTTTTTCTCTTTTTTTATACACATACAATACCTCCGGCATTGTCCGATCAGCGAAAAAATGCAGGTTTTGTTTTAAATTGTACATTTGCCGGTATGGCGGACGTACATGGCAAAGCAACCCGCTCCTGCAACATGAGCCGCATTAGAGGGAAAGACACAAAATCAGAAATGCCGGTGTGCCTGATGCCGGCGGCATCACATGTTTATAAAAACATTGACAGGCAGAGGGAATTCGACTCCGGCCGGAGTCGGATGTTTTGCCGGTTGGCTCTCTTTTTATACACATACAATACCTCTGGCATTGTCCGATCATCGAAAAAATGCAGGTTCTGCCGAGTCAAAATTATCACCATTAATTCCAAAGTTTAAGTTCAGAAAGATACATGAGGTTAATTAGTTTTTTTGTTATCCTATTCTTTTAAATGCATCAAATCGTTCTTCCAACCACGCTTTATTCGGTTGCAAAGAAGATGATCGAGGTAAAATCAATTTATTCCCATGCATTTCCTGGATTCCATGCTTCAGCATTGGCCCATCAATCTCGCTAAGAATATCTTCACGCACATGCATTTGGTAATCAGGAGTAATTCCAATGATATTTTGATCAAAAGCTGCATGGTGAATTTTGCATAATGAAAGTCCATTGGGTACAACTGGTTTTCCTCCTTTGTTGTCGGGAATAATGTGTGCAGCATCCAACAATTCGCGATGTTTTAAATTGCACATTGCACAATGTTCATGGTAAGCTTCTAAAACCCTTTCCCGGAAAGTTCCCTGGTGCAAACGTTGAATCATTTGCCTTGTAGCATACTTTCGTTCCAGTTCGTTGGGTTCTTCGGTAATATCTAAATGAGAATTAAAATCAATTTGATGTGCATTTGCTTCAACGGTGAAGGTTAGATTTCTGGGATCATCGGCAACAATAAAAACTGGCCATTCAACCAGATATTTTCCTTTTACAACCTGATGAAGATAGACCAAAGGAATTTTCTGATTCATACATTCACGCAATCCAACATTCACATAGAAGTTGGGATTGGTACCTCTGTATTTGTAGTGTATTAAATTATCTTCTAAATGTACATCATCATAAATACTGTCACTAACCGATTTTATTGAAATTGGATATTCTAATTGTTTGGGTTTCCATATTCCTTGAGCACCGGATAAAACAATACGTTCACCATTAATAATACAGCCGTGAGTAAGTTCCTTTGATGGAATTACTTTGTCTGGATATTTAAAAACAAGTGAATTTAACCAGTTAAAGACAGCAGATCTGATGTTTTGGCTTTTTAGGTTTTCCATTAGTTTTAGTCGAATGGGATACTAAATATAATGATTGCTAACGATTAATATTCAAAATGTTGATAATTTTTCAAATTACACCTGTCCCTTGTTTGTGTCGGTGTATTTGCTGCTCCCGCCTTTTTAACAACAATGGAATACCACAAAATATACAAATCCAGCCAAAACCCGTTCATCACAAAGCTTTTAGAAGATTTTTGATGTGCGGGATTTCCATTATTCCAAATAATATGTTCATTTCGAAGTAAAAGAGAGAAAAGAATGCCGGGGAGAGCTTGATATTCCGGCAGAACAATAAAAATTGCCCGGGGAGCGGTCAATTTTACCGGGGAGCACCAAAATTGGCCGGGGAGTGGTTCCTGTCTCATGCGGAGTGCAAAAAATTACAAGGGGAAGCCTGAAACTATCTGCGGAATAAGAAAAAGGGCCTGGGGAGCGTTTAAATTTGCCCGGGAACTCAAAAAAATCGTCGGGGGAGACCTAACCTGCCTTTGGGAGAGCAAAAATCGTCCGGGGAAGCGTGAAATCGTCTGCGGGATAATAAAAGTAGCCCGGGGAGCGGTCAATTGTACCAGGGAGCACTAAAATTGTCCGGGGAGACACGAAGATTGCCTGGGGCCCTGTCCTTTCCTGAAATAACTTGACAGATTTAACTTTAATTTCTGATAGATGTAAATATTTATTCTGCATTTACTGATTTACAAAACTATTTCATTTTTTATTCTTGCAAATTCTTTCCTGCATATTTTTAATCCCTGTAACTGCTCATTCCTTTCTGTCTTATCCCTGATTAAAGGGACAGATATAATTCTTCTTCCTGTTTTTTTGTGCAGCTTCATTTTTTATCGCTGGTTTTTGTTGCAGGTTTGTATTCTGTTGCTTCTTTTCCCGTCGTATTAAATTCCCGCTTTTTCCAGTGCTTTTTAAGTGATCCCGATTCCTTGTGTGCATCCACCGGAAGCATAAAATCCACGCTGCGGTGCGGACGTTTGTTGTTGTATTTGTAAACCGCAACCTTTGTTGCTTCCAGGGCTGCATGATAATCCGGGTAAGTTTCGTTTAAATCATATTCATTCTTTAAAATACCATTAACCCGCTCGGCTATAGCGTTTTCATAGGGGTCGCCGTTTTCTGTCATCGAAATATTGATATTTGAACCTTGCAGGTAGTTCACATAGTCGGTGCAGCAATACTGGATGCCGCGGTCGGAATGGTGGATAAGGTTCTGCTTCACCCCTTCCCCTGAAATGGCCATCTTTAGAGCATTTAAAGCCCCTTCGCTGGTGAGGTCGGGCCAGAGGCACCAGCCAACAATTTTTCTGGAATATGCATCGGTAACAAGCGAGAGGTAAACAAAACCTTTTTCAGTGCGAATGTAGGTTATGTCGCTAACCCATAAACGCCCGGAACTCATTATCTCAATATCCCTTACCAGGTTGGGATACTTGCGGAAAAAATGCTTCGAATTGGTTGTTTTAGGCCTGCGCCTGCGCCGCCTGACCAACAGGCCATGTTCCCGCAGCAGGATATAAAACTTGTCCCTTCCATATTTAATATTATGTTTCTGAAGGGTCGGCGCAATCAGCCGGTGGAGCTTCTCTGTCCCCATCCGCTTGTGCTCTTTACGCAAATCTTTTACCTGTCTTAATATAAAAACTTCCTCCATCTGGTACCCGGATTGACGTTTCCTATTGTCGTACCAGGCCTGGCGGGTAAACCCAAACAGTTCGCATAGTACCGCCTTGGAAACCAAAGGATACATGCGTGCCAGTACATCTACTGTTTGGGTCCAGACTTTTTTCTGATTTCGAGTTTGTAGTCGTTTTCTGCAATGTCAATCATAGTGTTCAGCGCCACATTCTTCATCTGCGCACGTTCCAACTGCTTTTCCAATTCCCTGATGCGTTTCTCCAACGCTTTGTGGTCTGTTCTTTCTTTTGCACTCATCATCTGTAAAGATATGTGGATTTCGTCGGAATATCTCTCCTGCCAGCGCTTTATGATCTTTTTATATTCAAATCTTGATAATGAAAATCGTTCCCGTGCTTCCTGGTAACTCATATTTCCAGCATCAATCTGCGCTACCAGCCAACGTCGGAAGCTTACTTCATAATTACTGTAATTAACTGTTTTTTCTTCAAATCCATCCATGTAATCTGTTAACATGGATTCATTCCTTTTTTTCATTTTCTTGACATTTTTGCGTCAAGTTATTTCAGTATAAGACACCCTTCACTGCTCCTCGTTGTAAGCGAGGGGCAGATCCGTACAATAATCAGAAGCACAAAAAAGAGAGGGTGCAATTGCCTGCACCCTCTTTTTCCTAACTAAACTATACTATGAAAAAATTTACCAAATATTGTTGTCTGTCATCCAGCTTTCCAGTGCTAATTCTTTATCTGTATCTGTTTCAGAAGCGCTCCAAACAGTTTCGTTGGTCATCCATGCTTCCAGTTCCAGTTCGTTTTCTGTTTCCATGTTTTCTGCAAGGATATTGTTCCGGGTCAAATCGCTGGTCATCCAGTTTTCAAGTTCCAGCGCTGATTCTGTTTCCGTCGTAAAATCTGCAGTCGATGCAGCCTTTGTATTCCGGATTGCTTCGTCTGTCATCCAGTTTTCCAACTGTAGTGCTGTTTCCATTCTCTCATGGCTTGAGGCTTTTATTTCTGTTCCTTCTGCTTTTACATTTCCGGCGAATAATAAAATGGCTAAAAATGTTCCGGCTGTAATTTGTTTCATTAACGTTTTCATCTTTTCTAATTGTTTTCTGTTTCCTAATAATGGGAACAAAGATTACATTTTATTGGAGGCGAAAACAGCAATATCCAGCCAATCGAATTCTTCTGTCGGTAAATGGAGAAAGTGTATCGGTGGTTAAAATACCTGAAAGTGTTTTTTTGATGTTTTTATCGGTAAATAGCGAATTAGCCCACCTGCTTCGTTGCAAACGAGGGGGTGGAAGAGATGAATAGTAAACAATACATCCTTTTCTTCAGCTCGTGTATCCAGATTTTTTACCCGTTTCCCCCAATCCCTTACCCGATTATATAAAATCTTTTACTCGTTCGGGGTAAAATGCAACAGGACACATAAAACCCTTACCCGAATAGTGAAAACCGTTTACCCGGATGGGTCGGGGAGCTACTCGCACGGGTAAATAGGCTACTCGTCCCGGTAAATACCGGAGGCAGGGGAAGTGGTATGTCGCTTGTATCGGCAAAAAACAATTGCAGAAAATTAAAAGTACCCGCAGGGTATGGCCGGGTAAGCGTTTTATAACATTGTACCGGACCGTTAATTTTTGTACCTTATTATAAACCAAAAATTACGGTCATGAAACGAGTTGTTGCTTTTGTTTTCATGTTAACCTTTTCCATTGGTTCCTTTTCACAGACAAATCAAATCGCTGCAAACAGTCAGGCCTCCGACAGCTCAGGGTTTTATACCATGAAGCTTAATGCGGTTTACTGTGAGGATTTGCTGATGTACAGTTACGAACGCCTTTTTCCGCTTGATGAGCGTCTGGCTCTTGCCCTGAAAGGCGGTTTTATGATTTGGGATCCGTTTTTGCCCCTGGCCGAACTGGCACTTGTAAGTGGTGGCCCCAAAAGTTTTTTTGAAGCGGGAGCGGGTTCCATTGTCGACGTTTTTGGCGGCGGTGGTTTTTTTACGATGCGTGTCGGTTACCGCTACCAGGGCCCCAAAGGCTTTCTTTTGAAAGGCTCAGCCATTTATTCCCCCGATAATTTTATCCTGCCTCTGATTGGTATTGGCTACGCATTTTAAAGGGAGCAGTTTTTTTGGTGGGGGTATAAAAGCTCATAACCACCTCCCCCTCGTTCGCTCCCGGGTACTCCTCCTGTGAGGAGGCGAAACCTGTGCGGGGATAATATTAATTTGAATCGTAGTTTGAAAGAGAAATGAATGGTCAACAGCCGGCATTTGTTTCGCTCCGGCGGGGAGGGGTGTCAGCATTCCCAAAACAAATAATTTTTGAAATGCACGATGATTTGAATTCAGACGGAGTGGCAGGAAGAAAATGGTTTATGCGGCGAATGACCCGATAAGTCAAATTTGATTTTCCGGCAATTTTTATTTATATTAAGAATCATTCTATATAATCATGGGAAATAATATAAATCGAAATATTACGCAAAAAGGAAAGCTGTCATCAAGGTTAGTTTCTCCGCCCCAGCTAAAATATGCGGCCTGGGCACATGGCGTTTCCACACAGGTTGAACGGCCAAATTTTCTCATTGGTCACAGACTCGGTGTTTGTACGATAGATGATGGCGATGCCTGGCTTGGAATTTTAAGACAGGGAGATGGTGCAAAATTTTATGGTGAAAAGGATACCAACAACTGGTTTCATATTGCTTTACATTCACCGGTTATTTTAAACGGAACAAGGCTAAAACTATCAAAAATATTTGTTCTCTTCAGGTGCGCTGTTGCTTCACATCACGAAGACCCGGAAAGATGGTATGGTACAAAAATTCATAGCGTTCATGTATGGGACGGTGCAAACAGAATTAAGACTTTTGACAATCTTGAGCTGTCCGGAGAGCACAAAACGATTAAGGAAAACGTAAATCAGTTTATTCTGGAACCTGCAATACCTGTTTACTACGGAATTAGTATTTCGGTTGGTGTCTCGTTTTTTGGTAAATATATAAGCTACAACAAGATTAAATTTTACGCTGCGGGGGGAGATTTTATTTAATTAACTCAAGTTGCTAGTTAAAGCATTAAAATTAAGCATTTTAAAATCGAATAATTCGAGTAGCATGAACAAAAAGAAAGAAGTTTTTAACAAAATAGCTTTGGACAGCAGCATTTTATGGGATAATTAAAAATAATCCTCCAGATTTCTGCTGCGAAACAAAACAACCTGGAGGATATGATTAAAAAATCGATCGCAATTTACACAATTATTGATGATTTGCTGAAAGAGATAGAACATACTGAACCACAAAACCGGAACATTTCGGATGCAGAAGTAATTACCACAACAGTTATCTCTGCTCTTTATTTTTCAGGTAACCAGGAAAAGGCTATTTGCTTTATGCGCTCGGTAAGCTTAATACCTAATATGCTTTCTAAAAGTCGTTTCAACAGGAGGTTGCACATGATAAGGGATTTAATCGTTGATCTTTTCTTTCAGCTTTCAGGAATGATAAAGGAATTAAATATTGAATCAGAATATATCATTGACAGTTTTCCTGTAAAAACCTGTGATAATATGCGGATAGCCAACTCCAAACTTATACAAGGGGAAATATACAGAGGCAAAAAAGCTACCATGCGACGATGGTTCTATGGCTTTAATGTCCATGTAATGGTAACTACTGAGGGTATTCCGGTAGAATATACTTTTTTGCCGGGAAGCAAGCATAACTCAGAAGCTTTAAAACAATTACCGTTTAATTTAGAACAGGGAAGCCGGGTTTATGCTGATGCTGGTTATACAAATTACAAAATAGAGGACATGCTTCGAGATGCAGAGCAAATAGAATTACTTGTTGCCAGAAAATGCAACTCCAAACGAAAACGTGAGCCGTATCAGGAATTCCTGATAGAATCAATGCGCAAACGTATTGAAACAACTTTTAGTGAAATAACAACATTATTGCCAAAGAAAATACATGCTGTAACTGATTACGGATTCATCCTAAAAGTAATAATGTTCTTATTTTCATATACTTTGAATAAAATTGAAAAATAGCAACTTGAATTAATTAAATATACCCTGTCTTTCTCTGTCTGCGTATAGTCTGTACCGGGAAGCAAATTCACAAGTCATTTTTAACGACAAAAAAGTTGCGAACAATAAGTCGTGATGAATCAACGGTCCGGCCCGGGGTCTTATCTGTTTTGCAAAAAAACCAACAGGAAAAAACACTTCTGTCCTGCCGGTTTGTAAGTACTTCTCCATAGGGAAGAAAACGAGTGTGTTTTTAATGCCAGTCGGAATATCCCGCATCTGTAATAAGCAGTTTTTCAAATGAACCATTCACATCCGAAACAAACAAACCGGGAACAAGGGCAGACCCATTGTGTTCCGATATGCCTGTATACATTATGTATTTGCCATCAGCGGACCAGCAGGGGGCCAATCCGTACAGATTTGGTATTGGGGTAATAACACCTGTATTTGTAATCAAAATGTAAATATCGTTGTAGGACGAGTCCGATAACAACAGCGCTGAACCCGCTTTATTCCAGTCCAGAAATTCAATCCCGTAGATTTCCGTTACGGAAGCTATTTTTTCCTTTAATGTTGTACTAAAAGGTTCAATCAGCCATATTCCGTTGTCGTTTTGAAAATCGTGCCGGAAAAGAATGTTTATGGCAATATCTCCATCCGGATGCCAGGCAAGTGCCGTTATATCACCGGAGATTTTATCTGAAAATTCAGTTTGAACGGTATCTCCGTTTTGTGTATTCAGATAAATGATTTTGTTGTATGGGGCGACAAGAAAAGCAATGGTCGTTCCATCGGGCGACCAGGCTGGCGATCCGTTTAAGTCAATTTGTGTGGAGCTCCCGATTTCCCGGCTTGTATGGGTTTCGTTCTGTGTATCGGCAATTTTAAGGGCAAAAACAGATGAAGAGCCGGTTTCAGCGGCGTTTAATAAATCAAATGCAGCAAATCGGGAGCCATCATCTGACCAAACCGGACGTGTGTAAATCATTGCGTCGCCATATGATGTTGAATTGTGCATCGAATTTGCAGTTGCCACTTTCAAGGTGTGCGAAGTTACCTTTTGAAAAACAATTTTTCCGGGAAGACTATCGGGTTCATTCCCCGGTTGAGGTTCATCGCCGGATTTTTCACAATTCGCGACAAGAAAAGCTATTGCCATAAAAAGAAGAAGGTAAAGGTTCGTTTTCATTGATGTTATTATGAGTTGGAAACAACACAGTTACGTGAATGATTTTATTTTGTTTCACCTTGTGAAAATCAATTGCTCAGATTTTATTTTTCCCTTTTGACCTCATTTTGGAGTTTTTTTGCTTCATCTTGTATATTTCCGGCACCAAAATGCGGCTTACAAACTTCCGATTTTAAAATTTTGAGAATAAAAGCAGAAACAGCTAAACCTTACTATCAGAATAGATGTTAGGGTATCTGAGTCCTTGTAAAACAAAAGTGAAATCAAATTTTGTGCTGGATTTTGTTAAAACCCGGACTTCAGAAACAAAGAGATAAAGTGTAAAAAAATGATCAGATATTCTAAAAATAAAATAGATTTTTTAACCGAGTTAAGAACATCCGTAAACGAATATTTTAAAACAAACAACATAGAGCCCTATGGAAATAAAGCCATTATTTTTAAAACGGCAGTAATGGCGCTGCTTTATTTTGTACCGTTGATTCTTATGATTTCAGGCGTTTTTACTTCGGTACTTCCGGTGCTGGCCTGTTGGGTAGTTATGGGATTTGGTATGTCGGGAGTAGGAATGTCCACAATGCACGATGCAAACCACGGTTCTTTTTCGAAACAAAAGTGGATGAATAAAATATTTGGCAACTCATTGTATCTGCTGGGTGGGTTTCCTCCCAACTGGCGGTACCAGCACAATACACTTCATCACGGTTACACCAATATCGAAGGACACGATGAAGATATTGCTCCGCCGGAGGTACTGCGGCTTTCGCCTCACCGGCCTTTAAAAAAGATGCACCGTTACCAGTATTTGTATGCCTGGTTTTTTTACAGCTTAATGACCATTTCGTGGATAATTGTTACAGATTTCAGAAGATTAAAAAGGTACAAAAAAGAAATGGGTGTGAAGCTCAGCGGAAAAAGAACATACCGTAGTTTGCTGATTGATCTTATTGTTTCGAAAATCCTGTATTACTTCTTTTTTCTAGTCGTTCCCCTTTTTACTGTCCCGGTTGCATGGTATTGGGTGGTAACAGGTTTTTTGCTGATGCATTTTACCGGGGGACTGGTTTTGGCGAGTATTTTTCAAACGGCTCATGTAGTGCCTTCCTCCGAGTATCCCTTACCGGATGAAAACGGTGAAATCAATAACAACTGGGCAGCTCATCAATTGTATACCACCTGTAATTTTGCGCCCAAAAACCGGCTGTTTACCTGGATGGTAGGTGGTTTAAACCACCAGGTAGAACATCATCTGTTTCCCAACATCAGCCATATACATTACCGGAAAATCGCCGGGATTGTACAGGAAAAAGCCAAAAAATTTGGAATGCCCTATCATGTAAACAGCAGTTTTCTGAGTGCTGTAATCCAGCATGTACGAATGCTGAAACTCCTGGGGATGCCAACAAAGGTGTAAAGCCTTGAATTGAATATTTTTTTGATTTTACAGAAGTCGGTAAATTTTAATACAGACAGTAATCCCGAACAGAAACTAAACTGCTATTCAGATTATTCCTGATTTTTTTTATTCCCCTTATTTTTGAAATAACGCTCCGATTTTCCCCACAGTTTGCCCGCTTCCCGGAAAATACTTTTGGTCGCTTTTTCCATTGCCTCGTCAGCTTTTTTGTAGGTTTTGCTTTGGTGAATTTTTTCTGATGTTTCGTCAATAAACTTGTCCGCCTTATCTATCCACTCCTCTGTTTTGTTCTGAGTCGTTTCATTTTTCTTTTCCGTTTCTTTGTTTTTATCCGGCTTCATTCTGTTATTTTTTCCAGTTACCTTTAACTTAACCCAAATATAACTAATAGTCAGTTGTATACAAAAAGTTAAATTCCAAACGCCCCTAAACCTAGCGGAAACTTTCAGATACAGCGGTTAACTGCAACTATTTACCGGTTGACAGCTATCCTGCTTTACTTTAACATGTGTAACCAAAATAAGGGAAAATGATTGTTTATCAATCTTCCGGGTTTGCAAAAACAATCAAAAACGATATTTTTACCTTTTAATTGTTCTCCTTTTTGGCGCTAATAATGAGACATTTGTTTTAAAATTGCGGCAGTTGTATTTTTTATTATACAACAGATTAAACATTTATTCGTTAACTGATTGGATTGAGTTTTTAAAATTGTGTGCGAGGTGACACTTTTATTTTTTAACCTGAAGATTTCAAAAAAGATGAAAAAATTTACAGTGCTTTCGATTCTACTTTTTCTCCTGGCAATCACATCTTTCGCAAAAGATATTAATGCATGGAAACAAGAAAATAAGCTGGAACAGCAATACAGTGTATTTAAAGAAAATCTGAATTTCTGGAATGGAAATTATTTTTTGAATGAAACACAGTTAAATGAATTTTATCGTGCATTAACGGACTCGATTTCGGTTTTGGAGAACAGAATGGCTGAACAGGGAAATACCGTAGCCGGACTTCGGAATGATTTAAGTTCGACCAATCAGCAACTGGACGATACAAAAGCTGAGCTGGAAACCAGCATTAAAAATCAAAATGCCATCAGTGTTTTTGGAATAAATGTTGAAAAGGGAATTTATACCTTGATAATGTCTGTAATAATTCTGGGTTTGTTGGTTTTTCTGGGTGTTCTGTTTTTACTTTATAAAAGAAGCAACAAAGTTACGGTTCGCACAAAAAAGGACTACGAGGAACTCAAAAAGGAGTTTGAAGTGCATAAAAAAAGTGCGCTTGAACGATATACAAAAATAAACATGGAGCTGCATCATACCCGCATGGAACTAAGCAAAAGATAGTTGTTCCGGAGTGAAATCCCTTGCCGGGGAAGGGATTTGGCACTATTTGCAGAATTTGACCTGCGAAGATTCTCTAAGTGAAACGCACATAGACCACATCGTTTTGGGTACTATTGCCCCGGATTTAAAATTTCCTTTGATTTTAAGCCAGCGAAAGCAACCTCGATTCTATTTCTCTCATCTGATTCATATTATTTAAATAAATAAAAAGCTATGAAGAAGAAAGAAACAATGAATTTCAGTGGAAAATTATTTATTGCGGTGATTGCTGCCACCATTTTGTTTTTTAGTTGCGATGAAGATGAAAATACTCCCGCACCGCAAGAATTTACCTATGAATTTAATTCGGATACGGATGGATGGACGGGTGGTTTTGCCGATTATCCGGCAGGAAACGACTCTTTTTATGAAATGCTGTTTGAATATACTGCATTACCCGAACCATTGGATCACACAAAGGGAGCTCTAAAAATATCGGGCAATAACCACAGCGATGACTTGTTTATGTTTGTAAAACGAAAGATCTCAGGATTGCAGTCCTCCACGGTTTATCATGTTGAATTTACGGTTGAATTTGCGTCAAATGTTGCCGATGATTCCGCAGGCGTTGGAGGTAGCCCGGGCGAAGGAGTTTACATAAAAGCCGGCGCATCTACCACAGAACCCAGGTCTGAAACGGACGAGTCAGACTGGTACCGTATGAATATCGACAAAGCAAATCAGGCGCAAAGTGGTGCGGATATGATTGTAATTGGCGATTTTTCAAACGATACGGATACAAACGAATATGCCTTAAAAACAGTATCCAACAGCAGTACATCGTTTACGGTCACTTCCAATGAAAACGGGGAGGCGTGGTTAATCGTTGGTACTGATTCGGCTTTTGAAGCAACCACAACCATCTATTTTAACCAAATTACCTTTGTGTTCAGCGAATAATATTCAAACAGGATGTGGATGTTGCCCGCAGAGGAATCAGAACCTATTCGTAAATGGCAGTGGGCAGGAGTTTTAAAACATACAAAAGCTGTTATTGTTTGAGGATAGACCGATTGAAAACAAAAAGCCCTTGCACTCTGCAAGGGCCCAAACTTAAAATTTATGGAAAATTTACCGTATAAAACGATAGCTAAAATTTTCTTCCGTTCCGGCCAGAACAACATGATAGTCTCCCCTCATTAAATCCGAAACATCAAATCCTTTTTGTACATTAAATTCAGTGCCTAAGCCCGACTGAAAAATCAGCTGACTACCATTGTAGATAAGCAGCGAAACATCATCCTTGTCGAAGTTGAGGTAGGTTACTTTGAGTATGTCGTCATCGCATGAAAAGTAAGGCTCGATATGTGTTTTCATTGCGGCAGTTGCAACGACTCCTCCATCATTGACTTCCATCACCCGTGTAGCCGATACCTTTCCTGATTTAATTTTAACAGTATAAGTTCCATCCTCCAGTTTTGAAAAATCAAAAACCGATCTGTATTCCGGAGACGCTTTACTAAGTTTGTAGTAAACTATCCTTCCATGTTGGTCTTCAATCGAAATTTCAGATGATACTCCCGGATCGGTTTCTGCGGCGATCAGTGTTTTTGAATCATCGAGTGCTACGATGTTCATTTTTGGAATCTTGGTGGCAGCTGCACTTAATGTTAAAGCAACTGCAAGCAGTGCTAATGCGAATTGTTTTGTTTTCATGACATTCTTTTTTTGAAGTTAACGATACGCGTATCACTTCGGTTAATAATCGTTTTTAGTAAAAAAGAACAATTTTCATTTTCCCGTTTTCCCGGTTAGGTTAAGGGCAAAAGAAAACTGCTCACAGCATGTTTTCTGTTTTTCCTTTTAATCAAATAATTCTCCGAGGCAAAGCCTCGGAGTTACCTTATATTCTCCCCTGAAATCAGGGTAGATGTCATCGCCCAGATGGCGGATGACAGAGGGGTGAAATAGAGAAAATCTGACTTTTCAGCAACAATGCTGAAAATAAAGTTGGCGAAATACTCCTTGGCTCTGCCGCGGGGATAGTCAACTTTAAGGATTTTCTTTATTTGTATATTGTAAAAGACGCACATATGTTTGAAAGGTTTCAGGTTAATCGACGTATGACCGTTTTGTATGCTTGAAAAGTCTTTTTAGAAGGGTGAAGTGTTTTTTTTTTGGTCTGGCTGTAAAATTGCTAATATTTTTTATGATAAAGTTTCAAATTGTACAGTTTTTTATCGGAAAGCTACCAGTAACCCGCCTGTTATAAAAGCAATAAGCCACCAGAGGTAAGCGTATCTGGAATAGAGATGCAGCTTTGCAGGGACATAGGAATGTAAGCCTTTTTTTGTTTTTTGCCGCCATATAAGCACAGCGTCGGTAAACATAGCGAGTAGTGAAGAATATCCAAGTATTCCGTGGAGTGTAAATCCTCCTTTTGAAGACCCCAGAATCATAAACGTAGTGGCTGTGATATCGAGGAGAACACCCAGTGTTAAGAAGATTAGTACGGTTTTGTCTATCCTTTTTTTTCGTTGCTCGCTAAAAATGGCAACAGTGTATGATAACAGTGCCAAAATCACAATCGAGGTGCCCAAACGAAGAAACAGATTCATTTTTTACGGATTTAAATATGACCTAAAATAGTCAATTTTATGAATAAGAAAAAGTGACAAAATATTGTAATGCTTTGTCTCCCGGAATTTTATAAAAAGTCAGGAACCCGGGAATCTAATTTTTGAGATAGGTGTTTAACAAATAAAAAAAACGGTCCTTTTTTATGGGTTTGGCGATATAGTCGTTGCACCCGAGATTGATACATTTTTGCTGTTCTTCGGCCATAGCATAGGCGGTTTGCGCAATTACGGGCAGGTTGGGCTGCGTTTTCCTGATTTTCTGAATTGCTTCATAACCATCCATAACCGGCATATTGATGTCGAGCAAAACAAGGTCAGGTGTCTTTTCCCGGATCAGGTCAAGCAGTTCCTTACCGTTAACGGCCTTCCGGATTTTGATATGTGTTGGTTTTAACAATTCCGCCAGATAGTAGAATGAGAAGGTATCGTCTTCTGCAATATAAATCGTTTTTCCGGTCAGGTCGGAAACGATTGATGCGCTGGGTTTGTTTTTGTTTTTAACTGTACTTTCATTATAGGGAAGTGTAAAGTAAAATTTACTTCCTTTTCCTGCTTCCGATTTTAGCCATATTTTTCCTTCCAGAAGCTCAAGCAGGCCTTTGGTGATACTTAGCCCCAGACCGGTTCCTTCTTTAAAATCCACATTTTCGGCTTGTGCAAAACGACCAAATATTTTTTCCTGATCTCCCGGGGGAATCCCGCGTCCGGTATCTTTTACAAAAAATTCAATTACCTTTTTATTGTCCAGTATTTTTGGACGGTATCCAAACGTAACGCTTCCTTTTTGGGTGTATTTTACAGCATTGCCAACCAGGTTATTTAAAATTTGTTTTACCCGCAATTCGTCAGACTCAATCAGCAAGCGCTGGTATTCTGCCGGGACATCCGCGTTTAGTAACAAATCCTTATCAAGCGATTCGATTCTGTTTTGCTGAATTTCGAGGATTTCTGTTATACACTGCCACACATTCATCGGAGCTTTTTTTATCTTCATCTGGTTTAATTCAATTTTTGAAATATCGATTATGTCATCGATAATATTCATTAATTGTCCACCTGCCAGATGAATAAGCTGGTTGTATTTTTGCGTTTTATCCGGTGAAATATCCGGGTCTGACAATAAATTGGAAAAACCCAGAATGGAGTTCATCGGTGTTCGTATTTCATGGCTCATATTCGCCAGAAAAGTAGATTTTAACCGGTCTGATTCTTCCGCTCTTTCCTTTTCAACAGCCAGTTTCTCCTGATTTTCGGTTAACAGGTGGGTTAGTTCTTTTTCTGTTTTTAGCGACTTATCGATATTGGAAATAATGATGGCAAGTGAAAAAGAAATGAGAGCACAGATAACGATAAAATTCACGGAGTTTACTATCCATCCCGCAATCCCGTATTCACTGATAAGACCAACTTCTGTCCATTTAAAATAAACAGGAAGGGCTAAAAGAACAAGTGTAATTATATTTACCAGGGTAGCCTTTGTAGCGCCGTTTCGTCCATAAAAAAAGCTCGAAAGGATGGGATAGATAAATAACCAGTTAAAACCGGCTCCGTCTTTCCCCAGAAACAACAAAAGAGCAACACCCAGAAAATAAAAAATAACAATACTGCCAAGAACCTTTGTGTTGGCGGATATTTTTTTTGAAAAAGTGATATAAGCTACAGAAAGATAAACCAGAGAATCAATGGCAGCAACAGACCACAGTTTTTCTTTTACAGCAAGAAGCATACTTGGGACATAGGCAACGGTACCCAAAACAACCAACGCTCCCAGAAGGAAAAACAACAGCCGGTTTTTCCATTCCACAAACAATTCTGTCTTGCCTAAATTAGGGTAGGGAATAATTCCTGAAAGATTTTTGATAAATGTGGTCAACGTTTTATTCATATCTTTATAGTCAGGTGCTGAAAGTCACTATTTTAAATACAAATAACAGTGCGCTTGTGTTTACGGGATTTAAAAAAAATAGATATGCAGGCTGTGTTATTTTTTATATGTACTGAAAATTCGTATCGATTTAAGCCTTTAAAAGAGAAATTTTTGCTTTTTGCTGTTGTTTGTTAAAACAGCGTCGTTACTTTTCGTGAGATTTTCAGCCTGCGCTCCAAAAAAAGCTTCTTATATTTACCTGATAATTTGATAACCTATAATATCTTTTTGTATGAATAAAGTATTTTCTTTCATCACTATGATATCGGTTTTGTTTTTAGCGTCCTGCCATTCGGGAAACAGGAAGCAAAACAACGACACAGGTGCGACCGAGCTTCCCCGGATAGCCATTTGCGGACTGGCAATTGAATCAAGTACTTTTTCTCCGGCGGTTACAAATGCAGAAGCATTTCGTGTTCGAACCGGAGAAGAAATATTTTCCTATTACCCGTTTTTGGCGGAAGATGCTCCCGACCGAAAAAGGGCCGAATGGTTTCCAACACTTCGCGGGCATGCTATCCCGGGAGGTATTGTAACACGCGAAGCGTACGACAGTTTGATGAATGAAATGCTGGCTAAACTAAAAGAAAACCTTCCTTATGATGGAGTATTTTTTGACATTCACGGAGCGATGAGTGTTGTAGGTATAGATGATCCGGAGGGAGACATGATTAAAAAAATACGTGAGGTAGTAGGTCTTGAAACGGTAATTTCAACATCGATGGATCTGCACGGAAATGTAAGTGAACGTCTGGCGCATCACACGGATTTGATAACCTGCTACAGAATGGCACCCCATGAAGACGCGCTGGAGTCAAAACAACGGGCACTTGAAAATCTGCTCGAAAGGTTGGAGAACGGAAAAGGCAAACCAAAATACAAAGCCTGGATACCGGTGCCGATTTTATTACCGGGAGAAAAAACCAGCACACGAATCGAACCCGGGAAAAGTTTGTATGCCAGGGTGCCGGGGGTTGCCGATCAGGAAGGTGTAATTGATGCAGCCATCTGGATTGGTTATGCGTGGGCTGATGAACCGCGTAACCGGGGATATGTTATGGTTACCGGCGATGACAGAAAAAAGGTGGTGGAAGGTGCCGAATATCTCGCAAAAAGTTTCTGGGATGTGCGGAATGAGTTTGAGTTTGTGGCCCCGGTGGCTCCACTCGGTGAATGTTTGGATATGGCCGTAAAAAGCGACAAACATCCGTTTATTATCAGCGATATGGGGGACAATCCAACTGCAGGAGGAGCAGGAGATGTTTCCTGGACTTTGACTGAAATTCTTAAACGCCCTGAGTTTCAATCAGAAAATGGCCCGTCGCTGATTTATGCTTCCATTCCCGGGCCGGAATTGGTTGAAAAAGCAATAGTAGCAGGGATAGGAGCTAAAGTAAGCGGTGTGGCAGGTGCAATGGTTGATGACCGTTATGCACCGCCCGTAAAACTCTCGGGTAAAGTGCTGGCCATTGAAACCAACGATGCTACTGCCGGTGAGATAGCTGTTATTCAGGTGGGCAGTGTAAAAGCGATTGTAACAAAAAAACGCAAACCCTATCATTACGAAAGGGATTTTACTCAGATCGGTTTGGCCCCCCGGGAAGCAGATATTGTGGTGGTTAAAATTGGTTATCTGGTACCCGAACTTTATAATATGAGGGCCGACTGGATTATGGCGCTGACTCCGGGGGGCGTGGATCAGGATTTGGAACGCCTCGGATATCAGCGAATCCACAGACCAATGTTCCCCCTGGATAAAGAAATGGCAGACCCGGATCTGTCGGCACAACTGATTCCTTCTTCGGAGGAAATGTAGGCTGTTGCCACGTGGTGCTGTCTTTTTTAATCGTCTGCTCTTTTAAGCCGGTAAAGAACTATTACACTTTTTTTAGCTTTTAAGAATAAAAATGTTTTTATTCCATTCGTGGTGGTAAATCCGAATGACTCCGGGCATCGTGCAATTTTCAAAAATTATATTTATATAGGTGTATATGCAAAAATCTACGTCTTTAAAAAAGAGAGAATCAATAAAAATCAATAATTTACTGTACAATGAACAAATTATACACACTTGTTTTAATCCTTTTTACATCTCTTGCATGGGCACAGAATTCCGATTGGGAAGACCCGACGGTAATTGCTAAGAATAAATTGCCTGCGCATGCGACGTCCTATTCTTTTAAGTCGCAAAGTGATGCTTTAAAAGGAGATAGGGAAAGATCAGGAATGATTTCTTTGGATGGGACCTGGAAATTTAATTTTGTAGAAAAGGAGGAAGATCGGCCCATGGACTTTTACAATAAAGACGTTTCGGGCTGGGACGATATTGAAGTACCGTCGAACTGGGAAATGGAAGGGTATGGAACTCCTATTTATATGAATTCGGGCTACCCGTTTGGACCGGAGTCTCCTGTTCCCAATGGAGTAAATCCAATGGAGTGGTATCAGGAAAATTATGATGTTCCGGAAGGCTTGTCACGACAGGAATTGTTTTCACGTTTTATGGCAGATGTTATTGCGCCTTCAAGACCCAATCCGCCATTTATCGCCCGCGACAATCCTGTGGGCTCATATGTGAAAACTTTTACAGTTCCTGAAGAATGGAGTAATCAACGTGTAATTCTTCATTTTGGCGGCGTTAGCTCGGCAATGTATGTGTGGGTAAACGGCGAGAAAGTTGGATACAGCCAGGACAGCCGCTTACCTGCTGAGTTTGATATCACCAATTTTTTGAAAACCGGGGAGAATACCCTGGCAGTTCAGGTGTTTCGCTGGAGCGATGGCAGTTATCTGGAAGATCAGGATCACTGGCGGATGAGTGGAATTTACCGGGAAGTGATGTTGCTTGCCCAGCCCAAAATTGCTGTTGAAGACTTTTTTGTACGTACACGTTTGGATGCCAATTATCAGGATGCGCTGCTGCAAATCAGACCAACCATTAGCCGAAATCCTGATGTGCCGATCAGCGGGTGGACCCTGGAAGCAGAATTGTTTTCTCCTCAGGACAAACCGGTGTTTGACGAACCCATCAGTATTGATGTTGCGGATATTGTTTATGAACGTTACCCGCAACGTGACAATGTTTATTTTGGTTTGATGGAAAAGAAAATTTCCAGTCCCGAAAAATGGTCTGCCGAGAAACCTGTACTCTACTCTGTGGTCTTAACATTAAAAAACAAAGATGGAGAAGTTGTGGAAGCCCGGTCGGCAAAAGTGGGATTTCGAGAAGTAGAAACCCAAAACGGCCAGCTTCTGATCAACGGAAAATCAGTAAAACTCTACGGCGTAAATCGTCACGACCACAATTACCTCCGGGGGAAATCGCTTACACGCGATGACATGTTGCAGGATGTGCTGCTGATGAAACAGTTCAATTTTAATGCAGTACGTACCTGTCATTACCCCAACGATCCGTATTTCTACGATTTGTGTGATAAATACGGATTGTATGTAATTGATGAGGCCAACATAGAAACTCATGGTTCTATGGGGTACCTGACCAATCAATCGGAATGGCATATGGCCTTTGCCGACAGGGTGGTTCGTATGGTTGAACGCGACAAAAACCATCCTTCCATTATCTCCTGGTCGTTGGGGAACGAGTCGGGAACAGGTCCCAACCATGCGGGAGCAGCAGGATGGGTAAAAGATTTTGACCCTACCCGTTTTATTCACTACGAAGGAGCTGAGGGCCAACCGGAACACAAAGATTATGTGGCTTACGGAACGCCTGAATACAACGAACGCCAGTTGGGACGTATCGGAAATCCCACCGACCCGGAATTTGTGGATGTACTTAGCCGTATGTATGCCAATCTGGAACAACTGGAGGCGATGGCAAAAAGCCCGTATATAAAACGTCCGATTATGCAATGCGAATATGCACATGCCATGGGGAATTCATTGGGTAATTTTCAGGAATACTGGGATTTGATTCGTAAATACCCCAATCTTATCGGTGGTTTTATCTGGGACTGGATCGACCAGGGACTTTTGAAAAAAGATGAAAAAGGGAAAGAATATTTTGCTTACGGCGGAGATTTTGGAGACACTCCCAATGGAAATAATTTTTGTATTAATGGCGTTATTGCCTCCGACCGTTTACCAAAACCACAAACTTACGAAGCTAAATATGTCATGCAGCCGGTTGAATTTTCGGCTGTTGATTTGGGAAATGGATTGGTAAGAATCAGAAACCGACACAATTTTACCAATCTTGCTGAATTAAAACTGGTTTGGTCGTTAAAAGAAGATGGCGCAGAAATTCAGTCGGGTGAAATAGAATCGTTGATTCTGAATCCCGGAGATGCCAAAGTTATTCAGATTCCGTTCGATAATATTAAAACAACAGCAAATGCTGAATATTGGTTGCGTTTGAGTGTTCAGTTAAAAGAAGAAAAAAACTGGGCAAAAGCAGGGCACGAAGTGGCAAAAGAACAGTTTAAACTTCCGCTGGAGACCGTAACTGCTGCAGACAATCAAAGTAAAGCAACAAATCCGGCAATCGAAGAATCGGGGGAATCTGTTGTTGTGTCAGGAAAAGGTTTTAAAGCCGAAGTTTCAAAATCAAGTGGTTTGCTTGTTTCTATACAAAAAGGAGATGAAGAGTTGCTGACAGCCGCCTTGCAGCCCTATTTCTGGCGCCCGCTTACCGACAATGATGAGCGCGGCTGGAGAGCACAGAACTCGTTAAATATATGGAACGAACTGCCCGGCTTATTAAAAGTAAATTCCCTGGATATTGACAAAGAAAGCTCAAAAGTTCAGGCAAATCTGACTTATGAAGGTTTGACATTGTTGCTGACTTATCAGTTTTCCTCTGAAGGTGAAATTAAGGTTCAGTTTGATTTAAATATCCCGGAAGAAATGCCCGAACCTATTCGTGTGGGAATGACAACGGGTGTCCCGGACAGTTTTAGCAATATGAGTTTTTACGGGAAAGGACCTTTTGAAAATTATGTTGACAGGAATGGTGCTGCAGAAGTAGATGTTTATTCAGGCAAAGTCGACGATTTCTATTACAACTATGTAAAACCACAGGAAAGCAGCAACCATACCTGTGTGCGATGGCTGTCGTTTACCAATAATCAAAACAATGGTTTAATGGTTGTTGGAAATGAGCCGATACAAACATCGGTTTGGCCCTATTCTGCTGAAAATATAAGGGAAGCACAACATACCAATGAATTGAAAAAGGCGGAAGATTTGACCGTAAATATCAGTGCTGAACTGGCAGGTGTGGGCGGAAATGATTCCTGGTCGATAAATGCCCGGCCAATTGAGAAATACCGTTTGCTGGAAAAGCAGTATAATTATTCATTTAAACTGGTTCCGCTGACAAAAGTTAAAGATTTACAGAAGACATACAGAATGGTAAAATAGTATTGACTTTTTCCGATACAAAACAAAAAAAAGGAGCACGATTTACATGCTCCTTTTTTTGTTCTCCGGTAATTGAAATACTTTTCAAAAACCGGTAATACAAGCGGTATTAGTTAACCAATACCGGTTTTTCCACTTTTGTTTTCAGAAGTGCAATGTCCAGCACGTCCATAATGGTTTTTACAAAGTGGAATTTTAATCCTTTCAGGTAAATATTTTTTATTTCTTCCAGGTTCTTTTTGTTGTCTTCCGAAAGAATAATTTCAGTAATTCCGGCACGTTTTGCCGCCAGGATTTTTTCTTTTATTCCGCCAACGGGCAGTACTTTTCCACGGAGTGTAATCTCACCTGTCATGGCCAGGTTCTTTTTTACTTTTCGCTGAGTGAAAGCTGACGCAAGCGACGTAACCATAGTCACACCAGCCGAAGGACCGTCTTTGGGAATCGCACCCTCGGGAACGTGTATATGAACATTCCAGTTATTAAATACTTCAGGTTTCAGTTCCAGTTGCTCTGCATGCGATTTTAGATATTCGTGGGCCAGCATGGCTGATTCTTTCATCACATCGCCCAGGTTACCGGTGAGAGTTAACGCACCTTTTCCTTTACTGAGACTGGTTTCCACATACAGAATTTCTCCGCCAACCGCTGTCCAGGCTAAACCGGTTACCACCCCTGCAAAATCATTACCCTGGTATTTCTCCTTGGAATATTCTGTAACTCCGAGGTATTCTTTTATGTCTGTTTTGCTAAGCTTTTTATTGTAACTTTCTTCAAAAGCTATTTTTTTGGCAATGCGTCGCACCACTTTAGCAATTTTCTTATCCAGTTCGCGCACGCCCGATTCGCGGGTGTATCCGTCAATCACAAGCTCAATGGCATCTTTAGAGAATGAAACGTCCTTTTTTGTTAAACCGTGATTCTCCAGCTGTTTTGGAATCAGGTGCCGTTTGGCAATTTCGATTTTTTCTTCCACCAGGTATCCGCTTACCTCAATAAGCTCCAAACGATCGCGAAGAGGAGGAGCAATGGTACTTAATGTATTTGCCGTAGCAATAAACATCACCCTTGAAAGGTCATAATCGTGTTCCACATAATTGTCGTGGAATTCACCATTTTGTTCCGGATCCAGAACTTCGAGCAAAGCAGAAGCAGGATCTCCATGAAAATGTTTTGAAACCTTGTCAATCTCATCCAGAATAAAAACCGGGTTGGATGATTTTGCTTTTCGTATATTTTGAATAATCCGGCCGGGCATTGCACCGATGTATGTTTTCCGGTGCCCCCGGATTTCGGATTCATCATGTAATCCACCCAAACTGATTCGAACGTAGTTTCTGTCCAGTGCACGTGCTACCGATTTTCCGAGTGATGTTTTTCCAACTCCCGGAGGTCCATATAAACACAAAATCGGAGATTTCATGTCATTTTTCAATTTCAGCACTGCCAGGTGTTCCAGGATCCTTTCCTTTACCTTTTCCAGTCCGTAGTGATCTTCATCCAATACTTTACTGGCATTCTTCAGGTCGAAATTATCTTTGGTGTATTCGTCCCAGGGTAAATCAAGCAAAGTCTGGCAAAAAGTATATTGAACAGAATATTCTCCGGCAGCCGGATTTAAACGCCCCAGTTTTTCCACTTCTTTTTCAAAAAATTTGGCTACATCTTCATCCCACTTTTTTTCTTTGGCTTTTGCTTTGAGTTCGTTAATTTCCTGTTCCACCGGATTTCCGCCCAACTCATCCTGAATCGTCTTCATTTGCTGGTTCAACATAAACTCGCGTTGTTGCTTGTCCATGTCGGTTTTTACTTTCTTCTGTATGTCTTGTTTTAGCTCCAGCATTTGTACCTCTTTTACCAGGTAGCTAATGGCCTGAACACCCCTTTCTTTGATGCTCTCTATTTCCAGCAGGTTTTGTTTGTCGGACACATTCAGATCGGTATTCGAACAAATAAAATTGATGAGGAAAGTAGAGTTCTCAATATTTTTAACAGCAAAAGTCGCCTCAGGCGGAACATTGGCCGAAAATTGAGCAATTTTAATGGAAAGGTCTTTTAGCGACCCAACAATGGCGCTGAACTCATTGTCGTTTTCAGGTACAAAATCACTCAGCGGGTCAATTTTTGCCTTAAAATACGGGTCCTCGCTTACAAATTCGAGAATATTATATCTTCTTTTTCCCTGGATAATTACTGATGTTGAGCCATCGGGCATTTCGAGAATTTTCAAAATTTCCGCAACCGTACCTGTATGAAACAAATCGGTTGTTTTGGGCTTGTCAATCGTATAATCTTTTTGCGCAATCGTTCCCAGTAACCGTCCGCCGGCATAAACATCTTTTATCAGCCGTAACGATTTTTCACGTCCAACAGTAATCGGAAGTACAACTCCCGGAAATAACACGGTATTGCGCAAGGGGAGAATCGGAAGAACATCCGGAATCTCCGTATTTTTTAATTCTTTATCGTCTCCGTCAGCAATGATTGGTATAAATTCGGAATCATTATCGACCATTCCTGTAAATATATTTTGATAACCTGTATGTTTAATTTTACCCATATAATTCCAATTAGTGACAAACTGTCTTATTCAGACGTTCTGATTTTATTAGGTGGTGTTGGTCAATAGTTGTGCCATAAAAAGTAATGCGATTTTTATCGGAAATGTTCACAGGAATTTGTGGTATATCCCGACAAAATTTCATATTGGCACAAAAAAAAACATCCATCAAAAAGACGGATGTTTTTTCTATTGCCCTATTTCGTTTATTTTTTTCTCTTGTCCATGTGTTTCCCGTAACGGCTCATAAATTTGTCAACACGTCCTGCTGTATCCACCAGTTTTACTTTACCGGTGTAAAAAGGATGTGAGGTATTTGAGATTTCAATTTTGAACAGCGGGTATTCAACACCGTCGATAACTTCAGTTTCTTTGGTGTTAACTGTAGACTTGGTAAAAAAAGTATGCCCGTTTGACATATCTCTGAAAGCTACCAGTCTGTAATCTTCGGGATGTATTCCTTTTTTCATTTTTGTTTATTTTTATCTGAATGGTTACATTTCAATTACTGTAATCCATTCTTTCTGTTATTACAACTTTTTATTTTGGCCTGCAAAGATAGTTATAGATCGCTATAATCCAAAAAAGTAGTGTTAAATTTTACCTGTTTTTGCCTTTACTTTTTCGTTGAGCGATTCGGAGCCAATTATCGGTGCTCGCTGGAAGGGTTTGTTCCGGTCAAAAAGATAACGCATTGTATAATGTGTTTTTGTCCGTTTTGCTCCTGTAGCTTCATAAACAGCAATAATTTTGGGATTAAAGTCGCCTGCCCACGACAGCTCAACTTCACTATAATGCCTGTGCGATTTCTTTTTCATAATCTGTTCCTGGTGCCAGAAAATTGCCGATTCAACTCCCGAACGCTGGTATTTTGCATCGATTCCCATAATAATAATCCGGGTTCGGGTCATGATTTTTTTCCACTTGTAATAGAGGAACTTTGTTATTCCCAAAGCATTTAGTTTTCCATTGAGTTTTTTTAGAATCTGGTTGATATCAGGAATCATAACAAATAAAGCAATGGGTTTTTCCTCGTGATAAGCAAACCAAATCATTTCAGGGTCGAGAATGGCTTTTGAAGAGGTAATAAAATCATGGATATCTTCCGGGTCAAGTGGTTTGTAGTGTTCATGAAAAGACCAGGCGGCGTCATAAACCGTGCAGAAATCTTTTACAAACTTGTCTGTTTCCTTATAATCAAAATGACGAAAATTGTATTGTGGTTTTTTGGCAATCCATTCTGCTATTTTCCAGAAACGTTCAGGGAAAGGTACAGTGTAGTCGAGATGATAACAATACTGTTCAAAGTAAATTTCAAAACCATAATTGCGAAAAAGTTTTTCGTAATAGGGGGGATTGTAGGGCATTCCATATCCTTGCTGCATAAAACCGTCAACCAGTAAACCCCAGTTTACGTAGTTTTCGCCAAAGTTTACCGGGCCGTCCATGGCCTCCATACCATTTTTTTTATTCCATTCTTTTGCCGTATCAAAAAGCAGATTTGCTGCCTCTTGTTTATCGACACATTCAAAAAAACCACAACCGCCGGTCGGTTGCTCATAGGTTTTGGCGGTGTTTAAATTGATAAAGGCTGCAATTCTACCGAGCAAATTGTTATTGTCATCGGTCAGCACCCACCGAATTGCTTTTCCGTTTTTAAAGGTTTTATTTTTGGCCGGGTTAAAGGTATCCTCAACCATTCCTTCCAGAGGTTGAACCCAATTGGGGTCATTTTGATATATTATGCGAGGAACCTCGTGGAATAGTTTCCGGCTTTTTTTATCGTTTACTTCTACAAGTTTCATGGCATCATTTTTTTTGCGAAGGTAGCTCAAATTTGGGAAATGCCGGGCATTTAATCTATAATCGGAGCCCTTTTAAACGTTTTATTTTGGTCGAATAAATAACGCATGGTTTTATGCGTGAGTGTCTGCCTGGCACCAAACGATGTGAATAAGGTATTCATTTTGGGATTAAAATCGTCCACCCAACTCATTTCCATATCATTGTACCACGTTTTTTTAAGCATCACTTTTTTTAACTGATAAAATATTCCTGACTCGATCCCCATCCGCTGATATTTGGTAATAACTCCTGAAACAACGCTCCTGAATCTCCCGTTTTAAATTTGACGTTCTTTTTTTGGATTAAAAGAGTCTTCGGGCATTAGCCGGAGTTATGAAACCCAGTTCGAATCATTTTTGTAAATGGTTTCCGGAAGTTTGTGAAATATGTATATATCAGTAATGTCTGTATTTGCAAACATTTATAGAACAATATCTGTGGTCCAGAATATTCCACTGACATCAGTCAACACCAGTTTATATGTTCCCGGAGAAAGCCCCTCCGGTTTTTCAAAAGGAATGGTAATATCGGCTTTGCCGCCAAGCGGGATAATCAGACTGTGTTTTCCGGGTTTTACTTTTGTTACAAAATGGTTTGAGATGTTTTCTGCAGGAAAGTTTGCTAAATCGTCACTATTCAGTGCTATTTTTTTCTCGCCATTCTGATTGCTCAACGCAATTTCGATTAAAAATGAACCGTAAACATCTACACCCTCTGTCCGGAAAACTGTAAAGTTGAGATTTTTATCCGTAACAAAGACATTTGAAATCTCAATGTCTGGTTTTACTGATTTATTATGTAACGTTCCCCAAATTCCTCCGTGAAAAATCTGGTTGGTAGAAAGGCTGACAAACAGAATTAACATGGCACCTGTAAAAGCCAGCTGTTTCAGGTATTGTTTTGACAAAGGCAGTTCACCGGACGCCAGCCACGCAAACCATTTTTTTGTTGTTATTTTTTTGTTTTTTACAAAAAGCAGGTTGTCGATGGAAAATATTCCACCACCGGAAAGAAAGATGGTAAAACCGGCCGCAATTCCGAGGATTCCGATTTGCCACTCGTCAAGACAGGTGGTTCCTATCCAGCCTGAGCCCAGTAAAATTCCAAAAGCAAGGCTCAGAATGCCGATGCTCATCATCCGGGTAAATAAACCAAGCATAAAAAGCAAGCCAACAATACCTTCAATAATGGTGAAAACGACCATAGCCCACCACAGCCAGTCGGGATGGCTGACCAGAAACCCGATGAGCGGTTTTATTCCGAGTGCATTGGGGAGAAAATGATTAAACTTTTCTCCGATGTAACCCGGTAACTCAGGGTTTAGCTTGTCGGTTAATATGATTCTTCTCCAAAAGGCAGAGAAATATGTCCAGCCGGCTACAAGTCGTAAAGATAAAGTTATCAGACCGGCAAGGTCAAATGATTTTTCTGGATTTATTTTTTCTTTTATATAATTCATTTCGATCTATTTAATTCATTTGAAATTAGTTTGCACTTGTTTGGGATATACATTCACATTTACTTTGTCGGTTTGTAATCGACTTATACTCTCCCGTTTTCAAAACCGGTAGGGTTTAAAAAGTGAAAAATAGTTTTGAAAAGACTAAACGGAAAAAGGACTGATTCCTGAACTAAACAAATGCTTTGATTTGGCGAAAAAGAATGTATAGTGGAATGGTAACCGCAGAATTTGGATTTTCCGGTATTATTGGGAATAAAGACTTCCCGTTAATTGTATTTTTTGAAATGAATATTTCAGTGATTGGATCAGAAAAAAAATCAGACTGTTCGACAATGGTCCTGGTTTTATATACTGCAGATATTTCGTCGTAACTAAAGCAATGAGATGAAGCCACGGTAGCCGATTTTATCGGATTCAAAGTTTGGGTTATTTCCTGTTTCGACTCAGCCTGTATTGCTTTCCGGACAGTACACGAAGAAAATGTTGTCAGGATGAGCAGCATTAGCGTCAGGAAATTCATCCAATTAAGGTTTCTTATATGTTTGAATATTTTAAACATTAACATAGGCAACATATAGGATGGCGGGAATGTTTTGAGAATTTTTTCTGAGATGAAAGGATGACTACCCTGTGAGTTTATATAAAAGAGATGCCGTTCTTTATTGTCATATGTTTTTCAAATCCCGTTTAGCCGCTTTATCCGGCGCGCAAATTTTGGGATATAACCCTATTGTGATGTAACCATAATCCGAAATGCTCCCTTTCATACCACTTTTTTTTTGAGCGCTCAATCGGGAGGACTGTTCAATAAATGGAAATCGAGAATAGGGTTGAGCCTAATAACGGGAACTACTTTTAACCCGGATTTGATGTTTTTGAAAAGTTTTTTTTATGTTCCCGTCAAGTGTAATACTTCGTTTATATTCTCTTTTTAGAGCGTTTTAAATGACTGTTAATGTATAAATTGGATATTCGCCCGTTCAGAGCATTTCCCGATTAAAGCTTTGGTTTCATTCTGTGCCTTGTTTTTCTACTTTATTTTGTTATCAATGATACGTCAGTCAAATCTGCTTTGCCATTTTTCAAAAACGCATAGGTTAAACTATCCACTTTGCAATCGATAAACTGAACCCGGTTAAGATTTTTATTGTACTTAAAGAATGTATTTACAATCGTTGCATTTTGGAATTTTACTCCTTTAAAAGCACATTTTTCAAAGTGGCAATTTTCAATTATCCCGTCAAAAACCACATCCTTCAATTGTGTGTCTTTAAATATTGTATTATTCCATACCACCTTTGTTATTGTATTCTTAAGAAAACTACTGAGATTAAAAAATACCTTTGTTAAATCAGCAGCTTTGAAATCACAACCTTTTATTGTACTTTTTGGAAATTCAGCTTCAATTAGTAAGCTGTTTTTAAAACTGTTACGAATGAGGTCAGTAGTTTGAAATCTACATAGATTTAGGTTTGAGTCTGAGATACTTCTTTGCTTTCTCGCTTCTGCAATTTTGTTTCCAATCCTTTTTGTTTCCATTTGTGTCATAATTTATAAATTTTTAAACACAACAAAGATATTTCACCCCATTTTCTGAATCAGTCAGAATGTGCCACAGATAGTTGTATTGGCACTACTTGCAGTTGTTTTGCCATTCTGCCGGTTGTATTTTATTTTTTTCGATTTATTTTTTGTCCTGTTTTTTATCCGGGTAATGCGGTTTCGGGAACAAGCTGAAGAAAGAAGTTTATACAAAAACGCTTTGAAACCGAATGTATCTGAATTGATGTTCCTTATCCTTGAGTTGTGCACAATGCTCAACCAGTATCGAATTTGAATAAGAAAGGTATAACAGGGAATGTCGGGTATGTTTTTATTCGTTCAGGCTTGCAGGAGTTTAATCTTTTACTTTCAGTTTTTAAAGTTGGGACTGGTTTTTAGAACAATTCATTATTTATTTTCGTAACCAGTTCGTTTCCTGTTTGTGAGTTGACTTTTCTGATAAATAATTTATCTGACGCTTTAATTTCCTTCCAGTCGTTCAAATCATACCATTTTACTAAAGATTTATCAATTAAGTAAATGCTTGTATATTGGTATAAGCCACGCCCCTTATATTTAGTAACGCCTAATGATAACGGCTTAAAAAATGAGTTTCCTATTATCGTGTGTATGTAATGCTCATCTGCAGCCATAGTGAAGCGATTCATCTCCCGAAACCATGGGTTATTTCTGTGGTATTCATAAACGTATTTACAACAATTCATTGTAAGCGCACACCATGTATGTCCCGTGTACGGGATGATTTTTTCACCCCAATGATTTTTCAATTTTAGTTTGTTGAGCAAAAATCTTATGCATTTATCTAAGTTGATTAAGTGTTTATTTTTGAAGTGAAATATTGGTTCTTTAAACCACTTTTGTTTTATTAACTTAATATAATGTTCGGGGCTGTCTCTCATATCTATGAAGTTTATATATTCTTTTTCAGGGTTTGAAATGAATTCTTCATAAATAGTTTTAATACTTTTTATAGGGTAGCATGAACCCGTAATAAATACTGCATGGGAATATTCTATTTCGCATTTTAAAACTTCGTGTATTAATTCGAACAAAGCATCTACCATTGAGATTCCTGCCCAGGATACAGTAATTCTATTCTCCAAAAAGAATACATTTTTTAAAGGTATCCTATCTTGAAACTCTTTTATATTTGTTTTCTTATCAATGTGTACGTAGAAGTCAGAATTATAATTTAACGCCTTAATAAGCTTACTTAAATGAACGGAGTCATTATGTGCTAAGATTAAAAATGCTAGCTTTTTCATTGTATTAATAATATTTAAACTATAATTAATATGGATTATGTAAATTAATTTTTAGTGTCTGATTCTCGATTTTTTACTCAAACGTTAACTTCGCAGAAAGATTCTTTATAAGGCGTTTTTTCTTTTTTACAGAAATTAAGTGTTATAAAAAAGATTAATATGGGAACTACTATTTTTTTCATTTAAGTCTTTTTAAAATTGTAGTTAACGCACGCATATTATGTATTACGCATATATATCTTACTATAGTGTATCCAAGTATAATGCTATTATTTTGTTTTTTTTAATGTAAAAACAGGAATGTTGGAAAATTTATTATTTGCAAGACCTGTGTTCAATGGCTAAAGTATTTTGGTTTTAACTTTTTAAAAATAAAAAAAATTTTGATAAAAACAGTATCGGGAGCTGTTAATTTCAGAACAACGTGTCGTTGACTTTTTGCGGATATAAATCGATAGTTCCGGCGAACAGCGTTACTGACCTTTGGATGTGGCCGCCACCCCTCGGGTGTTTTTTTAGGATGTTATTTGTTGTCTTCTAATCTGTTCTTAAAACGGGCTATCCGGCAACATTCTATCCGTTTTGGTGGACACTGTTACTTTTAATCCGGGGTTTTGTCTCAGAGCCCGCTGAATGGCGAATTTTGCCGGAGGATTTATCTTGTCTAAAAATAGCTCAATTTGCTGATTCCTTGAATATCAACAGGCCTAAACGTGTAAACAAAGCACATTTTGTGTATAGTTAAGCTTTAGCTTAATCTGATCAGGACCTCTTTCACGGACGTAAAAAAATATATTTACTTCGTCCTTTTTTTACCTAACAAAAGGTCGGGTATGGCTATCGTTTCCATTTCGATTTCATTCGCAGCAAAAGCGTTTCTTTATTAACATCAAACCATTGGTGCAGCTTTAAATAAAGTTTTTTTGAGAAACAAAAACTCAAAATTCCGTTCGCGGCGAGTTTTGATTAACGAGTGGATGCAATGCTGATTTTCAGGTTTTTATAATTTTATCCGTTCTTTCATTTTTTTTGACTCATTTTGTCCTTGCTTCCTGAAACGCAGTTTCAGGATTAAGCTGAATAGAAGGAAGCTTATACAAAAGTGCTTCGGAATTGAATTTATCTGATTTGATATTTGCACGAATCTGCTGCGTTTTTTTATCATTGTTTTTGTATTCAAGACTTAATTTAAATAGAATCTTAATTGGAACAGTACCGCAAGATATTTAGAGTGTATTCTTACTAATTATTGTTAAATTGGGCAACTCAAAAGTATTAATCTATGGCCAATATTTCAGCAGATCAAACCCTGTTTCTCGGACAATTCCGACTTCCCGTTTTATATGATTTTATTCCGCAAGCTGTCGCAAATGCAGCAGGTATTGCCAATGTTCTGCATTTTAATGCAACAGAATCGAACAAATTGCAGATGGCCGTAGAAGAAGCGGTTAAAAATGTAATCGACCACTATTCAACCATTGTACAGTCAACTGATTTTATTGATATACACTATAAAGTTAAGGATGCGTATTTGGTCGTATCTGTTTTTGAGAAAGGAATTCCTTTTCAACAGGGAAAAAGTAATAACTATTCATTAGATCGTCCGTATAATGCCGGGCTGGGAATGCATATGTTGAATTCGTTAATGGATAAGGTTGAACTAATTGTGCATGGTCGTAAGGGAAAAGAGACCAGACTAACAAAGAAAATTTCGACAGACCAGATCCCGGATAGTTTACTGGCATTATACGATGGCCGGCGCAGAATGCAGACTCGTATCAGGGTAAAGGATTATGAAATTCGTCGTGCAAACAAAGATAACATTTCAGATATTGTTCGCTTAGCCTGGAAGTGTTATGGTTATACGCAGGAAGAGTTGCTTTACGATGCTGATAGCCTGGCACATCAATTGAATGCAGAGGAACTTGTTTCGTTTGTTGTAATAAATAAAGATGATGAAGCATTGATTGCCCATCTCGCATTGAAGTACCACGATAAAAATGTACCGGAAATGGGACTGGCTTTTATCGATCCAACTTACAGATGCCCTGGAGTTATGGTTGAGCTTGGCAGCGCAGCAAAGCAGTACGCAGAGTCCCAGGGAGCCGATGGAATCTTCGATTGCGCTGTTACAACGCACACTGTTTCTCAAAAAGAATTGCAGGAGATCGGTGCGCGTCCCTGTACACTAATGATGGGAATTGCTGCTTCAGGGATGCAGGCGAATATGACTGGTACCAACGCGCAGACAAAAGGTACGACAGTTAATCATTACAATGCTTTTAAGTACCAAGATGAGACGGTTTATTCAACTGAAAAACATAAGGATATGATTCAATCAATTTATAATTGGATGGAGATGCCGCGTGTTTTTGGTGAACCTGCAATAGCAGCTCCGGGTGAGAAGTCAGAAGTGTTTTTAGTTCCCTTGTCTGAATCATTAAATGTTGCATTTATTATTGTTGGTCAGATTGGCAAAGAAACTGCTTCTGAAATAATCCAGAATATGCACAAATGCATCATGCAAAAAATGGATGCCTGTTACGTATTTATGAGTATGCAACATCCGTATTCTCCCGTGGTTGTTGAAGAATGCGAAAAGGCTGGTTTTTCATTTTGTGGAATTATGCCTCACATTCACAACGGCGAGGATCGCGTAATGCTGCAAAAAGTCAATGTAAAACTTGACAAGGAAAGTATCCGGGTTTACAGCGATGAATCACGCGAATTACTTGACTATGTATTTGATCAATTACATTTAGATTAAGCCAATGCTTCCTCTTCTGTAGTTTTGATTTTAAATATGTTTGAAAATCCGGAAATATCGAAGATTTCTTTAATCATCGGCTGCATTTTGCATAAAACTAATTCCGCTTGTTTTTCCATCATTTTTTTCTGAAGTGTTAGAAAAATACGCAAACCGGAACTACTAATGTAATTTAGTTTTTCGCAATCCAGAATTAATTTTGAGTTGCCGGGTTCAATAGCTTCTTCAATGGCCGTTTCAATATCTTTATAATTTGTTGTATCAATTCTCCCTTCAATATAAAGAATTAAGGCGTCTTCTTTTTGGTTTTTTTTAATCCCCATGATTAGATGTTTTTTTCTAAGGTTAATATGTTTTGCGTGTTGTCTCTTTTATAATATAAGTTGTCCATGAGTTGTTTAACAAGGAAAATTCCAAGTCCTCCCGGTTCTCTTTCGTCTAAAGGCGCTTGTGTGTCCGGTCTTTTTGTTTCAAGTGGGTTAAAAGCTTTTCCCTCGTCAATAATTTGAATGGATAACTTGTTTCCCGTCAGGTTAAAGTCAATGTCGATTATGTGTTCCAAACTGTCGTTGTAGGCGTAAAAAATAATGTTGCTTAAAATCTCCTCAAGTGCTAAATTCAAATGCATCGTTAAAGATGGAGGCAATTTCCATTGCTCAGCCAAATCTTCAACAAATGCCGTTACACGGTTGAGTTCATCGATTTGGTTTGATATTTTAATGCTTGATTTTTGCATATTCAGCTCTGCGAAAATAAGTAATTTGTCAGATTATTTCTTGCCCGGAATATTTTAATGCCAATAAAGTCATATCGTCCGACTGAACATTACCGTCAGCAAATTTATTGACGGATGCTATTATGGCGCCAATTAACTCCTGTGGATCTTTCGATTGGTTTTCTTCAAGAGATCGCATTAACCGTTCGGTTGAGTAAAGTTCCTGTGATATGTTCTCGGCCTCGTTAATCCCATCGGTGTATAAAAATAAATTATCGTTTGATTCAAGCAGCATCTGGCCCTGGGCAAAGTCGAATTGCGGAAGTACACCTAAGGGAATATTGGTTACAACAGGAACCGCTCTGGGGGGCTGACCTTCTCTTAACAATATTGGTGCGTTGTGGCCGGCATTCACGTAATCCAGTTCCCCTGTTTTAAGGTTTAGAATTCCCAGGAAAAGCGTTACAAACATGTTTTCCTCATTATCGGAAGCCAGTGCCTGGTTGAGTTCATTAATAATTGTTTGTGGTGATTTATTTTGGTTAGCAACGGTTCGAAGCAATGTTCGGGTAACGGCCATAAAAAGCGAAGCAGGAACCCCTTTCCCTGAAACATCGCCAATTACAAAACAGAGGTGATTGTCATCTGTCAAAAAGAAATCGTATAAATCACCGCCAACTTCGCGGGCAGGTTCCAATTCTGCATACAAATCAATTTGCGGATGATTGGGAAACGGAGGAAATATTTTTGGAATGAGGCCCATTTGAATGTTCCGGGCAATGCGGAGTTCACTTTCCATTTTCTCACGCTCAATAGTGGCCTGCTGAAGGTTGCGGATGTATTCCTGAATTTCGGTTTGCAAAAAGGCAAAAGCTTCTTTTAATTGCAGAATTTCATCGTTAGCAGTTATAACGGGAAGCTGGGCTTTGAAATCGCCGCGTGCCGTTTTTTTTGCCGCCTCGGCAAATTGCGACAGGCTGGATGTTTTGGCTTTTACGATTCGTTGAATGACAATCGCCAAACTAAACAGAGCCACAACAATAGAACAAAGCAGAATAATAAAGAGAAAATGCAGGGATGCAAACATTTCTTTTTCCGGGAAAAGTATCATTATTGACCAGTCCATGCCGGGAAGAGCAGTGTAGTAAAGTTGGTAGCTGGTATTTTCAATGGAAACGGATTGGTAGGCAGTTTTCCCTTTAATCATGTTTTGCCCGATCGCACGTAATTCAGAATTGTTCGTTTCCTCCGCGTAGCTGAAAATGGTCTTGTTCATTATAAATTCCTGATCCGGATGTGAAATGAATGTACCATTCGGGCCAATTATTGCTGCGTAGCCACTGTCCAGAATTTTTACCTGATTAACCAATTGAGCCAGCCACTCGAGTGAAACATCAACCGTCATAATTCCCCGCGGGGTAGAATCTTTCAATGCGTAAAACGGAACGGAATAAGTAGTTAAAAGTTGATTTGCACCACCTTCGTCGAAATAGGGATTCGACCAATAACTTCTATTCAGGGTGTGTGGAATCTGGTACCAATCCATAAAAAAATATTCATAATTGGCATTGCCCAACTGTATCGATACAACCGAGCTGTCAGTGCGATACGAATAAGGTGCAAAATAGTAACCCTTTTTAATATAAGTGTAGGGTTCAAAAGCAATGGCGCATCCAACAACATTGCTATTGTTTTCAACTACTTTTCGGGTAAGTGTATATACCGAATCAGCGGGTAACAATTCCTGTTCAAGCATCCAGGTATAGTTGTTCAGGATTCGTTCAACTGGTGACAAAACATTTGAAATCTTCAGAACGGTAGTTTCAGCTAAACTCGACGCTAATTTTTCGTTGTTTTCTTGAATTGATTGTCTGGAATACCAGTAAAATGCGCCGATGATCAGAATAAAAAGGATACTGCAAAAAAGAACGATGTCGCTTACTAAGCGGGTTGATATTGAACGGAATTTTGAGTTTTTCATTAAAAAAATTGTTGATTGGTCGCTCGTTTGATTATAATATTTTGGTTTTACAGAGATAAATCAGGTACAAA
The DNA here is from genome assembly GCF_009762775.1 of Maribellus comscasis. GTDB lineage: Bacteria > Bacteroidota > Bacteroidia > Bacteroidales > Prolixibacteraceae > Draconibacterium > Draconibacterium comscasis. The sequence goes on along the minus strand of NZ_CP046401.1, from coordinate 1,383,704 downwards.
AAAAGATTCGTAGGGAATCGCCTTTGTGATTTTATTGTCATCAAGTAGCAGCTGATTCGCTCGTTCGAAAGTTTCAGGTTCAAGAAATCCGGAAGGAATATTGTTTTTTGCTTGCATCAAAAGTAAAATCTGGTCTAACATGTTCGACTGGTGTGCTTTGTTGGTTGCCAGATGTGCTTCCTTCATTAAACGAAGTACTTCCTGAAGCGTTTCTTCTTTGTGGTTTCGGGCATATTCCCATCCCTTAAAACTTGCCTGAATAAATTTTTCGATTGCCTCTTTTTTTTGTTTAACAGTAGCTTGGAGGCAGTACAATCCATCTTCTGGAATGTTGAATCCCATATCGTTTAAATAGAAGGTAGAAAGTTCTTCCCGGTCAATTCCCGATAGAAAAAGCTGGTTGTATTCATTGTATAAAGTTACTACCTGCGCATCCACCCCATTGTTTAAGAACAGGTTAATCCCGGAAAGAACCGGCACCCAGTTTACATTCAGATTATTGCTTTTGGCAAAAGCTTTTGGAACTTCATCAAAGCCACTTTTCCATATTCCTATCTTTTTGTTGTTGAGGTCTTCCGGCTTTACTATTCCCTTTTCTTTTTTTGCGACAATAAGCAAAGACGAATTTTGAGAAAGTTGTGCAACATTCACAAGCTTCTGTTCTGTTTTATATTGCGTCATGGCTGATAATAACATCATCGATACAATGTCAGCTTCACCTTTTTCTAATTTGTTGAATACTGTTTCTGAGGTTCCGGGATGGATAATTTTCACTTCGAGCCCGGCCTCTTTATAATACCCCATTTTTTGAGCCATGTAAAATCCGGCAAACTGAGCCTGCGGATGCCATTGCGGTGAAAAAGTCAGACTGTCGGTTTGTGCTGTGCAAACGTGGTAAGAACAAGTGAAGGCAACAAGGATAATCTTTAACAGTAAGTTGGGATTTGTTTTCAAGTCCATTCGTTTTTTTGATTCAAAAATTACCGGAACGTGCGAATTTACACATTTGTTAGAAATTATTCGAAAAATATTATGTTATGCTTTCCTGAAAGTACTAACTTTCGAAACGCAAAATTCCTATCTGATTATTTATAAAAACCAATATTATTGAAACGTTCTGATATACTAACCAATCGAATTTTTAAACGTTATTTTTTACCTACAATTTTAATGGCGATGGCCCTTTCGATGGGAATAATCGTTGATGGTATTATTGTTGGAAATAAGCTGGGCTCGGAAGCATTGGCTATTGTGAATTTGTCAACGCCGATTGTTCTCGGATTTAATTCTATTTATGTTTTAATGGGAGTTGGTGGTTCTGTTTTGGCAGCCATTGCAATCGGTCAACGGAGTGAAAGCAATGCACTTTCTTATTTTCAGCAGGCTATTTTAATGATGCTACTTTTTTCTGTAATTGTTCTGGTTGTCGGGCTAATTTTTCATACTCGTATTGCTGAATTTATTGCAGGCGACACCGGGATGGAGGCAAAACTTGTTCCGTATCTAAAGATTCTTTTTTTAGGATCCCCGCTAATGATTGTTGTTCCCGGTATTTCTAGTTTCATCCGAACCGATAATAATCCGCGGCTAGCCTCTGTAATATTAATTGTTGCCAATGGGGTGAATCTTATTTTTGATATTATCTATTTGTTTGTTTTTAACATGGGCGTTGAGGGCGCAGCTTTGGCAACGGTAACCGGTTACGGAGCCGGGAGTCTGGTTCTTATAACATACTTTTTCAGGGAGAAGGTAACTTTCAGGATCAAAAAGCCGGAGATGATTTCAGGGGCAAAGATTCTTAAGATTATTGCAACCGGATTACCGGCGGCATTGACCACTTTGTTTTTATTTCTAAAAATATTTTTGATTAATATTATCGTAATTAATACACTGGGAAAATCGGGGATGGCAGTGTTTTCTGTTTGTTTATCGTGCCTGGCATTTGTATCCATGTTTATTTCCGGGGCAGCTCAAACCATTTCTCCAATTATTGGTGTTTTGTATGGCGAGCTGGACCAACAAGGCATCCGATTCACAATTTTTCGAACTTTTAAGATTGTGGGCTTGGCAAGTCTGCTTTTAATTGCTCTGTTTGAAATCTTTCCGTCGCAAGTGTTACAACTTTTTGGAGTCAGTTCTGCAAACGAATTGGCGCTCGGAATTCAGGCGATTCGGATATTTTCAATAAGCTTGTTGGGAACTGCTTTGAATGTAGTGCTGATGTATTATTTTCAGACCATTCAGCAAAAGAAACTCTCGCTGGTAATTGCTAGCGTACAAGGTTTTATGTTAGTTGTGCCTTTGGCTTTTGTGTTCAGTAAAATTTGGGGTGGTTCCGGTATCTGGATAGCTTTCGGGGTTAGTGAAGTTTGTACATTGCTTATTGTATTTATTCTTACGCGACGTATTCGAAAAAATTCTGATGTAAAACTGCAGGGAATGTTGCTTTTCCAATCCAGGACTTCTGCTAACGCCTTGTTGGATGTCAGTATTGTTGATGATGTAAAAAATGCAGCCCGCTTATCGGAAGATGTGGTTCAGTTTTGTTCTGAAAACGGATTAAATGAGCGCACGTCCATGCATGTTGGATTAGCCGTGGAAGAGCTGGCCGTGAATAGTTTCGAGCATGGATACCGCGACCAAACAAAAAAGGTGGTTGATGTGCGGGTATCAATTGGTGCGTCTGAAGTTTTGATCAGTTTAAAAGATGATGGTATCCCTTTTAATCCGGCAAACTATTCAGCGATCGAAAATGACTCTGAATTTAAATCAATGGGATTGCAATTGGTAAAAAATATCGCAAGGGAAGTAAATTACACCCGGATGCTTGGTTTAAACAGCACGATCATTAAATTTTAAAATAGATTTACTGATTCAACACCAAAGGTTAATCTAATGCAAATTTTTTTTATTGGGTTTTGCCTATCTGTTCGTTTAATAAAAGTTGACTGTATAATACGAGCCGTGTGAATCGAGAGGTTCAGCTAGGGTTCTGCGAGAAGTCAGGAGTAAAATTCCCCTGGCTTATTCAATTAGCGTTTCGTTATTTTTTAACTTCTTTTTGAATCCAATTTTTTACAAGCTCTGAATACCCTTCTGTTATTCTTGGCCAGTCAAATTCACTATCAACTCTCGGATTAAATGTTTTTTTTAAATGATGATTGGCACGAGGAAATAATTTTACAATAACATTATCATTATTAAAACCTTTGATAATTGCTTCACTTTTTTCAGCGTTTATTAAATCATCTCTTTCACCCAATAATACAAGTGTTGAAACATCTGTATTTTTCCAGTCAGAATAGAAATTCTCTGTTCTGCCTTTCCAGTAAAAACCATTAAATTCATTCTTGTCAATACTTATACTTCCATATAATCCAGTTTGGTTCATAAAATTATACTTCTGTGCATTTTGACGAATGAACTTTTCAACATCTTTATAATCACTTCCTTTACGAATCATTTTTTCAATTTTCCTATGACTTTCCGCAGCAAGATGTCCATCTGAATCAGTATATCCTGAATTAACAACCCTTAAACTATCAGAAAATGCTGCTGCTTCTGTCTCACTGATAATCTCAGGTGACTTTGCAATGAGAAAATGTGGAATACTCGTTTTTGCGACAATTTTTGGCAACAACATTCCGCCTTGACTATAACCCCAAAGCCCAATTTTATTTTTATCTACACTTTTTCTGCTATACATTGTTTCCAGACAAGCAATTGCATCAGTTATCAAATCGTTATAGCCTGAACTATAGTATTCTCCCGTTGATTTTCCATTGCCGCGTTTGTCAAATATTAGAACTTCAAATCCAAGTTTTGCAAAAAAATCAGCATCGAAAAGATAATCGGTTTTAAGGTTGGTAGATGAACCTTGCAGCAAAACTATTGCAGGGTGAAGTCCCTCCGTTTTCGGTGTGTAAATTTCTGCTGAAAGAATAACATCGTTACTTTTTATAGTTAAACTTTCAATGGAATAAGTCTTGACAGGTAGTTCTGATTGTTTTGTTAAGCTAAAAGCAATATCCATATTTGGCGGGCCGCCATTTATTGCTGCATTTCCAGTAATTTGATTGTTCTTTATTTCCCCGTGAAAAACAAAATCAATATCAAGATTCACTAAAAAAGTTATTTTCCTATTAATAAGTTTTAAATTTGAAATTGGTTGGTCAAGAAGCATTAAATCATAACTCGAAAACAATTTTTTGGTCTGTTTTAAATCAATTGACATATCAACAGTCTTACCATTCACTTCCATTGAACCAGTCCAATATCCAGTTATAATTTCTGAATTTACACAGCCATTTATTATTGTCAGCATGAAGAATAAGACGACAAATTTAATTTTCATATATCTTCGTTTTTTAAATTGATTCATACTGTTTTTAATGATCAACGGTGACGGTCATTTGCAAGTTGTCGTTGCGGATTTCGGAGCGCGTTCCTGTCCGAAGGATGCGGAACTGCGAAACGAGAATCCGTAGTTGGCGTACCACCAAACCCCGACCAGCAGTATGTACTGTGTTGTGTTTATGTTGTTTGTTTTATTCTATTTCTGTTTAATCTCAATTTGAGGATTTATTTTAACTAACCTGTCTATAAAAACACTTTGATTATTTGGAGAAATGAATATTGAACGAGACTTTTTGTATTTTAACTCGATGCATTTCCATGATAAAGTCAGTTTCCACGTTCCTCCAATTGTTTCCTGATTCAACCGAATGAATGATATTTCATTAATGGGAACTTTCCAGGTAAGTGGTCCAAATTTCGCAATTAGTATTTCATTGTCAATTATGTAATAAGTACCAAACCATAACCATAAAAATAATCCTGTTGTTATTAAAACGAACAGACTTGATACAATAAACGCCGCTAAATCAAATGTGTCTTTAAGGATGACTGGTAGTCCAAAAGCGACCAACGTAATAAATAAACTAACGGTTATTAAAAATCCTCCAAATGAGCGACTCTTTTTGCAAGAAAATTTACTATTCATATCAAATTTATTTTTTGTCGATTGATATTCGTTTTTCAGTCGATAATGATTTATTACTCCAATCTTTGTTTTTAGTCAGTCAGAAAATTTACCACATAAATTCAGTACATTTTTTTATTAAATTTCACTTGTCAGACGAAAATTGTTTTACTCAAGATTATTCGTGTTGTACTTTTTTACAATTAAACACAACGCACGTAATACATATGCAACATATATCTTATTATAATGTATTCTTGTAAAATATTGTTATTCTGCTTTTTAATTGTGGAAACAGGGGAGTTGGGGCATTTGTTATTTGCAAAAGTTGTGTTCAATGGTTCCGGTAGTTTTTATGTATTGCCTTTTAAAAGTAATCATAATTTCAAAAAAATAGTAACAAGGATTGTTGCAGCTTTAAAAATATAGTGTGGCACGGTGCTGTTATCTGCCGCGAAGAAAAACAAAGAGGTGGCAAAGTGCCATTCCGTTTCCTGCAAAAAAGTGGATGCGTGGCATCGTGCATAGTATAAAAATACAGAAAGTAAAGCCATGGCATTTTGCCCAAAGCTATTCTGATGCAAAAACAAACAGTGGCATTGTGCTATGGTTTGACAATCCGAAAAATTAGACATGAGGAATAAAATTATGCCGAGTAACATCATCTGTTTTTTTGCTAATCCTATGGTTTTGGTTAAAATTGAAAAATCAACAAAATGTTGATGCACCCTAAACAAGTACAAACCCTGTTCCCGGTGCTTTCAAAAAAATAAAATGAAGTATTATGATTCCCAATTTGTTAAGCAAAAGCCGCGTTACTGAGGCTGACGCTGTTTCAATGCGTATCATCAGCGCATTTAAAAGTTCGGGAATGGACTCTGATCCCCATTTACCTCACATGTTTAACACTCTCGATCCGTTTTCAAAAAATCTTACATCGGCCATCAACCGAAGCAAAGCGGAAAGTAACCTGGAAGAAAAAGATGAAAAACACGACGGTGAGATACGCTCGTTTTCTTATTTGCTGCTGGGCTTGCTGCATCACCCCGATGATAATGTAAAAGCAGCGGCGCAAAAAGTAAAAAAAGTATTTGATAAATATGGGGTTTCGATTACGGGCAAAAGCTATGCTTCGGAATCTTCGCTGGTGGCTTCGCTGCTTAACGACCTCGCAAAACCCAACCTGCAGGATACAATTGCCCAACTGTCGGGTTGTGCCGAACTTATTGCCGCTTTGCAGGCAGCCCAGGATGAGTTTGAAGCTGCGCGTTTGGCTTATGAACAGGAGAAAGCACAGGAAAGTACCGCAATCAGTGCTTCGGTGATTAAAAGAGAGCTTGTTGATTTGCTAAACGGCAAAATTGTGGTATACCTGCGTGCCATGGAAATTATAGATGAAGCAACCTATGGCGCATTTCCCCGCATCATTGCCAAAATTATTGACGATAATAACGAAACGGTAAAAAAACGGAACAAAAAGGAAGAGCCGGAAATGACAGTGTAAAAAACAGTATAAACTCAACCTGATCACCGGTAAACGGGATTGTTTTTTTCTCCTGTAGCGTGTGTGAAGGACAACGGTTTTAAATAAAATATTTGTTTGTAATCATTTGAGTTGTCATTGATTTTAGGAGGGGCATTGATGTTTAGATGCTCCTCTTTTTTTATCAGGGTGTTAAGCACACCGGTGTTGTTTAACCATGTTCCCCGCCCTGAGTAATCAGGTGGGCAGACAGAATGAGATTGAGGAGAGGATTTACCGTTGCAGATGTATAAGCAAAGCATATGCAGTCGTATAACGACAAACATCATTGCCGTTTTTTTTTAACTAAGCTATTTTATTTTCAGTTGGCTTTGATTACGCAAAGGAGCTTGAATAGATTTTTGTTATTCTTTTAAAGGAGTTACTCCCGGATTAAATCATTTTGTTTTTAATTCTTTTGTAGAACTCCTCTCTTTTGCTATCGCTTATTGGGATTAATTTATTTTTAATATGTATACGATTTTTTTCAATACTTTCAATTTTATCAACAGAAACAATAAATGAATTATGTACTCTCATAAACTGATTTGCAGGAAGCGCTTTTTCTATGTCTTTAAAGGTTTGCAAGGTCATAATTTTTTTGTCTTTTGTAATAATGTGCCGGTAGTCACGCATCCCTTCAATGTATAATATGGATGACATGTTGATTTTTTCCAGCCGGTATTCGGTTTTTACAAAAATAAAGTCCTGTTCTTTTGTGCCGGTATTTTCAATTTCGTGGTACGACTTTTCACAGGCTTGCACAAATCTTTCAAATTGAATTGGTTTTAGCAGGTAATCGCTTACCTGGAGATCGTAACCCTTTATGGCATATTCCTGATATGCTGTGGTAATTATTACTTTTGGTTTTTGAGATAAAGTCTCCAGTAACTGTATGCCTGTCATATGTTCCATCTGAATATCGAGAAATATTAAATGAGGTTTGTTTTCCTGAATAAAACCAATGGCATCAATTGCGCTCCTGAATTTACCTGTTAAGTTCAAATAAGAAATCCGATTGATGTACCCTTCCATTTTGTTTATGGCCAGAGGTTCATCCTCAATTATTATGCAGTCAATTATCATTCAGATTAATTTGTAAGTTCACAAAAAACAGATTCCCTTGCTCTTTAATATTTAAAATATATGATTTAGGATATAAAAGTTCCAGTCTTTTTTGAGTGGTTGTTAGCCCAATTCCTTTGTTTTGTGAATTTGCGGATAAATTTTTGTCAAATGGATTTACAGCCTCAAGTTTCAGAATTTTACCCTCACAATGAATCGTAATTTTGCTTTTATCTTCAGAAGAATAAAAAGTACCATGTTTAAAAATATTTTCAATAAAGGGGAGTAATAATGCCGGCGCAATTTTACAGCTGTTATATACTCCTGAAATAGTTAATTTAACTGCGTCATCGTGTTCAAATCTTAGCTTCTGCAATTCCACATAGTCTTTAATACAGTCGATTTCTTTTGTTACACTTACTTTTTCATTCTCCGAATCGTAAACAATATACCTTAAAATTGAAGATAGTTTTCCCAGGTAAACAGATGCATTTTTTGAATTTGTTTCGATTAATGTATCGATGTTATTCAAGGTATTAAACAGAAAATGGGGGTTCAGTTTTGATTTCAGAAGGTTAATTTCACTTTTTAATTGAAGATTTTCCATTTTTTCTTTTAAGCCCAAATTAGGAAACCAGTCGGCAGCAAACCTGTAAAAGCTTCCTAACCCGCCAATAACTCCTGTTACAATGAAGCTAATTATGTAACCCGTAAACGTAAAGGAATAATTGTGTGGCTGGTTAAAGGCCACTTTATTTAACCAAATGGCATAAAAACTTAAGAAAGGTATTATACATATTGCAATAAGCGACAAAATTATAAAAGCGGTTATTTTACTTTTTTGCAGGAAACAGGGGATGAAATACAAATAAAAAATATAAAATGTTCCCAATATCCAGAGTACGAGAATAGCGAGTTGGAATATTTCAAAAGCCGGATGAGCAAAGGCATTGGGGCTAAAAATTGCTTTCGCCAAGATTAAGCCGACTGCAAGTAACCAAACCGGCAAATGCAATAATATGGTATATTTCGTTTTCAAAGTATTTCAAATTTATTAATTATTGACCAATAGTGGCAATCTGATAAATGACGAATGTAGGGCATCCCTGAAAACTGTAATCTCTGATTCTTTAAAAATTATATGTGAATTGGTATTGTCTTTATCGGCACAGGTGAGTGTTACTCTTATTTTATGTCCTTTTTCGAATTGATGATAAAGCGGTAGCATGTCGAAACTTAATTTATAGATTTCCCCGGGGTTGATGTTGGCAGTATCCTCCTGATAACAGCGATGATAAGGTAATCCCAGATTATTATACGGTGCTTCAGTCTGTTTATAAAAAGATGCTCTAATACATCCCTCTGACAGATAAGAAGAAACTCCGTTTGGCGCCACATCTTCGAGATAGACATACAAATCAAAATCACCGCATGAGCTGTTTGCATAACAGGTAATTATCGGATGCCCACATATAGTGAGCTTATTTTGAAGGGGATTTAGCAAGGTAAATGTTATTCCTTTTTCATCATTGGCTGTCATATCAGGGTAACTGAACTTTTTTATCGCCGCATCGTCCCATCGGGTTTGTGTCCCGGAAGTCGCTGAAAAATCAGCCATATATTTTTCAAAACCGGCGTTATCCACAGGCTTTTTCATGTCAAGGATTCCATCGTTCAATGAGTTAACTGACCCTGACTTGCCTTCTTGAAAATAGACATTCAAATTTTGGGTGTTGTTTAAAGGCCAGGTGTCAGACAGTGTTAAATTTTCAGTAGCGGTTTCCCCGTTTTTTTGTAAGGCTATTTGTGGCTCATCCATTATTCCGTTAGGGATGTCTTTTAGCCAGTAATCAAACCAGCGAATCTGTTCTGTAATAAACAGTTGGATTAGTTTTGGATTTTTACTTGAAGAGTGTGGCGAATCCACCATTAACAATTTTTTGGGACCCGTAAGATTGGCATAAAGTAAAAATGCATCTTTTGAAAACAGATCGAACCAACCGCCGTAGATGTAAACTGCAATCCCGGAATGATTGATTTCCTCAACATAATTTGATGGCGACCAATCCTTGTACAAATAGCTTTGTGTTAAGCTGTCGAAGGAATTTCGGTATTTTGAAATGGAGAAAATGTCATCCAGAAAGCGGTTCTCTGAGCGCGATGAATACGCCGTTTTTAAATCTGTTTTCATCAAATCATTATCTACCGGAGCAATAAAATCAATTTTACTCGCGGCGCCTTTACTCATTTTATTCTTGTCAGAAATAATACAATCATTGTAATATACACCGTTGTGGTAGGGGAAATTGTATAAATCGAACAAAAACATCGCAGGAAAGATGGCTTTAAGGTGCGGAGGCTTTTTAGCGGCTGCCATCAACTGTGTAACCCCTTCGTATGACCCGCCCATCATCCCGATTTTGCCATTACACCATTCCTGTTTGGCCAGCCATTCGGTAATTTCATAAGCATCTTGTGCTTCCCTTTTTGTGAAAAGTCCGTTTTGAGTGCCAAAAGAAGCTCCTGTACCACGCGCATCAGCGATAACTGTAACATAACCACGACGGATAAGAGCCATCCCAATCGGACTGGTAGCTAAGGTTAAAATATTGCCTTGTGGTCCTTTTAAAGCCCGCGTATACCTTGTATGATTCCAAACTACCGGCAATGGTGCTGTTTCAGTAATGCCGTTTTTTATCGGACGATAGATATCCACTGCCAGCCGGGTGCCGTCACTCATCTTTACATACCGCGATTCCCGAAAGAAAGAATCGTATTTTAGGGTTGAATATCCATTGTAGGTCCCAATTGTTGAAATTTTTTGATTCTCTTGCGAAAATGAAGAGAAAAGGGCAATTGAAAGTATAACTGCTGTTAAAAGTATTTTTACCGCCATGACTAGGATTTATAATGTTTGAATACATCAAAAATCACTAAACCGGGAGTGAACAAAAAAAGTAATCTGCAATCAGGTAAGATTTGTCTGCGTATCTAACTGAATTATCATTTTTTGATTTTGAATGACTTTGTTTGAAGAAAAATTAAATAACGCCGGCATTTATGCCGGTGAAGCAGAGCTACCTATCTTTTGTGACTTTAGTCCAATGAGTTAAAATAAAGCTTGCGGCCGACAGCTGGAAACAGGAAGCAGGAAAATCTCCCCCTCCGACCGTCTCAAAACGGTCTCGTCCTCCTCAAAGATGGGGACAAACGTTTCGATGTAACGCCACTAAAACCGGAGGTTATTGCTTCATCGCTTTATCGCTTTTTTAAATTGCATCTTCAAATTAAGTCTTTTATACTGCGTTAATTTCTCTGATTCCGGTTTTTTCCCACTCGCCAGTGCAAAAAAGGTAAAAAAGTAGTTTTTTAAAGCAGGCTATCCAGCAAGTTCTCGTCCGTTTCATTGGGCAGGGTCACTTTTAAATCAGGATTTTGTTTCATGGCCTGCTGAATGGCAAATTTTGCCGGCGGATTTTGTGCCCAGCTTCGTCGGGCGATGCCGTTATTTACATCCCAGTGCAACATCATTTTTATCCGCTTGCCGGCTTCCTCCGATCCGTCGATTGTCATTCCAAAACCACCGTTGATCACTTCGCCCCAGCCAACACCACCGCCATTGTGCAGCGATACCCAGGTTGCACCACGAAAACTGTCGCCGGCAAAATTTTGAACCGCCATGTCAGCAGTAAGTGCCGATCCATCATAAATGTTTGAAGTTTCGCGGTAGGGGGAGTCGGTACCCGAAACATCGTGATGGTCGCGGCCCAAAACAATGGGTGCTGATATTTTCCCTTCTTTAACAGCTTTGTTAAAAGCCAGTGCAATTTGTGTGCGTCCGTTGCAATCGGCATATAAAATCCGGGCCTGCGAGCCTACTACCAGTTGGTTTTTTCCTGCCTCTTCAATCCAGTGAATATTGTCCTGCATCTGCATTTTTATTTCGTCGGGAGCTGTTTTTGCAAGTTGTGTCAGCACTTTTGCGGCAATTTTATCGCTTGTTGCCAGATCTTCCGGTTTGCCTGAGGTACATACCCAGCGGAAGGGACCAAAACCATAATCAAAAAACAGGGGACCCATAATATCCTGCACATACGACGGGTAGATAAATTCACCCCGTGTATCGATAATGTCGGCACCGGCACGACCGGCTTCCAGCAGAAAAGCATTTCCATAATCCCAGAAATACATGCCATTGTCTGTCATTTTATGAATGGCGGTTACGTGTCTTCTTAACGATGCATATACTTTTGTTTTAAATGCTTCAGGGTTGTCTGCCATCATCCGGTTTGATTCTTCCAGCGATAAATCAGCCGGGTAATATCCACCTGCAAAAGGATTGTGTAACGATGTCTGATCCGAGCCCAGGTCTATCCTGATATTTCTTTCCGCCAGCTCTTCCCACAGATTGATGATGTTTCCCTGGTAGGCCAGAGAAACAGCCTCTTTTTTTATTTGAGCCTCAAGCATTCGTTTTATAAGTTTGTCGGGGTCGGTGTACACTTCATCCAGCCAGCCCTGGCGATGTCGTATCTCAACTGCTTTGGGATTTATTTCGGCTACTACGCAAACTAATCCCGCAATTACCGCAGCTTTGGGTTGTGCCCCCGACATTCCACCCAGTCCGGAGGTCACAAAGATTTTTCCGGCCATGTTTCCGCCCGAGTGCAAACGGGCAGCGTTCATCACCGTAATGGTTGTGCCGTGTACAATTCCCTGCGGCCCGATATACATATAGGATCCGGCTGTCATTTGTCCGTATTGTGTTACGCCAAGCGCATTAAACTTTTCATATTCGTCTTTTGATGAGTAGTTTGGAATCATCATTCCGTTGGTAATCACCACACGCGGAGCATTCGGATGAGAGGGAAACAAACCCATAGGATGACCGGAATACATCACAAGGGTTTGGTTATCGGTCATTTCAGCGAGGTATTTCATTGTTAAGCGATATTGTGCCCAGTTTTGAAAAACAGCGCCATTACCCCCATAGGTAATCAGTTCGTGTGGGTGTTGCGCTACTGCCGGGTCAAGGTTGTTTTGAATCATCAGCATGATGGAAGCTGCCTGTTTCGATTTTGCAGGGTATTCATCGATTGGCCGTGCATACATTTTATAAGCGGGGCGGAACCTGTACATATATATTCGTCCGTAACTGTTTAGTTCTTCCAGAAATTCAGAGGCTAAAACAGTATGAAATTTTTGCGGAAAGTAGCGGAGTGCATTTTTTACCGCCAGCTTTTTTTCTTTTACCGATAAAATGTCCTTTCGTCGCGGGGCATGATTTATCGTTGTATCGTACGCTTTTAAGGTGGGGAGTTGGTCTGGAATTCCTTCTGAAATAGCTGATTTGAATTCTTCCGCTGTCATGGTTTCTGTTTTGATTTATCTTTTGATAGTAACAATACAGCGGCAAATTATAGGCTTTCCCCGATAAATGCACTGATTTTTCACACATTTTATGAATATTTGTAAGCATCAAAATAAAAAAGGAATTATGAAAAGATTATTTGTTGTATTGCTGGCAGTTGTTTCAGCTTTTTTATTCTCGAGTTGCGGGTATAATAAAATGGTTGAACTGGATGAACAGGTTGCTTCTTCATGGTCGCAGGTAGAAAATGTGTACCAGCGTCGTGCCGACCTGATTCCCAATCTGGTAAATACGGTAAAAGGTTACGCTGCACATGAACAGGAAACATTGGAAGGAGTGATTGAGGCGCGTTCAAAAGCAACATCAGTGAATGTAAATCCTGAAAATCTGAACCCGCAGGCTCTGCAACAATTTACCCAGGCTCAGGAAGGTTTGTCTTCAGCTTTGGGCCGTTTGATGGTCGTAGTAGAGCGATACCCGGATTTAAAAGCCAATCAAAACTTTCGTGATTTACAGGCGCAACTGGAAGGAACAGAAAACCGGATTGCTGTTGAACGGAGGAAGTTTAATGAAACTACACAATCCTATAACGCTTACATTCGCAAATTTCCGCGTGTAATTTATGCCGGTTGGTTTGGATTTGACAAGAAAACGTATTTCGAAGCACAACAAGGCGCGGAGCAGGCTCCTGAAGTTCAGTTTTAAAGTTGGTATCAGAAGATTTAAAAAATGAGAAGGAAAACAGAGGAGGGACAAAATGAGCGTATATAAACATTTTACAGAAGAAAACAAGTTGCAAATTACCAATGCAATCCGGGTGGCGGAAACAAATACTTCCGGGGAAATACGGGTTCATATCGAAAAACATTGCAAAGGAGATGTGTTAGACCGGGCTGCATATATTTTTGACAAACTGGAAATGCAAAAAACGGAGCTGCGGAATGGTGTCCTCTTTTACCTGGCTGTTGAAGACCAAAAGTTTGCAATTTTAGGTGATGCGGGAATAAACGAGAAAGTACCCGAAAATTTTTGGGAAGAAATAAAAGATGAGGCCATTGCCCGGTTTAAAGAAAATAAGTTCGCTGACGGATTGGCCGATGGTATCGTAAAAGCAGGTGAACAGTTAAAAGCTCACTTCCCCTACCAATTGGATGATGTAAATGAATTGTCGGATGAAATCTCATTTGGCGAAAAATAGGAGGAATAATGAAATCAATCAAATTAATACTATTATTTATCGGCGTTACCCTTACGGCTTTTGCAGAAATTCCTGAACGCCCAACCCCGCCGCGTTTGGTGAACGATTTTGCAAATGTTTTGAGCAGGAATGAATACAATCAGCTGGAAGGAACACTGGAACAGTTTGCACGGGAAACCTCAACTCAAATTGTGGTGGTAACTGTAAAAGATTTGGAAGGATACGATCCCGGCGATTATGCATTTCGTTTGGGCGAAAACTGGGGCGTTGGTCAAAAAGGGAATGACAATGGAATTGTTATACTTTTGAAACCCAAGGAAGCTGACAGCAACGGTCAGATTTTTGTAGCTACCGGTTATGGTCTGGAAGGAGTTCTTCCTGATGCAGTAGTGAACAGCACTGTAGTTGACAATGAAATGATTCCTCACTTTAAAGAAAACAATTATTACAAAGGGTTAGCCAGCGGAATAAAAGTAATTATGGACATTACCCGCGGGGAATATACAGCACAGGAATATCAGGAATATTACGCACAAAACCGGGGGGGAGGCATCCCGGTACTCTTTTTTATCATCCTGTTTTTTGTTGTGCTTCCCATATTACGCGGAAGACGAAGAAGGTTTTATTCTCCGGGAAGAAGCCTGCCCTTTTGGGTAGCTATGGGAATGATGTCAGGTGGAAATTCTCACCGGGGGTCATTTAATAATTTTTCATCCGGCGGGGGAAGCTTTGGCGGTGGCGGATTCGGCGGATTCGGCGGTGGCAGTTTTGGCGGCGGTGGCGCCGGGGGAAGCTGGTAGCGGATAAGAAAAAGACGGAATGAAAAATATAAAACCGTTTCCTGCCGGCAGGAATCGGTATTTTTTACACAAAAAAACCGATTCAATGTCTGAACCGGTTTTTTTTATAGTTTTTTGAATTTATTCAGTTTCAACTACGTTTATATCTTTATCAACCAGAATACGTCCGCAATATTCGCAAACAATAATTTTTTTACGGCTGGCAATATCCAAATGTCTTTGTGGAGGAATTTTGTTAAAACAGCCTCCGCAGGCATCACGCTGAATGGTAACAACGGCCAATCCGTTGCGCGCATTTTTACGGATACGTTTAAAAGCAGTCAGTAGCCTGGGTTCAATAAATGACTCAATTTTTTCCGACTTTGTTTTAAGTTTTTCTTCCTCAATTTTGGTTTCCTCAGTAATTTCCTGGAGCTCTTTTTTCTTCCGATCCAAATCTTCAATCCGTTCTTTTAATTGTTTTTCCGAACTGGACATGGTTTCTTTTTTCTCTGCCATCTCAGTGGTAAACTCTTTTATTCTTTTCTCTGAAAGCTGAATTTCCAGATTCTGGAATTCAATTTCTTTTGAAAGAGAGTCAAATTCACGGTTGTTACGAACATTATTTTGCTGTTCGGTATATTTGGTAATCAACGCCTGCGAATCTTTAATTGCAATTTTTTTGTTGTTAATTGCTGTATCCAGGTTTTTGATATCTTCCTCCAGGTTTTTCAAACGGGTTTTTAATCCGGCAATATCATCTTCCAAATCCTGTACTTCCAACGGAAGTTCGCCCCGCAGTGTTTTTATTTTGTCAACCTCGGAAACTACACTTTGCAGTTCATGCAACGCGCGTAATTTTTCTTCAATAGAAATGTCTTTGTCTTCTTGCCTTGAATATGGTGCATTCATCGCTATGTAATGTTAAATTTCAAACTTAAAAATCAGAAGTAAAAAACCGGGTTGGTATTCACTTCCGACAAACGGACTGCAAATTTAGGGAAATTTTTCGTAAGTAATTCATAAAAAAGATCTTTAGTGAATTGTTCGCTTTCGAAATGCCCGATGTCTGCAATTACTATTTTATTTTCTGCATCAAAAAACTGATGGTATTTAAAATCTCCGGAAACAAAAAAATCTGCTTTTGCTGAAATGGCATTGGGTAATAAAAATGACCCTGATCCTCCACAAATAGCTACTTTTTTTACCGGTTTTCCTTTCAAACGTGTGTGTTTTATTACTCCTGTTTGAAAGGTGTTTTTTAGGTGCTGAAGAAATTCCTTTTCTGTTTTTTCTTTGGGGAGGGTGCCGACCATTCCCATTCCGGCCTTTTCAAAATTATTTTCTAAAGGATAAATGTCGTAGGCTACCTCTTCGTAGGGATGGGAGTTTAAAAGCGCGCTTATTATTTTATGCTGCAAATAACCGGGGAAGATAGTTTCAAAACGAATTTCCTTTTCATAATGAATTTGTCCTTTTTCGCCCACAAACGGATTGGTGGCTTCATTTCCCCGAAAACTGCCCGTTCCTTCCAGGTTGTATCCGCAGGAATCATAGTTTCCAATATTTCCGGCCCCGGCGGCAAACACTGCCTCCCTTACTTTGTCGGCGTGTTCCACTGGAATAAAGGTAACCAGCTTTTTTAACTGTCCTTTTGCAGGTTGAAGAATTTGGCAGTTTTCCAGTCCGATTTTTTCACAGATGATCGAGTTAACGCCTCCCGTTACACTGTCAAGATTAGTGTGTGCCGCAAAAATAGCAATGTTGTTTTTTATCGCTTTTATTATGGTTCTTTCCACATAATTCTTCCCTGTAATTTTTTTCAAGCCAGAGAAAATGATCGGGTGATGTGCAACAATCAGTTGTGCCTTTTGGGCAATGGCCTCGTCAACTACTTCTTCCGTAACATCAAGCGAAATCAGAACAGAATCAACTTCGGCGTTCTCCAAGCCGATAATTAATCCGGCGTTATCGTATGATTCCTGTAATTGTGGCGGTGCCAACTCTTCAAAAAAATGTACAATTTCTTTTATTTTCGTCATGCTTCGTTGCCCATTTTATCCCTTATTTCCATCAATTCCTGTTTTATTTTCTGTAGTTTTTTTACAATCTCAAAATCGTGAGAAGTTCCTTCCGGATTATCTTTTAGTTTTTGTTTTGCACCTTTTATCGTTAACCCGCGCTCTTTTACCAGATGATGAATTAGTTTCACTACTTCAATATCTTCCTTCGAAAACAAGCGGTTGCCTTTTTTGTTTTTTTTCGGCTTTAGCGCCTCAAATTGATTTTCCCAATAGCGAATAACCGTAGTTTCCACATCCATCATTTTAGCTACTTCGCCAATTGTAAAAATTACTTTTTCTATTTTGGGTTTTTTGTACGGCACCGGCAATCAAAATTAGCTTAGCATTTTTAAATTTCAGCTAAAGATAAAAAGGAGCGAATGTGTTGTCAAGAAAATTGATAAATTTTTGCCTTTTATTTAATCGAGTGTTTGACCGATATTGGATGAAATGGCAATCATTTTGTCATATTCCTGCGGAGTAAGATCTTTATAGTAATAGAAAGCGGGATTTATGGCACGCCCGTTTTTATGAACCTCGTAATGAAGGTGTGGTGCTGTTGAACCGCCTGTGTTTCCTACATAACCAATAATGTCACCTCGTTTTACCTGCTGCCCGCGTTTTACATCAAATGCGCTTAAGTGGCCATATAAGGTCTCGTAATCGTACCCGTGATCAATTTTTATTACAAGTCCAAAACCAACCCTGCTTCTTGATGAGCCACCAACTTCAATTACTTTTCCGTCGCCGGTAGCATAAACCGGAGTTCCCGTTGGAGCGGTAAAATCCATTCCATAGTGAAATTTACGAACTTTATAAATCGGGTGCATCCGGTATCCCCATCCACTGGCTGTTCGCTTCAGATTTTTATTCGCGACCGGTTGAATGGCTGGAATACTTGCCAGCATTTTTTCTTTATTTAATGCCAGTTCCAACACTTCGTCGTATGATTTTGATTGGATATATGCTTCTTTGGCCAGCATGTCCAGCTTTCTGGCAGTTGCGATAACCATTTTGGAGTTGCTCATATCTTCCAGCTCGGAGTATTTGTTTGTTCCCCCAAAACCGGCTTTTCTTACCGACGAAGGAATGGGCTCCGCTTCAAAAACCACACGGTAAATATTATCGTCACGTTGTTCAAGTTCAGCCAGCACTTTATCAATTTTCTCCAAATCTTTCGACATCAGTTCATACTGTGTCAGAAGTCTTTTGTTTTCCCGCTCAAGTGATTTCGTCTTAGGCGTTTCATACATATTCAGAAAAGCAATTACAAAAAGTAAAGCCAATGCAAAACTACTTGCAAAATGGGCTAAAATTTTTGTCAGTTTTTCTTTGATTGAAATACCAACTCTCTCGTAATTTAAGGTATCCGGATTAAACTTATACTTTTTTTTCGCCATATAATAAAGGCTAAATTTTAGTTTCTGTTTCTAAGCAAAATTAATTAAAACGTCTAACTTTGCAAGAATTTTAAAATTTACGTTTTAAAATTATCGCGGCAAATGTAACTAAATAACACTCAGTGAGCTAAATTATTTTAGTTACATTAATTTTTTTTAACAAAACGAAAAAGACAAACAAGATATATGAAGACTTCAAAAGAGATACGTAAAGCATTTTTGGATTTTTTTAGTGAAAAAGAGCATCAGGTGGTAAAATCGGCTCCAATGGTTGTAAAAGGTGACCCAACGTTGATGTTTACCAATGCGGGAATGAACCAGTTTAAAGATTTGTTTCTTGGAAATGAACCAATAAAATGGAACCGGATTGCCGATACTCAAAAATGTTTGCGTGTTTCCGGAAAACACAACGATTTGGAAGAAGTTGGACTGGATACGTACCATCACACCATGTTTGAAATGTTGGGAAATTGGTCGTTTGGCGACTATTTTAAAAAGGAAGCCATCGACTGGGCCTGGGAATTTTTGGTTGAACGTATGGGAATTCAGGCCGGACGTTTGTATGCAACCGTATTTGAGGGAAGTTCGGATGATAATCTGGGACGCGATGACGAAGCTGCCGGTTTTTGGGGAAAATACCTGCCGCAAGACAGAATTTTAAACGGAAACAAAAAAGATAATTTTTGGGAAATGGGAGATACCGGCCCCTGCGGACCTTGTTCTGAAATACATGTGGATTTAAGACCAGAAGAAGAAGTTGCAAAAATATCAGGTCGTGAATTGGTAAACAAAGACCACCCGCAGGTGATTGAAATATGGAACCTGGTTTTTATTCAATTTAACCGAAGGGCAAATGGGAGCCTGGAAGAATTGCCCGATAAACATGTCGATACCGGAATGGGTTTTGAACGCCTTTGTATGGTTTTGCAGGGTGTAACGTCGAATTACGACACCGATATTTTTCAGAACACCATAGCTGAAATCGGAAAATTAAGTGACAAAAAATATGGTGATGAAGTAAAAACAGATATCGCCATGCGTGTAATTGCCGACCATCTTCGTGCAGTTGCATTTGCCATTGCCGACGGTCAGCTTCCTTCCAATAATAAAGCGGGGTATGTAATTCGCCGGATTTTACGCCGTGCTGTTCGTTACGGATATACCTTCCTTGATTTTAAAGAAGCTTTTATTTACAAATTGGTTAACGTGCTAAACCAAACCATGGGAGAGGCTTTTCCTGAATTGGTAAGTCAGCAGACTTTAATTGAAAAAGTAATCAAAGAGGAGGAAGAGTCGTTCCTGCGAACTTTGTCTACCGGAATAAAGCTTTTGGATGATATTGTTGGAAAAGCCAAACAAAATAACCTTGACAAGGTGGGCGGAACAGATGCTTTTGTTCTTTACGATACATATGGTTTTCCGTTGGATTTGACAGAACTGATTGCCCGTGAAAACGGACTTGGAGTAGATGAAAAAGGTTTTGCAGTGGAAATGGAAGCGCAGAAAAACCGCTCGCGAAATGCTGCCGCCCAGGAAACCGACGACTGGGTAGAAATTCGTAAAATAGAAAAAACAGCGTTTTTGGGTTATGACAAACTGGAAGCGGAAATTCGTATCTCACGTTACCGGAAAGTGACCCAAAGGAAAAAAACATTTTATCAACTGGTTTTTGACCAGACTCCCTTTTATGGTGAATCCGGTGGTCAGGTTGGCGACACGGGATATATTGAATTCAATGGAGTAAAAACACCAATTTTTGATACTCAAAAAGAGAATAACCTGATTGTTCATTTGACGGCAAAACTACCGGAACAGCCGGAGGAAACTTTTAAGGCTGTTGTTAACACAGAGAAACGTATTCAAACCGCAAATAACCATACCGCAACTCACCTGTTGCATGCAGCCCTCCGCGAAATTCTCGGAAGTCATGTTGAGCAAAAAGGGTCGCTGGTAAATGCCGATCATCTTCGTTTTGATTTTTCACATTTCCAAAAAATGACCGATGAGGAGATTGAGAAAGTGGAAACCATTGTAAACCGGAAAATTCGTGAAAACGCACGGCGTGAAGAAAACCGGACAGTACCGATTGAACAAGCCAAAGAAATGGGAGCGATGATGCTTTTTGGTGAAAAATATGGCGACGAGGTTCGTGTGATAAAATTTGGTGAGTCGGTTGAATTGTGCGGCGGAACACATGTCGAGGCTACCGGGCAAATTGGTTTATTTAAAATTGTTTCGGAAGGTGCCATTGCTGCCGGTGTCAGGCGTATAGAAGCGATCACTGCTGACCACGCAGAGCGTTTTGTAAACGACCAGTTAAAAACTTTAAAAAGTATTCAGGACACGGTAAAAGGGTCAAAAAACATCCTCGAAAATGTGTTGAATTTGATGAAGGAAAACAGTGAGCTTTCCAAACAAATTGAGGTGTTTAACACCGAACGGGTAAAAATTCTGAAAGCCAGCTTAAAAAGTAAGGTTTTACAGGAGAGAGGAGTAAATATTATTTCCGACCGGATTGATGTGGATAATGCCGGAATGATAAAAGATTTGGCCTTTCAGCTAAAAGGAGAGGTTGAGAATCTGTTTTTAGTTCTTGGTGCAGAAATTAACGGAAAGCCTAATTTAACGGTGATGATTTCCGAAAATCTGGTAGAGGAAAAAGGTTTGAACGCCGGACAAATTGTACGTGAAGCTGGCCGTGAAATTAAGGGCGGCGGCGGCGGACAACCGTTTTATGCAACAGCGGGCGGAAAAGACGCTTCCGGAATTCAGGCAGCCATCGAAAAAGCACTTTCCTTTTTGTAATAGGGAGAGATGTATTTTGAGACTGTGCCCGTAAATTCCCGGTAAAACGAATTTGATGTAACGAATAACATTTTTTCCTGATGTTTAAGAGAGCAGTTATTGTATTTCTGCTTTGAAAATAATGTCGCAAATTTACCCCACTTTGTCGCAATACCGGAAAGAAAAAAAGATTTAAATTATTGAAATTTGTTTCATTCGTTTCTAATAACAAAATTAAAAAACGATGAAAACAAAAGATTTAACTTCAAACCGGGGTATTGTTTTTGGATGGATTGTCAGTTCGTTAGCCATACTTTTTCTTCTTTCCGACAGTGTCGGGAAATTGATAAAACCCGAAGCCGTTGTTGCAGCGACCCTTGAACTGGGGTACCCCGAAAGTACTGTTACGGGGATGGGTATTGTATTGCTAATTAGTACGCTGTTGTATGCCATTCCGCGTTTTTCGTTTACAGGCGCATTACTTCTTACCGGCTATTTGGGTGGGGCAGTAGCCACTCATGTACGTGTTGAAAGTCCGCTCTTTTCTCATACTCTTTTTCCGGTGTATATAGCTGTTTTTATCTGGGGAGGCTTGTATCTTCGAAACAAAAAACTGCGTGAAATTGTCATAAATAAAAAATAGCGTATGACAACCATTTTTACAAAAGATGACTTTGAATTCAAGGAAAATTCGAACGCCGTTGAAAATTTCAGAATGTTTACTGCGTCTCCAAGGTTATGGGAAGTAGCAAAATCAGAAAATTTAATATTTGACATGCGAAAACTCAAGCCCGGAGAATTCTCATTTCCGTATCATTTCCATCAGTTTGCGGAAGAATTAATGATGATTGTTTCAGGTGAATTGACAGTGCGTTCACCCGATGGTTTTGAGGTGTTGAAACAAGGTGATATTGTGTTTTTTGAAAAGGGTGAAAATGGAGCCCATCAATTTTTTAATCATACCGACAAACCCTGCGTTTACCTTGATATACGCGTTCTTATTGGTTTTGATGTGTGTGAATACCCCGACACGGGAAAAATAAATGTACTGGGATATGGAAACTTTATGAAGGACTCAAAAGTGGAGTATTTTGAAGGTGAAGAAAATATTGTTAAAAAGTGGAAAGAGTTAAAAAATAACCGGCAAACTAAATAGCTTATTTCCAAAATTGAACAGTTATTGAGTATTGGCAGCAAGTTTACAAGTATTTGGAAAATAAAATACAGAAAAGTCCGGTTTTATAACAGACTTCTTTGATTTGTTCTAAATAAAAATTATTTTCATCCGATTTAATTTTTAACAGAAAATAAATCGGACAGCAAAACCATTTTAATCTGAATCTGTTTAAAATTTCGGTTTTCCTATTTTCGGTTTACTGGAATAAATTATAGGTTAAATGAAAAAACTGTATTTTTTTATCACTTCTTTGCCATTTATGGCCTTTTTGTTTTTAATGCTTGCCTTTTCAATGGCGATTGCCACTTTTGTTGAAAGTAGTTACGGAACACCAGCAGCCAGATCGCTTATATACAATACGCGCTGGTTTGAAATGCTTTGGGCATTGTTTGCCCTTAACCTGATAAATAACCTCTTCCGTTATAATTTCTTTACAAAGCAGCGTTTTACTTTGGGCGTATTTCATATTTCTTTCCTTGTAATTTTGCTCGGCGCTGGAATTACGCGTTTTTTTAGTTTTGAAGGAGTAATGCATATTCGCGAAAACAGCAGCTCGAATTCTATTCTTTCTTCCGATGACTATTTTTATGCGGGTTTTGGCACTCAGGAGAAGGAAAAGCAAGTAAGGTTTTCAGAACTAACGCCAAAACAATTTTCTGCAAAATTTGATGTAAGCGGTCAAAAAGTAAAAGTAAAGTCAATTGGTTTTATCTCCGATGCTGAACGCAAACCCATTCCCTCTGAAACGGGAGAGGCGGTTATCGATTTTGTTTTTTCGTCGTCTACGGCACAGGGAATGCAGTCGTATTTTTTTACAAAAGGGGATTTGCTTGATTATCCCGGATTTAAAGTAGGGTTTGAGACCATTTCAGAACCCGATATCAGGTTTTTCCGACAGAATAACCAGTTGTATATGACCGCCGGTAAGCCACTTACTGAAACTACAATGGCAACACAGGAAAAGCTAACTTTTAGTGCCGGCGATACGATACAGGTGAAAAGTATGTTTTTGTACGGGTACGACGGATTTCAGTTTTTAATTCGCAGCTTTTTGCCCGGAGCCACATTTTCAGCTGTAAAAAGTCAGAACGAAACGCATGAGGATGCAGTTATCATTCAAATTTCTGATGGAATCCGAACACAGACAGTTCCGGTTTTTGGTCATTCAGGAATGTCTCCCGATACTGTGCAGGTACCACTGGGAAATGGTACTTTGGAACTTGCATATGGTGCTTTGCCGCTCGAAGTTCCTTTTAGTATTTATCTGAAAGACTTTCAACTGGAAAGATATCCGGGCTCAGAATCTCCGTCATCGTTTGCCTCCGAAGTGGTTCTTCGTGATGAAAGTGTGGGGCTGGAAGAGGATTATCGTATTTTTATGAATAACACTTTGGTTTATAAGGGATATAAATTTTTTCAGTCTTCTTACGATCAGGATGAACAGGGAACAGTCCTTTCTGTTAATCACGATTTTGTGGGGACCTGGGTTACCTATATCGGGTATGCTCTTTTAATTATTGGAATTATTCTTTCACTGGTAAACAGATATTCTTATTTCAGATTTTTGGCGCGTAAACTTCAACAGATTTCAGTAAAAACGGTAGTCGGAGTTGCATTGTTAACAGGCATGTCAGTTTCGGCTTCCGCACAATCCGGAATTGGTGCAGGGATTCCTGATATCCACGACCAGATTGTAATAGATTTTAGTGAATTGTGGGTACAGGGAGTTGACGGACGAATTGAGCCAATTTCGACACTCAACAGTGAAATCGTCAGAAAAGTAAGCCGCAAATCATCACTTTACGGGAAAACAGCTGATGAAGTAGTTTTAAGTATGATGACTTACCCAGAGATTTGGAGGACATTGCCAATTGTGCGTGTTTCAGCAAAAGAACTGGCGGCTGAAATTGGAGTAAGCGGGAAATATGCAAGTATTCAACAACTTTTTGATTCGGAAGGAAATTACCTGATTGCGGATAATGTAAGAGCCGCATACAGCAAAATGCCTGCTTTTAGAAATCAATTGGAAAAAGAATACATCTATCTTGATGAGCGGGTGAATATTTGTTTTATGGTTTTTGGGGGTTCTCTTTTTCTGGTTTATCCCCGGGAACACCGCGATGATCCGTGGTATGCACCTGGTGCTGAAGCCACTGAATATTCAGGTGGCGATTCTATTTTTATAAAAAGCGGGTTCCAATTATTATTGCAGTCCATTGCCGGAAAACAAAATGCTGATGCGGTGGAGGTGCTGCAGGCTATCGGAAATTTTCAGCAGAAATATGGCGCTGAATTACTGCCGTCGCAAAGCAAAAAAGATATTGAGATTTTTTACAACCAGACAGATCCTTTTAAACGAATCTTTCCGTTTTACCTGATGTTTGGTTTTTTACTTCTGGTTGTACTGTTTATCAATATTTTCAGGCAAAAACCTCTGCCAAAATTTATTCGTATCATTTTCTTTGGGTTAATAGTCGTTTTGTTTTTGATTCATACAGCCGGCTTAATAACGCGTTGGTATATTTCCGGCCACGCACCATGGAGTAACGGTTTTGAGTCAGTGGTTTATGTTGCCTGGGCTGCCATGCTGGCCGGTTTAATTTTTGGCCGAAAATATCCGATGGTTGTCGGTACGGCGGCATTCCTCTCTGGTATTGCGCTGTTTGTTGCCCATTTAAGCTGGATGAACCCGGAGGTAACCAATTTGGTTCCGGTATTAAAATCGTACTGGCTTGCTATTCATGTGGCGATTATTACTGCCAGTTACGGTTTCCTTGGCTTAAGTATGTTTTTAGGCGTTATGACAATGATTTTAATCGTTCTTCGAAAAAAATCAAATGCCGGAAAGGTTTCAGGCTTTATTGAGCAGCTTACAACCATAAACGAAATGTCGGCTACGGTTGGATTGTATTTTTTAACCATCGGAACTTTCCTTGGAGGTGTTTGGGCAAACGAAAGCTGGGGGCGTTACTGGGGCTGGGATCCAAAAGAAACATGGGCGTTAATCAGTGTGGTTATCTACTCTTTTATTGTTCATATGCGTTTAATCCCTTCTTTAAAAGGTATCTATAATTACAGCATGGCTTCGATTGTTGGCTTTGCATTTATTTTAATGACTTATTTTGGTGTAAACTATTTCTTGTCAGGCTTACATTCATACGGTAAGGGTGTAGTCGACGGAATCAGTCCGGCGGTTCCCGTTTCAATATTGGTGTTGGCTGGTTTACTGGTTTGGGCGTATATAAAAGATTCACAATTTGAAAAGGAAAAAGCCCGAACTTCAAGTTGAAGCTTTGATTCGAACCAAGGCTATTCTTCAAAAGGGTATGAAAATTAATTTTTAGTTTACATAAGATTTGTTCTTTTGAATAAAATGCTCTAAAATTCGATGCTGAAAAATGTAATTGTCTGTTTTTCAACGAAAAAGTTTTGTTTTGACTGATTCCAAATAAGTTGAAAACTATTCCAGAGTATGAAGTAATAGGCTATACGAAGTGTCAAAACTGTTATATTTGACCGTTTGACTTAACAATATTTAAAATGGGAATAGTGGTTACGCGTACATTTGACATCCTTGAACGCTATTTAGAAGAATTTCCACGGGAAGATGCTATTGGTGGAAAAAAAGACGGTAAATGGTATACTTATTCAACGGCTGAATACAACGAAAAATCTCACCAGTTTGCCATGGGGCTAATCGCATTGGGTCTAAAAAAAGGAGACAAAATTGCGACAGTCACGACAAACCGGCCTGAATGGAATATTGCCGACATGGGAATGGCGATGCTCGGCGTTATTCATGTTCCTGTTTATCCCACAATAGGAGAGGATGAGTACAAATATATTCTGGAACACTCCGAAGCTCAAATTGTGATCGTAGGTGATAAGAAGCTGTTTGAAAAAATAAATCCGCTTGCCAATCGGATCGCAGCGGTTGACAAGGTTTTTACTTTTGAAGAAGTTGAAGGAGCAAAAAATTACCAGGAAATTCTTGAGCTGGGGAAAGCCCGGAAAGACAAACTGAGCGATTCTTTGCAAGAAATAAAAAAAACGGTTTTGCCCGATGATTTGGCTACTTTGATTTATACATCGGGGACAACAGGTGTTCCGAAAGGTGTAATGCTTACGCAGAACAACCTGGTTTCAAATTTTGTTGCCCATTCAAAAATGCACCATCTGGGGAAAGACCATCGGGTTATTAGTTTTCTTCCGCTTTGTCATGTTTACGAAAGAAGCGTGAACTATCATTTTCAATACAAAGGAATGGGGGTTTATTATGTTGGGAACCTGTCGCAAATAATTTCCGCATTAAAAGAGATAAAACCTCATATGTTTAACTCTGTTCCACGCTTACTCGAAAAGGTTTACGATGGATTTGTTTCAAAAGGGAAAGAGTTGACCGGAATTAAAAAAGCGATTTATTTTTGGGCACTTCGCTTAGCAAAACATTTTGAATTCAATAAAAAATACGACCCCTGGCTCACTCTGAAAATCAAACTTGCCGATAAGCTGGTTTATTCCAAATGGAGAGAAGCATTGGGTGGAAACATCGTATATGTTGTTTCCGGTGGAGCCGCTTTACAACCCAGAATTGCCCGCGTTCTGGGCATGGCCGGAATGCAAAATCTGGAAGGCTACGGTTTAACAGAGACCTCGCCGGTTATCGCTGTAAATAATCCTGCTCTTGGTGAAATGAAAGTGGGTACAGTTGGGCCAATACTCGAAGGATACGAAGTAAAAATTGCCGAAGATGGTGAAATTTTGTGTAAAGGTCCGGGAGTGATGAAAGGTTATTACAAAGCACCTGAATTAACGGCTGAAGTGATTGATGAGGCGGGCTGGTTTCACACCGGCGATATAGGAATTCTGGATGAAGGAAAATACCTGAAAATAACCGACCGGAAAAAGGAAATATTTAAACTGTCGGGTGGAAAATATATTGCTCCGCAAATGATAGAGAACAAGCTTAAAGCTTCAAATCTGATTGAACAGGTTATGGTCATCGGAGCCAACGAAAAGTTTGCAAGTGCTTTAATCTCGCCTAATTTTCCTTTACTCCATGAGTGGTGCTCAGATAATAAAATACTTTTTGAGAATAATAAAGAGCTAATTCAAAATCCGGAGGTGATCGATAAGATTCAAAAAGAGGTGCAGCAAATTAACAAACAACTGGGTTCTCATGAGCAAATAAGCCGTATTCGTTTGGTTTGTGAGGAATGGACTCCTGCAAGTGGAGAGTTGTCTCCGACATTAAAACTACGCCGAAATATGGTTGCGGTAAAATACCAGCATTTAATTGAGGAAATTTATTCGGTTGGCAGAAGTTAAAAAAGACGACTCAGCATAAATGTATGGAAAGAGGCTGTCATTACTGATAGTCTCTTTTTATTTAACATTGCAGCAAATGTAAAATGCAGGTAAAAAAGATTAAGTTTTA
Source organism: Maribellus comscasis (assembly GCF_009762775.1). Lineage (GTDB taxonomy): Bacteria > Bacteroidota > Bacteroidia > Bacteroidales > Prolixibacteraceae > Draconibacterium > Draconibacterium comscasis. The sequence continues at coordinate 1,355,927 of NZ_CP046401.1, read as the reverse complement.
TTTTATCTTTGGGTTTTAATACCGTAATCAACTAAATTTTAAATCATGTACAAAAGCAGAATTCTTATACTTTCTATTGTAATATTTACTGTTGTTAATGCTCTTGCTCAAAAAAGGGGAGAACCTCCTGTAAAGGCACCTTTTGAAAAGCTGGATTTATATTGTGTAAATGATTGGTGGGTGCATGCTGAAAGAATCAAAAATAATCCGAAAAGAATAATTGATGTTGATGTACCACGCGATGAAGTTGTTTGTTTTGGAATGTACACGGTACAAAATGGAGTGATGAAAATGACCGCCCAACTTTTCCCTTTGTACCCGGACGAAAGCAGAGAGGTGATTTTAGAATTAAAAGAAAATGGAAAATGGCACAAAGTGGCCAGTGAAAAAGTCAACGATATTGGATGGTCAGCGCTTTTCAGGATAGATAACTGGGACAATTCAAAAGATGTACAATACCGGTTGCGACATGGAGAGAAAGCATCTTTCGAGGGATTGATCAGAAAAGATCCGGTTGAAAAAAATGAAATTGTAGTTGCATCATTAAATTGTAACTCAAACCAAACCCGTGGAGCAAGAGAAGAGTACATCAGGAATCTAAGCTATCTGAATCCGGATTTACTGTTTTTTGCCGGAGATCAAAGTTATGATCATAAAGAGCACACGGCGGCGTGGTTACTGTTCGGTATTCAGTTTCGCGATATTTTCCGCGATCGGCCATGTATTACTATTCCTGACGACCATGACATCGGGCAGGGAAATCTTTGGGGTGAAAGCGGCAAACAATCGCTTAGCCAGGCAGGTAGCGATGGTGGATATTTTTTTCATCATGAATATGTAAAAATGGTTGAACGTTGCCAGACCTCACATTTGCCTGATCCTTATGATCCCACACCCATCGGGCAGGGAATCGGCGTTTACTACACTAATCTCACTGTTGGGGGAGTTGACTTTGCCATAGTTGAAGACCGAAAGTTTAAAAGCGGTCCCGCCGGTAAAATTCCACAACAGGGACCTCGCCCGGATCATATCCGGAATCCTGACTATGATCCTGCAACAATTGATTTGGAAGGTCTTGTTTTGCTGGGAGAAAGACAGTTGGAGTTTCTGGATGATTGGAGTACACAATGGAATGGTATAGCTTTAAAAGCGGTGCTTTCGCAAACAGGATTTTGTGGTGGTGCTTCGCGTCACGGTAATTTTAATAATTTGTTACATGCTGATTTAGATAGCAATGGATGGCCACAAACCGGCCGGAATAAAGCTTTGAAAGCCATCCGAAAAGCCGGTGCCGTGCATTTGGCCGGAGACCAGCATATTGCTACCATCATTCACCACGGAATTGATGAATTTGGAGACGGCCCTTTTGCTTTTGTTGCGCCGGCGATTATAAATAATTATTACAGTCGCTGGTGGCATCCTGCCAATGACGAAAAAGGAGAAAACCAGGAACCCGGTAACCCCTTGCAGTATAACGGAGATTATCTTGACGGGATGGGGAATAAAATTACAATGGTTGCTTATGCAAACCCGGACGATGAATTTACCAGGGGTGGATTTGGATTGGTTCGTTTTGATAAAGCCGGGAAAAGCGTAACCTTCGAAAGCTGGGACAGAACTACAGATGTAACAAAAAAGGATGCCAGGCAAATGCCTGGGTGGCCCAGAACAATCAGGCAGGAAGGAACCAAAGATGGTTATCCGGTTTGGAAACTGGATCCATTAAAATAATTAGTTTGAATTTGGGAGACAGAGGTACCGGAATATCTGTTTCAGAAAATCAGAAGGGATGAAAAAGTGGGGAATTGCTATATTGATAATTATTTTAGTTGGTTTATTGTATTTTATCGAATTCAGTAAAATACAATCGGGCAACGAAAGTTCCGGGGCAATGCCAACTCTTGATGACCTCACCTTTAATGAAGCAGATCAGAATTGGGAGTACTTCTATAGGGTCCGTGCGAATATTGTCGACGGAGAGAATGCAGAGTTTTCCATACCTAAAGAATTGCTTGAATCTCAGGGTAAAAGAATGGAGCTTACAGGTGCCGCTGTTTTTTTTAGTCCCGGGTGCCGGGCTGTAGAAAACAAAATTGCTGTACATACTTTTTTCCTCTATCCTACACTTGGATTGGCAAATGCTTGCGTTCACCTTCCCGAAGTAGCCATGAGATGGACCATAAGAATAAATCTTAAAGAAGAATGGTTGGTTACAAGAACCGATATGATTCAGGCGGTTGTTAAGGTTCGGGGAACTTTCAGAATTGATACCCGAAAACCTTATGAATCGGCATTTTTTTTCGATGAAGCTGAAGTAGAATTTGTTTCGGAAGAGGAGGTGGGGCTTTGATATCAATACTTTTTAATACACTACTGGAATCGGCTCCGTATGTTGTTCTTGGTTTTTTTATTGCCGGGATAATGCGCTTTTATGTGCCCTCCAACATTTTAAAACAACATCTTGGAGGAAGGGATTCTTCTTCACTTTTTAAATCTGTTGGAGTTGGTTGTATCCTCCCCCTGTGTTCCTGTGGTACCATTCCCCTGGGAATCGGACTTTTCAGAAGCGGTGCAACAATTGGCAATATGCTCGCTTTTATGACTTCCACACCTGTTCTTTCTCCTGTGCTAATTACAGTTTCGTTAAAATTGTTAGGTTGGAAACTGACGGTTACACTCGTTTTGGCAGCTGTTTTGGGGTCATTGTTAATGGGGACAATTGGCAATAAAATATTCAAAAACCCTCAAAAAATAAGTCCTCAAAAAAACTCTTCAAAGTTTGAAAGAAGCGTTCGGGAAAAAGCACACAAATCAAAGTTATCAGGTACATTAAAATGGTCTTTTTTTGAATTGGGTTCTGATGTGAGTGTCGATATTTTAATCGGACTTTCAATTGCGTCATTGTTGCTTGCCTTTTTACCTTTGGAATGGATATCGGCCTGGCTGGGGCAACAGGAATTATCAACGCTGATTTATGTGATTTTGCTTGGAATTCCGGTGTATGCATGCAGCATTCCTTCAATTGTGGTGGTGCAGGGATTGTTATTGCTTGGTGCTACACCCGGGGCTGCCATCGCATACATGATAGCGGGGCCAGCCACGAATCTTGGTGAACTAAATGCAATTCGGAAATCGATGGGAGGTAAACCTGCAACTTTCTACGCGCTTGCTTTAATCGTACTGGCGTTGGCTGCCGGTTTGATTACAGATCAGTTTGTTTTTCCCGATTATCAGTATCATGCATACCGTGTGCAAGGAGAACTGGTGGTAAAACAATGCTGCGTTCCGTTAATTTTTGGAGATTCAGTGGGTGGGCCAACTGAATATTCCATCCCGGCCTGGCACTGGCCTTTTGGGATTATCCTCGGTTTAATCATTATTTATGGTACCATTAAAAAATTACGATTTTTTGTTATTAATCCCTGTAAAGGCTGCAATTGGAAAACCTACGGTGCAGATGGCACATGCGGCTCAAAGTGTCATGTCCGCAGAAAGTATGAATTTTTCCGGAGGCTTCGGTCGTCCGGCTAAAACCGACTTTTTTACAGCTTTGTTTATTGGGGTTCATATTTTTTTGACAATCTGATTTACATGAGGGCCCTGTCCCAGGGGATAGCGGCTAAAATCAAAATCAAACCAATCGTATAAAATATTGCTGCTACCCTGTGTTTTTTTAACGAAGATGCTGCTTTTTTTGATTTTGAACGGCCGATATGCACAATTGCCAGCGCAATTATCATCATTAAAATATGTTCCACGGCGTAAAAGCGTAAATCGGGATTACTCATAGCCGCGCCAAAATCAGCAAATGCAGCTTTGGTTAAAGGACTGACAAAAGCATATAAAATAATTCCAACTAAAAACTGAATGTCCATAAAAATAACAAGGAGTAGCCCGGTTATATTATCGGTTTTTTTCCAGTCTCTTTTTCCAAACCAGCCGGCGTAAGCTAAAACAATTGCCAGAACGAGGGCAAGCAATACTAACCAGCGAAACATATTATGCGTGTGAAGTAATCCTGTGTACATAGTCTTTAATTTATTTTGAATAGAAACAGGATTTTATTTGTTTGGTTCAAGTTTTTCTTTGAATTGGATATTATTTACGCTCTCTTGCGGATATTTCATTCCAGTTCCAAGATAAAAGCCGGTGTGAGGAGGCTGGTTATAAGCCACGTTTTGCCAGGCAATACTTAGTCTGTATTGAGGATCGTGCATTAATGTTGTAAAACGATAATTTGTAGGAATTGTGCTTGTAAAAATCCTGAGCGATTGCCCGTCTTCTGCAGCCAGGATAAGCTCTTCACGCCAGTCGCCAAATAAATCGGCACTCAATGTTGGTGTAGCTTTTGTTCCGTTATTCGAACGAAACCCTTTGGCATCCAGCAAAACACCGCCTTTGTATTTTGAAATTTTATTTCGGTCAAGAAGTTCGCGTAACAAATCATCATCCCACCAAATTAAAAAATTGGCTGAAGAAGGCGACTCGCCGATAATTTCACCTTTGTTATTCCACAAGCCTCCACTTCCGGAACACCACATTTCTGCTCCGGGGCTGGTTGAATTTATATCAGCAGCAACACCTCTTCCCACATCCAGTCCGGGCAGTTTTCCCCATAGTATTTCACCTGTTTCTGCATCAAACAGTGCTGCACCAAATCCATTTTCATACCCTTTAACCGGAACCTCGTTTTCATGTATTCCCCAAACTTCCAAACCAGGACGTGATGGAATGAAATCGCTTACATGCAACGCATCTCCATGACGCAAGCCTGTTGTATATAATCCGGTTCCGTCGTCATCAACCGTCATCGCTCCGTAAATAATTTCATCTTTCCCGTCATTGTCAATATCGGTAACAGTAAGATTGTGGTTTCCCATTCCGGAAAATTTTTCCAATCCGGGTTTTGCCGAATCAAAAACCCACTTCTGTTTTAATTCACCGTTTTTCCAGTCCCAGGCTGCTAAAACCGACCTGCCATAATATCCTCGGCACATAATCACACTCGGGTGTATTCCGTCGAGATATGCAACACAAGCCAGAAAACGATCCACGCGATTTCCGTTGCTGTCGTTACCTCCGTTTCCGCCAATTCCTCCCCAACCGTCCAAAGAGTAACGATTCGGCATGTAATCGACGGTTGCCAAAGCTTTTCCTTTTTCTCCTTCAAAAACAGTTAAAAATTCAGGGCCATCTAAAATTTTTCCGTTTTCATTCACATAGTTTTTTGAGGGGTCACCAATGATTTTTCCCACACCGTCCTTTGTCCCGTCTGCCGTTTTGCATACTATTTCTGCTTTTCCGTCACAGTCTAAATCATACACCACAAATTGAGTATAATGAGCTCCTTCCCGAATGTTCTTGCCGAGATTTATTTCCCACAGAAATATTCCGTCCATTTTATATGCCTGTAAAATGGGCTCGCTTGTAGGTCCATTGTGTGAATTGTCGTGGCTTCGACCAGTTTGATGTAGTACAATTTCATAATCGCCGTTTCCGTCCAAATCGCCCACCGATGCGTCATTGGGACGATACCCCTCGGGAGTTTTTAGAAGAACATCAAAAAAAGGGTTGGGATGAACGTTGATTTTTACCGCTTGCCCGGTATTTTCTTTTTCATTCAAAACTGGAATAACTGTGTACGAATCATTTTCTTTTCCTTCCGGATCCGTAAAACAAGTTCTGTTGGCTACTGGTTTTTGTGTTATTTTCTGATTGTTCCGATAAATATTAAAAGCAGTATTTTTTGAATCATTGCCCAATAAACGCCAGCTGAGAAAAACGCTGTCAGCACTTTTTACTGCAATGGCACCGCGATCCAGCTTTTCCATTATTCTTTGCGCAAAGGTTCCATTTTGAAAACCAAACAATACCAAAAGCAGCGAGATGAAGAGTAGTTTTTTCCACATGGTTTAGAATATTAGTCAGAGGATTAAAAATAATGTTTTTTTAGGGAAATTTGCTATTCAGCCAACCGGAAAACCTCGTTGGCTTCCCAAATTGTTTTTTTCGATGTGGGTTCTAAAACTGCATTAATCATTGCCCGTGCGACCGTTTTGTCTTTAATGGGGCGATATTTTTTAAATACAAATTTGGTCAGTAAAAGGAGGACGGGGATAGAAATGATTTCTGCCGTACGCTTTTCTTTGCGACTTCCTGTTAATGAGGAAGGCCTTAAAATTGTGAGGTTTTTAAACCCTACTTTTGAAACAGCCTCATCAAGTTCTCCTTTCATCCGCGTATAAAAGATTCGTGACTTTGTATTTGCCCCGACAGACGACACCAATACATAATTCTCGATGCCATTTTCTTTGGCTTTTTTGGCAAAATTCAGGTTAAATGTAAAATCTATTTCGTATTCTTTTTCCTTGCTGCCAGCCTGTTTTAAAGTGGTTCCCAGTGCCGAAAATAAAACGTCACCGGTCAAATGTGTCTTCCATGTTTGCTCATCGCCAAAATCAACAATCTGCTGTTCCAGTTTTGGATGTTGAATATTTGAGTCACGCCGGACAAAAATACGTACTTTTTCAAATTGTTCGTTTTCTAACAACAACGGAATGAGTTGGCTTCCTACTAAACCTGTTGCCCCGATAACATTTGCTATATATTTCATTTTTCGTTTTCTTTTGAGAACACCAATCAATACGAATAGTAAATGTCTTTAAAAAAACAAAAGAATAAAAGCGGTTACCGACTTTTTTGATTATTTTAATAGCGAATAATTTGAAATTTGATTTATAATTTTTAGTAGATTTGCGTCATTCAAAAACCAACTTGACAAAAGTTTTTAATCATGAAAAAAATAGAAAAGATCTCTCTGGTTATTTTATTATTCTTAAGTTCCGTTATCGTTAACGGTCAGGAACGTCCTGGTCCTCAGCCTGCACCAGAAACAGGTGAAAAGTTTAAACTGGGAATGGCTGGTTATACATTTGTGAATTTTGACCTGGAAACCACCTTAAAAACGCTGCAACGCTGTGATGTACATTATCTGTGCATCAAAGATTTTCATCTCCCTTTAACGAGCACCGATGAAGAAATTGCTGCTTTTCATGCCAAGCTGAAAGAATATGATGTTACCGGTTATGCGGTTGGTCCATTGTATATGAGGTCGGAAGAGGCCATTGATAAAGCCTTTGAATATGCAAAAAGAGTTGGTGTAAAAACCATTGTTGGGGTGCCGACCTACGAATTGCTTCCATACGTGGATAAAAAAGTAAAAGAATACGGGTTTAATTATGCCATTCATTTGCATGGCCCGGATATTGAAGTTTTTCCTGATGCTGAAGATGTTTGGAACAGCGTGAAAGATTTGGATCCGCGCATGGGGATGTGTCTGGATATTGGCCACGATACCCGAAACGGAAAAGACCCGGTGGCAGATTTGAAAAAATACCACAGCCGTGTGTTTGATATGCATTTAAAAGACGTAACCGGAACGACAAAATTAGGCTACTCACTAGAAGTTGGACGTGGAATAATTGATTTCCCTGCACTGGTTAAAATGATGCGTAAGGTTGGCTATTCAGGTGTTATCAGTCTTGAACATGAAAAGGATATGAAAGACCCGTTTATGGGAATTGCCGAGTCAATTGGCTATTTCAGAGGCGTGGTTGCCACTACAAAATAGAAATCAGCATAATAAATAAAAGTTTTAAGCCGGGTCGATTGACCTGGCTTTTTTTGTTATATTTAGTTTTCAATTATTTAACCAAGTTAAACTTCAAAATGAAAAGAACTTTTATCTCTGTACTTGTATCTTTGATTTTTATTCTAAATGGGTTTACTCAAAACACGATTGAAATTCAAGCTCAGGAAACCGATTCCTTTCCCATAATCTGGTCAAAATTTGAAATTCCTTTTACAAGCTCAAAAACCTATGACAATCCGATTTACGAGGTCCGGGATTTTAGGGTGGTTTTTTCTGCCCCGTCGGGCAGAAAAAAAACGGTTCGGGGATTTTGGGACGGCGGAACCGACTGGAAAGTTCGGTTTATGCCCGATGAAGTTGGAAAGTGGACCTGGAAATCGGAATGTACCGACACAGAGAATCAGGGATTAAATAAAGTGGAAGGAGATTTTACCTGCAATGGCAATAATCATCAGGAACTACTTTTTCAAAAAGGTACAATTCAGCACGAACCCGGAAAATACTACCTGTCATACAGCGATGGAACACCGTTTTTCTGGCTGGCATGTACGGCATGGAACGGCGCTTTAAAATCAACAGATGAAGAATGGCAGCATTACCTTAGTCAGCGAAAAGAGAATCATTACAATACCATTCAGCTGGTTACAACCGAATGGCGCGGCTGCGACAAAAATGCAGAGGGACTAACAGCCATTGAAGGAACGGGCCGGATTAAAATTCATCCGGAATTTTTTAAACGCATTGATAAGAAAATAGATGAAGCAAACGACAAAGGTCTGCTGGTTTCCCCGGTAATTTTATGGGCGCTTCCGATGGGACAAGGTCGTGAGTTGAGTCCGGGCTACACATTGCCGCTCGAAGAGGCTGTATTACTGGCAAAATATATTGTTGCGCGTTACCAGGGAAACCATGTGGTCTGGACACTGGGTGGCGACGGAAAATATTATGATGATCTGGAGCTAAAATGGAAGGAAATCGGGCGGAGGGTTTTTAACGACATCGACCATGCACCAGTTACCCTGCATCCTCACGGACGTTCTTTTGTAGGTGATTTGTATGCTCAGGAAGATTGGTACGATTTAATGGGATACCAATCGTCACATTCCAATCAGGAAGGTACCGTAAACTGGATTAACAAAGGACCCGTGGCGAAAATGTGGAGCAAACTTAAACCAATGCCCTATATTAATTTAGAGCCCAATTACGAAGAAATCGGTTTCCGAATTGACGCGACAGATGTAAGGAATGCAAGCTACTGGAGCATATTTGCTAATCCAATCGCAGGTGTAACTTATGGCGCAAATGGAATCTGGCCCTGGTTGCAACCTGGTGAGCGCATTTTAAATCACGGTGATACAGATGGTGTTACCGGCTGGAGAAAAAGTATAGAATTCCCGGGAAGTATACAAATGGGATATCTGGCCGAATTTGTAAATCAATTTGATTGGTGGAAGCTGTTTCCGGCAAATGAGATTTTGGAAAGCCAACCGGGCGAGGAGAAATTTAATCATTGGATTTCAGTTGTAAAATCGGCAGACGATAAAACGATAATGGTATATATTCCGGAAAACTGCGATGTGAAACTATTTAATCCGAAAGGCTATGAATATTCTGCTCAATGGTTTAACCCGGTTACAAATAAGTATACAAAGGCAGATATCCTTCAAAAGGAGTTTGAAGAAGTGAGGCGCGTAAATTTTGATTCGGGGCAGGCAGAAACAGTAACTATCGCAAAAATTTCGAATACGATTCAATTTGCCCATAATTTTGAAAATGACATGATTATCGTGTTAAAGAAGAAATAAAAATCAAGCTGGTATGAAAATGAAGTGGATGTCTTTTTTAGTTGTTTTTCTTTTGGTACTATCTTTTGGATGTAACAAAATTTCAAAAGACTTAAGAATTAAACCATGGACAGAAAATCCCTGGTATTGGGAATACAAAGGAGAACCAGTAATGCTGCTTGGAGCCAGCAGCGATGATAATTTGTTTCAGTGGCCAAATGAGATATTGATTCCCCATTTGGATTCGATGAAAACGGTAGGGGCAAATTATGTTCGAAATACGATGAGCGACCGGCAAGATAAGGGATTTGAATTGTATCCGTTTTTAAAGCTTGAAAGTGGAAAATACGATTTAAACGAGTGGAATGATAAATACTGGCAACGTTTTGATACATTTTTAAAGGAGACTCAAAAAAGAGACATTGTCGTTCAGATTGAGGTTTGGGACAGGTTTGATTATTCGCGTAGCAATTGGCCTCCTCATCCTTTCAATCCTAAAAACAACATTAATTATTCCATTGAGCAATCGCGATTAGACTCTGTCTACCCCGATCATCCGGGAGCAAATAAACAAGCTTTCTTTTATACAACGCCCAAACAGCAAAACAATAGAGTACTGCTAAATTATCAGTTAAAGGTTGTGGATAAAATGCTTTCGTATGCCTTAAATTATAACCATGTTTTGTATTGTATGGATAACGAAACTTCGGCAGAAGAAGAGTGGGCTGTATTTTGGGCGGAACATATTCTGGGAAAAGCAAAGGAGCTTGGTAAAGAGATTTGTGTTACAGAAATGTGGGATAACTGGGACTTAAAATCGGAACATCACAAACGAACCTTTGACCACCCGGAAAGATATGCTTTTTGCGATGTGTCGCAGAACAACCAACAAAAAGGACAAGTTCACTGGGATAATTTTCAATGGGTGAAAAGCTATATTTTGTCAAATCCCCGACCGCTAAATACGGTAAAGACCTATGGCGCCGATGGCGGAAGACACGGAACTACCAAAGACGGACTGGAACGCTGGTGGCGACATGTTTTGGGTGGTGCTGCATCGGCACGTTTTCATCGGCCACCTTCAGGTCTGGGATTGTCGGAGTTATCGATGAATTCAGTGAAAGTAGCCAGAGAGATTGAAAATACCGTAAAATTCTGGCAACTCCAGCCAGCTAATAATTTACTCTCTGAACGTGGGGAAAATGAAGCGTATTTGGCAGCGCAGCCTGGTAAAAATTATGTTTTGTTTTTCACAGATGGTGGTGACGTTAATCTCGACCTTTCAGAATTTGAAAAAACTTTCAGCCTTCAATGGTTTGATGTGCGAAAAGGAAACCTGCTGTCCGAAGAAAGGATTAGTGGCGGAAACCTTGTTCAACTGAAAGCACCCGGGGATTTGGAATGGGTTGCTGTAATTTCAGGAAATTAAAACCAGCTTTTGTTGAGTAAATTAAAACTGTTTCATATACTCCAAAAAGATTTTTGCAGTTTTATCCAGATTTTCGATGGAACCACCGCCGTCAAGCACCTCACACATTTCGTAAACCACCCATCCCTGGTAACCGATTTCTTTTAATGTTTCAAACCAGGTCTTGTAATCGATAATTCCTTTCCCCATCGGCACAGCGCGCATAGCTGCCTGTTCTGCCTTGTAATTGGTAAGGTTGTTTACATAGTTAAATCGTGGATGCACAACATAGTCGGCTGCAATCGTATTTATAATAAAGGGCTTCATTTTTATGATTGATTCCCTGAGTTCTCCTTTTGAAAGGCCTTCCAGTGTTGGAGACCAGGCGTCCCATCCGGCCATAACATTGGGCATGTCCACCTCTTTTAATAACCAGTACATTGGGTCGTGGTGCAGCGCAATATCGTGATGATTTTGTACAGCAAGTGTTACACCATATTCGGCGGCGAGTTTCCCCGCCATTTTTAATCCTGAAACCACTTCAGCATATTGTTTGTCGTAGGGAATTCCGGGACGTTCATAACCGGTAAATATACGTACCATGTTTGTTCCCAGATCGCTTGCCAGTTTAGCAATTTCGCCTACCCAGGCAGCCTGAATTTCAGCGTTTGGAACCCCGGGCTTATCAATCCCGGCGGTAAAATCGGTATAGCCCGCCAGCCCCACCAGGGTTAGTCCCAGAGAATCAATTTTAGCTTTTAGCCGTGCCCGAGCTGCTTTATCGTAATCGTGTGGCGATACATGCGGGCGTTTGGCGACAAGCATCACCCCTTCATATCCAAGTTCTTTTGTCTTGACCAGGAACTCATCTACTGTTAACTGTGTTTGACCACGCCAGACGCCCAGATAACTCACCGAATGTAAACAGGTTTTTACTTTAAAATCGGCAGGATTTCCAGTGGGAGCCTTTTGTGCAACAGATGCTATGCTCAAAAACAAAAAAGCAAAAATTATTGAATATATTTTTTTCATAATAAACGGTTTAGTTTGGTTCTCAAATTACTAATTTAAATTAGGTATTACAACCTCAAATAAAAAATCACATTTTATCCTTTAGGTATGGTCCGTTTTCATTCCAGAAAACTTCAATATTCGAGATATACCAGGTTTTTCCGTTGTCATTGTTTCCCTGGAAGAACAGATACGTTTTTCCACCGGAAGTTTCAAAAATATGTGGGTGGCCTGATTCGCTTTCGTTCCATTCACCTTTTTTTCCGTTTCGCAAAAAAGGTTGGTCTGAAATTTTCTCCCAATGAATTCCATCGCTGCTTTTGGCTACGCCAATTTGTTGCGGGGCATTATTATATGAACCCGCATAAAACATGTATAACTTGTTGTTTTTCTGAATAACGGAAGCGCCTTCAACACATTTTCCTTCCCAGTCATATTCCGGAATCATAATCGGTGCATTCTTTGCTTGTTCCCAGTCTTTTTTTGTGAAATTTGAAGAGCCTGGCGCTGTTGCAACTCCCTGCATTTGAATTTTGTAATCGGGATCCCGGGTGGCAAAATAAAGAAAGTACTGATTCTTAAATTTTATCACCTCGGCATCAATAGCCCGCCCACAGTTCCAGTCACCTTCAGGTTTAAAAATCGGGTTGGATTTGTCTCTTTCAAATGTAATTCCATCAGTTGAAATTGCATGGCAAATCGCATCGTCTTTTCCATTACCGTAAGTTTGGTAAAACAAGTGTACTTTGTTGTTGTATACTCTGACACACGGGGCGCAGAGACCTTTGCTTTCATATTCTCCGACTGGCGTAATTTCACCTGCTTTTTCCCAGTGAATAAGATCAGTGCTTTCAGCAATTCCTATGTTCCATCCATTTTCAGGACCTGTTTTATTTGAATAGGGCGGAATTGAAAAATACATCAGGTATCGTCCCTGCAATTCGATAACATGTGGATCTTTTGCAAAGGGAACTCCTTTTCTGGATATATCTCCATACATCATTTTTTCCTGTGCGACAGCTGAAAAAAAAGAAAAGCCTACCAACAGAAAAAATACAATTTTTTTCATTTGTTAAGCGCTTTAATTTCCTGTAATAATATTTCAAAAGCCGGCGAAGCCATTCCTCCATGGTTAAAAGAATCCAGTTCGTAGAGTTTTGTTGTAGTATTTCCGGCCACTTTCATCATTCTCCACAAATAAGCGTTTTCTTCGTAACGTCCGAGCATTTCCCGTTCCCGATCGCCGGTAATCAGAATTAAGGGAGGAGCATCCTTTTTAACGTGAAAAAGCGGAGCAAATTCATCAACCACAGGTTGGGTATCAGGTATGCCGCGTTCTTTTCTGACTGTCATATGCGTAATGGTATGCCCGCTGAACGGAATAAGCATCGCAATCTCGTCGGCATCAATTCCGAACTTTGCCAGCCATTTTTTATCCAGTCCAACCATGCTGGTAAGATAACCGCCCGCCGAGTGTCCGGAAACCACTATCTTTTCCGGATCGCCACCATATCTTTTAATATTTTTAAATGTCCAGGCAACAGCTGCCGCAGCATCTTCAAGATATTCAGGACATTTTACCCGGGGATGCAAACGATAGTTTACAGCCACAACAGCAATCCCTTTTTCTTTTAATTTTTCAGGAATAAATTTGTTTCCGGAGGTAATTCCACCTCCATGAAACCAAACGATCGTTGTATAGTTTTTTGTGTCAGGGTAATAAATATCGAGCCGGCAACGCTCATTGATATAAGCATCTCCTTGGCGGGTTTCGGTATCTCTGTATAAAATATCTTCTTCAACCGTATAGTTCTCTGATTTTGTTTCCTGCGCGTATAAAATCTGGCTAAAACCAAGAAGGCCAAAGAGAAGAAATAATGGGAATAATTTGTATTCTTTTTGCATGATAGTTTGATTTTGTGTCACCAATATATAAAGATTTCTATGGAATTTGGTTGAAATACAGATTTTAATTCTGACACAGTTTTTCCCAATCTTAGACAATCATCCGTTTCGTATTCTTTTAAACAAATAATTGTTTTATTTTTAAATAATTACACATCCGTTTTTGTGATTTTTAAATATGCTTGAAGAAAACGAATATTTGATTTTTGTTGTTGAGAACAACAAAATATACAATCGTTTGGTTACCGAATATCTTAAAAGAAATGGTTTTCCTAACGTTAAATCGCTCGTGTCGGGAGAGGAGTGTGTTCAAACTATTGAAGAGGGAATAAAACCGGATATTATTATTCAGGATTATTCTTTGGATGGGATCAACGGGCTGGAGGTATTAAAGCAGGTTAAAAAAATTAGTCCTCATTCCGAGTTTATTTTTCTTACCAGTAACGAGAATATGGAAGTTGCAGTGAATACCATCAAGTTTGGAGCTTTCGATTATATTGTAAAAGATAAACTGGCGTTGGAAAAGGTAGTTTACAAAATGCGCAAAATTACTTCCATGTTTAAACTACAGAAAAAGCACGGACAAACAAGAAAGGTTATGTACTTTTTTCTGGCTATGGTTGCTTTCCTGGTTATTCTTGCATTTTTTTATTTTGTGATTGGAGTTTTCTGATAATTCGATGTTTTATAGAAAATTAAAAAGGTTGTGCACAAAACACAACCTTTTTTTTGAGTTATTTTTTTTCTGTGTACTCTTTCATTACACGGTTCAGCCAGGGCAGCATAGAAAAAATAAGAATTACTGAAACCATAGCTAAAAGTGCGTTGGTGAGAAAGAAAAATGCTTTGTTATCATAAGTTTGCCACATTCCGGATAATACCCCCGACAGTTTATTCCCGATTGAAGTTGACAAAAACCAGCCTCCCATCATTAATGCTGTGATTCTTGGCGGACTTAGTTTTGAAACCAGTGACAGTCCCATCGGGCTTAAGCACAGTTCTCCAACCGTTATTACGGCGTATGTTCCAAAAAGCCAGCCAGCCGACGCTTTTACTGCTCCGTTTTTGGAAACAATAACTGCAAGAATCATCACAACTGCTGAAAGGGCTGTGATGACCATTCCCCAGCCAATTTTGGCAGGTGTTGTTACCGGGCCTTTTTTTCTTTTTCGCGCCAGAAAATTAAAAAAGCCAACAACCAAAGGTGTAAACAAAATGATAAACCCAGGATTTATGGATTGAAAGAGTTCCGTTGAAATCAGGTTTACTTTTCCCGTTTCCGGCCAATTTTCTTTGGGGAGGTTGTCAAAATAAGGATCGGGCTTTAATTCAGTTACCGGGTGTCCAAACGCATCCAAAACCGGCGCTCCGTGTAAATCGGTTTGTTCAACCTCCCGCATATCTGTTGTTACCACCTGGTTAAGACTTAGCGTTTTTATCGGCTCTTCCAAAAGCTCGGGTACTTGTCGGTTGGTATAGTTTTCAGCCCAAACAGTTAAAGCCGCTCCGTTTTGGTGAAAAATAGCCCAGAAAACGATAACCGAACCAAATACAGCCAGCAAGGCCTTAATTGGTTGTTTCTCTTTTTTGTCAGCCGTACGGTAGATATTAAAATAAAAGATTACCACAACTAAACTAAAGAATATAAAAGCATCGGTTGAATCAGAACTGAAAATATTACCAGGTATCATCCATCCAATGGTTCCTGCAACTGCAGCGGGCAGAAATAAGGTGTAGAGTATTTTTTTCATCGGCATATCGTCTTTGGTTGGAGGTGATACTTTATCAACCATTTTTATATTGTCGGTAAAAAACTGGCCTGTCCAAAACCAGATAACTCCGATTAACATTCCAACTCCCGCAGCAGCGAAAGCCCATCCCCATCCGTAGTTAATCCTCAGGTAAGCGGCAATAAAGTTGCAAATAAAAGCACCAATATTAATTCCCATATAAAATATATTGTAACCGCTGTCTTTTAAATCACGGTATTTGGGATTCGAATCGTAGATTTTACCCACCAGTGCAGAAATATTGGGTTTAAACAATCCATTCCCCATAATAATTAGAAGAAGTGATACAAAAAATGCAGTTTCATTGTTAATTGCCAATCCAAAATAGCCGGCTGAAAATAACAAGCCTCCAATGGTTATTGACAACCGGTATCCCAGGTATCTGTCAGCAAGAAGTCCTCCTATAAAGGGGGTTAAATAAACCAGCGCCAGGTATGAACCGTAAATATCACTGGCTTTTACTCCCGAGAAACCCATTCCCGGAAACTGACTGTCTTTGCTTTCAGTCATATATAAAAAGAAAATACCGATTAGAAGGTAAAAACCAAATCTTTCCCACATCTCGGTAAAAAAAAGGACCATTAATCCTTTCGGGTGTTTTTTTTGTTTTCCCATAATTATTCGTTTAGCATTATTTTGATTTCTTTCCCAAGTCAGCAAATATAAAAATCTTTTATCTTCAGAACATGAAATAGATCAGTACATTCCGACAAAATAGCATAGCTAAAGATTTTCGCGGCTTTTAACCTGATTGATTTCTGTAATAATTTTTTTCGATTCATGGATTTGCATATTCACCGGAGCCTTATAATTTGCTTTTAATTTTTGTATTTTTATTTGTTTATAATAATAGTTATTTATTATTGAAATTGGAATTTTTAAAGCACACGAATGAAACTTTTTACAACAAAACAAATAGCAGGAATAGACAAGTTTACAATTGAAAATGAACCCATTTCGGATATCGATCTAATGGAGCGGGCCGCACTGCAAATTACCCACTGGCTGGTAAAACGTTTTTCAACAGAACAGAAAATGGTATTTTTTGCCGGCCCGGGAAATAATGGAGGCGATGCGCTGGCCATTGCCTGTCAACTAGCCAATTTGGATTTTGTTTGTGAAGTTTTTTTACTCGATTTTGGGAAAGAGTTAAAAGGGTCACCGGCAGTAAACTGGAAACGCCTGGAAGAACAAAACAAAGTTAAGCTGGTGAAATTTAAGGATGAAAGTGGATTTCCTGAACTTGGTTTAACTGATGTAATTTTGGATGGGATGTTTGGTTCCGGCTTGTCGAGGCCACTTGAAGGTTTTCCGGCAGCAATTGTTGAGGAGATAAACCAGCTTGAAAATACCAAAGTAGCTATCGATATTCCCAGCGGTCTGATGGGCGAAGACAATTCATTAAATATTCCCGGAAATATTATAAAAGCTGATTTTACACTCACGTTTCAGTTTCCAAAAATTAGTTTTCTTTTTCCTGAAAATGAAACATATACCGGAAAATGGGAAGTACTTCCCATTGGTTTGCATCCGGGTGGAATAGAACAAACTCCTTCAAATACATTTTTTATTGAAGAAGAAGATGTAAAAAAGACAATTGCTTCCCGTTCAAAATTTGCGCACAAAGGCAACTTTGGACATGCATTGTTGATTGCCGGCAGTTTTGGGAAAATGGGGGCTGCCGTCCTGGCTTCCAGAAGTTGTTTACGGGCAGGAGTAGGTTTGTTAACCACGCATATTCCACGTTTAGGATACTCCATCATTCAAACTGCGGTACCTGAGGCAATGACCAGTATCGATCAACATGATGCAATTTTTACGGAGTTTCCTGATTTATCAGCCTTTTCAGCCATTGGAGTTGGACCAGGAATAGATAAAAAACGAAACTCGCAAAAAGCGCTTTGTGAACTTCTCGAAAAAGCCAAAGTTCCTTTGGTAATCGATGCCGACGGTTTAAATATTCTCTCGGAAAATAGCGAGTGGCTGCAAAAGCTGCCTGGAAAATCAATATTAACTCCACATCCCGGTGAGTTTAAAAGGCTTGTTGGCAATTCATCAAATTCGTATGAAAGAATTCAACAACAAAAGGAGTTTGCACAAAAGTATCATACGATTGTGATTTTAAAAGGAGCTTATACTGTTATCGCAACACCCAACGGACAACTGTTCTTTAATTCCACAGGGAACCCGGGAATGGCAACAGCCGGAAGCGGCGATACGCTGACCGGGATTTTGCTTGGATTACTGGCACAGGGAATCTCTTCCGAAGCAGCAGCAATTGCCGGTGTGTATCTGCATGGGCTTGCGGGAGACCTCGCCGCCCGGGAAAAGTCAGAGCCTGCCCTGATTGCGGGAGATATAACGGATTACCTTGGGAAAGCATTTATTGAATTAAATAAGGAGACAAATTAACTTTTAGAGAATGATTTTTTTCTTGAATTGCATAATAAATTCTCTATTTTTAGGTCTTTAAATAAAAAAGATATGAAGAAATTATTGATAAGCATTCTGGTTATTTCGATCGTTATTCCTGCTTTTGGGCAAAGAAGAAAAAAGGATGACGAAGAAGCTGTTCCGACCTTTGTAGAGGGAATAGTATATGCCTTACCCCGGACAGGAGTGAGGGTATATGTAAAGGTCGTTCAGGAAAAATTTGTTCCCGGCCCCTATGCAGCATATGCCGAACAGTTGTTGGGAATTACAAATGCAAAAAACAGAGAGGCTGTGAAATGGAGTTTTGAAGACGTGAAAATGGAAACATTTGCCGAGCCTGACCCTGATCAGGTTTATAAAGCCCTGGGAGATGCTTCCTTTTTGCTTAATCTGACACCAGACGGACGTTTGGCGGGTATCAATTCAGAGTTTACCGCTGAGACTGGACCAACAGTGAAAAGCAACGAATTTATTACCACGCCAGAATATGATGATGGATTTTCATTTGAAAATTTTAATGACTCTCCGATGTATACAACAGGAGATTCAACAAATAATTTCAGACCGGTGAGAAAAACTGTTGAGGAGAAAGCGAGTGACGCCGCTTTGCGGGTGTTGGAATGCCGTTTAAATCAGTATGATATCGTTTCTGGTTTGCTTGATGAATTTCATCCCGACGGGGATGCATACAGAATTAGTCTGGATGAATTAAAACAGATGGAAAAAAATTACCTGAGTTTGTTTACCGGGCGAACAACATACAGCCACGAAGTATTTAGTTTCGATTTTGTCCCAACAGCTTCAGGTAGTAACGGCGAAATTGCTTTTCGGTTTTCTGATGAAAAGGGGGTTGTTCCTTCCACTGATCTTTCCGGAAAACCTGTAATGTTAAAAGTAGAACCTCAGAATGACTTGGAAAAGAAGTATACAGGTCTTGTAAAATCGGATAACCCTGTTGCTGGTGAGAGCGGCGTATACTATCGTATGCCGGGAGTTGGAACAGTGAGTTTAATTTATGAACTAAAAACCATTGCTTCTGTGCGGACAGCTATTGCACAGTTTGGTTCTGTTGCACCAGTGCCTGAAGAATTATTATTTGGCGATTATAGTTTGAAAATTCATCCGGAAACAGGTGCAATTGAATCGGTTTCAAAAAAATGATTTTAGAGATTTGAAAAAAATAAGACATAAAAAAACCGGCCAGCGCCGGTTTTTTTATGTCTGTTGAAGTATTTTATTTGATTCCGTGCATCATTCTTTTTAACATGGGCGCCATCAAAAACAGAATGGCTGCGATAATTGCTGACTGAATTGCAATTAACCAGAAAACCTGAATTTCCATTCCCAATAGATCCTGCAGACGGATCGATATAGCTTTCATTTGTGAAGCAACAAAGTTTCCAGCTGCCCACGATCCCATCCAGATTCCCATCATGGTTGATACCAGTTTGGGCGGAGAAAGTTTGGTAACCATCGACAGCCCAATCGGCGACAAAGAAAGCTCGCCCCATGTATGAAACATATAAACCATTCCCAACCACAACGGGCTCACCAACCTTACTTCTTCCCCGGATGTTGATTTTGAAAAAGCAATGGCCATAATCACAAAACCTAAAGCCAGAAAAGTCATTCCCAATCCAAATTTTTGTGGAGTACTGGGATTAAGCTTAACCCTGTCGAGTTTTACCCACAAAATACTAAAAAGAGGAGCAAAAGCAACAATATAAAAAGCATTTATACTTTGAAACCAGGTAGCTGGAATTTCCCAGTTTCCAACCATTCTTTGCGTATTGTCGCGCGCAAATATGTTAAATGTGGTTCCTGCCTGTTCAAAACCACTCCAGAAAAAGACATTAAACAAGGCCAGGATTAGAATAACTCCGACTCTCGACCATTCTGTTTTTCCTGATGTACCTTTGAAAATACTGGATAAAAGGTAGAGTGTACCTCCAATAGCTACAACATAAATAATGGTTTTGCTTACCGCTGACGGCAAAACGCCCCAACCTACAATGACACCAAAAATAAGGCCTACCAAGCCTACGACATAAATCAAAATGCTTATCCAGTCTTTTATTATCAGGCGTACCCTTTCTGCTTTTACCTTTGGAGGCATTCCTATATGGCCAAGTGTGTGGCTGCGAACAAAAAACCATACTGTTCCAAGTATCATTCCAACACCCGCCGACAGGAATCCATATTGCCAGGCCACCTGTTCGCCCAATTTTCCGGCAACCAGTGGTGAAAGAAATGCACCAATATTTATCCCCATGTAAAAAATGGTAAAGCCACCGTCTTTTCTTGGGTCGTTGTTATCGTACAGTTCACCAACCATGGTTGAAATATTGGGTTTAAAAAAGCCGTTACCTGCTATCAAAATCCCCAGTCCTGAGAAAAATAATGTTTTTCGTAATTCAACATCTACATCAGCTCCGTGAAGCCAGGCACTAGAAGCCAGCAGAAGTTGACCAATTGCCATGGTTAAACCGCCAATATAAATTGATTTGCGTTGCCCAAGTACTTTGTCGGCTAACATTCCTCCAATGATAGGAGTTACATATACCAGACCGGTGAAAATTCCATAAATAGTAAATGCATCAAGTTCCGCCATTTCGAAACCACCGGAAGCAAACGTCGCAGTTAAAAAAAGCACCAATAGTGCTCTCATTCCATAGTAACTAAACCTCTCCCAAAGTTCGCTGGCAAATAAAGTTGACAATCCAATCGGATGTCCGAAAAATGCCTTGTTCTTATCACTCATATTAATTTTTTTTGAAAGGGCTAAAAGTATCAATTATATCATAACAAATCGTGGATGCATATCAGGTTTTACATTCTTTAACTGAAATTTTATACATTTTGCAAGGATTTTTTGCGAATTTTGACAAATTATAAATTTTCCTTTTGTTTTGTTATCACATTAAAAAATAAGTATCGTTACAATTTTTGGTATTAAAGAAGCAGCAACAGAAATAAAATATTAAATCATAATCATGAATACTGAAATAAAAAGTTTGGAGCCCCGGGAAGTCTGGAGCATTTTTGATCGGATGACAAAAATTCCACGTCCCTCTGATCACGAAGAAGAAATTCAGAGGTGGGCGTATAATTTTGGGAAAAATTTGGGTTTGGAAACCCTCAAAGATGATGCAGGGAATGTGATAATCCGCAAGCCTGCTTCATCCGGAATGGAAAACCGGAAAGGTGTAATTCTTCAGGGGCATCTCGATATGGTTCCGCAAAAAAACAGCGATAAAGAACACAACTTTGAAACAGATCCGATTGAAGCTTTTGTAGATAGCGACTGGGTAAAAGCAAGGGGTACAACATTGGGAGCAGATAACGGTATCGGGGTTTCTGCGGCCCTGGCGGTATTGGCTTCAAAAACAATTCAACATGGGCCGGTTGAGGTTTTACTTACTGCAACCGAAGAAACCGGGATGGACGGAGCAAACGGATTGGCCCCGGGCGTCCTTCAGGGCGATATTCTTATTAATATGGATTCTGAAGACGAAGGTGAATTGTATGTAGGCTGTGCCGGCGGGGAGGATGCCAGTGCTTTGTTTGCCTACTCAACAGAAAAAGTGCCCGCCGGTTTCACCGGGATGAAACTAAATGTAACCGGTATGAAAGGGGGACATTCGGGAATGGATATTTCACTGGGAAGAGGAAATGCCAATATGGTTTTTTTTCGTATTCTGAATGCGGCATACGCAAAACTTGGTGTGCGCCTGGCGAGTATTGATGGGGGAAGTTTACGAAATGCTATTCCTCGTGAGGCTTTTGGTTTGCTTGCAGTAAACGAAGCGGATGTTGCAGATTTTGTAGCCCTGGTTGAAGAAATTTCTGATACAATTAAAACCGAACTGGCTGTTACTGAACCCGATTTAAAAATTACCGTTGAGCAGGCAACAGTCCCTTCAGATTTGATAGATGAAAAAACACAGGTTCGTCTTACTTTGTCGGTTGTCGCATGCCCCAACGGGGTAGTTCGAATGAGCGACAGTATGGAAGGGTTAGTTGAAACTTCAACAAACCTGGCTATCGTAAAATCGGATGCTCAAAAGAAAACTATTTTGTGTGCTGCATTGATGCGCAGTTCGGTAGATTCGGCCAAAGAGGATTTGGCTTCAAGAATTAAAGCTGTTTTTACCCTTGCCGGAGCCGAGGTGTCTTTTACCGGCGCCTATCCCGGGTGGAAACCCAACATGGATTCACCTATTTTGAAAACAATGCAGGAAGTCTATAATAAAAATTTTAACAAAATACCTGAAATAAAGGCAATTCATGCCGGACTGGAGTGCGGAATTCTTGGAGGAAAGTATCAGAACTGGGATATGATCTCGTTTGGTCCCACCATTCGTTTCCCTCATTCTCCTGATGAAAAAGTAAATATTGAAAGTGTAAAAAAATTCTGGGATTTTCTGGTGGTGACACTCGAAAATATTCCTGAAAAATAGTTGGAATTTGCGATCTTTAACAGCCATTTAAATTACAGCGAATAAAAATTGCTGAACCCGGGAAGGAAGCCGTCTTTACAAAAAGGTGGCATCCTTTTTTGCTTGAAGGTCGGTTATCCCAAAAACAAACTCCCCTGTTCATCAAACTTCCAGAATGGTGCCCAGGCAATTTCCCAGGGATGGCCATCGGGATCGGCAAAGTAGGCATCAAAACCTCCCCAGAAGGTTTCGCGCGGTTCCACCAGAATTTTAGCTCCGTTTTCTACTGCTTTATTAAACGTTTCAATCAATGCTTCTTTTGAATCCTGATTGATAGCCAGTGTTACTCCCGAAAAGCCGGAACGTTCTGCTGTAATTCCCGCATCTTCAGCCAGTTTGTCTAATGGGTATAAAGCCAGCACAATTCCTCCGTGATTGAAAAATACAATGTTTTCATCACTTCCGTTGGCCAGTTCCCAGCCGAAAGCATTTTTGTAAAAAGCTCTTGATTCTTGGAGGTTTTTTACACCCAGTGTTACAATATTTAAACGTGGTTTCATTTCGCCAAGGTTTTAATTTGTTTTCTCTTTGTAGTCTGTTGTTACATGTATTTATTTCAACTTTTTTATTCTAAAAAATCCACGTAATTCTTCTTTCCGGTTGGACGATAAATTGTGCCAGCGGATTCCCTGGATGGCTCCCTCCAACGCACAAAGTTTACTAAAGCAAGCCGTTTCGTCAATGGTCAGAATACGGACAAAAGCACTCTCTGTCCCCACCTCCCGTAACTCTTCAGCGGAAGTAATTCCAACCTGTTCTAACTCGTTTTCCAAAACTTTGCTGATATTGGGTAAATTGCTTAGTTTTTCCATTTCGTTTTTTATCAAATATACAATCTGGCAGGATATAAATTTGACCGTTTTGATTTAAAAATTAGCTTTTGTTCTAAATTTGTCCCATTCAAACTCTTTTCTGTCGTATTCATTTTACATTTGTCTAAAATTTTGGTTATTTAGGAGTGTTAACCAAAGGAGGTTATGGAAAAAAAATCATGCGTACTTTTTTGCCGCTGTAAAGCTCAGGTGATTTCTTCGGAATCGATGGAAGGAATTCTGAATGGCTTGAAAAATTTAGATGTCGATCTTTTTGAGTTGCAGGATTTATGTGCTTTAACCATCAACGAAAAAGATTTGTTAAATGCTATCGGAAAGGAATTTCAGCAAAAAATAATTGTGGCGTGTTATCCGCGGGCCATTAAAAATATGTTCCGGCAAAACGGAATTGATTTTGGTAATTTTGAAGTGCTGAATTTTAAAGAACTGTCGGCTGACAAGATTTTATCGAAGTTGGAGAATGATTTTAAAATTGAAAAAGGCGAAGCCCGTTATCAGGTTCAGATTACCGATTTAGATGTGCCGGCATGGTTTCCTGTAATTGATGAATCGTTGTGTTCCAATTGTGGAAAATGTGCACGATTTTGTTTGTTTGGTGTTTACAGCTTCGATAAAAAAAAGTTGAACGTAGTTGATCCGCTGGCCTGCAAAAATGGTTGTCCTGCGTGTGGAAGAACCTGTCCGACTTCGGCGATTATGTTTCCTCGTTTGGCAGAAAACACAGTGCTGGCAGGAGACGAACCCAATGGGAAAAAGGTGTCGATTGACAAAGGAAGTTTGCTCACAACATTGAATGCCCGCAATCAAAATCGCCGGAACATTTTCCGACAGGGCGTTGTTGAACAAGCAGAGGAAGAACGCAGAAAAGCACTGGCCGAGTTTAAATTGGGAATGGATTTTACAAAGAATGATAAAAAGGATTCTTAAAAATACAGATAGAAAATGTTTGTACAAATTTGTGTACAACATGGGAGTAAAAGGTTCGCTGAGTTTTGCGCGTTACCAAAAACGACTGAAAAATGGCGATTTTTTTCCGGCGTTTCATTTTATTTCGGTTACCGACGATTGCAACCTGAATTGCCAAGGCTGCTGGGTGACACATAAAAAAAAGAACTCCCGCATGTCGCCGGAAACATTGAACCGGATTATTGAAGAGACCAAAGCAAAAGGTTCTTATTTTTTTGGAATTCTGGGTGGAGAGCCGTTAACATACAGACCTCTTTTTGAAGTTCTGAAAAAGCATCCGGATTGTTATTTCCAGTTGTTTACAAACGGGACACTGCTTACTCCGGAAGTGGCGGAAGAATTGCGAAAATTGGGAAATGTAACACCGCTCATTAGTTTTGAAGGCGATGAAGTAGTTGCTGATATTCGCCGCCGGGGGAAGGATGTTTTTCGCCGAACTGTGGAAGCTGTTGAAAATGCTACCAATGCCGGATTAATTACAGGAGTGGCGATGAGTGTTTGTAAATCGAATATGGATTTGGCGCTTTCTGCTGATTTTATCAATTCGCTGATTCAGAAAAATGTGGCTTACCTCTGGTATTATATTTACCGGCCGGTGGGAGCGGATTCGACTGTTGAACTGGCTTTGGAAAAACATGAAATTCAAAAGCTGCGGCAATTTATGGTAGATGCCCGCTCGCAGTTTGATATCGCAATTATTGATGCGTACTGGGATCAGGATGGAAATGGACTTTGCCCGGCAGCAACCGGCTTGAGTCATCACATTAATGCATCGGGTTTTGTTGAACCTTGCCCGGTTATTCAGTTTGCCGCAGAAAATGTCGAGGATAAGTCACTTGAAAATATTTACAAAGAATCGGTTTTTCTGGAAGCTTTAAGAAATGAAATTCCAAAAAAAACATCGGGCTGTGTAATTATGGAAGACCCGAAATGGCTGGTTGAAATGACAGAAAAATACAATGCAAAAGATTCTTCAGGAAGAGAAAACGAAGCCGAACGATTAAAAGCAATGCCTCTGGTTCCGAGCCACGGTTCCGGAACTCCTGTTCCTGAAAAAGGCTGGATTTACCGCTTTGCAAAAAAACGTGCCTTTTTTGGATTGGGGGCATACGGATAAAAAATGACAGCAAAAAAACGCATATTAAAAGTTCCAAAAGACAAGCAAATCCGTGAATTGTTGCGGAAGGAAGTTGCTGTGTTTGCTGCTGAAAAAAATATTATGCCACCGGCTTCATTTGAGTTGCTGGAAACCAGTTCAAAAGAACTTTTGACGCGTTTAAATCTGGATGAAGAATTTCTGGATTTTACCATCGTTTTACTAGGAAACGAAACCTGGCGTGATGTGGTTAACGCAACGCCTTTCAATCGGCGACTTTTGCTGTTGCCACAGTGTTTGCGAAATAATCTGCAATGCAAAGGTGTGTTTGATGAATTGGGATTAATTTGTGCGGGTTGCAAAGGTTGCCAGATTGATGATATTCTTGGAAGGGCTGAGGAGTTGGGATATTCAACGCTTGTGGCCGAAGGAACAACGGTTGCCATTGGTTTGGTGGAAGAAGGTTCTATTGATGCGGTAATTGGCGTAAGTTGTATGCCGGTATTGCAAAATTCGTTTGATCCGGTTTCACGCGCTGCGGTTCCGGTAATCGGCCTGCCACTTTTATACGATGGCTGTGTAAATACTTCACTCGATTATGAATGGCTTTTTTCCGAAATTGAGCAGATTACAGATAAAAAAGAATTTCAACCGCTTTCTGTTTCGATGATAAAAAATCGGGTACAGGAATATTTCTCAGAGGAAAGTTTAGCCAAATTTTTTCAGGGGAATACAGATACTGAGAAACTGGCTTTAAAAACCATGGCACTGGGCGGACAACGCATGCGCCCACTGTTGGCTTTGCTTGCGTATCAGTCGTATGCAGAGGAAATTTCAGGAGAAGTGCAGTCTGCGCTGGCCTTGATTATTGAGTGTTTTCACAAAGCATCGCTGGTACACGACGATATTCAGGATAATGAGGATTTTCGTTACGAGCAACCGGCGCTGCATAAAAGTGTCGGAGTGCCTGTCGCAATTAATATTGGCGATTATTTAATTGGTAAAGGTTACCAGTTGTTGGCCACTGTGCCCTGCGATGCAAAAGTTAAAGCAAATTGTTTAAAAGTGGTGGCGACATCGCATTTAAATCTTTCCGAAGGCCAGGGCGCTGACATTCTTTTACAGCAAAATATTGCGCAAAAATCGGTGGATGAAATTTTGCAGATTTTTGAACAGAAAACCGGTGAAGCAGTGAAAGTAGCATTAATGACCGGCGCGATTGCTGGGAATGCTGCGGAATCTGAACTTCAGATTTTGTCAAAATTTGCTGAATATTTTGGAATTGCCTATCAAATTCGCGATGATTTAAATGAGCTTCGCGAAACCAATCACCTGAAACATGCGTTCGATTTTCCATTTTTGTTGTCGTTGTTGAAGCAAAGTATCAACGGTCATTCGCCTACTTTTTCAGACATTATTAAAACTGAAAATTTTGATGTGTTGCTGGAGTGTTTTGAACAACACGACACCGAAGTTACGGCTGACAAATATCTCGCGGACTACGTACAAAAATGTTACGCAGAGCTGGACAAACTTCAAAACAAAAAATTGCGATTAAGTTTGTACGGAGTTATGGGAAAAGTTTTCAAATCGTAAGGTGAGTCGTCGGAATTCATACCAACCCGTTTATCGTCAGTTTATTTCTGAAATTGAAAAAGGATTTTTGTTGCTCGATAAAATGAGTAGGGCAGAAGTCATAGAATTTATAAAAACACAACAACATAAAAACGGAGCTTTTACTGATCGCGCAGAAAATCCCGATTTGTATTATTCATTGTTTGGATGCTGGCTTTCAAAAGGATTAAAATTGAATGAGCAGTTGAAAAAACTAAATCAATATATTTCAACACTTCAACAAGATGAAAAAAAGGTAATCGATAGATTTTCTTTGTTGTTAATTCGTTTGTCGTTGGATGAGGAGCAGTTTCAAAAACCATCTTTTTTTGAATTATTTCGGTGGCTTTCAAAAAGTGGAAAGAATGTAAATACAGCCTACCGATTTTTCCTGTTTATGCTCAGTTTTGATGCTTTATTCGGAAAAAACAGAATCGTTTATTTTTTTGTTCGGATTTTTCTAAAGTTCTACAAACTACCCGAAGATTTACCTTGTAGTTTTTCTGCCGCGCTGTTAATGGCCAAATTTTTAACGGGGAAAAATGTAAAACAGGAAGCCGCAATCCTGTTGCATTATTTTGAAAAAGGAAAAGGATTTAAAGTTTTTCCTGAGCAAACAAATGCCGATTTGCTTTCAACGGCAGTTGCGCTTTTTGCCTTGCAAAAAGTTGGGCAAGACATACGAACGCTTGCTCCTGATTGTCTGAATTTGGTTCAGGAAAATTATGAAAATGGCGCTTTTTTATCAGGCGACGGAGATTCTTCCCGCGATTTGGAATATACTTTTTATGGTTTGCTAACTTTGGGAGTGCTTTCAGAAAAGAACTCTCCGCAATAAAAAAAGTTTCTATATATTAGAACTTTTATGTAATTTTGTTTGCATAAGCCTATTCGAATGAAACAAAAATTCAACGTTCTTTTGCTTGGAGAAGTCTGGGATTTACTTGATATGCTTGATGAAAAATCGAGAGATAAGGTTCTGTATAATATTGACAAAGCAAAATATGTAAATGACCCGGAATTATTCAAAAAGCTTGATGATTTGATTTGGGAGTTCAGAACTAAATACAAAAAAACTTATTATCGGTTATTTGCCTTCTGGGACAAGACGGATAGAACGGACACGTTGGTTGTTGCCACACATGGAATCGTAAAAAAGACAGATAAAATTCCAAAAGCAGAGATAGAAAACGCGAAAAAAATAATGAAGCAGTATTTTGAACAAAAAAGTGAAAGATAGCAGTCATGGAAAATAATAAATTGAGAATTTACACCTTAGAAGAGGCGAAGGATAAATATGTAGGGAAAGTTGGAACGGAGAAACGTAATCAATATGAATATGAGTTAAGGCTTGATTTGTTGGGGAAAATGATAAGGCAAACCCGTAAAGAAAGACACCTCACACAATCTCAGTTGGGTGAAATGATTGGTGTTCAGAAATCTCAGATTTCGCGAATTGAGAATAATGCAAAAAATGTAACGATTGAGACGATTTTACGTGTTTTTAATGCACTTCATGCAAAAGTGAATTTTAATGTTGAGTTACTTGATGGAGAATTTAAAATTGCTTAAGTCTCGACTTCGCAATAGATTTGTTTGCTTCTTGTTTGAAAAAATATTGAATGCCTATTCTGATTATTCTGATTTTGGTTCAGGAGAATTATGAAAACAGCGCTTTTTTATAGGGGGACGGAGATTCTTTCCGCGATTTGGAATATACTTTTTATGGTTTGCTAACTTTGGGTGTGCTTGCGTAGAAATTTAAGAGTAAAAAATAATGGGCTAAAGCCCCTGATTAAATTACGACTAATAACCCCAGGCTTAAGTCTGGGGTTATTGATAGTCCGCTGCAAACGGGCTTTAGCCCAATAAATAGCTTCATGAAGATTTCGGAGATTGGAATGGCAATGGATAAGAAGAAAATACAAAATCAACTTAACAAAATTGGCAAACGAATTGCCTTGGATCTGAATTCCGAAGGTTATTGGGAGGGCCGGCTTTCTTCGAGTGCATTGGGCGTGGCAGTGGCTGTTGCGGCCTTACATTTTGATGATGCGAAACAGAATTCTACAGAAATTAAAAAGGGGATTTTGTGGCTGCAAAATAATATAAACGTTGATGGAAGTTACGGAGATACACCAGAAAGTCCCGGGAATGTAAGTACAAGTTTGCTGGTTTATGCGGCTTTGAATTTGTATTCAGCAAAAGAACAGTCGGTGAAAGAAACACAACAAAAAATTGCCGTTTATTTGAACTCGCTGAAAATTGATGTGAATTCGCCGCAAGTGGCTGAATTTATTTTGGCGTATTACCAAAAAGATTACACGTTTTCAGTGCCTATTTTGGCCATGTGCGGACTTTGTAATGTTCCGGGCGAAGATGCGTTTAATCATATTCCACAACTGCCTTTTGAACTTTCTTTGTTGCCCCGGCGCTTTTACCGTTTATTGAATTTAAGCGTGGTAAGTTATGCCATTCCAGCCCTGGTAGCAGTTGGAATTGTAATTTTCAAGAAGAAGAAATCGAATTTGTTTTGGCGAATGGTTCGGAAGTTTTCCATCCAAAAAGCAATGAATATTTTGCATAAAATGTTGCCTGAAAGTGGTGGATTTCTGGAAGCAATTCCTTTGACTGCCTTTGTTGCTTTGAGTTTGATAAATTCCGGTTTTGCTGAAACTGAGGTGGTAAAAAAGGGAATTCTGTTTTTGAAACGAACACAACGCGAAGATGGTGGCTGGCCTATTGATGTGGATTTATCAACCTGGGTAACTTCGCTTTCCGTAAAAGCATATCGCGAGAATCTAAACGGTTTCTTAACGACTGACCAGCAAGATAAAATTGCAGATCATTTTAAATTGATTCAGAATATTCGTGTTCATCCGTTTAATGGAACCGGCCCGGGTGGTTGGGGATGGACGAATTTTTCAGGTTCTGTTCCCGACGGTGATGACACGCCTGGAGCTATTCTGGCACTGTTGAAACTTCAACCCAAAGAAATGGTGAAGAATGAAGTGTTAGCCGGTGCAAAATGGTTAAAAGAATTACGAAATAATGACGGCGGATTTCCGACTTTTTCCAAAGGCTGGGGAAAATTACCGTTTGATCAGAGTTGTTCGGATTTGACCGGACATTGTTTGCTGGCTGTTTCTGCTGTTATGGAAACTTATCATGATGAGTTGCCTAAAAAAGACAAGCGCATTTTGGAAGATATTTTTGAAGGTACGGTAGATTACCTTCAGAAAAAACAATCAGAACTGGGGAGTTGGCTGCCGCTTTGGTTTGGAAATCAATTAAACGATGGGCATTTAAATCCGGTTTATGGAACGGCACGCGTAGTGACGTATTTAAAAGATGCGGCGACTCATAAATGGTATTCAGAAGAAACAAAACAGAAGCTTCAGAAAATGATTCAGAGAGGGAAAACATTTTTGGTTTCGGTTCAGAATACCGAAGGAAGCTGGGGCGGCGATAAGAATGTTCCCGGCACCATTGAAGAAACTTCGCTGGCGATTTCAGCACTTATTTCAGAAGAAAACAAAGAATTATGTGATTCCGGTTTTCGTTGGCTCGAAAAATATATTCATAAAAACGGATTTAAATCAGCACCCATCGGATTGTATTTTGCCTCGCTTTGGTACGACGAAAAAATGTACCCGGTAACAGCTTATTTCGAAGCACTAAGCAGAGCATCCGAAATAAATTGACGAGAAGCTGTTTTAGAATATATCTAAATATTTCGCTTAACAATTTTTTAACATTAATTTTACAATCAAAATCAATGTTATAAAAGACAGATTAATCTTTTTACCGTTAAAGTTGTTATAAAAACATGGAAAAATTTGATTCAAATAATTTTCGGGCCAGTTTAATTTCTGAATTTCGGGAATTGGATAATATCCTGGAAACCTTTCAAAGTCAATTTAAAGATGAAGTTTGGCGGTCAGTAAACGAAGTTTATCCGAGTATCGTTTATAGTGAAAAGTTGGGGGAACTGATTTTAACCTATGCAAATCAAATATTTAGTACTGCTGAGTCTGTTTGTGATAAGGATAAGAATTACAACGAAGTTCGTTTAGCCGACGAGGTTAACATTATGAACAAAATGGTGGATAAACTTTCAGAAGAAAATAAAGATAATCAGGAGCTGGCGGCTGGGATTCACCAAAAAGCAAAAAAGATGATGGTGAATTTTTATCCGAATGTGATGGATTTATCTGCCGATGGATTTCGTTTACTTGAAAAATATTCATTGATGTACAATATTTTTTTTATCGGAGGTTTTTCAAAATTTATAGCGCAGTAGAATTGAAATTTATAATATATCGCATATAAAAAGAAAGGCTTTCACGGCATGTGAAAGCCTTTCTTTTTATCCGTCGCTTATCTGTCGATATCAATATCCGTTTTTATGAGTCGTTTCCCAAAATCGCTGCTGTTCATTCGGGGGGGCTCAACATTCATGACATGGTTTACAAAGTAGTTGCAAATTCTCCGCTCACCATATTCACCTCCCCATTCGTGGCCTTTTCCTGGCAGCACCAGAAAATCAAAATCTTTGTTGGCTTTTATCAGGGCATTACAAACCTGGTAAGTTGAAGCGGGGTCGACATTTTTATCCATTTCGCCAACCATCAGCATCAAATCGCCTTGCAAACGGTAAGCATTGTCAACATTTGAGCTTGCTGAATATTCTGGTCCGACGGGCCACCCCATCCACTGTTCGTTCCACCAGATTTTGTCCATTCGGTTATCGTGGCATCCACACACCGAAACCGCCACTTTATAAAATTCAGGATGAAAAAGAACCGCTGCAGTTGAGTTCTGGCCACCTGCAGACTTCCCATAGATTCCAACTTTGCTGATGCCCATAAACGGATATTCTTTTGCTGCGTCTTTTATCCAAAGAATACGATCGGGGAAACCCGCGTCTTTGATGTTCTTCCAGCAAACATCGTGGAATGCTTTTGAACGGTTGGACGTCCCCATTCCGTCAATCATAACCACAATAAATCCAAGTTCTGCTAATGATTGGCGACAACGGTTGTAGTAAGCGCTAAAATCTTTGGGGACAAAACTTCCGTGCGGGCCGGCATAAATATATTCTATCACCGGATATTTTTTTGACGGATCAAAATCGGATGGTTTTAGGAATACTCCCCAAATATCGGTTTTTCCATCCCGGCCTTTTGTTGAAAATACTTCTGGTTTTTTCCATCCTGTTGCAAGTAGTTGGCTGATATTCGCTTTTTCAAGCGGCATAATCTCTCCTCCTGTTTCCGCGCTGCGTAGAATAGTCGTTGGTGGCACATCTACTTTCGACCATGAATCGACCATGAATTTATAATTTGGAGAAAAACTAACACGGTGGTTGCCGTTTTCCGGAGTTAAAAGTTTCTGTCCGGAACCATCAAAATTAATGCTGTAGTAGTATAAAAAATACGGGTCGCCGCCTTCTTTTCCACTGGCCGCAAAAACAATTTTTTGCTTAAGTGTATCAACATATTCCACACGACGCACAACCCATTCTCCCTTTGTGATTTGATTTTTTACCTTTCCGGTTTCTCCGTCATAAAGATAGAGGTGATTCCATCCGTCTCGTTCCGATGCCCAAATAATTTCTTTCCCGTCGTTCACATCATAACGGTATTTTTTGCTGCTATAATCGATGAAGGTGGGTTGCGTTTCGTTAATTAGCGCGCGGCAATTTCCGGTTTCCGCATTCATTTCAATTATCTGGTAGACCTGATGTCCGCGTTTGTTGTATTCAAAAGTCAAACTTTCACTGTTGTTCCGCCATTGAGGCCTTCCAATATTGTATTGATTGGGAATCATTTCTTTACACGAAGCAACCATCATTTTCCTGGTTACATCAAAAACGCAGGGATAACTCTGAGGAAGAGCATCACCCGGTTTATAATATTCGATGGACGAATACTTGGGTTGAATCTGATCTTCCGGCGACGATTCAATATAGTTTACCATATGCTTCTCTGCCGGTTGATAAAGGCTGGAGACAATTTTTTTTGAGTCGGGAGACCATTGAATAAACGATGAATAATAAAGTCCGATACCGCCATCGTAACTTAGTTGTGTTGTTTCTCCTGTTTCCTTGTTTTGAACCCAAACATTATAGTCCTGAACAAATGCAGTCCATTTGCCATCAGGAGATTCCACCGGGTTGTTACCTGACAGGTCTCGCCGTCTCATCGACCATTCCGGACGTGTGGGCTTTTTATATGGTTCCTTAATGGATAATTTGTAAGATGGCAATAAGCCGGTCCAAACATTTTGGTCATACACGAACGTAAATTCCTTTAAATTATCAGACGGATGAATGTCTGTTATTTCTTCACGTGTAATGCTTTTTTTACTGATTATTGAAAGTTCTGAAATAAGTTTATTTACATCAAGTAGTTCTGTCTTTTTCTTTCGCTCTGCTAAAACGGTATAATACTTTTCTCCGTCTTCTGTTTGGATGCTATACCAAAACGACGTTGAATTTTCAAACCAGTGCGGCTCAAAATAGCCGTGAAGAACTTTGTTCTTTGTGAGTTCTTTGAATGCGTTGTAATGGTCGTACTTTTCCGCAATATTTTGCGCTTTTGCCGCTGAAAAAAAAGTCAGGTATAAAAGCACCGGAATAATTTTTGTAAAATATTTCATCTTTTCAAATTTTGTATTTAATCTGTTTTTCTGGAAATGTATGATTTTCTAATTGTTAATATTATGAATATGTATTTGTTTTTTTGTTAGTTTATTTGTTATTTTTTTTGCTCTTTAAAAATATACAGAGGTTTTTTTGTAAGAATGATATTTATTAGTGATTGGGCTTAAAGATAATATTGACAACATTTTTTCCATAAAAAATATATTTCGGGTGGGAATTTGTATAAGTGTTTGTAAAAAATGATCATCTGGCTTGACGATAATTGCTGGCTGAGATTATTACCAATCTTTGATTCCTGTTGGAAGAAAAGGATGAAAATTGACAATATAAAAAATTCTGCAGTTGCTACAGCCCAAAAGTGAGAAGACTATTTAAACAAATTATTAATCCCGCACTTGTTTTAATGCGATAGCCAATGGCTGGTTTTATTTTTGCCTGCAAGTTTAAAGTAATTGGTTAATGAAAATTGAGACAATGGGAAGAACTAAAATTCAGATCACAGCTTATGAGCTTAGAGATGACGAAAGAGTATTTTTTGAAGAACATGCAAAAGCACTCAATATTCGTGTGCAGTATACTTCCGGAGTGCTGAGTGAGAGTTTACTGGATTTAGCAGAAGGAAGCATCGCCGTAACAGTTTTGGGGCATAGTTTGATTGATGAAGGCCTGTTACAAAAACTACACAAAATGGGAGTTAGAAGTATTGCTACCCGTACCATTGGATACAATCATATTGATGTGTCGGCTGCCAAAAGCTTAGGGATTAAAATTAGTACCGCCCGTTATGCGCCAAACGGAGTCGCCGATTATACTGTAATGCTGATTCTAATGTCCTTGCGCAAATATAAGCAGGCAATGTATCGTGCAAATATAAACGACTATTCTTTACCAGGTTTGCGTGGTAAGGAACTAAGAAATCTCACTGTTGGTATAATCGGGACAGGAAGTATTGGTGAACAGGTAATTAAAAATCTCTCCGGATTTGGATGTAAAATTTTGGCATACAGCAATTCAAAAAAAGAGCATATTGAAAAACTGGCAAGCTATGTGTCTTTGGATGAGTTATACAAACAGTCGGACATAATAAGTTTTCATATTCCGTTAAATGAAGGAACCCGCCGGATGGTAAATGCGGATGCGATTGAAAAAATGAAAGATGGCGTTATTTTAGTGAATTGCGCCCGTGGTGAGTTAATGAATATTCCAGATGTTGTTAAGCGAATTGAAAAGCAGAAAATTGGTGCACTGGCCTTGGATGTTTTTGAAAATGAAACCGGGATATACCACCTCGACCGTAGGAATGACATTATCAGTAATCGCGATATGGCTTACATGCGACAGTTTCCCAATGTGATTATGACACAGCATATTGCATTTTATACCGATGCCGCAGTAAGCAGTATGGTGAATTGTACACTGCAAAGTATTATTTCTTTTGTCGAAACCGGAGCCAGTAGGTATGAAATTGTATAGAAAAGTCCGGGAGGGAAATATTGTCGTTTGCCGTTGATTGGGATTTTTAAATCAGAGTCGAGAAAGAATAAATGTAGACTGTTTTTGGAGTAACTTTTTTAACGTTTTTATTATTGCAGGTTAAAAACTTATGTTCTGCATATTGTCCAATATCCAGGGGCTGTTTTCAATTTCTATGAGTTTACCGTAAGAATTTCTTCTCCATCGGTTGTAAGATATTTTTTTGCCAGATTGGCCGTAAGACAGGAGTGGACAGGAATAATCTCAACCAGATCGCCGACCTGGAAATTTTTAAATTGTGCTTGAGTAACTTTTAAAATTCCGTGTTCTTGGGAGAGTCTTGCAACATAATTCAAAGGCGGAAGTAACTTTTTCTCTCCATCTTTTTGAATAACAATTCTTCCAAACATTCTTTTTCCGTCGATGTTTGCGATCGAATCCTGCGATAAATGAACTGCCCCTCCATAGATAACAATTTCGTTACGTGAAAGCTGTTTGGCTAC
Source organism: Maribellus comscasis (assembly GCF_009762775.1). Lineage (GTDB taxonomy): Bacteria > Bacteroidota > Bacteroidia > Bacteroidales > Prolixibacteraceae > Draconibacterium > Draconibacterium comscasis. Next base: position 1,320,294 of record NZ_CP046401.1, on the reverse strand, counting down.
AACAGGACAAACCATCCTTACAGCGATGTCCTTGTAATCGCACACTCCAAGGTTTTCCATCATCAAATCATAAAAAATGAAATTCCCGGGTCTGATTTCATCAACATCGCTGAAATTGGTACACAGTGTGTTTGAAGGTGTATCCCCCATACTAATTTCAATTTTCGGAAAATCAATCTTAAATCTCTGTTTGAGTGACTTCATTTTTAACAAAGCATCAAAATGGCGGCTAAAAATCTCGTTGGTCGAGCGTGCCTGGTATGTGTGTCCTGTATGTGTTAAAAAGCCTTTCAAAGTGATTTTTTTATTTTGAGAAAAACAGCTGATTATATTTTCGATGATACCGGTTTTTGAGGGTGCTATTCCTGTTCGGTTATAACCGGTATCTATTTTGATATAAATCCCTATCGGATACCTTATTTTTTTTATAAGAATTTGAGCTGAATCCAGATTTTCAACCAGGATGTTTAATTTTATGTTAGCTGCCAGCCGGTTAATATTTGTTATTTCAAGTACATTAACCGGGAATGCAATTGTAATATCCTTCCAGCCGTTTGTTGCAAAATATTCCGCCATATTTACCGACGAAACCGTTATCGCGTCAACATCAAAAAGCTTAAACCATTCACCTATTTTTGCAGACTGGTGTGTTTTAAAATGAGGCCGAAAGCGCATTTTGTTTTCGCTCGCTTTTTTAGCCATCCTTTCAATGTTACGCAAACAAATCTCTTTATCTACAACAAATGTTGGTCGAATAATCTCGGTCATAGCAGCTAATTCATTTATTTGTTTTTAATTGTGTCGCCAAATTATTTCTGGTTTCCATCAGCTTTTTTGAAATTCCTACTTTGTACAAATGAGGGCTGATAAAACGTTTATGTTCATTGGGAAGGAGTTTTGCTCTTTCCAAAAGATAGTTATGAATTTCAACAAGAGATTTTTTCTTAAGTAGGCTACTTCCATTTTCAACAACCTTGTGTAGCAACGGCTCAAATGAGCAATCCTGAACAGAGGTGAATTTCTCAGGATAAACCGGATGGTAGAGTATTTTCACATCTTCGATGTTTTCTTCTTCAAGTAAAACGGCGTCTCTGTAAAAATTTCCTTCGCTGTCGGAAAAACGGTAAACCTGTTTTTTGCCCGGCAAAGTCACTTTTTCTATATTTTCAGAGATTTTCATTTTTGGTTTGTCTCCAATTTTTGCCAATTTATAAACTCCATCTAAGGCTGCATCGGGTTTTCCTGTCGCAAGTTCGGTGCCAATACCAAAAGCGTCGATAGCTGCATTTTGTTCACTCAAAAGACTTTTTACGACCAACTCGTTTAATTGATTTGAAGCAATAATTTTTACATAATTGAAACCGGCTTCATCAAGCATTTTTCTTGCACGAATACTTAAGAATGCCAAATCTCCGCTGTCGAGCCTGATACCAGATAAACGGTTTCCGGCTTTTTCCATTTCCCTTGCGACCTTAATCGCATTAGGAATTCCCGATTTTAGGGTGTCAAAAGTGTCGACCAGTAAAATTGTGTTTTCAGGATGAATTTTAGCGTAAGCACGAAAAGCTTCCAACTCGGTATCAAAGCTCTGAACCCAGCTATGCGCCTGTGTTCCGCTTACAGGAATATCAAAAAGTTTCGCGGCCAGCACATTTGAAGTGGATGAAGCCCCGCCAATAAATGAAGCACGGCTGGCATGAATAGCTCCCAAACCCTGGGCTCTCCGCATTCCAAAATCTGAAAATATTTTTTTGTCTGAAACCAGTTTTATACGAAAAGCCTTGGTGGCAATCAGCGACTCAAAATTCAAAATATTTAAAAGTAAACTTTCAATAAGTTGGCATTCAATTAAATTTCCTTCGATGCGCAAAACCGGTTCATTTGGGAAAATAATCTCGCCTTCACTCACGCTAAAAATATTCCCGCTGAACCTGAAGTCTTTCAAATAATTAAGGAACTCAGTTTTTAGTCCTTGTTGCTCCAAATATTCAATATCTGAGTTTTCAAAAGAGAAACCGGACAAAAAATCAAGAAAATCTTCCAGACCGGCAAAAACAGTGAACCCGCCTTTAAATGGATTGGTACGGAAAAAATAATCGAAGTTGGCAGTCTGCTCCTTTTTTCCATAAAAAAAATAGCCCTGAGCCATTGTTAATTCATAGAAGTCAGTATACAATCCATACTGTCCTATTGTCGGGTACATAAGTTTCTTTTTTAGAATGCTTAAATATAACTAAGTTTCAACGGGAATAAAAGAATGTAATACTAATAATTTCTGAAGTTTTGGTGGCTTATGTAAATCTTTCATAAATCGGGCAGCTGCTAAACAGGCCTTTTTTCTGTTTTTTCCAAAGCCAGAAAACAAAAAAATCCTTTATTTTATAAAATAAAGGATTCCTATCTATTTGGTAATGATTAGTTTTTGTTATTTCCCGAGGAAAATCGTTTGTTCACGATTTGGTCCAACCGATGCAATTGAAACCGGAATTTCCATTTCTTCTTCAATAAAAGAGATGTAGTTGTTCAGTTCTTCGGGAAATTCATTCTGGCTTTTGATTTTTGTTAAATCGGTTTGCCAGCCGGGAAGTTCAACATAAATCGGTTTTACGTCGTCGGTCAATTCAAAAGGGAAATGTTCTACAACTTCACCGTCAATTTCGTAACCTACGCAAACCTTTATGGTTTCAAATTCATCCAGTACATCTGCTTTCATCATAATTAGCTCGGTTGCCCCATTTAACATTACCGCATATTTTAACGCAACCAAATCGAGCCATCCGCAACGACGCGGTCTTCCCGTCGTTGATCCGTATTCATGACCGGCGTCCCGCAATTTTGTTCCTGTTTCATCAAACAGTTCGGTGGGGAAGGGGCCCATTCCAACACGAGTACAGTAGGCTTTGAAGATACCGAATACCTCACCTATTTTTTGTGGTGCAATTCCGAGTCCCGTGCAAGCTCCTGCGCAAATTGTATTCGAACTGGTTACAAAGGGATAAGAACCAAAATCGATATCAAGAAGTGTTCCCTGAGCACCCTCAGCAAGCACCGATTTATTTTCCTGCAGAAGGTCGTTGATCATGTGTTCACTATCAACTATCTCAAACGATTTAAGCATCTGAATACCCTCAAACCAGTCTTTTTCACATGCATAAAGTTCATCTTCAAAATCGTATTTGAAAAACTCTTTTAGCATAACCTTGTGGTTTTCGATTCGGGAACTGTATTTTTCTTCAAAATTGATAAAAAGGTCGCCAACGCGCAGGCCTTCCCTGCCAATTTTGTCTTTGTAAGTAGGACCAATTCCTTTTAATGTTGAGCCAATTTTAGTTTTCCCTTTCTTTTTTTCTGAAGCCGCATCGAGAATACGGTGAGTGGGTAAAATTAAATGTGCTTTTTTTGAAATATAGAGGTTTTTGGAAATGTCGAATCCAATCTTTTTCAATGATTCAATTTCTTTTTTAAATACAATAGGATCAATTACAACTCCGTTCCCAATAATATTTACTTTATTTTCTCTGAAAATCCCTGACGGTATTGTGTGCAAAACCTGTTTTATATTATTGAATTCCAAAGTGTGTCCTGCATTAGGTCCGCCCTGAAACCGGGTTATTACATCGTATTTAGGTGTCAATACATCAACAATTTTTCCTTTTCCCTCGTCGCCCCATTGCAGGCCTAGTAATACATCTACCTTCATTAGTGATTTGATTTTATTTTACACACAAAACCGTGAAAATTTAATCTCTCCGATAAAATTTTCACGGCTTTCTATTTAAGCACTTAAAAGTACAAATATTTTTTGTTTACATGAATAAAAAAACTTCTTACCAACAGGATTTTATATAATGGTAAAATGGAACAGTTTTTTCTATTTTATATTCTCTCCGTAAATATAAAGTGTATGATGCGACAGTTTAAAATTATTTTTCAGACATGCATCTTCAATTATTTCTCTTATTCGCGGATCATAAAATTCAACCACCTTCCCATTACTTGTATCGATCAGGTGGTCATGTTGCATGGTTGCAAAAGCCTTTTCAAATTGAGCAATATTTTTTCCAAACTGGTGTTTAACCACCAATTTGCAATCCAGCAACAAATCAATGGTATTATACAAAGTAGCTCTACTCACCCTGTAATTTTTATTTTTCATTGAAATATACAGAGACTCAATATCAAAATGCCCTTCTCTTGAATATATTTCTTCAAGAATTGCGAATCTTTCCGGTGTTTTCCGATGCCCGTTTTTTTCAAGATAATCGGTAAACATATTTCTTACAGTCTCTCTGGTTTTCTGGCTATTCATAATTAAACCAATTTTAAATAGGCATCAAAAATAAAAATTTTTTTTGATTTTATAGAATGATTCTAATTAATCGTAAAGTTTTTCCACTCGAGAAACTGTGTCAATTCCTTTTATCCTGGTTAAGCGGCTAATAAGGTTATTTAAATCGTCGGTATTATGAATATAGAGGAAGAGATCTCCTTCGAAAATTCCTTCATTTGTGTCGAATTTAACAGAACGCATGTTTATATTGTGTTCCTTTGAAATTACATTTGTGACTTCATTAACTATCCCAACTCTATCAAAACCATCCAGCCGGAGACGGGTTAAATATGACTGACGTTTAAATTTTGTCCACTCAGCAGTAATTATTCTTTCGCCCTGGCTTGAAAGAAATTTTTCCACTTCTTTACAGCCGGTTTTGTGAATGATAATATGTTCGTCGGAACTGATGTATCCGATAACCTTTTCTCCGGGAATTGGATTGCAACATTTGGCCAGCGAGTATTTTACATTGTCCTGACCTTCTTTTAGTATAAAGGGCTTTTTTCTGTCGATACTTTTGCCGGTCTTTTGTGTGTCTTTTTCTGCGTTTTCCGGTTCATCTTTTTTCTTTCGGCTAAAAGTGATGTTCCAGTATTTTACAAGTTTGTTTTCAGATTTTTTACCCAGAATTTCATCTACTCCTTCCATTTCCAAAAAACCCATTCCAACTTCAGAATACAACTGTTCCTTGTTGTTTAGGTTAAAATGTGCAATTATTTTTTTCAAATTATTGGATGTGAGCGGAGCATTTGCGTTTTTTATCGCCTCTTCAACAATCTCTTTCCCTCTCTCAATATGTTCTTTCTTTTCAAGTTTAAAAGCGTCTTTTATTTTTGCACGGGCTTTTGCTGTAGTAGTAAATTTTAGCCACTCCAGTTTTGGTGTTTGGTTTTCCGATGTCAATATTTCAACCTGATCGCCATTCTGCAGCACATGACTTACAGGTACTAGTTTCAGGTTTATTTTTGCACCGATACATTTATTTCCCAAATCAGTGTGAATGTCATATGCAAAATCAATAATGGTTGATCCCTGCGGCAAAGTTATCATATCACCTTTTGGGGTGAATATGTTGATTTCCGTAGAATATAAATTGAGTTTGAAATCATCAAGAAATTCGAATGCGTCTGATTCAGGATTTTGGAGGTGGTCGCGGATCCGCTCAATCCAGGTCTCCAGTTCATTTTCGTACGTGCTTATATCTTTGTAGCGGTAATGAGCTGCAAACCCACGTTCTGCAATTTCATCCATTCGTTCTGTCCTGATCTGAACCTCGACCCACTTACCCTGCGGTCCCATAACTGTAACATGCAACGATTCATACCCGTTTACTTTTGGCATGGTAATCCAATCGCGAATCCGGTCGGGTTTGGGTTTGTATATGTCTGTTACAATGGAGAGCACGTCAAAACATTGTCTTTTCTCTGAAATATTGGGTTTGGCTTTTATAACTATCCGAATGGCGAGCAAATCGTATATTTCGTTAAACGACACACCTTTCTTTTTCATTTTTTGCCAAATGGAGTAAGTCGATTTTAAACGATGGGAAACCGAACACTCTATATTTTCAATGTTAAGTTTCTCGTTGATTGGCTTTATGAATTCGTTGACAAGGTAATTTCGTTTTTCTTCCTGGTTGTGAAGGAGATAAATAATCTGGTTGTACTCCTCTGGGTGTTTGTATTTAAAACTGAGTTCCTCTAGTTCATTTTTGATGGCATAAAGCCCTAAACGATGTGCAAGCGGGACATACAGAAACAATGTTTCACCTGCAATTTTAATTTTTTTGTGAGGCATCATCGAGTCGAGCGTCTGCATGTTGTGTAAGCGGTCGGCAATTTTTATCAGAATTACCCTTACATCGTCAGACAGCGTCATCAGCATCTTTTTGAGTGTTAGTGCCTGCCGGGAGTCAAAATCGCCTGAAAGTTTGGTCAAACCATCGACGATTTTAGCTACTTTTTCGCCAAACATATTTTCAATGTCGGCAACGCTATATTCAGTATCTTCAACCACGTCGTGTAAAAGTGCGGCACAAATTGAAGTCGCCCCCAAACCAATATCTTTTGCTATTATTTTTGCAACTGCAATAGGATGAATTATGTATGGCTCACCCGATTTTCGTTTTATGCCATCGTGCGCAGCATTGGCAAACCGAAAAGCTTTTTCAATTCGCTGCAAACGCTCCTCGTCAAACTTATCCTGGATTACTTTCAGAAAATCCTGATAGCGATCTTCTATATAACTTATTTCTGATTTTGTGAAATGCTGCACTCTTAATCGTATTAAAAACTAGTTATTCCCTAAAACATCCTGAATATATAAATTCTTTCCTATTCCTGCTTTTTTGCCCGCTAAAAAATCTCTTTTTTTATCGCCAATCAACACTGAATTAACAGGACTGATGTTATACGTCTCAATTGCCTGTAAAATCATTCCGGGATTTGGTTTTCTGCAATTGCATTCACCCGTGATTTCCGGGTGGTGGGGACAATGATAAACTTTGGTTATGTAAATCCCTTTTTGTTTAAATTGGTTTATCATCCAACGGGTCAGGATCTCATAGTCAATTTCTGTGTACATCCCGCGTGCTATTCCCGATTGATTTGTAACAATAAAAATCAAAAAACCTTCTTTCTGGTAGTCAGAAATCAAATCAAAAATGCCGGGTATAAATTCGAAATCTTCAATTTTATAAACATAATTTTTTTCGATGTTTATTGTTCCGTCTCTATCCAGAAAAAGTGCTTTGTTTTTACCCTTCATGCGCAAACATCTCTTTTTCCACAACTTCACAAATTACGTGCCCTATTAAAAGATGCATTTCCTGAATTCGGGGAATGATGGTTGACGGAACCTGAATTAAAAAGTCAGATAATTGTGTTATTCTTCCCGCGTTTTTTCCGGTAAACCCAATTGTAATAATTTTATTTTCGCGGGCTGCATTAAAAGCCTGAACAATATTTTCAGAATTTCCTGAAGTGGTAAGACCGATTAAAATATCGCCCTCTTTACCAGCCCCGGCCACATAACGGGAGTAAATTTTGTCAAAGGAATAATCATTGGCTACGGCCGTTATGTACGAGGGGTTTACATGTAATGCTTCTGCCGGCAATGGGTGGCGATCTATATAAAACCGGCCTGATAATTCAGCAGCCAGATGCTGTGCATCCGCTGCGCTTCCTCCATTTCCGCATAGCATCACTTTTTTGCCGGTATTAAAGCACCGAACGACTTCGTTTACAACATTATGAACCGTTTCTTGCAGCCTTGCGTCGTTTGCAATTGCTTTGATAATTTTACCCGTTTCTGATAAAGATGTCTGTAGCTTTCTCATTTTAAGTCCCCCTGTCTTTAAGGATCAGATGATCTTTCACCTGATATGTGAATAAAATCTAAAGTAAAATTCTGCAATTTTTAATCAAACTCAAATAGCAAATGCCAAAATTAATTTCTCAGCAACAATTTTATCAATAGGAAAAGTCAAATTGTTTTCTGAAAGCTGGTTGATTTTTACCCACCGAAAACTTTGTTTTCCGTCTTCCATTTTTTCAAAATCGAAGGGTTTTGTTGAAATTTTGAATTTAAGTGGTTTAATTAGCTCCGCCCTGTAATAAATGCTTATTAGCTGATGATTTTCGTAGAAAAGCGCTTTTTGATAGAAGTCGGTGGTGTAGAAATGTTGCAGTTTTTTTATCTCCTGATCATTACATTCTTCCCGCATCTCTCTTTTTAAACAATCAACTGTTCCTTCGCCAAATTGGAGCCCGCCCCCGGGGAATTTTGTCATTTTCATCCCCAGTTGAAATTCATCAGTAATCAAAACCTCATTCTTCTCGTTGATAATTAATCCGTAAACACGAATTACAAAATTACCGGGCTTTCTCATTTTTTTGAAATTTGCTTTTTGATAGTCTCAATTATTTCTTGCTGCTGGTGAGGTTCAAACCATATAGTTTGCGTATCTTTTTTAAACCAGGTAATTTGTTTGCGGGCATAACGGCGTGAGTTTCGTTTTATCAATTCAATCGCTTTTTCGCGCGGTATTTCGCCGTTAAAATGAGCAAACCATTCACGATATCCAACAGTGTTCAACGCATTGTAATGTTTTAAGTGATAAACACTTCGTGCTTCATTTTCCAGCCCTGCCTCAATCATTTTATTAACTCGTTGGTTTATTCTGGCATGTAATATTTCTCTTTCGCAATTCAGCCCTATTTTTACAATTTGAAAAGGGCGTTCTTTTTGCGGGCTGGTTCTGAACGATGAAAAAGTTTTCCCTGTCGTTAAACAAACTTCCAGCGCGTGGATAATACGGGCCGGGTTTTTTAAGTCTACAATATTATAATAATCCGGATCTAATTTTTTTAATTGTAACCTCAGGCTTTCAATTCCTTCGGTTTCGAGCCTGTTTTTTAATACCTGTCTTATTTCCGGGTCGGCATCGGGCATGATATCAATACCTTTGCAAACTGCATTGATGTATAGCATAGAACCACCAACCATTATTACTTGGTTGTATTTTTCAAACAGATTTTTCAGAACACTCAATGCTTCATTTTCATATTTGCTGGCGTTATAGTCTTCGGTTACTGAATGAGAATGGATAAAATGATGTTTGGCCAACGAAAGTTCGTGCGGTGAGGGCACGGCAGTTCCAATGGAAAGTTCGCTAAAAATCTGGCGCGAATCTGCAGAAATAATTTCGGTGTTAAAGTACCTTGCCAGAGTAATCCCTGTCTTTGTTTTTCCAATACCGGTAGGACCTGTTATTATAATTAATGTTTTAAGCATTTTTTTCTCCGGCAAAGAAAGAACAAAAAAAAGACTGCTCAAAATGAATTGAACAGTCTGAAATTTGTTACTAAATTAATTTAATCTCTACAATCTTGAACTTTAAAAGTCATCCATCTCACCAAAAATCTCGGTGTAATCTTCTAATTCACCAAAATCCATATAAACTTCTTCTTCTCGAATTGTTGACAGTTCTCTTTCGTTGGTATCATCACCAAGAATTTGAACTGGAGATTTTCCTTCTTTCAGGGTGACTAACGGTTCATTCAGATTTCGTTCCATAATAATTCCAGTTAGTTCTATATAAAATGATCTGTCGTTAAAAAAATCAAAAGTGTAGATGAGTTTTTGTTCTTTTGAATTTATGAGTTCAGATAATTTAGTTTTCTGCATTATAAAATAGGCTGCTCCGTTAAATCCCAGATCAAGCATCGATATTTCTTTTTGCTTCCTCCACATTTTATCGGAAATAAAAAACGAAGCCAACTGATAAGATTCAAAACCTAAACAATTTTGTATTGTCTTATGAAAATCGAAAAAAGTATGCTTTTCGTCTAATTGGATTTCCAAATGAAAATCGGTGGATTCCTGAGACTGTATTTTAAAGTGATAAATCATAAACTTTAAAATGTATGGAGTTCAAATTTTAAAGGAATTTTTGCAAAATGCAAGTAAAATGAAGTTCGTTTGTTAGATAAAATTGATGAGATTGATATTTAACGGAATAAATAATATTGTCTGTTTTTTAACCAAAAAACTGATATAGAACATATTTAGGTTTATCTTTTTTCAAATAAATTGCTAAAATTAGTCGTGAAAATGCTTTTTTTAAAAAATGTTAAAAAAGTTTAAGTAGGGAAAATTATCGAACAGATCCGTCGTCTGTTCGTCAAAAATTCTTAAAATCTAATGTAATTTGTTTGTAATTTAGCAAGTATTTCAGCAACTAATAGCTAAAATGAATTGCTAACTTGCACTTGAAAAACAGAAAAGAATGCGCAAAACAACTTTATTTGCTGAAAATATCAGGATTGCTCTTCATTCGATTCGTTCAAATATTTTGAGAACTGTTCTTACTGTTCTTATAATAGCTGTTGGGATTACTGCACTTGTTGGAATACTAACTGCTATTGACTCGATAAAAAATTCAATTACCAAAGAATTTACTTTTATGGGGGCCAATACTTTTTCCATAAGCAGCAGGGGGATGCGTGTTCAGGTTGGCAACAAAAGATACAGAACAAAAAATTACAGCTATATCTCATTTTATCAGGCTAAGGAATTTAAGGAAAAGTTTGATTTCCCGGCAACAACTTCTATTTCTGTAAGTGCAACTGAGGCTGCAACAGTTAAATATGCCTCTGAAAAAACGAACCCAAATATTTCTGTGCGGGGAATTGACGAAAATTATTTGTTTACTGCCGGATATGAAATTGGAGAGGGCAGAGGTTTTACAGTACAGGATATTAGTGGTGGCAGAAACGTTGTTTTAATTGGTAGCGACTTGGCTAATCGTTTATTTAAAGGAGGCGTTAATCCTTTGGAAAAGATAATTAGTATTGGTAGTGGAAAATACAGGGTTGTTGGTGTACTAAAATCACGGGGAAGTGGATTTGGGGGAGGTGGAGATTTGGTTTGTTTCCTTCCGTATAGCAATACAAGGAGTTATTTTTCCCGTCCTAATATGAATTTTAATGTTCAGGTTAAAGTTGAACAACCTGAGCTAATTGAAGCAGCAACAGGACAAGCTGAAGCAACCTTCAGAATAGTTCGGGGACTAAACCCGCTGGATGAAAGTGATTTTAATATTGAAAAGAGTGATAACCTGGTAAATATACTACTTGAGAATATTAAAAACATTACATTGGTTGCAACAATTATAGGCTTGATAACTCTTTTGGGCGCAGCAGTTGGCCTCATGAATATTATGTTGGTTTCGGTTACGGAGCGAACACGTGAAATTGGAGTCAGAAAAGCGATTGGTGCAAAAGGAACTACGGTAAAACAACAATTTTTGGTTGAAGCCATTGTAATTGGTCAGATTGGTGGTTTCCTCGGAATTATTCTCGGCATCATCATGGGCAATATCGTTTCAGTAATAATTGGGGTTTCTTTTATTATTCCCTGGATGTGGATTGTAATGGGAGTAGTTCTGTGTTTTGTCGTTGGCATTGTTTCGGGCTACTATCCTGCGCAAAAGGCAGCAAGGCTTGATCCGATTGAGTCTCTTAGGTACGAGTAAAAACAAAAAAGGATGTCTGTTAAAGACACCCTTTTCGAAATTATATAAATAAATCTTTTGATTTATTTTACCGAGTCCATGTATTCAATCAATTCACAAACTTTTGCCGAGTACCCCATTTCATTATCGTACCAGGAAACGACTTTTACAAAGTTAGGAGTCAATGAAATACCAGCGCCTGCATCGAAGATAGAAGTGCGTACATCACCAACAAAATCATTAGAAACAACTGCATCTTCAGTGTATCCAAGAATTCCTTTTAATTCGCCTTCAGAAGCTTCTTTCATTGCCGCGCAAATTTCTTCATAAGAAGCACCTTTTTCCAAGGTAACAGTTAAATCAACAACTGATACGTCTGGAGTTGGAACACGGAACGCCATACCAGTAAGTTTTCCATTCAATTCAGGAATAACTTTACCTACAGCTTTAGCCGCACCAGTAGAAGAAGGAATAATATTTTGGCCGGCACCACGACCACCTCTCCAGTCTTTCATAGAAGGACCGTCAACAGTTTTCTGAGTCGCAGTTGTAGCGTGAACAGTAGTCATCAAACCTTCTTTTATACCGAATTTGTCATTTAGTACTTTAGCTACAGGAGCCAGACAGTTTGTGGTACAAGAAGCGTTTGAAACAAAAGCCATTTCGTTGGTGTACGATTTATTGTTTACACCCATAACGAACATCGGAGTATCGTCTTTTGAAGGAGCTGACATTACAACTTTTTTTGCACCAGCGTCGATGTGACCCTGTGCTTTTTCTTTTGTAAGGAATAATCCTGTTGATTCAACAACGTATTCAGCACCTACAGCACCCCAGTTAATATCAGCAGGGTTTCGTTCGGCGGTAACGCGGATTTCATTACCGTTTACAATCAGTTTGCCGTCTTTTACTTCAACAGTACCATCAAATCTGCCATGAGTAGAATCATATTTTAGCATGTATGCCATATAATCAACGTCAATAAGGTCGTTGATAGCTACTACCTGTACTGTCCCTTTGGCAACTGCCTGACGGAAAACAAAACGGCCAATTCTTCCAAAACCGTTAATACCTATTTTAATCATAGTTGAGAAAGTTTTAATTATTTAATTGAAAATTATCCTAAATATTTAATTTACAGGATTTAAATTCTGTTGTTATCTGTATTGCAAAGTAAATACTATTATTTAATTGTATCAAATCGAAATTTTAATTTCAAATGAAAAGCTTTTAACCTTAATAATAATTTAAAAATTGTACCAAGTCAGGATTGTCGAATTTGTGTCCATTCTTACATCGTTCGGCAAATATGAAAACCTCAAAGGGGTATTTGGGGTTTAAATATTTTGTAATTAGAGTTTTATAGAGTTTTTAGAATTTATTCTGGAAATTGGTCTGGAAAAGGGAGGATCTTAACTCGCCGGAACAAATCCGGATTTGCCTGTTTGAGTCTGAATTTGTGTATAAGCAGGACATTTACATGTTTTGCAGGAGGGAAATAGAAAAGAAACGGAGAAAACATATATAATTAGAATTATAATAAATTGGATGTATTTTCCATTTTTCAGTTTCTGGTTTCCTTTTCTTAAATAGTCTTTTGTAGCCAATTTCAATTTCATAATAAATGCATTTTTTAAGAAATCATAAATAACATTTGAAACTGCTCATATAAATCGAAAAAAAGAGAAATATATTGCTGAAAATTCAAAAAATAAAATTAAAATTGTAGAAAAATGGAACAAACACAGTTTTTGTTTTCAGTTTAAAGACAAAATTTGAGGTGAAATAAATTTCACAGGTCTGTTGAAAACATTGATGAAAAGATACTATTTTATACAGCATATATTTTGTACATTGCTGATAAATTTTATACGTTTGTAATGTTTTGAGAAAATGAAAAGACAAGTAAGTCTGAGAATTGATATAAAGAATTAAATAAATTAAAATCAATCAATCAATTAAGTTCAATTTAAAGCAAGTTGCTATGAAAAAATTTACTGGAATTTTCTTGCTCGTCGAACACGCTTTTAAGGGTGTTTTGCGAAAAATTGGCTTAAGCATGGTTGCGATCCTTATGGCAGTGACGGTATTTGGTCAGACACCAAATGGCGATGCACAGGATACATATCATGTTTTTGCCGAAAAAGTTAGTGATTGTTATCGCGCAGATAATGATTACGCCGTCGAGATCTCGATGAGAGACTTCGTGGAAATTGACTCTTTTAGATTGGTACTAACATTTGATGATGCCCTGTTTAGTTACAAAAATGTAACTGGTGAGCATAGTCAAATTGATGGTGTTGGTACCGGTTTGTCAGTTTCAGTTGTGTCTCAATCAGGCGACGACAAATTAGTTATGGTATGGGATAGTGGTGATGACCCACAAACCATAGAACCGAACAACGACACAACAACTGTTTTTGTTCTTCATTTTGGTTTAAAAGGTTTCCAGCATGTTGATGGAAGTTTGGCTCATTACCAGACTGATTTAACCTGGTTGGATGAATCGTCGGTATGGAATTATGAAGGTCAGACAAGTGAAATTTTGACCTGGTATGTTGATGCCGGTGAAATTGATGTTACGCAATCATGGCCTAACTTAGAAGTTAAAGTCGAAAACGCTGATTGTGATGGTGGTGAAGCAATTGCTACCGTTACTTCTCCTGTTTATCAAACTGGAATGTTGTATTCTTTTAATGGGAATACTTTTACTTCTGATAGTACTGCGTCATTAGTTGCTCCTTCCGGACCACATACTGTAGAAGTGATGCTGGATGAGTGTATTTCGTTTGTAGAAACATTTAGTGTTGGAGCAGCAGATCCAATAGGATACTATACCGATGAAGTTGTTTTTGTTGACTGTCCGGGAGGATACGGAGATATTGAAATAGATTCAATGACCGGAACAGGTCCGTATACCTATTTTATAGTACCACTTGAAGATTGGGGAGCTGTTGCTAATGGATTACAGTTTCCAACAATGAATAAAGAGCAAGCCAATGAGTTTGTTTCTGACTATGAAGTTGGTAATCGTATCAATGAGTTACCTGTCGGAACGTATTTTGTAGCTGTTCAGGATGCCAATCTTTGTGCAGATTTAAGAGATTTGGACTGGTGGACACCTGTTACTATTGTTGATGAAAGGGAACCATGGATGGCTGTTGAAACAGAACATGCTGATGAAACCTGTGCTACCTTTGGAAATGGTAAATCGACTTTATATGTAAGCGGAGCAACTCCGTTTGTTGATGGTTATAACGTTCTGGTTGACGGTGTTTTGGAAACAAACCACACTGATTCATTGATTCTTACCGCGTTAGAGCCAGGTGCATATGATATCACATTTATTGATTCACTGCAATGCCAGTGGGATACGACAATTGTTATTGCACCGGCGGAACCTATTAGTTTTGACGTAGGACAAACTGATGCTTCATGCGAAATAGATAATGGAGAGATTTGGATTGACCTGGCAACAATTACAGGTGGTTCTGGCAGCGATTGGGCTGACTGGGATTGGTCTTATGCTACACAGCCGGATTTTTCTGATGCTGTAGCTGCCGGAACAGTTGAAGATACAGCAACAGGTTTGGCACCAAATGTATATTATGTACGTGTTTACGATAGCATTGGATGTTTCGATGACTATGTGAACATTAACAATGACAATGCGGTTAAAATATTATCTGTTGAATTTGATCTCGTTTATGATTCAATTGCATGTAATGGAGGAACAACAGATGTAACTGTAACAGTTGCAAATCCTGCAAACCATGTATTTGGTTACAGTATGGATGGAACAACATATACAAGTGATAATGTATTTGAAGCTTTAGGCGCGAATACTTACACTTTTTATGTTCATGATTCAACCATTGATTGTACAAACTCATGGACAACAACAATAGGTGAGCCTGATGAATTGGTTGTAAGTGTAATTGACTTGTTAACTTCAGAGCCATCTTGTCATGATGCTAACGATGGGCATATTCAGGTGAGAGCTGCAGGAGGTACCTCATTCGAATCTATGGGCGAGACTTATTTCTATAAATATAAGTTTGATGAAAGACCATGGGAAAATGGTGGTGTTGATAATACATTTGCTGCTGATACCGGTATGCACACTATTGTAGTTGAGGACTATTATGGTTGTAGAGATACAATTTACCATACGTTCTCTTTAACTCCGAATACCATTGCTGTTGTTGACGAGTATGTGGAATGTTTTGGCGATTTAACTGATTTACCAAACAATGATAGTACTTCTATTGTTGTTAGTTGGATTTCTGAACCGGCAGGACAGAATCAAGGCGACCGTGAACCACAAATATATTTCTCAGATGTATATATGACAGCTGCAGAAATTAC
The DNA here is from genome assembly GCF_009762775.1 of Maribellus comscasis. Lineage (GTDB taxonomy): Bacteria > Bacteroidota > Bacteroidia > Bacteroidales > Prolixibacteraceae > Draconibacterium > Draconibacterium comscasis. The sequence goes on along the minus strand of NZ_CP046401.1, from coordinate 1,304,578 downwards.
ATCAATGGGGACACGTTATACAGATACCACAATGTTTGGTGCTGGTGATTATTATTTTGCTGCAATCGACGAATGGGGATGTATGTCTAATGTAGATACATTAACAGTTACTGAACCTGTTGAAATAATGGCAAATGCTGAAGCTGTTAAAGTTGCTGGATGCGACGGAATCAATGACGGTCAGATAAAAATTGAAGCGTGGTTAGGTCTGGAAAGAAAAGAATCTGAAGGGAGATATCAGTACTCATTTACGCAGTCTGCTGCGATTATGCAACAATCAGATTGGTATGATCAGGTAGATTGGCATGATTTTACAAACGACGATCCTGATAACGACAGTATTGTTTATGTTGACGTACAAAAAGGCACATATTATATTGCAGTGCGCGATTATTGTGGCGCAGAAAATCCTGAATTAATTCAAGGTCCTTGGGAAGTGTTTGTTGACGGAGCTGATGCTCTTGAAATTGACTGGGATTTAGTTACTGTTGATTCAGTTACTTGTAATGTATATGGTAAAACTCCTGGTTCTGACGGAGCGATTACCGGATTGTTGGATGCAACAGAAGGTGGTTGGGGTGATTATGTTTATACATTGGATAAGATGGCTCCTACTGCAGTTACAAAATCGGCCAGTGCTGATGACGACAGATTCCCGGAAACGAATATGACAGGCGAGTTTATTGATCTACCTGCCGGATATTACATATTAACTGTTGAAGATGATTCATTAGGATGTATTGCATCTTATGAAGTTGAAATCGGAATACCGGAACCATTAATGTTAGTTACAGATAGTGCTTATGTTTCATGTAACGGTGCGCACGATGGTATAATCCGCTATATGATTTCAGGTGGTACTGCTCCTTACATGGAAACCACCAACAACGTTGGTTTATATGAGAATGCTTCTAGTATTCCTGCTGATCGTTGGTATGCAACAGATTCGACAGTATTTGACAGAAGAGTTCGTGCTGGCATTTATCAGATTTATGTAAAAGATGCTCACGGATGTATTTACGGTCCTGTAATTGATACTATCAAACAACCTGATGCTTTAATGCTGGAAGTTGCAAAAGAAATAATGCCTTCTTGCGCAGACGACGGAGTGAGTGGAACAACCGATGATGGTGAAATTTGGGTGATTCCTTCCGGCGGCTGGGATGTTGCAGGTTACGAGTATGAAGTTTCAATTGATGATCCAGGTGCTGTGATGTCAACATCAGATGATACCATTATTTTTACCGGTTTAACTGCTGATACATATGTAATCGAAGTATTACAACATAATGGAGCTTTAGCAAGTAATCCACTGAATACTTATTCAGATTACTTCGAAAAATGGGGTAATGGTGATTACGATAGCCAGTTGCCATGGCAAAACTCAAGCGAAGAATGTACTTACGAAATTTCAGTTGATCTGCAGGGACCGGATCCAATTGTATACGATACAGTTGCATTTTATGATGAGCAGTGTTATAATACACCTACAGGACAAATTCACCTGGAAAATATTTCTGGTGGAACCAAACCATACACTGTATGGGTTGAAGGACCTGTTGCTTATAGCCCGTCTACAGGCGGTATTGGAGCGGATACTACTCTTCCTGATACAGTTACAAGCTATATTTGGGATGATTTAGTAAGAGGACATTATACAGTATATATCAAGGATGCTGCTGGTTGTCAGTTGGTTAAAGAGTCTGGTGAAGTTGAAAGACCTGATAGTTTAATGATTACCAGTACAAAACTGATTGATGACGCAATGTGTAATGGTGGCAACGGAACAATTGCAATTGTTGCAACCGGAGGAACAGGAGCTTACGAATATGCAGTTGATTCTGCTTTAGTTCCGGATGACGGTACTCACCCATTCCCGCCCGAAGATCTTGTATGGCAGTTGTCGGATACTTTCTATGTTCCTGCAGCAACTTGGGTTTCTTGGGTGAGAGACGAAGCAGGTTGTGTTGCTGGTTATGCTACAGATGCTGAAGGTGATCCTATCATGCAACACCGTGTAACTGTTCGCGAACCTGATTCAATCAAAACTGATGTTTTAACTCAGGCTCCGGCTGATTGTTATGGATATCCAACAGGTTCTATTACTTTGGATACTGTTTACGGTGGTAATGGTGCTACATGGACAATTCAAGTTAGTGGAACAGATTATGATGGAAATGCGGTATTGGAAGAATATACATCGACTGATTCAGCAGATATTGTTTTGGATGGCCTGTTAGCTTCAACCAATGAAGACGACACGGACGATATGACTGATGAGGACTATTATACTGTTGTTATTTACGATAGTGAAGGATGTATGTCAATGGAATACAAACAATTTGTATTGCAGCCTGAACCATTCATCGTTACACTCGAGGATAAAAACAATGCATTTGTTTGTCCGAACGATAAAGCAGGTTTGTTTGAAATTAAAGTTGTAAGCGGTGGAACACCATGGCCGGTTAGTAACAATTATGAGTACATGTGGGAAGCATATAAAGATGCAGATATGACCGATGAGGTTGACTCATTGAGAGGCGAATGGGGCTTCACTAGTACTTATTTAGGATATGGAGATCTTTACTATAGAGTTTCGGCAAGAGATTACAATGGTTGTGTAACAAGTAAAGATACATTCGTTGATGCTCCGGATCCGATTACTTTCGACTTGTACGAAGCTTCTTGTTATGGCGATACATTAGCATCAGTAAGAGTTTATGTTGACAGCCCTGAAGGACGTAAAGTTAGGTTACTTTACAAAGAGATCCTTGGCGATACTCCTTCTGCTGATACATTTACTGTACATAATGTTTGGTTCGACGATATGTTGGATGTAGAACAATTGTTCAACTTCGACAATGAAAATCTTCAGGACCGTCACTATGCATTTATGCTGGAAGATACATTAGGTTGTACAACGGAAATCGATACAATGACATTTGACGAAGTACAGCATCCTCTGGTAATTGACGAAGTAGTAGTGGGCGAATCCGTTGGATGTGAAACTACTATTGAAGTTACTGCAGCGGGTGGTATTCCTCCTTATGTATTGTTAGTTAACAATGAGCCACAGGCAGATATGACAGCAACGCTGGCAACAGGTTCTTACGAAATTAGTGTTATTGATGCTCATATGAGATGTGTATCAACGGTAACTGATTCTATCGTGGTTAGTTGTGAGCTTACAATCGCTGAAGTACAAAGCATGGCTGATTCTTCAGACTATGTTGGAGACATTGTTGAAATTACCGGTACTGTTTCGGCAGTAGGTGATGGAGTCTTCTACGTTCAGGATGATAATGCTGCATGGAGTGGTATCAAAGTAGTTTCTGATGAAGTAGTTGCACTTGGCGATGGTGTAGTAGTTGTAGGTACTGTTGATGAAGTTGACGGTGTTACAGTAATTACTGATGCTACCGTAACAGTTGAAACTGCTACATTAACTGTAGAAGCTATAGAAGTATTACCGGAAGATGTAGCTGATGAAATGTACGAAAGCGTATTGGTATATGTACATGGTGTTCGTGCGAATGCTGCAGATAGTACCGGTAAGTGGACTGCATACACAGAAGATACAATTTCTGTAACTGTAGATACTACGATGTATACTTCAGTACCAGTTGAAGGAAACTTCTATGACGTAACAGGTATCGTGAATGGAATGGACAGTATGTATTACGTTGAACCAAGAATGGAAGAAGACGTAGTAGACCTTACTGCAACTGGAATCGAAGATCCTATTACTGGTGGAACTATAGAATTCAAGGTTTATCCTAATCCGTTTGATGACAGGATTATCATAGACAATAACGATAAATTGACAAGAGTAATTATTAGCAATATTGCTGGTCAACGTGTTATGGACATTGAATATCCAAGTCATGAAATCCGTACTGCTAAGTTGGTAAGCGGTGTTTACTTAATCAGAATGTTTACTGAGGAAGGAAATGCCAAAACCGAAACGATGATTAAAAGGTAATACCGAATTGATTGATTAAAAAGGGGAAGCTTTTAGCTTCCCTTTTTTATTATATAGAAGAGATAAAATGGAATTATTAAACAAACATGTTACAATCAGAAAGTTCAAAGAGAAAGAAATCAATGATGAACTTTTAAAGTCGATTATTTATTCAGGAACAAGGGCTTCTACTACAGGAAATATGCAGTTGTATAGTGTTGTGCTTACAAAGGATAAGACGCAAAGAGAAAGGCTTGCTCCTTTTCATTTTAATCAGCCGGTTGCAAAACAAGCTCCGGTACTTTTAACATTTATCGCGGATTTTAACCGCTTTGTAAAATGGTGTGAGTATAGGAATGCACACCCAGGCTACGATAATTTTTTGTCTTTTTTTACTGCTGCTATTGATGCTTTGTTGTTTGCTCAAAATGTTTGTATAGCAGCGGAGAACAACGGACTAGGTATTTGTTATCTTGGTACTACGACTTATAATGCACAGGAGATAAGTGAGGTATTACAATTACCGAAATTGACGTTTCCGGTTACTACTGTTGCCATTGGTTATCCGGATGAGCGCCCGGAGTTAACAGATCGTATTTCAGTAAAAGGCATTTTACATAACGAAAAATACGAGGATTATTCAAAGGAAATAGTAGATGAGCTCTATTCTTTTAAAGAGAATCTGGAGATGTCAGAGCAATTTGTTAAAGAGAATAAAAAAGAAACATTAGCACAGGTTTTTACAGATATTCGCTATAAAAAGGCTGATAATGAATTTTTCTCAGAAAAGATGTTGAACTTTTTAAAGCTGCAAGGATTCTTGGGGTAATTATTCGGCGAGAAATGTATTTATATAGTTTAAGAACTCTTGTCGGTAGCTATTCCCGATTGGAAGTTTTGTTTTGTTGATAACGACCATGTTCCCTTCTACCAAATCAATTTTAGACAGTGAGATGATAAAAGATTTATGCGTTCTGTAAAATTGTTTTTCAGGGAGGAGTTCAATTATTTTCTTCATAGATAGATTGGTAACTATTTTTTGATCGGTTAAATGGATTCGAATATAGTCTCCTAAACCCTCTATGTACTGAATATCTGCATAGTTAACCTTGATTGTCTTTTTGTTCGACTTTATAAATAGAAAATTGTTGTTGTCCTTTTTTTCGATGTGGTGCGAACTCGCTGCTTCCTGTTTTAATTGCAACAGCTCCTCTGCCTTAAAAATAGATTTACAAAAACGGTCAAACGAGAATGGTTTTTTCAGGTAGTCAATAGCATCGAGTTCAAAACCTTCTAAAGCATATTCCGAGTATGCAGTGGTGAAAATCACGAGCGGAGCATCTTTTAAAGTGCGTAAAAATGAAATTCCCGAAAGTTTTGGCATATTTATATCTAAAAAAATAAGGTCAATCTCCTTCTCCTGTAATGCCTGGTGGGCACAGATTGCGTCATTACAGGTTCCTTCAATTTTTAAGGAGGGAAGCTTTTTCGCATATTGTTTGATAACATTCTGCGCCAATGGTTCATCATCGATTATTAGTGCCTTAATTTCCATATTATTTAAGTTTTAGTTGAAGGTATACCGAGAATATCTGATTTTCTTTATTTGTTGTTAATGAGTAGTCGTTTTGATGATATAACAATTTTAGTCTTTGTTTTACATTGCTGATGCCGATTCCGGAATTCTTTCGGTCCCAGTTTTCCCTTTCTTCAAAATTATTGGAAATAAAAAAATCTAAAATGCTTTCTTTCTCAAAATTAAATTTAATTTCAATAAAGTCCTCTCCCTCATTTCCTGGCAATCCATGTTTAAAAGCATTGTCAATAAATGGTTCAAATAGTAAAGGTGCAATTTTTGATGATGGTACTTTCCCTTCTATTTTATACTTTATTAAAACATTTTCAGGAACCCTGATTTTTTGAAGAGTGATAAAATTATTTACAAATTCTAATTCTTTTTCCAGAGGTATATATTTTTCTTTCGATTCATAAATTATATGTCGCATTAGATCTGATAGTTGCAAAATTAAATCGGGTACTTTATCTGATTTAATCAATGCCAACGAATAAATATTATTTAGAGAATTGAAGAGAAAATGTGGATTCAGCTGTCCTTTTAATGTTTTTAATTCAGCTTCCAGTTTTTGCTGCTCAATTTTTGCCAGTTTAAAGTTTAAATCCTGGAGTGAAAACCACTCTTTTATAAATTTTAAAAAGGAAGTAACCGCCACATAAATCATGGACGCGAAAAAGTAAGCCGAGTGCAGATTTACGTCGAACGACGTAAAGCGCTCTTTAAAGTTTAAAGCTTTTCTTAAAGGAAACAGGAGTAAAAATTGGATTATTAGGCTCGAAAGGGTGAGAAGAATAATGAGCCAGAAAATATAGAAGATATAATTCTTCTCCTTTAAAAATCTGGGAATTAGGAAATATAAATTGACATAAACCGCAACTGCAAATCCAATATTGGTTATTAGAGCTTTTACCAGGGTTACAAGGTCAAAATGAACACGTTTCTCATTAAAGTAGAAGAACGAAAGCATTAATGCAATGCTGGCCAGCCAAAAGATAACATGCCCGCCAATTTTTAGTCGGTTATATAATACAGTCCTTGGCATCTATATTCGGTCGCGTTTGTTAATAACTTTTTTAAGATAATATAAAACCGGGTTTGTGTATTTAAGATTCTTCCATGGACGGCTTGAATGGGGAAGGTGTAAAACCTCCAATCCTTTGGCCAGGTAGTTTTTAAAACCAAGTTTTTTTGATTGTCGGCTTATAAAGACATCAAACCAGTCTTTATTTTGAGAAAGATTTTGAAAATCGAATCTTTTGAGCAGAGGTGTCGAAATGAGTGTACAACAGAAACTCAAACTGTGCGAAGTGTCAACTATATTATTACTTTTCCTTTTTTCAAAGGTGTAGGGAAAATTATAATTTCCTGATTGGTCAACGGTTATGGCTCCGAAAAGGCCAGTTTTTTCGTGTTTCCCGGAGAGTTTTATTAAGTCTTCTAAAGTGTTTTTTTGAATTACAACGTCTGATTCAACGATAATTAGAGGACTATTAGTTTCCAAAGCCTTTTTCTGTGCCATTTGAAGCACCAGTTTGTAGTTAGGAGATGGAGTAGACGTGACATCTTCCAGATGAATTAGTTCAAAACCTAGTTTGGTTTTTATTTTTTCCAGGTACGATTTTGTTTCGGGTTTACTAAAATCATTAAAAACAAAATATTCGAAATTTCCTTTTGCTTTTGAAATGGCCTCAATGGTTCTTTTTGTTGTTTCCAGCGAATCTTTTACCGGAGTTATGACGATAGCTTCTGACATTTTTTATTTTTCTGGAATACAAAGGTAGCACAATTTACGTGTTTATTTTCTGTAAAATTCACGGCTGAATGCCTGTGCTGTTGGCATAACGAGAATATCATCTATATTCACATGCGCCGGACGGGTGAGAATAAAAAGTATGGTTTCAGCAATATCCTTTGCAAAAAGTGGCGTAAACCCTTCATAAACCTTATCTGCTTTTTCCTTGTCTCCTTTAAACCGGACAAGCGAAAATTCAGTTTCAACAGCGCCAGGGGAAACAGAACTCACTTTTATGCCGTGTTTTAGCATATCAAGTCTCATTCCCTGTGTAAGCGATTGCACAGCATGTTTGGTTGCGCAGTATACATTTCCCATTGGGTAGGTTTCTTTTCCGGCGATTGAGGAGATATTTACAATATGCCCGGAATTTCTTTCAACCATTTTTGGTGCAATAAGTCTGGTAATATATAGCAATCCCTTGATGTTTGTGTCGATCATTTGTTCCCAATCGTCAACTACTCCTTCCTGGATAGTATTCAGTCCGGCTGCCAACCCGGCATTATTTAAAAGCACGTCAATGTTCATCCATTCTTGAGGTAAACTTTTAACGGCTTCCATCGTTTTCTCCCTACTTCTTATATCAAAAACCAGTATATGAACTTTACATTCTGAGTCGCGTGTTATTTCATCTGCCAGCTTTTTTAGTCTTTCCTCCCGGCGGCCGGTAAGGATTAGATTAAAGTCGTTTTTTGACAAAAGTCTCGCTGTTTCTTCTCCGATTCCAGCTGTTGCTCCTGTTATTAATGCTGTTCTTTTCATATTCCTCCTATATTCTAATTATCCCCGAAATTAAAAAAAACCTCTATTTTTATGGAAAAATCGTGTACTTAATTACCTTTGTTTTGCTGAATTATGTAATAACTGAGCTGTATGAATGAGATTGTTGAAAAAGAAAAGGAATTTACTATTGATTCCATTCCCGAACCAGAAAAAATTGAGGATGTTATTTTTTCCTTAATGGTTAATCCAAATTTGTCTTCGATAAATTATTTTAATGATTTTAGTGAGATGAATATCTCTCCCGATTCGATTGGAGATAGTGATACTGACGAAACAGGGTTGTTTGATATTGATGCTTCGGGAACTTGTATGGCTATGAGTACACATGCGTTTCATCATCACTTGGAGTATGACCCACAAATTGCAACAGAAATTTTGGTTTCCAGGGCGGCACGTAAAATGTTATGTTTTGGTGCAACTCCAATTGCAATAAGCGCATTTTTGTATCATATCGATTTTGCTGATCCGAATGGGCAGTTTATAGCATCGGGGGCCAAAAAGGGGTTGGAGAATGCAGCTCAAAAGTTCAACCTTAAAATTTCGGATAGGAAAATAAGGTTTGATCATTTTTCGGAACACGGCCCGGTTCCCCCAACAATTATTGTTAGTATGATGGGGGCAATTGAAAAACGTGAGCAAATAACGTCGCATAAATTTGATAAAAAAGGCAACAATATTTTTATGATTGGCCGTTCGGTAGATGATGTCGGCTCATCTGAATATCTTGAATTTTATCACGGAATAGTAAATTCTCCGCTTCCCGCTTTTAATATAGATGATGAGTTAAAGATTCAGAATGCGCTTAGAAAATTACATGAAAAGGATTTGATACAAAGTGCAAGTCCGATTGGTAAAGGCGGACTTTTCTTTACTTTGCTTCGCTCTGCAATACCTAACGGACTGGGGTTTGACATAACTTCAGACGCAGAAATCAGACTGGATTCTTTTCTTTTTGGAGAGTCGATGGGGAGAATTTTAGTGGATGTGGATTCTGAGAAAGAAGACGATTTTGTAGACGTTTTAACAGAATTTAAAATTCCGTTTTTTACTCTTGGCCATGTAACAAAAGGTGAAATCAGAGTAGACGACATTTCTCTTGGATTTATTGATAAAATGACCACTGGTGTTTAATGGCAGCTCTTCCTTATAAAGATTCAGATCAGGGGAAAAAGGTGCAGGTTGAGGAGATGTTTGATAATATCTCTCCAAAGTATGATCTTCTAAATCATCTGCTGTCAGCAAATATCGATAAAATTTGGCGGAAGAAGGCGGTTAACAGGCTTCGTTCATCCAACCCGAATAGGATTATTGATATTGCAACCGGAACTGGTGACTTTGCAGTAGAAGCCACCAAAATTAAAAATTCAAAGGTTACCGGTATCGACATTTCTGAAGGAATGTTGGAGGTTGGCAGAAAAAAGATTCAAAAAAAAAATCTTACTCAACGTATTGAATTTATTAAAGCCGACTCTGAAAATCTTCCCTTTTCGGATAATACTTTTGATGCTGCATTAGTAGGTTTTGGTGTTCGCAACTTTGAAAACCTTGAAAAGGGTTTACGAGAAATAAGCAGGGTGCTGAAACCAGGCGGTGCGTTTGTTGTATTGGAATTTTCAAAACCGCGCAAGTCACCATTTAAAGAGATTTATTATTTTTATTTCACTAAGATTTTACCGGCGTTGGGGAAAATTGTTTCGAAAGATAACCGGGCATATACATATTTGCCGGAATCGGTAAATGAATTTCCCGATGGCGATAATTTTCTGATGATATTAAATAAGGTTGGTTTTAATGATGCAAAAGCTTTTCCGCAAACTTTTGGGATCGCAACAATTTATCAATCGTTTAAGGTAAAGAATTAACAAAGGGATACAATAAATTGTGCATTTCGTTGTTCTTTTCAAAAGAAAAAGTAGTTAATTAAGTCAGTGAAGAAATTTATCATTTTCATATTATTTATCCTGTTTGCTTGTTTCGGTTTCTCGCAACAGCAAAAAGTAAATTTTCTAACTACTTTTGACGATAAGTTGGTTCATTTTGGCTTTACACTTGGAGTTAATACACTTGACTTTGCCGTTGTGAATTATAGTCCGATTGGCGATAATCCCGGTTTTGAACCGAAAAACTGGCAGCTCGATAATCAACAGATAACCTATACCAGCCAGGTTCGCTCCGATGTTGCTGAAGTTGTTCCCGGTTTTACTGTTGGAATTGTTTCCAGCTTACGGTTAGGCCGCGATTTTAATCTCAGGTTTCTGCCGGGCTTATCTTTTGGCGAGAGAAAGTTGGCGTACAATATCGACGTGTGGGATATTTATAATGATCAGCCGATGACCTACTACTCCGTCAAATCAACCTATCTCGATTTTCCTTTGCTTATAAAATATAAAGCCCGCAGAATAAATAACGATAGGCCTTATGTGATTTTTGGCGGTGCCTACCGGCAGGATATTTCAAGAACAGCGGAGGAAGATCTGGTAAGCTTGAAAAGTGGCGGTTTATACGCCGAAATGGGGGTAGGATGGGATCATTATTTTACTTTCTTCCGGTTTTCCATAGAAGCAAAAGTTAGCCTGGGGCTAAACAACCAACTTGGTCCGCCTCCGGCAGATACTCAACGTCAGTATTATTCGCAATCAATAAAATCACTGCGGTCAAATATCTTTACTCTTTCATTTCATTTCGAATAACACTCCGGCCAACTGCTGACGTCTGAATTCACTACAAATTATTCCGGTAGCTACTGCCACATTTAACGATTCTGCTTTATTATTATTGATTGCAAAATGAGGAATCATAATTTTTTTATCAACTCCATATTCATTTTCTTTTCTTATCCCATTTCCTTCATTGCCCATAATTAGAAGTGTTCTTTCAGGGAGCGTTTCGGCGTAAATGTTTTCTCCCTCCAAAAAAGTACCTGTAATTTTTACATTTGAACTTTTCGCCAAATTGAATATTTTTTCAAACGTGCTGTAAATAACTTTCGTTCTGCAGATTGATCCCATACTTGACTGAACAACTTTTGGGTTAAAAATATCTGCTGTATCGGGCGAGCAAAAAATGTATTCAATACCAAACCAGTCGCTTATTCTGAGGATTGTACCTAAATTGCCCGGATCCTGAATTCCATCAAGAAAGAGCGATAAATTATTTTCCAGTTTTTGCGGCAGGTTGTTTTGGGGTGGAATTTTACATAAGGCAATACAATTTTGCGGATTTTTTTGAAGACTGGCTTTTTTAATTTCCGCAGTGTCTGCTTCTGTTATTTCTTGAGCGTGATTTGAATTAATTTTATTGCTGGTAATAAACGATTGTGTTGCAAATAGATGTATAATATTTATTTTTGATTGGAGAACATCCAAAACATTTTTATCGCCTTCAACCAGAAATAAGTTCTCTTTTTTTCGGTATTTTTTTTGTGAAAGTGAATGAATAAGTTTAATCTTATTTTTACTAATCATTTAAAAAATTGTATTGTGTTGAAATATTAGTAGTAAAGTTACTGTTTCTTAATAAAACACTTCATTATTTTTGGGAAATAAAACAATTGGATGAACAGACGCGAGAATCTTAAAAAACTGGGATATCGACTTGCAATAGCAGTGATTGCAGGTATTTTTTTATTGGCATGTTCACCGGTTAAGTTCGTTCCCGAAGATAGTTACTTGTTAAATAAAGTTGAAGTAGAGGTTGATAATGCCGAAATAAACAAGGATGAAGCAAAAGCTTATGTCAGGCAAAAGGAAAATTATAAGATTCTTGGATTTGCAAAATTTCATCTATGGCTTTATAATCTCTCTTCAAAAGAAAAAAGTGATGGATGGCTAAAACGTATTGGGGAGCCGCCACAGATTTATAATGAGGCGTTGGCTATTCAGTCAGAAGGACAATTAAAACAATATTTAAATAACAGAGGATATTTTCATGCAAGTGTAGACAAGAACGTCGAATACAATGATAAAAAACAAAAGGCCAACGTAACTTACTCGCTTGAAACAGGAGAAATCTACCGAATCCGGGATATCAATTATCATTTTAGCAATATTGAATTGCGCAGGCTTTTTATGAATGATAGCTCTATGACACACATAAAACCAGGTACTGCTTTTGATTATTATATGCTTGATAAGCAGAGGTCTTCAATCGTTGACTTGTTTAGAAATAATGGATATTATTATTTTGCCAAAGAAGATGTTAGTTACCTTGCCGACAGCAGTAGGTTTGAAAAGGAGATTGTGCTCGATTTATATGTTGGCGATAACCGCAATAGCACCGATGATTTAGCAAAAGTTTTCACTCCCTATTTTTTAAATAATTTTTATATTTCAGTATTGCCGGGTACCGCACCTTTGAATGATGTCCAGCAGTTAAATTCATTTACTGATACACTTTGGACGGATAACTTCACTGTTTTTCGAAATAATCAAATAAAATACAAAACGTTGTTGTTTGAGCGATCCTTACAAATGAAAAAAGGAGATCGCTATAGTATTTCAGATGTTGAAAACACTTTCAATTCATTTAATCGTCTTCGGCAATTTCGCTTTATTGATATTCAGTTTCAAGAGCCTCAAATGGAAAAAGATACCAATCTGCTTGATTGTTTTATTCGTTTAGCTCCTTTAAGTAAACAATCTACATCTTTTGATATTGAAGGCACAAATACTTCTGGAAACATGGGGATTGCAGGTAATATAAATTATCAGCACCGTAACTTGTTCCACGGGGCCGAAGTGTTGAATATAAAATTACGAGGTGCAATGGAAAGGCTTGCAAACAGAGAGTCGGAATATTTTAATACACGTGAAGTTGGAGTTGAATCCAATATAACAATTCCCAGACTTTTAGGTCCGGGGAATATTATCGGATCTTTTAAAAATTTTATGCCAAAAACTGTTTTTACTTTGGGATATAATTTTCAGCGAAGGCCGGAATACACAAGAACAATAGCGAATGTTAAGTTTGGCTACGAATGGATGAGATCTGAAACATTCAGGCAAACCTTGAACCTGCTCGATTTTAATATGGTCAATTTATATCAGTTCGATCCAGAATTTATTGCAAACATAGAGGATTTGTATATCAAAAGTAGTTTTACGGACCATCTCATTTTTGCATCCAACTATTCTTTTACTTATAATACTCAGGGTTTAAATTTAAGTAAGGGGTATAGTTATTTGAAATTAAATGTTGAATCTGCCGGGAACCTTTTAAGCCTTGCATCATCTTTAACCAATCAGCCCAAAGTACAGGTGGTGGATACTTTGGGGTTAGGGACAAGCAAATATTATCGGATTTTTAGTACACGTTTTGCTCAGTATGTCAAGTCTGATGTTGAGTTTCGGTACGGCTATACAATTGACAAATATAATACTTTGGTTGCAAGAGCCTTTTTAGGGGCAGGCGTTCCCTACGGGAATTTTGATGTTTTGCCCTTTGAGAAGAAATATTTTACCGGCGGTGCAAATGGAATCAGGGCATGGCAGGTGCGTTCACTTGGACCGGGAACATATAAAGCGCAGGAGGGAACTTATCCGAATCAGTCTTCGGATATCAAGCTGGAAGCTAACCTTGAGTACCGTTTTAAATTGATTAGTTTTATAGAAGGGGCTTTGTTTTTGGATGCAGGTAATATTTGGGCCATAAACAAAAAGGATAACAGGGAAGGTGCCCTTTTTGAGTTTGATAAATTTTATAAACAACTTGCTTTCGGAACAGGAACCGGTTTACGATTCGATTTTAACTATTTTATTTTCCGACTGGATTTGGGTATGAAATTACGGCAACCTTCTGATAGTTTTACTGATGGTTGGATCATTGGCAACAGATCGTACAAAGCCGACGATTTTAATCTTTCATTTGCTATTGGTTATCCATTTTGATGATCTTTTTAAAAACAATAAGCGTTACATTGTTTCAGAAATAAAATTTTTTGCATTTTTGGGACTTTAAATTTTGGATTATGAAAATAGTCCGTCTTTTTATTTCATTTTAATAGCTAGGTTATGTCGGAAAATAATAAACAGTTACAATTACGCGATTCATTTGGTTCTAAGTTTGGTGTAATTGCGGCTGCTGCTGGTTCTGCCGTTGGATTGGGGAATATCTGGAAATTTCCATACATAGCCGGTATTTATGGAGGCGCTGCATTCTTGTTTGTTTATTTGGCTTTTATTGTTGCCATAGGGCTGCCGGTAATGCTCTCTGAGTTAATTATCGGTCGTGGGTCCAGAAGAAATGCCTTTGGTGCGTTTAAAGTTTTAGCTCCGGGAACACCCTGGCGCTACATTGGGATTTTGGGTGTGAGCGCTGCATTTCTGATTTTGTCATTTTACGGTGTCGTAGCAGGTTGGAGTGTCCAATATATTGTCTTGTCACTGGAAAACGGATTCTCTAATAAAACGCCCGACGAAATATCTTCACTTTTTGCTACCTTAATTGGATCTCCGATAAAACCGGTATTATTGCAGCTTTTCTTTATGTTGTTAACAGGAGCAATTGTGATTATCGGGATTAAAAAAGGTATTGAAAAATACACCAAAATATTAATGCCAGTTCTTGTTGTAATATTAATCTTCTTATGCATAAAAGCAGTATCTCTCGAGGGAGCGAAAGCTGGACTTTTATTTTTGTTTAAACCCGATTTTTCAAAACTGACAGGAGACGGTATTTTAAGTGCATTGGGGCATGCTTTTTTTACATTAAGTCTTGGTATGGGAACGTTAATTACTTATGGTTCTTATATTAAAAATGATAATAACCTGGTGAATACGGTTATAAATGTTACGGTTGCCGATACTGTAATTGCTATTCTGGCTGGGGTTGCCATTTTTCCTGCCGTTTTTGCTTTTGGAATTGAGCCAAGTGAAGGACCAGGACTAATCTTTGTTACACTACCCAACGTGTTTCACCAAATGCCGGGCGGATATATTTTTTCAATTTTGTTTTTTGTCCTTCTTTCTGTGGCTGCCCTTACCTCAGCCATTTCAATTCTCGAAGTTGTTGTAGCCTACTTTAAAGAAGAATTTAATATGGGAAGGAAAGCTTCAACAGTTTTAGCTACAATACTTATCTCAATACTTGGTATTCTTTGTTCCCTGTCAATGGGTGTCCTTTCTCCATACACTTTTTTGGGTTTAAATATATTTGATTTAATGGACTGGATATCTGCAAATCTTCTTTTGCCAATAGGCGGATTGTTTATTGCATTGTTTGTTGGTTGGTTTTTGGGAAGAAAGAAAGTGAAAGAAGAGGTTGCCAAAGGTGGGAGCTTGTCTGGAATATTTTTATCAGCATTTTTATTCCTGGTAAAATTTATAGCTCCGATTGCCATTGCAATTGTTATGCTGAATAAAGTAGGTTTGTTGAGATTTTAAATTTGTCCTTTTTTCCATTGGTTTAAATAATTGTTTCCCGTATTCTGAATAGGTATTTAGAAGAATAATTACTATTTTTCGAAACCTATGCTTATTGTAAAATGAGTAAATTCTCAAACAAATGGCTTAAACCTTATTTTGATTTCTCCAAAAAAGATCGAAGCGGAATAATTGTGTTATGCATACTGATTTTTACAGGTATCATTGTGAATGTAATTGTTGACCATTTCCCAAAGCAAAACAATACTGATATTGCGGATTTTGAGAAGGCGCTGGAAGAATGGGAAAACGGTCAAACAGATACAGAAGAAACATTATCGCTTTTTCAATTTAATCCAAATACGATTTCTGAAAAATTACTTGACTCACTTTTATTGCCGGTATACGTAAAAAGGAATTTTGTTAACTACAGAAATGCAGGAGGAAAAATTAGACGGGTTTCTGATTTTAGAAAAATTTATGGAATGAACGACAGCATCTATTCTGTTATTAAAGATTATATTATTGTTCCAAAAACAGAACAGGTAGCAAAAAAGTATGTCCCAAATAAAAAGAGTAAACAAGAAACCGAAAATTCGAATTTGGTTGAAGAAAACGAAGCGACAAGTTCTTCACATTCATATCCTGTATTAGTTGTTGAACTAAACAGTACCGATTCAACCGAATTAGTCAAATTGAGTGGAATTGGACCGGTGTTTGCCTCTCGTATAGTGAAGTACCGCAATTTATTGGGTGGTTTTTACAGAAAAGAGCAGTTGCTTGAGGTTTACAATTTTCCTGAAGAAACCTATGAAGCTTTGACTAACAATATTTCCGTGGACAGTTCCGCAATTAATCAAATTCGGTTAAACTTCGCCGATTTTTCTGATTTGTTGAGGCACCCATACTTGAACAAAAAGCAGGTTCAAACTATTATTAATTACAGAACAACGAATGGGGCGCTTGAATCAGTTGAGGATTTGTTTACGATGAATCTTGTTGATTCTGTAACATTTATAAAGGTAAGTCCCTATTTAAGCTGTCGTTAAAAAGATTTAAATCAAATTTATTACATAGGAATTATTATTTTTTTCCTTTAAATTTGATAAACAGTGAATAATTTCTAAATTTGCGCCTCGATTTTTAAAAAATGTAAACCGAAAAGGATATGATAATTATTCCGGTAAAAGAAGGCGAAAATATTGAAAGAGCTTTAAAAAGGTTCAAAAGAAAGTTTGAAAAAACGGGTG
This sequence comes from Maribellus comscasis, assembly GCF_009762775.1. Classification (GTDB taxonomy): domain Bacteria; phylum Bacteroidota; class Bacteroidia; order Bacteroidales; family Prolixibacteraceae; genus Draconibacterium; species Draconibacterium comscasis. Next base: position 1,287,858 of record NZ_CP046401.1, on the reverse strand, counting down.
TAATCAAAGAGTTACGCGATCGTCAGAAGTATACAAAACCTTCAGTAAAGAGAAGGGAAGAGTTGAAAAAGGCTATCTACGTGCAAGGGTTACAGCGTCAGGAAGACTAATTATTTAGTGGTTCCTGGTTAATTGTGAAGGAGATTAATGAACTATCAGGAATCGTTTATTAACTATTTGAAGTATGAGAAGAGATATTCTCCTCATACTGTTACTGCATATAAAAATGACCTCGATCAGTTTGTGTTGTTTTGCACAGGAATGGTCGGGGAATTTGATGTTAATAGGGTCGATTCGAAACTGGTGCGTAGTTGGATTGTTTCGTTAATGGAAAACAATACAGCCCCTCGTTCTGTAAGCAGGAAAGTTACTTCTGTGAAAATTTTCTTTAAGTATTTAATGAAGGAACAGGTAGTGGTTGCAAATCCGGCTGTTAATTTGCCACTTCCCAAGATTAGGAAAAAATTACCCAATTTTTTGGAGGAAAAAAACCTGCATCATCTTTTGGATGACGGATTTTTTACTGACGATTTCAGAGGCGTAAGGGATAAGCTGATAATAACTTTGTTATATGGCACAGGAATTAGGTTAGCTGAACTTCTTCATCTTAAAGATTCTGACTTTGACACCAGGGGATATTTAATTAAAGTTTTGGGAAAAAGGCAGAAAGAGAGAATAATACCTTACCCACGGAGCATAAACAACCTTTTTTTCCAGTACGCAGAAATTAGAAATAGAACAATTGGATTCTCGCCGGAACGTTTATTGGTAACAGAGAGGGGGAAGCCGGTTTACGAAAAATTGATTTACAGGGTGGTTAAAAGTAACCTCGAGAAAGTTACTTCGTTAGAGAAAAAAAGTCCGCATGTATTGCGACATACATATGCTACTCATTTGTTAAATAAAGGCGCGGATTTGAACGCTGTAAAAGAATTGTTAGGACATGCGAATTTGGCAGCTACACAGGTTTACACGCATACAACCTTCGAAAAGCTGCACGATATTTATAAACAAGCCCATCCAAGGGGTTAAAAACGTTTTATTATGGAAGTAAAAATTAATTCAGTGCATCTTTCACCAGATAAAAAGTTGGTGGATTTTATTAATAAAAAGGTGAGCAAGTTGGATACTTTTTTTGATGGAATCATTAGTGCTGAGGTTACACTCAAAGTGTTAAAACCTGAAGTTTCTAATAATAAAATTTCTGAGTTAAAACTTTCGATCCCTTCCAACGGATATTTATTTGCGAAAAAACAGGCAGATAGCTTTGAAGAAGCTACCGATTTAGTAGTGGATGCTATACGTAAACAGTTGACAAAATATAAGGAAAAACTCAAAAACAAATAATTTGAAAAATTGCTGTTTTTATTTTTAGTTTTTTAAAATAATATTTTTACATTTGCAAACCCTTTTGGGAGCGTTCCAGAAACTGCTGAAATTAAAGTAGTTTGCTTTTGTAGATGGGAGTTTTACGATTTTTTAAAATCGGCTCATTTTTGAAAGGACAGCAAAAAATTGATTTTATTTTTGGTAAATTATTTTGATTTGTTTGTAGTTTCGAGAAATTATGTAATTTTGCACGGCATTTTTGCAAAATAATGATTGCGGGAGTAGCTCAGCTGATAGAGCATTAGCCTTCCAAGCTAAGGGTCGCGGGTTTGAATCCCGTCTCCCGCTCATATTTAGGAGATTGGAGTTATAAAAAATATTTTTAACTCCCGTCTCTTTATGTATTAATGCCGGAGTAGCTCAGGGGTAGAGCGCATCCTTGGTAAGGATGAGGTCACGAGTTCAATTCTCGTCTTCGGCTCAATTGATTTAGAAAAATAATTAAAAATTGCAGTTATGGCTAAAGAACATTTTAATAGGGACAAAGAACATGTCAATATTGGTACAATCGGCCACGTTGACCATGGAAAAACTACCCTGACCGCCGCCATTACAATGGTTTTGGCAAAGAAAGGTCTTTCTGAAATTAAATCATTCGATTCAATCGATAATGCTCCTGAGGAAAAGGAAAGGGGTATTACTATTAACACTGCTCACGTTGAGTATCAAACAGCAACTCGTCACTATGCACACGTTGACTGTCCGGGACACGCCGACTATGTAAAGAACATGGTAACTGGTGCCGCTCAGATGGACGGTGCTATCATTGTTGTAGCTGCTACTGATGGTCCTATGCCTCAGACTCGTGAGCACATCCTTTTGGCTCGTCAGGTAAACGTTCCTAAATTGGTCGTATTCATGAACAAAGTGGATATGGTTGATGATGAAGAACTTTTGGAACTGGTTGAAATGGAAATTCGTGAATTGTTGGATTTTTATGAATTCGACGGTGATAATACTCCGGTTATTCAAGGTTCTGCATTGGGTGCAATGAACGGTGAGGCAGAATGGGAAGATAAAATTATGGAATTAATGGATGCAGTTGATACCTGGATTCCGCTTCCTCCACGTGATATTGACAAACCATTCCTGATGCCAGTTGAAGATGTATTTTCTATTACTGGTCGTGGTACTGTTGCTACTGGTCGTATTGAAACCGGTGTTATTCATACAGGTGATGAATTGCAGTTGATTGGTTTGGGTGCTGAAGGTCGTAAAACTGTATGTACGGGAGTTGAAATGTTCCGTAAAATTTTAGATGATGGTCAGGCTGGTGACAACGTTGGTTTGTTGCTTCGCGGTGTTGACAAAAAGGAAATTAAACGTGGACAGATATTGGCAAAACCTGGTTCAATCACACCTCATACTAGATTTAAAGCTGAGGTTTATGTATTGAAAAAAGAAGAAGGTGGACGCCACACTCCGTTCCACAATAAATATCGTCCTCAATTCTATTTGCGTACACTTGATGTAACCGGAGAAATTCACTTGGAAGAAGGTCGTGAAATGGTTATGCCTGGTGATAACGTATCAATTGAGGTTGAATTGATTTACCCGGTAGCTCTTAACGTAGGTTTACGTTTCGCTATCCGCGAAGGTGGACGTACAGTTGGTGCTGGTCAGGTAACTGAAATTATTGAATAATACATTACATACATATTCAGAAGTAGTCCCGGGGTTTTGACCCGGGACTACTTTACGGTTGATACTCAGTTGGGGAGTGGTTGTAAACAGTAAGTTCGATTCTTACCTTCCGTACAAAAAAGGATCTGAAGAATGAAACTAAAAGTATATTTACAAGAGGCCTACGATGAATTGGTACATAAAGTAACATGGCCTACTTGGAAAGAGCTACAAAGTAGCGCATTGGTTGTAATGGTTGCTTCCTTAATTATATCACTCGTAATTTTCGTTATGGATCTGTCATTCAGAAACATAATGGATTTTATTTATGGATTATTTTATTAATCAAAAATCCTTAGAAAAAAATGAGCGAAAATAGTAAAAAATGGTATGTTCTTCGTGCTATAGGCGGTAAAGAGAAGAAGGTAAAAGAATATATCGAAAACGAAATCGCAAATGGAGATCTGAAGGGTTTTGTAGATCAGGTTTTGATACCAACGGAAAAGGTTTATCAAATCCGGAATGGTAAAAAGATCAGTAAGGAAAGAAACTTTTTCCCTGGATATGTTTTAATCGAAGCTGCGTTAGTGGGTGAAGTTGCACACACACTAAGGAATTTTCCAAATGTTATCGGGTTTCTTGGCGACACCAAAGGTGGAGATCCGGTTCCGATGCGGCAAAATGAGGTGAACCGAATTCTGGGAAGAGTAGATGAACTTGCTGAAACCGGAGAGGAATTGAATATTCCTTACGTGGTAGGAGAAACTGTAAAAGTAATCGACGGACCATTTAACGGCTTCAATGGAACCATTGAAGAAATCAATGAAGAGAAAAAGAAGCTGCAGGTAATGGTGAAGATTTTTGGACGTAAAACTCCTTTGGAGCTTAGCTTTATGCAAGTGGAAAAGGAATAGTAACGCTTTAATTTTTTGTTATGGCGAAAGAAATTGCTGGATTAATTAAATTACAGATTAAAGGTGGTGCGGCTAACCCTTCACCACCGGTGGGGCCAGCATTGGGTGCCAAAGGGGTAAACATAATGCAGTTCTGCAAACAGTTTAACGGTAGAACACAGGATCAGGCAGGTAAAGTGCTTCCTGTTATCATAACTGTTTATGCAGACAAGTCGTTCGACTTCATTATTAAACAACCTCCGGTGGCAGTTCAATTGCTCGAAGCAGCAAAGCTTAAAAAAGGATCGGCAGAACCACACGTAAGTAAAGTGGGATCTGTTTCCTGGGAGCAGGTAAAACAAATTGCCGAAGGCAAAATGGTTGATCTGAATTGCTTTACTGTGGAATCAGCTATGAGAATGGTTGCTGGTACTGCCAGAAGTATGGGAATCACTGTAAAAGGTGCTTCACCATTCAATAACTAAATAAATCTTTTACGATGGGCAGAATTACGAAAAATAAAAAAGCTTCTCAGGAGAAACTCGAAAAAGGAAAAGCTTACACAATTGAAGAAGCGTCGGAATTGGTAAAGGAAATTACCTTTACAAAATTTGATGCCTCTGTTGATATTGATGTAAGACTCGGAGTTGATCCAAGGAAAGCTAACCAGATGGTTAGAGGCGTAGTTTCTTTACCCCATGGAACTGGAAAAGAAGTTCGCGTTCTGGCTTTGGTAACTCCTGATAAAGAGGACGAAGCTAAAGAAGCCGGAGCTGATTTCGTAGGATTAGATGAATACGTAGATAAGATTAAAGGCGGTTGGACTGATGTTGATGTTATCATTACCATGCCTCCTGTTATGGGAAAAGTCGGACAGTTAGGACGTATTTTAGGCCCCCGTGGCTTAATGCCTAACCCAAAGAGCGGAACCGTAACAATGGAAATTGGTAAAGCAATCAGCGAAGTAAAACAAGGTAAAATTGATTTCAAGGTCGATAAATTTGGTATTGTTCATACAACTATTGGTAAAGTTTCATTTACTGCAGATAAAATTAAGGACAATGCCGTTGAATTTATGAATACCATCATGAAATTGAAACCGGTTGCCGCAAAAGGTACTTATGTAAAAAGTATTTATCTCTCCAGTACCATGAGCCCTGGTATTCAAATAGAACCCAAGTCGATTGCAGAATAAAAAGGAGTAAAAATGAAGAGTTCAGAAAAACAAGTTATTATTAATAATTTACAAGAACAAATTGATTCTTACAGCCATTTTTATCTGACCGACATTAGTGGTTTAAATGCTGAGAATACCAGCGATTTAAGGAGACAATGTTTTAAACAAGAAGTAAAACTGGTTGTTGTTAAGAATACACTACTACGTAAAGCTTTGGAAAGTTCAGCTAAGAACGCCGAAGAAATTTACGATGCACTTAAGGGCAATACAACAGTAATGTTTTCTGAAAATGCAAACGTGCCAGCCAAATTGATCAAAGACTTTAGTAAAAAGCATAAAAAGCCGGTGTTAAAGGCTGCTTATGTTGAAGAATCAATTTACATGGGAGCAGATCAATTGGAAGCACTTATTGCAGTTAAATCTAAAAACGAGCTTATTGCTGATGTTGTTGCTCTGTTACAATCACCAATGAAAACTGTTCTTGGACAGTTGCAGTCGGGTGGTACTATTATACACGGTGTTCTTGATACACTGAAAGAGAAAGAATAATTTTTTTGAAATAATTTAATAAAAGTAATAAAATGGCAGATTTAAAACAGCTTGCAGAAGAGTTAGTAAACTTGACTGTTAAAGAGGTTAACGAATTAGCTGGAATTCTCAAAGATGAGTATGGTATCGAACCAGCGGCTGCAGCAGTTGCAGTAGCAGGTCCGGCAGCTGGTGGCGGCGAAGGTGAAGCTGCTGCAGAACAAACTGAATTTGATGTTATTTTAAAAGCAGCCGGACAGTCTAAACTGGCTGTAGTTAAGCTCGTTAAAGAACTTACTGGATTAGGTTTGAAAGAAGCTAAAGCAGTAGTAGATGAAGCTCCAAAAGCTATCAAAGAAAAGATCTCTAAAGACGAAGCAGAAGCTTTGAAAAGTCAATTAGAAGAAGCTGGAGCAGAAGTTGAAGTTAAATAATCGCATTAAGACCTTTTTAAAAGGGTTATCTGGTTTAGAATCTTACCAGCGTAGGATTCTAAACCTTTTTGTGTATTTATATTTTATATAATTATTAACCTGTATAAATACATGTCAGTATATACAAAAAACGAGAGGATAAATTTCTCCTCAACACAAACGAGGTTTGATTATCCTCACTTCTTAGAAGTACAAGTTAAATCATTTAAGGATTTTTTTCAGTTAAGAACCACTCCTGATAACAGAAAGTCGGAAGGCCTGTTTCGTGTTTTCGAGGAAAATTTTCCCATCACTGATACACGGAATAATTTTGTGTTGGAATTTCTGGATTATCAGGTAGATCCGCCAAGGTACACAATTGCAGAGTGTGTTGAGCGCGGCTTAACTTTTAGTGTGCCTTTAAAGGCAAAATTGAAGTTGTATTGTACCGATCCGGAACACGAGGACTTTGATACTGTTGTTCAGGACGTATACCTCGGAACTGTGCCATACATGACCGACAGAGGTACCTTTATTATAAATGGTGCTGAAAGGGTTATCGTTTCGCTGTTACACAGGTCTCCCGGTGTGTTCTTTGGTCAAAGTTTACATGCCAACGGTACAAAACTTTATTCAGCACGTATTATACCTTTTAAAGGTTCGTGGATTGAGTTTGCAACCGACATTAACAGTGTTATGTTTGCTTACATCGACAGGAAGAAAAAACTTCCTGTTACCACATTATTGCGTGCCATCGGTTATGAAAGTGATAAGGATGTTCTTGAAATATTCGACTTAGCCGATGAAGTAAAGGTTTCGAAAACAGGACTGAAAAAAGTTGTTGGTAGAAGATTAGCTGCCCGTGTATTAAAGTCGTGGATTGAAGATTTTGTTGATGAAGATACAGGCGAAGTTGTTTCTATCGAGCGTAACGAAGTTATTATCGATCGTGAAACAATTATCGAAGATGATCACATCGAAGAAATCTTGGAATCTGGAGTCAAAACAATTCTGTTGCATAAAGATGATCAGAATCAACAGGATTTTGCTATCATTTACAACACACTCCAGAAAGACCCATGTAACTCGGAAAAAGAAGCAGTCCTTCATATCTATCGTCAGTTGCGTAATGCCGAACCACCGGATGAAGCAACTGCACGTGATGTTATCGACAAACTTTTCTTCTCAGATAAAAGATATGATCTCGGGGAAGTTGGACGTTACAGGATTAATAAAAAATTAGGACTAAACGTTGATTCCGAGAACAGAGTTCTGACTAAAGAAGATATCATTGAAATTATCAAGCATCTTATTCAGTTGGTAAACTCAAAAACAGACGTTGACGACATCGACCACTTAAGTAACCGTAGGGTTAGAACTGTGGGCGAACAAATGTATAACCAGTTTGGAGTTGGTTTGGCACGTATGGCTCGTACCATTCGTGAAAGAATGAATGTCAGGGATAATGAGGTTTTCACACCTATCGATTTGATTAATTCAAAAACCTTATCATCCGTTATTAATTCATTTTTTGGAACCAACGCGTTGTCGCAGTTTATGGATCAAACCAATCCACTTGCTGAGATGACGAACAAACGCCGTATGTCGGCACTTGGGCCTGGTGGTTTGTCCCGCGAAAGAGCAGGCTTCGAGGTTCGTGACGTACACTACACTCACTACGGGCGACTTTGTCCGATTGAAACACCGGAAGGACCAAATATCGGTTTGATTTCTTCGTTGTGTGTATTTGCCAAAATTAATGATCTTGGTTTTATCTCTACTCCATACCGTAAGGTAGAAGAAAGCAGAGTTGACCTAAGCGACGATGGCGTGGTTTATCTGACTGCTGAGGAAGAAGAATCACAGATTATTGCACAGGCAAATGCTCCTATTGATGAAAACGGGTATTTTATTAATCAGAAAGTTAAATCAAGACTTGATGGCGACTATCCTGTCGTAGATAGAGAAGATGTAAAATTGATGGACGTTGGTCCAAACCAGATCGCGTCTGTAGCAGCTTCTCTGATTTCGTTTCTTGAACATGACGATGCCAACCGTGCTTTGATGGGATCGAACATGATGCGTCAGGCAGTACCTTTATTACGTCCGGAAGCACCTATTGTAGGTACCGGACTTGAAGGAAGAGCTGCAGCCGATTCTATGATTTTGGTTAAAGCTGAATTTGACGGTGTTATTGAATACGTAGATGCCAATCAGATCATTGTCCGTTACGACGTTACTGATGACGATCGTTTTGTAAGTTTTGATCCGGAAGTAGTTACATATACCTTGGATAAATATACAAAAACAAACCAGGGAACTACGGTTGACCTGAAACCAATTGTAGAAAAAGGACAACGTATCAGGCAGGGCGAAATCCTTACAGAGGGTTACGCAACAGAAAAAGGCGAACTTGCATTGGGGAGAAACCTTATGGTGGCGTTTATGCCATGGCAGGGGTACAACTACGAAGATGCAATTGTGATTTCAGAAAAGATGGTTCGTGAAGATGTATTTACATCTGTGCATGTTGATGAATACAGTCTTGAAGTTCGCGACACCAAACGAGGCGTTGAAGAATTTACATCGGATATTCCGAATGTTAGTGAAGAAGCAACACGGAATTTGGATGAAAATGGTTTGATTCGGATTGGGGCCAATGTAAAACCCGGAGATATTCTGATAGGTAAAATTACGCCAAAAGGAGAGTCTGATCCGTCTCCGGAAGAAAAGCTATTACGAGCAATTTTTGGTGATAAAGCGGGAGATGTAAAAGACGCATCGCTAAAAGCTTCTCCTTCATTGTCGGGTGTTGTAATCGATAAGAAACTGTTCTCTCGGGTTACCAAAGATAAAAAAGGGAAAGCTACCAAAGCGTTGTTGGATCAGATTGATGAGAAGTTTGAGCGCGATATTGCCGCTCTACGTGTAAAACTGGAAGATAAGCTTTTTACTCTTACAGCAGGTAAAACTTCTCAGGGAGTTAAAGACTATTATGGAACTGAAATTATTTCCAAAGGAGTAAAATTCACGCTGAAACAGTTACAGGAGCTCGATTATTTGAATATTAATCCATCAAAATGGACAACAGATAAAGATAAAAATGATCTGATCTTCAGGGTGATCAACAACTTCATAATGAAGTATAAGGAAGCTGAAGCCGTTTCGCGCCGTGAAAGATACAATGTCACAATTGGAGACGAATTGCCTGCCGGGATTATTCAGTTGGCAAAAATATATATTGCAAAAAAACGTAAACTTCAGATCGGTGATAAAATGGCTGGTCGACACGGAAACAAAGGTATTGTATCCCGTGTAGTTCGACAAGAAGATATGCCGTTCCTTGCCGACGGGACACCTGTTGATATTGTATTGAATCCGCTGGGTGTGCCTTCAAGGATGAACCTTGGACAGATTTATGAGACTGTTTTAGGCTGGGCCGGAAAAGAATTGGGAATTAAGTTTGCTACGCCAATTTTTGATGGTGCATCAATAGAAGAGATTACAGAATACACTGATAAAGCAGGTGTGCCAAAATTTGGTGAAACCAGGCTCATCGATGGTGAAACAGGTGAACCATTTGACCAGCCGGCTACAGTTGGTGTTATTTACATGATGAAACTGGGGCACATGGTGGAAGACAAAATGCATGCGCGTTCTATCGGACCCTACTCACTTATTACTCAGCAGCCATTGGGTGGTAAAGCACAGTTTGGAGGTCAGCGTTTTGGTGAGATGGAAGTTTGGGCGCTTGAAGCATTTGGCGCTTCTCATATTCTGCAGGAAATCCTTACCGTTAAGTCAGATGATGTGATGGGTAGGGCTAAAGCATACGAATCGATCGTTAAAGGTGAACCAATGCCACAACCGGGTATTCCTGAGTCACTGAACGTATTGTTGCACGAACTAAGAGGTTTGGGCCTCAGCGTAAGGATGGAGTAGAAATCCACCAATAATGAATTGGTTCTGTTATAATGATTTTTAATTAGTATTATGGCATTCAGAAAAGATAACAAAGCAAAAAGTAGTTTTTCTAAAGTTTCAATAAGTCTTTCATCTCCTGAAGAAATTCTGGAGAGGTCGTTTGGCGAAGTATTGAAACCAGAGACAATTAACTACAGAACATATAAACCTGAGCGGGATGGTCTTTTTTGCGAGCGGATTTTTGGGCCCGTAAAAGACTACGAATGCCATTGCGGTAAATACAAACGAATCCGCTATAAAGGAATTGTTTGCGACCGTTGTGGTGTGGAAGTTACAGAGAAAAAAGTGCGTCGTGAAAGAATGGGGCACATTTCACTGGTTGTGCCTGTTGCACATATTTGGTATTTCAGATCGTTACCAAACAAAATTGGTTATTTGTTAGGTCTTCCAACCAAAAAACTTGATTCCATTATTTATTATGAACGATATGTTGTAATTAATCCTGGGGTTAAATCAGTTGATGGGGTGAAAGAGCTTGACTTCCTGACAGAAGAGGAATATCTTGATATTTTGGATACGCTTCCAAAAGATAACCAGTTCCTTGACGATGATGATCCAAACAAATTTATTGCAAAAATGGGAGCTGAAGCTTTGTATGAAATATTAAGCAGGCTCGATTTGGATGATCTTTCTTATACACTTCGTCATAAAGCAAATACCGAAACTTCGCAACAGCGTAAAAACGAAGCATTGAAACGTCTGCAGGTTGTTGAAGCATTCAGGGCAAGTAAAAACCTGAACCGTCCGGAATGGATGATTGTTCGCGTTGTTCCTGTAATTCCTCCCGACCTGCGCCCTTTGGTTCCGCTTGATGGTGGTCGTTTTGCAACATCTGATTTGAATGACCTTTACCGAAGAGTAATCATTCGAAACAACCGTTTGAAACGATTGATCGAAATCAAGGCACCCGAGGTAATCTTAAGAAATGAAAAACGAATGCTGCAGGAAGCTGTGGATTCGCTATTTGATAATTCAAGGAAAGTAAATGCCGTAAAAACAGAAAATAACCGCGCATTAAAATCACTTTCCGATAGTTTAAAAGGGAAACAAGGTCGTTTCCGTCAAAACCTTTTGGGAAAACGTGTCGACTATTCCGCACGTTCTGTAATTGTGGTAGGTCCCAAATTACAAATCCATGAATGTGGTCTTCCAAAAGATATGGCAGCCGAATTATACAAACCTTTTGTAATTCGTAAACTGATTGAAAGAGGGATTGTAAAAACGGTAAAATCGGCCAAAAAGATTGTTGACCGAAAAGATCCGGTTGTATGGGAAATCCTCGAAAATGTATTAAAGGGGCACCCGGTGATGTTAAACCGTGCGCCCACATTGCACCGATTGTCAATTCAGGCTTTCCAACCTGTATTAATAGAGGGCAAAGCAATCCAGCTTCACCCGCTGGTTTGTACAGGATTTAACGCCGACTTCGACGGCGACCAGATGGCTGTTCACTTACCGCTGGGAAATGCGGCAATTCTGGAAGCGCAATTATTGATGCTTGCTTCGCATAACCTTTTGAACCCCGCCAACGGTGCTCCGATTCAGGTTCCGTCGCAGGATATGGTTCTTGGCTTATATTATATGACCAAGCCACGTAAAGGTTCAAGAGGAGAAGGAATGACATTTTATTCAGCAGAAGAAGTATTAATTGCTTTTTACGAAAAAGTGATTGATCTTCATGCAGTAATTAAACTTAAAGTTGAAGACGTAGACGAAAACGGCGAATATTTCAAACATATTATTGAAACTACTGTCGGTCGCGTTCTTTTCAATGAGTACGTTCCAGGAGAAGCTGGTTATATAAATCAGTTACTGACTAAAAAGTCGCTTCGTACAATTATCTCAGATGTATTTAAGAAATCCGGAAATGCGGTAACTGTTGGATTCCTCGACGATATCAAAAATCTTGGATACAACATGGCTTATCGCGGTGGATTGTCGTTTAACCTTGATGATGTTATCATTCCTGAAGATAAGGAAGGAATTGTTGGCGATGGTTATGCAGAAGTAGAAGAGGTTATCAGCAATTATAACATGGGATTCATTACCAATAATGAAAGATATAATCAGGTTATTGATATTTGGACGCATGCAAACTCAAAGCTTACTCACTCAGTAATGAAGACGTTGAGCACAGATAAACAAGGCTTTAACTCTATTTATATGATGCTTGACTCTGGTGCCCGTGGATCGAAAGAACAGATTCGTCAGCTTTGCGGAATGAGGGGATTGATGGCAAAACCACAGAAATCAGGATCAACCGGTTCGCAGATTATTGAGAACCCGATTTTGGCCAACTTTAAAGAAGGTCTTTCGGTGTTGGAGTACTTTATTTCAACTCACGGTGCGCGTAAAGGTTTGGCTGATACCGCACTAAAAACTGCTGATGCTGGTTATCTTACCCGTCGTTTGGTTGATGTTGCTCAGGATGTTATCATTTCCGAAGATGACTGCGGAACATTACGTGGTTTGGTCGCTACTGCAATTAAAAATAACGAGGAAGTTGTTGCATCGCTTTTCGACCGAATTATTGGCCGCACATCAGTTCATGATATCTATCACCCGTTGAACGGGAATCTGATTGTTAAGTCAGGTGACGAAATTACCGAAGAAGTTGCAAGTGTAATTGAAGAATCTCCGATTGAGAGTGTTGAAATCCGTTCGGTTTTAACTTGTGAATCAAAAGTAGGGGTTTGTGCTAAATGTTACGGCAGAAACCTGGCTACGGGCAAAAAAGTTCAAAAAGGTGAAGCTGTTGGGGTAATTGCTGCACAGTCGATTGGTGAACCAGGAACACAGCTTACATTACGAACATTCCACGTGGGTGGTATCGCAGGTAACATTTCAGCTCAATCACAGGTTGAATCAAAATACGATGGTTATGTTGAAATTGAAGAACTTCGTTCGGTTGAGCGCAAAGACGATGAAGGAAAAGGAATCGATATTGTTGTAAGTCGTTTGGCTGAATTAAAAATTATTGATAAAAATACAAATATTCCTTTGTCTACTCACCCCATCCCATATGGTTCAAAATTGTATGTGAAAAATGGTGAAGAAATAAGAAAAGGAAAATTAATATGCGAATGGGACCCGTTTAATGGTGTAATTATTACTGAATTTGACGGAACCATTGAGTTTGAAAACCTTATTGATGGTATTACTTATCGCGAAGAATCAGATGAACAAACCGGTTACAGCGAGAAAGTAATTATCGAAACCAGGGATAAAACCAAAAACCCGACCCTGAAAATCATGGATAAAAAAGGCGAGATGATCCGTTCATACAACCTTCCGGTTGGTGGTCATATTGCCGTATCCAATAATCAGGAAGTTAAAGCAGGTACTGTTTTGGTTAAAATTCCCCGCGCTGCCGGTAAAGCAGGCGATATCACTGGTGGTTTGCCACGTGTTACCGAGTTATTCGAGGCTCGTAATCCTTCAAATCCTGCAGTTGTTTCGGAGGTTGATGGTGAGGTTTCTCTGGGTAAAATCAAAAGAGGTAACCGCGAAATTATCGTTACCACCAAAAATAACGACGTTAAAAAATACTTGGTACCACTTTCAAAACAGATTTTGGTTCAGGAGAACGATTATATTCGGGCAGGAACATCGCTTTCCGACGGAGCTACAACTCCTTCTGATATTTTGGCTATTAAAGGTCCGACAGCAGTTCAGGAATACATTTTGAATGAAGTGCAGGACGTTTACCGTATGCAGGGTGTGAAAATTAATGATAAACATTATGAAATCATTATTCGCCAAATGATGCGAAAAGTTGAAATCGATGACCCGGGTGATACACGCTTCCTTGAAAAACAAGTTGTTGATAAAAATGAGTTTATCTCTGAAAACGACTGGATTTATAACAAAAAAGTTGTTATCGAGTCCGGTGATGCTGAAGGTTTGAGGTCAGGTCAGATTATCTCGGCCAGAAGATTAAGAGATGAAAATTCCCAGTTGAGAAGAAGAGATAAAAAGCTGGTTGAAGCGAGGGACGCAATTCCCGCAACATCAAGCCAGATTCTTCAGGGGATTACTAAAGCGGCGTTGCAAACACGCAGTTGGTTATCAGCAGCTTCCTTCCAGGAAACAACAAAAGTTCTCAATGAAGCAGCGATAAACGGTAAAACCGATTATCTCGACGGATTGAAAGAAAACGTAATTTGTGGTCACCTGATTCCTGCTGGTACAGGGTTGAAAGAATATAAGAACCTTGTAGTAGGGTCAAAATCAGAATATGACCAATTGATCGACTTGAAAAGATCCTAAATAGAGTAAAAAGAGCAACATCATGGATGATAAAAAACAAAAAGGACAACAATTAAATATCGAGTTGAGTGAGGACGTTGCACAAGGGGTATATTCAAACCTTGCCGTTATAACACATTCAAGTTCAGAATTTGTTGTTGATTTTGTTCGGATAATGCCGGGAGTGCCAAAAGCAAATGTGAAGTCACGGATAATTTTAACTCCGGAACACGCCAAACGTTTGTTAATGGCTTTGCAGGATAACATTAAAAAATATGAGTCTATTCACGGACCTATAAAAAATGTGAAACCGGGCAACGATTCAATGATGCCGCCCATGAATTTTGGCGGGCCGACTGCTCAGGCTTAATAAAGGATCTTATAAAATATGTAAGAGGGATCAGTTTTTGATTCCTCTTTTTTTTTGTAAAAAATGCTGCAAATCGATTCTTTCTTAATTAAAATAAATATAAATAACAAAGTATCGTATAACGCGGGAATTTTAGAAGCATTTGTTTGATTGTTTTAAAGTCAATATTCAAAAGGGTTTAGGGCCATATCTTTCAAATAGAAATGGATGATAACCCGCATTTTGTTTGGCAATGAAGCAATTTTTATGAACCTTGGTTTGGGTGTCTTGATTTCTTTAGGGTGAATATTTATATTTGCCTCTCTTCTTGCCAAGAGCAAAAGAATTTCGTGTTTTCCTCAAAGCAAAATTTAAAAAATTTAATTAAATCAAGTATAGATGAAAGCTTACAACATTATTGTTTTGGCCAAACAGGTTCCTGATACGAGGAACGTTGGCAAAGATGCAATGAAAGCTGACGGGACGGTTAACCGCGCTGTACTTCCGGCTATTTTTAACCCGGAGGATTTAAATGCGCTGGAACAGGCTTTACGGATTAAAGATAAATTTCCCGGGACAACAGTTAGAATTCTTACAATGGGGCCGGGACGTGCTGCAGATATTATTCGCGAAGGTTTATATCGTGGAGCAGATGGGGGTATTTTGCTTACCGACAGGGCATTTGCCGGGTCTGATACTTTGGCTACCTCGTACGCCCTGGGGCAGGCTTTAAAAAAGATTGAAACAGTAGACCTGGTGATTGCAGGTCGTCAGGCCATTGATGGAGATACTGCACAGGTAGGGCCGCAGGTTGCTGAAAAGTTAAATATGCTTCAGGTGACTTATGTTGAAGAAGTAAAAGAACTTAAGAACAATACTATTGTATTAAAACGCAGGTTGGAGAGAGGTGTGGAAACTGTAAAATGCCCGCTGCCTCTGGTGATTACGGTAAATGGTTCAGCTCCGGAGTGCCGCGCACGAAATGCCAAGTTGTTAATGACCTACAAAAGAGCAAAAACAGTTACCGAGCTACAAAAAGAAAATGAGGATTATACGCATCTGTATAACGATCGCCCGGAGTTAAATATTCCGGAATGGACGGTTAATGATATTGAAACAGATAAATCCCAACTGGGCTTGACTGGTTCTCCAACCAAAGTAAAATCCATTGAGAATGTCGTGCTTCAGGCAAAAGATTCCAAAATTATTTCAGACAACGATGCAGATATTGAGAATATGATGCTTGAACTTATTGAGAGTCATACCATCGGATAGTTATACCCTTGTAAATTAGAAAGAAATGAATAATGTATTTGTTTATTGCGAAATAGAAGACGGCCAGGTAGCCGAGGTAAGTCAGGAATTGCTGACCAAGGGGAGAACGCTGGCTAATGAACTAAAATGTAAACTGGAAGCGATTGCCATTGGCAATCAACTTGAAGGAATTGCTGAGCAGATAATTCCTTATGGCGTAGATGCGCTGTATTTGGCAGACGATAAAAGGTTGTATCCTTATCAAACCTTACCACATACTTCAATCATCGTAAACCTGTTTAAAGAAGAAAAACCTCAGATTGCCCTAATGGGGGCTTCGTCCATAGGCCGCGATCTTGGTCCCAGAGTATCTTCTGCATTACACAGTGGTTTAACAGCCGATTGTACAAGTTTGGTCATAGGCGAACATTACGATAAAAAAGCGGACAAAAAGTATGAGAATTTGCTGTACCAGATTCGTCCTGCTTTTGGAGGAAATATTATTGCCACCATCATAAATCCGGATTGCCGTCCACAAATGGCAACGGTTCGAGAAGGTGTAATGAAAAAGAGCATTCTTGATCCGAAATACAAAGGGAAAACAGTAAAACTTGATGTGTCGAAATATGTGAATGACACCGATTTTGTTGTCGAAATCATTGAGCGGCATATGGAAAAAAGCAAGTTGAATATCAAAGGTTCTCCTATTATTGTTGCCGGCGGTTACGGTGTTGGTTCTAAAGAGAATTTTCAGCTGTTACATGAACTTGCCGAGGTATTGGGGGGCGAAGTTGGCGCATCGCGTGCAGCTGTTGATGCCGGTTATGTGGAACACGAAAGGCAAATTGGTCAGACTGGTTTAACGGTTCGTCCAAAATTATATATCGCTTG
Organism: Maribellus comscasis; assembly: GCF_009762775.1. GTDB lineage: Bacteria > Bacteroidota > Bacteroidia > Bacteroidales > Prolixibacteraceae > Draconibacterium > Draconibacterium comscasis. The sequence goes on along the minus strand of NZ_CP046401.1, from coordinate 1,271,109 downwards.
TGGTATTTCAGGGCAAATCCAGCACCGTGCAGGAATGGAACAATCGGCCCAGATTATTGCAATCAATACCGATCCTGAAGCTCCGATTAATTCCATTGCAGATTATGTGATTACAGGAGATATTGCTAACATCGTTCCCAAGATGATCAAGTATTATAAAACGAATACAAAATAGTGTTGACATTTAATATGAACTAAAATGGCAAATTATTATACAGATAACAGCGACTTAAAATTCCATTTGAACCACCCGTTGATGGAGAAGATTGTTCGCTTAAAAGAACGGGATTTTTCTTTTAAAGATGAATTTTCATTTGCTCCGATGGATCACGAAGATGCAGTCGACAGCTACGATAAAGTGCTGGAGATAGTGGGTGAAATTTGCGGAGATATTGTTGGCCCGAATGCGGAAAGTATAGATGCGGAAGGACCTCAGGTAGTTGATGGGCATGTTATATATGCCCGTGGGACACAGGAAAACATCGACGCATTAAACAAAGCTGGTTTGATGGGAATGTCTTTGCCTTATAAATATGAAGGTCTCAATTTTCCGATTGTACCATATATTATGGCGGCTGATATTGTATCGCGTGCCGATGCAGGTTTTGTAAATATTTGGGGATTGCAGGATTGCGCTGAAACCATCAACGAATTTGCTTCGGAAGAACAAAAGGAAAAATATCTGCCACGTGTGTGCAAAGGCGACACGATGGCAATGGACCTGACCGAGCCTGATGCAGGTTCCGATTTGCAGGCGGTTCAGTTAAAAGCTACCTGGGATGAAAAGAAGAATGTTTGGTTGTTAAATGGAGTAAAACGTTTTATCACCAACGGCGACGGAGAAATTTCTCTTGTGTTGGCTCGTTCAGAGCCAGGAACAAAAGATGGTCGTGGACTTTCGATGTTTATATACGACAAACAGCAAGGTGGAGTAACCGTTCGCCGTATCGAACATAAAATGGGAATCATTGGCTCGCCTACCTGTGAATTGGTTTTCAAAAATGCTCCGGCTGAGTTGGTTGGTTCCCGGAAATTGGGTTTGATTAAATATGTAATGGCATTGATGAATGGCGCTCGTCTTGGAATTGCTGCCCAATCAGTTGGTGTTAGTGAGGCTGCTTACCGCGAAGCGATAGAATATGCCAAAGAAAGAATGCAGTTTGGAAAGGCAATTATTCGATTTCCTGCTGTCTACGAAATGCTCTCTATGATGAAAGCTAAACTGGATGCCTCAAGAACCTTGTTATACGAGACCGCACGTTTTGTTGATATGTATAAAACATACCAGCATATTTCTGAAGAACGTACTCTTGAAAAAGATGAACGTGCAGAAATGAAAAAATATCAGCGTTTGGCCGATGTTTATACTCCGCTTGTAAAGGGAATGGCAAGTGAGTACAGCAACCAACTGGCTTACGATGCTGTCCAGATTCATGGCGGTTCGGGTTTTATGAAGGATTATCCGGTAGAACGTATCTACCGCGATGCCCGAATTACCTCAATTTATGAAGGAACAACACAGTTACAGGTAGTAGCTGCTATTCGCGGCGTAACAACCGGTGCTTTTCTGAACCAGATTCGTTACTACGAATCTCAGGCGGTTTCACCACAGCTGGAATACCTGAAACGTTCGCTGATTATTCTTACTGATGAGTATGAACAGGCAGTGAAAAAAGTAACTTCAACAGACGATAACGAGTTTGTCGATTTCCATGCCCGCCGTTTGGTTGAAATGGCCGGACACATTATTATGAGTTACTTGCTACTGCTTGATACTAACCGCAATGATTCATTCCTGCGTTCAGCCAAAAATTACATTACTTTTGCCAAAGCCCAGGTAAAATCACATGCTGAATATATCCGGGTTTCTGAACTAAGTGATCTTGGAACCTATAAGTTCGAATTGTAGCAGAATTAAAATAAATTCTTAAAGCCACTTCGTTTTCGGAGTGGCTTTTTCGTTTTTATTGTAAAAACTAAAACTTTTAATCAAATAATTCTCCGAGGCAAAGCCTCGGGGTTACCTTATACTCTCCCCTGAAATCAGGGGAGATGTCATCCGCCAGATGGGGGAGAGTAGAGGGGTGAATCAATAAAGAAAATCTAACTTTTCAGCATTGTTGCTGAAAATAAAGTTGGCGAAATACTCCTCTGCTCTGGCATGGGGATAGTCAACTTTAAGGATTTTCTTTATTCTCAAGAAATGAGCTTGAGCTGAAAAAGAATGACGGAAATTGCTATCTCATTAACAATGAAATCTATAGTTTTATGCGGTCGTGAATAGATAAAAAACTATTTTTATGTGACATTATTATCTGCAAGCCAAAGAGGACTAGCCCAATTGAGATGGATTTGTTTTATAACCATATGACTAAAATAATTTTCATTTTTCTTTTTGTTCTACCTGTAAAACTGTTTGCGGGTGGACAACCCAATTACCCGGAATCACTAATATCAATCCAATATCTTCCTGGAGATAAAATTCAGGATTTTTCCGAAGCAGAAATGACCAATAAAATGTTTACTGCTTATAAGAATGAAACACTAAGTCCAAATGTATATTATTGGTTTAGACTCACTTTTGATAATCAAAAGTTAAATAAGGACTCATATTTTATTCATTTTAATGATTTTTTTGCTGAAATTCAGCTGGTTCAGGTTCTGTCCGAAAGTAAAACTTTAAAATATCTTGGTGGCTCTTATATTCCACTATCTAATCGTTCTTTTGAAGGATTTTTTAAAGATAAGGTTTTGATGACAAAAACCAGGGGAACGCAAACCACGGTCTATTTAAGAGTAAAAAGAGCAGGTTTTGATACATTATCGTTTCCTTCAATGAATATCATTAGTTTGGAGGACTATCAACACTTTAAAACAAAAACAGATATAGTTCAAAGTTTTTTTACCGGCGTTATTGCCATATTGTGCCTCTTTAATTTGGTTCTTTTTCTTTTAACCCGCGAAAAACTTTATTTAAGTTATTTTATCTATATAGCTATTGCCAGCTTATATTTCTTTTTTTATTACGGCTATATCGAATTATTTTGGTTTCCTCAACATCCTTTGGTAAATAAAATGTTCTTTTTTAGCATTTTATTAGCGCAACCGTTTTACTTCTTTTTTCTTCACTATGCTTTAAACGAAGAGAATTTTAGAGACTACAGAAAGTTGATTTTCAGATATGCTTCTGTTATATTATCATTGAGTGTTGTTGTTATTATCATTTCACTTTTTAGATATAGTGTGGCAATTCACATTGGCGATGTTTTGTCGGTTGTGAATGGCATTGCAATTGTTTTAATATTTTTCCTCCTGATTCGTAAAGTACCGCTTACAGTAAAAATAATTCTCTCTGGTTCATTGTTTTTGGCGGCAGGTGGAGGTGCAGCTATAATTGCCAATTTGTTTTATATATCAGTTGAGCACATTTATATTTATCAGGTAGGGTTTTATATTGAAATACTATTGTTTGCAATTGCAATAAATTTTACTCATAATAATGAACGGCTGATTAGAATAAAAAGGCAACTCGATATTACTCAATTAAAAAACGAAAAACTTGAAAAAGAAAGGGAGCTTGAAGGGCTGAGCAAGGCTATTGATAAAAAGAACCGCGATTTAACCTACAAAGCCATTGTTATTTCACAAAAAGAATCGATGCAAAAAACTATTTTGAAGCAGCTGTCAAAGCTTAAAGACCAGGAAAAAATTCAAAAGAGTCAGCTGCTCGAATTGATGTCAAATTTGAAATCAAACACAAACAATAATCACTGGAACGAGTTTGAAAGCCATTTTACCACTGTTCATCCGCATTTTTACAGCGCGCTTAATAAGAAATATCAAAACTTAACTGCCAGCGAAAATAAACTTTGCGCATTTATTAAAATGAAGCTTTCTTCAAAAGAGATAGCGTTAATTACAGGTAAAAGTCAGCAAAGTGTTGATGTGGCCCGAAGCCGGCTACGCAAAAAGATGGGATTGGCAAATCATGAAAACTTATATACTGTAATTTCTGAAATAGAAATTCAGTAGATTATTTAATTTTTTCAGTCTTTAATTCGCAATTTTTAATAAATCAGGACAAAACTCCCAACATTTCTCATTTATTTTCAATAAAACCGTAAAAGTTAAGATTTTGTTAGGGGGGTGTTTCCGTCCTCGAATAGCTAATGCAGCTAAATTTACCGTGGTTGAATGTGTAATTTGTATTAAGAAAAATAAAAACCAGGAATCATGGATCTGTCTTGCCTTTTTTGTAGGGGTGATATGTTTCGTCTTTTTTGCTATTCAATAAGTCGGAATATTTTTCTCGGATTGATATCCTTTTCAGGTTCTGATCTAAAAAAACAGTTCGTCAGCAGTGAAGAAAGTCTGAGCGATAAGCTTAACTATTGAATAATGTGAAATATATCTTATTTAACAGTAATATCTAAAAATATGAAGAATTTTACCCACACATTTTTTTTGCGCTTATGCGTAATGGTCATTTGCGTTTTAAGCCTCACAAAGAGCACGGTTGCAGCTGAACCGAATTATGACCTATATATAATTGACAATCGTGACGGAGAAATCACTCTTGTTGCTGATCTGGGACCAAGTATATATGATGCGTCCGAATACATTACGGTACAATTTGTTATTTCCAGTAAATCCAGACCGCTATCAAAAACAACAGCTATAGATACTCTGGATAATCCATATGCTTCGTATTATCGTTTTACGGATGTAGATATAACCGATTTTTATCCGGGGGAAGAAATAAGCGTTACAATGAAGGTCAATTACTGGTACATGAGATTTAATATATATCATACATCCCATCCTTTTTCTGTTTCAAAAAATCATACTCTTCAAGTTCCGGCTGTTTATATCGAAGAGTGCTCGTCATGTTACAGCAACTTTATTAAGGTTAAGGTACATGACAAGCATTTATGGGCCTATGAGAAATCGAGTAAAATGAGGCTTTACAAAGAAAATGCCGATGGAAGTAAAAAATGGGTCGCATTGCTGTTTGATAATAACTCAGGAGTAAGCAACGTTGAGGTTGACGAAGAAAACGGCTGTTTCTATTTTTATCATCGAGGTCTGTCAGCAGGAGATATTTTTAATTATGAGCTTCAGGCATGTTATTATGAAATTTTGCCCAATTATGGTGACCAGTTAGATGTAGATGGTTGTGCGATGCGTCATTATACCGATTACTATCCTTATGAAGACTACGATGACGATGAACATGAAACGGGCGAATGTTTTGAAATGAATTTACAGGCCAGTACCGATAAGTCACAATCAATTGTTCTGAATTGGAATAAAACAACTGCACCGGAAGTTACCGGCTATGTTGTTGAACGGCGAACCTATGATTATGTATATGATAATTACCGTGAAAGTTACAATGACTTACCTTCACTAACAAGCGCTGCAGACGAAAGTTCCTCGATCGTGCCCGGTTACTATTATAATTATCTCGTTACTTCAATACCAGGGGGCTATCTTCGCGACTCAACAAATGGAAGGCTTTTACCCGACGGCATAATATCAGGAAAAGTAGTCACCAATTCTGAGAGTGGGCTGCCAAATGTCAAAGTGATTGCTAAACGTATAGGCACAGTTGAGTCGGATACCACCACTTATTATTCTACAATGACAAACGGGCAGGGAAAATTTTCAATTGATAAAGTTTACTATAACGAAAGTTCTGATTTTGTAGTCTATCCTGTATTGGAAGATCATAATTTTGATCCTTCAAAAGATACCGTTTCATTGACAACAGCTCATAACCAGGAAACAGATATTAGATTTAAAGATACAACGTCGCTTATTGTGCAGGGAAAGGTATTACAAAGGACACCTGCTGGAAATTACCCTTTATCCGGCGTAGATATCTTATTGGACGATGACAACAGTCAGGGGTTTGTTACTGATTCGGCAGGTAATTTTGCAGTGGCAATTCTAATGGCGGGTGAGCATGAACTTACTCCGGCTCTGGATTCCCATCTGTTCTCCCCTCCGTCAGTAACAATGAATATTTTGGACAATATAGAAGGAGTTAATTTTATTGATACCACTGAATTCAAACTCGATGGATATATTTCAGCAAGCTGCAATACTTATATTGGGCAGGCAAAACTCCGCATTTCCGATGTTGACGGATATTTCAGTATGCTGGTAGAAACAGATACAACCGGATACTATTCAGTAGATTTGCCGGCTCGTAAATATACAATTGATGTGGAATCCTTCACTTCCATTGATGAAAATATGGTAAAGACCAACGACGTATTGGCCTACTTTAGACCCGATGTTATAGACCTTACATACAACGATACAAGCTATAATGCAACTTATATACTTCCACCGGAACTCAATATTGACTGGGGGGACAATTACTCTTCGTTGTGCAATTTGGTTATTATGGAACAGGGAGATACAAGTGATATTGTTTTCCATGTTACCGAAGAGTTAAATGGAAAAGTGTGTGATGCTAACGGCGGTTATATTATTGTGCAGCAAAATATTGAATCAGAAAATTTCTCTTACGACACATTATTTTTTGAAGACGGGATCGACACCCTGACAATAGTCCCGGGCAAACCTAAAATTACCGGAGATTTTTTAAAAGAATTTTACGCAACTGTTTATTTGGGGAACAATGAAGTTTTTTCGGGTAAAATAGATATCCTGGTTGTTGGTAACAATCCCCGGGACAATACATTTACCACTGTTACGCCTTCCATGCCTTTCCTCATTCTACACGACCCACCGGGAGACGCAAGTTACAGTTATCTTGAAGAAAGTACGACCATCGAAAACTCCATGAGTTTTAGTACACTCAAGGAGGGAGCTGTAAATGCTTGGGCCGAGGCAAGGCTTGGGGTGAAATTTGAAGCAGGCTCAGGGTTCCTCAATACCGAAACTGAAATCTGGGGCTCGGTTGGTGTTTCTACAACTATAGGTGCAACATCAGTTGAAAATAACGAATTGATTTATACGGTTACCAACACCGAACGGTTTGAAACATCAAGTGATGAAATTACCGGCGCTGATGGAGATGTATATGTAGGCGGGGCGCTAAATTTAATTTATGCCCTTACGGATGTAATAACCTACGACTACGATAAATGTGAGCCGGTAAAAAGTACTGAACTTATTGTTGCCCCGGATGGGTTCAATACAACTTTTATGTATTCGGAAGAACATATTTCCCAAACCTTAATTCCTCAATTGGAAGAATTGGCATATTATGAAGAACTGGACGGCGATGATTTGGAAGCAGAAAGATATTTGACTCAGGCTGATGTTTGGCGGCAAATGATAGAAAATAACCATGACAATATTGAAAAAGCAGAGTTTGTAGAGAATGTGTCTTTTAGTTCCGGAGTAAATTACGAGTCATCTGTCGAATCGTCTTCAACACGTTCAATGAGTCTTGAGTATACTGTATATGTTGATGCCGAGGTTGCTGTTGAGGCAGGATGCTTAGTAGGCGGCTCCGGGGGGACTGCGGGCGTGGGCGTTTCAGTTAAAGCTGAAATTGGCGAATCAAGCACTACCACTGAAACAAATTCACAAACGGTTGGTTATGTTTTGCAGGACGACGACTCAGGCGATTATTTCAGTGTTGATGTTTTGAAAGACCAGGTTTACGGGACACCGGCTTTTAATACCGTAGCAGGTCGTTCGAGTTGTCCTTACGAAGAAAAAACGCAACATCGCGAAAGACTTCAATTAGAAGCTGACGTTTATAACCAGACACTTTCATCGAATACTGAAAGAGGAGTTTTTGTTCTTGAACTAACAAATTTAAGCGACAGTAATGAAGATATGGTTTATAATTTAATGTTCGACGCTACCAGTAATCCCGATGGAGCAGTTGTTACAGTGGGAGGGAACACCGTTGGCGGTGGAGAAAAAATACCTTATACCATCCCTGCATTCGAATCTGTATTTGCAACGGTAACCATTGCCAAGGGGCCTTTAAAAACAACTGCTTATCCGGATTTGAAATTTACACTTGAGTCCGAGTGTGAAAGTGATATTTCTGATGATGTTTATCTTAGCGTCTTCTATCCTTCCGAATGCAGCGATATGACAATTGCTTCAGAGAAAGATGTTATTACGGAAAATGAAATGAAAATGACGCTTTCTGATTATGACACAACAACTATCGATTATTGTTTTATTGAGGTGCGTGAAAAGGATGCTACTTTTTGGACCACATTGAAAGAGGTTTTGGTGGAAGATTTAAATGAGAATACTACAGATATTGTTGTCCCTGTCTATAATGTTGAAGATGGCGACTTTGTTTTCAGAGCAGAAATAACAAATGGCAGTTCGGAAAGTTACTCAAACAGCATAGAAGCAAAGGTTGACAGAAATGCTCCGGAAGTGTTGGGCTACCCACGTCCATTATCTGATAATCTGCAAAATGAAGATTACATTTATGTGGCTTTTAATGAAGCTATCGATTGTAGTCTTATTGATGAAAATAATGTCAAATTTTTAAACGTAACTCAAGGGTATACCCCGGTAGATATCCAATGGGGGTGTTCTGACAGTATGCTTGTTTTTAATTCTTCATTTACCGGTGTTGATAATGGTGATTACCTTTTAATAAAGCTAACCGGTGTTGGTGATTTATACGGAAATATAAACACCGATACCATTTCATGGGGCTTTGCTGTTGACGATATTAATGCTTACCTCGATAATGAAGATAAGGATTCTGACGGAGATGACATTATTGACGCAGCAGACAACTGTACTCTTGTTTACAACCCGGGACAGGAAGATGTTGACGAAGATGGTATTGGCGATGTGTGTGATGATGATATTGATGGCGATGGCATTCCCAATAATGTTGACAATTGCCCAACAATAGCAAATGCCGACCAGGCAGATTATGATGGCGATGGCGAAGGCGATGCCTGCGATTATGATACCGATAACGATGGAATAGACGATGATATTGACAATTGCCCTTATACACAAAACGCCGACCAGAACGATACAGACAAAGACGGAATCGGAGATCTATGTGACGATGATATTGATGGTGATGGAATAACAAACGATATAGATAATTGTCCGTACGTTGCAAATTCAAATCAGGAAGATGTTGATAGCGACGGGATTGGAGACGTTTGTGACGACGATATTGATGGAGATACAGTTCTGAATGACGATGATAATTGTCCCTATGTATCAAACTTAAATCAGAAAGATTTCGACAAAGACGGAATTGGTGATGTATGTGACGACGATATTGATGGCGATGGCGTTCTGAATGATGAAGACAATTGCCCGCTAATAGTCAATGCCGACCAGACAGATTCTGACAGCGACGGAGTCGGCGATATTTGCGATGATGATATTGACGGGGATGGTGTATTAAATAGCAATGACAATTGTATTTATGTTTCCAATGCTGACCAGACGGATACAGACAGTGATGGTATTGGTGATGTGTGTGAAAATGATGCAGATGCAGATGGCATACCAGACTCAATGGACAATTGCCCGTTAGTACAAAACACCAATCAAATTGATACGGATAATGATGGTATTGGCGATGTGTGTGATGATGATATTGATGGCGACGAAATTTTAAATGATATAGATAATTGCCCGTATATATCAAACAAAGAACAGATTGATACCGATGGCGACGGTACAGGAGATTTGTGTGATAATGACATAGATGGCGATGGTATTCCGAATAATGCTGACAATTGCCCGGTAACGCCAAATAGCGGGCAGGAAGATTCTGACGGCGATGGCATTGGTAATGTTTGCGATGGAGATATTGATGGCGACGGTGTTTTAAATGATTCTGATAATTGTCTCTATGTGGCCAATGCCGACCAGACCGATGTAAACAATAATGGCATTGGCGATATTTGTGAAGATGATACCGACGGAGATGGAGTCCCGGATGTTACCGATAATTGTCCTTTGACCGAAAATTCTGACCAGGCTGACGCTGACAAGGATGGTGTAGGAGATATCTGTGATAATGATATTGACGGCGACGAGATTCTTAACGTTTATGACAATTGTCCGCTGGTATTTAATTTATATCAGCAGGATTCTGATTACGATGGAATAGGAGATATGTGCGATGATGATATTGATGGCGACGGGATTTTGAATGACCAGGACAATTGCCCGGTAACACCCAATAATGATCAGGTCGATACCGATGGAGATGGGAAAGGGGACAGCTGCGACGGCGATATTGATGACGACGGCGTGTTGAATAATAACGACAATTGCCCGTTTGTTGTAAATGAACTTCAGCTGGATTCTGATGCTGACGGAGAAGGGGACGAATGTGATGACGATATTGATGGGGATGGAGTATTAAATGAATATGACAATTGCCCGTTAACTGCAAACGCCGATCAACTTGATGCCGACAATGATGGAGTAGGAGACGTTTGCGAAGCTACCTCCGTGATTATTGTGGATGAGGAACAATTTGCTTGTGAAGTCTATCCAAATCCGTTTAATAATACACTCTCTTTAAATATTATTTGTGAGAAAGCAGAAGAAATTAGAATCGAGTTCTATAATCTACTTGGAAGATTAAAAATTTCAGAAAAAGTTCAATTGGTAGCGGGAGAAAACATCCGTGTTGTAAGAACCCGGGAATGGGAATCGGGACTATATACCTATCGATTAATTGGGAAAGAGAATCTAATTGTTGGAAAAGTAATTAAAAAGTAAATCTGACCGTAATTTTGGAGAAGCCACTTCGTTTTTCGGAGTGGCTTTTTTTGTAAAACGGACATCAAAATTTAGTCTGAATCGAAGAATATTTTTATGAAATATTGTAACGCATTGTTTTTGTTTACTTCACATCAAAAAAATCAATTTTTAACTTTTGTCAAATTTGATAAAAAAGAAAAACAAACATTATTTGCGCTGTTTATTTCTTTTCTTCTTATTTGAAATTCCTTTATCCGCCTGTTCTGCTTTTTTTAATATGTAGTGAAGATTAAAAGGCTCCAGACTTATTTTTTTCTTTTTTTGGGTTTGGGGTCGGGCAGTTCTTTTACGGTTATCCTAACCAATTCACTTAACCATTCCCGGTCTTCTATTTTGTCTTCAATTAAAAAGCTTGTTTTGGCTCCGGGATAAGGGGGCGCTTCAATTATATCGCCAATAAATGTTCTGCCGGAAACGGTGGGTTTTATAAATAATTTATTATCGCAGATTAGTCCGAACAGTTTGCCACCGGAATAAACTCCATATTCTCCAAACATCTTGCGGAAACTAATCTCTCCGGCGTTTTCAATTTGGTCAACTATAAATTCAACAAAATTTTTGTCTGATGACATTTGATTTTTTATGTTGTGTATTCTTTTAAATAACAATAAAAAATTGTGCCCTTGTTTACTTTACTTTCCACCCGTACATAACCTCCATTTTTTTCTACAATATTTTTTACAATATAAAGCCCCATTCCAGTACCTTCCACTTTCGAAGTGAATCTTTTGAAAGGTTTAAACAATTCGGAGCCGGCATTTTTTAGATTAATGCCAATTCCATTGTCTTCTACGCTTAAAAGTACTGATTCTCCTTCTTTTTTTGTTGAAATTCTCACAAATGAATTTTTTACTTCAGAAGCGTATTTTATTGAATTTGAAACCAAATTACGTAAAATACTGACTAGGTGAGCTTCAATAAAATGAATTTCGGGCGCATCTTCAAAATCGGTCTCAATTGTTCCTTTAAAATTTGTAATTTGATTGCTTAACTCAGCGGCAACTTCTTTCCATACTTTTATAAATCTGATTTGTGCAATAGCTAATTCCTGTTTTGTTTGAAGACTTACTGCCTCCATAAGCCCGTCGACCGTTCGTTTTAAACGAATGGTTATGGGTTCGAGCATCTCAATAAGCGTAAATTTTTCTTCCGGTGCCGACTGTTTTACAAGTTCGTTAATGTCGATGAGGTTCTGGATAGGGGACCGAAGATCGTGCGCAGCGATTTTAAAAAAGTCTTCAAGTACATCGTTTAGTTTGGTCAGGTGGTTATTTTTTTCTTCCAGTTGTAGCTCAATTTTCTTTCTGTCGGTAATATCAAGATTAATTCCTGCCCATGAAACGACTTTATCATTCTTATCTTTTATGGGCATTCCAATGGCCAGTACCATTTTAACCTTGCCATCCTGAGTTAAAAATTTATGTTCATGTTCAAAACGCTTGCCTGTATTTACAGAGTCCATCCATAAATCCATCACTTCTCGTTGTTGTTCAGGAACTAAAGTATCAATCCAACCAAACTCCTGTATTTCTTCAAATGATTTACCTACCATTTTACAAAACGATTCGCTGATATGAATTGCCTTTCCTTCGGCATCAGTTGCCCATACGCCATAATCAACCGACTCACCCATTATACGGTAACGTTGTTCTGATTCAGCGAGTGCCTGTTTGTCTAGTGCCAGCTGTTTCAATAAATATTCGCGTTCTACTTCAGCGTTTTTTTGTTGGGTTACATCGCGTACAACTATTACTGCACCGGTAATTTTTCCGTCATTTGAAATGATCGGACCGTAACTGTAACTGCCAACCCATTTTTCGCCGGTATCTTTTCTTAATAAAATATATTCAGCATTTGTGGCCGATTCGCCCTTTAAAGCTTTTGTCCCAGGCCAGTCTTTAACTGGTGCAGGGGTTTCATCAGGGAAAAAAAGTGTGAGAAATTCATTATATTCAGTAAGTACATCGGGGCACTCTTCTCTGTTTTTAAATCTGTGAAAGGTAACAAAAGTGTCATTGTAATAAAGAAGCTTGAGCTTGGGATCAAAAATAAATACAGCGTCAGTCATACTGTAAAGAGCAGCTTTTATTATCTCCTGGCTTTGTTGTAGTTCTTTTTGTGCCGCTTTTCTTTCACGGTTGTCAATGCCGATTCCAACCTGTCTGCCGTCTTCCAATTTTACATTTGCCCAAATGGTCTCAATCTCGTTTCCGTCTTTCCCTGTCATAACAAAATCCTTAAATCCGGGTTGTAACGACTGCATAAACTTTGCAGCTTTTTTCCTGTATTCGGCTTCCGGATAAACAAGTTCCATTATATTTTTCTCTCTGATATCACTTTCGCTCCAGCCGGTTATCCTCTCAAATTCTTTGTTAGCATTTATTTGTTGCAAATCAGGGTTATATACGGTAATCATCGCCGGGACACTATCGAATATGGTTTGAAGCAGGACATTGTTACTTTCCAGCTGATCTTTTAATTGCTTTCTTTGTGTAATATCAAGCATGGTAGTAATGATGGTTCTGTCCCCGCTTGTTTTTAGCAGTTCACCTGATATAAGCACAGTCAGTATTTTGCCAGATCGATGGTGAAGTCTTGTCTCAAGATTTCTTACTGATCCTGTTTTTTTGACAATTTGAATTAATTTATCCCGGTCATTTGGATCGGCATATAAATCGACTGAAAGAGTTGTCTCCCCTGTAATATCTTTTCGGGTTAGACCTGTAAGTTCAAAAAAGGCGTCATTTACATCATATATTTTTCCGTTGTCAAGACTGCTGATGATCATGCTGTTTGGGTTTGATTTAAAGGCGCTTACAAACTTTTCTTCGTTTCTTCGCAATTCCTTTTCAGCTTCAACTCGTTCCGTAACATCGTGAATAATAGAAAATAAAGTTGGTTTCTTATTTATCTCGTAAAGCGAAGTATAAACCTCGACCTGCCGGATCGTTCCGTCAGCAATCCGATGCGGGAAAATAAAATAGTCCTTTTTTCCCCGGACTACTTTTTTTCTTTCCTTTTTTATTTCATCCGGAGACAGCGTATTGATGTCTTCAATTTTTAGAGACAACAGTTCGTTTTTAGGATACTTGTAGAATGCAACTGCCGCTTCATTGGCGTCTACAATCTGTCCGCTTCCCTCCTCAATCATCAGCATTATAGCCTGGTGGGAATTAAACATCTTTCTTAATACTTTTTTGTCAGAGGCATCGAGAAGCCTTTTCAGATTTTGGTTTTCTTCCTCAAGCTTTTTAATGTAACCTTCGGTTTGATTCATTCTTAATACAAATAGGTGTCAGAGTGTTAAATTCCTCATAATATATGAAAAAATATGAAACTATACGAATTTTCCATTGTCAATATTTTGTAAATCTGATAGTTGAAAAGATTAATAAATGAAGTTTTATCTTCAGGAAAAAATAACACAGTTCTTAAAAAATTAAGTTATTGATTCCCAGTAAAAAACTTTTTTTTAATCTTTTTTATCATATTTAAAACCCCGTTTTCTAAATAAAACCTGTTTTTCCTGTTTTTGTTTTACCTGTTTGTATTTTTTGGATTTTTTTGCCTAAATTTTGCAGAGCCTTATCTTCAGAAAAAAGCAGCTGATTTTTTTATGTTTTATACTGGTATTGGTATAGTGCTTTTGATTAATGTATTGTCAGGTATTAAAAGGAGTAGCGGAGAAATTTTCAAAATAAAAGAAGCTCTATTCAACTATTTTTATGAAAGCTTAATACTCACATTTTTCAGGCTTATTTTTGATATAATACGATTTGTAATTTTTTGCTTTTTTATCCATACAACCACAGAGGTTTAGCAATTTTATATTTTTGAAATCAATAGGATGACTTTCAGCCTGTAAAGCAATATATCCTTCGGTAAGAATTTCACCTTCGCGTGCCAGCCAGTTATTTTTACTTTCCGTTATTCCAAAATTTTCCCAGTCGTTATCTATACCGGCATTTATAAATCCTTTTGTAATTTGTGGTTTTTGAAAGTTTAATACGGTGTCGCCTTCAACAATAAATGTCATTTGTTCGCCGCCAAGAACTACTGCTTCCACATGTACCCACTGGTCGCCGTTATATGTTTTCGACGCGGAATTTATACAATGGTTAAAATTTACGGTATCGCCCATTTCAACTGCAGTTCCCGGGGTACATACATTGGCTGTGGTACGTTCCCCCTGATTTAGACCTCCCAGAAGTTGTAACTCTATTGAAACTGGGAAATCCTGTCCGTAGTCGTTGCTTTCCGCCGATTGCGAATGTAACATAATACCGCTGTTTCGTACATTCCAGGATGCGCCTCCTTTTAGTTGTTCTCCAACAAAACGGTAGTCAAAACTTAATTTGTAATACGAAAATGGTTTCTTAAAGTACATGTGTCCGAAATAGTCCTCAAATTCCTCGTAGTTATCATAACGAATACGAATCATGCTATCTTCTGCAACAAACGTTTTTTTGTAGTTTTGATCTGTGGGAATTCCGGCAATTTTAATTTCCCAGCCTGTTAAATCGGTTCCGTTGAATAGATTTATCCAGTCTTCTTTTGAGGCAATACCTGTGTTTTGCGATTTCGAAATAGAGGAAACGAAAAGAAATAGTAAAATGAAAAGCTTTTGCATTGTTGTTATAAATTGATTTAGATTCAGGTAAAAGTAGTAAAAGTTTCAATCACTGAGGGTTCGACTTTTTGTTAGATTGAGTTTTATCTCAAACTTTGAAACTCACAATGTGTTTATGAAGTAAATAACAAGATTTTGAAAATGTCTAAACATCCAATCAATATGGCAATTCGTTTTATTCTGGAGATAGTAATGCTGGTTGTCTCTGCTGTTTGGGCTTGGAATCAGGAGCAAGGCAACTACCGTTATTTGTTTGTGATTGGCCTGCCGGTTTTGTTTGCCGCCCTTTGGGGCATTTTCGCAGTGAGACACGACCCTTCACGTTCAGGTAAAACCGTTATTGCAACGCCTGGAATGTTAAGGTTGATAATTGAATTTTCTCTTTTTGGTTTTGTTTGCTGGGCGTTATTTGATTTGGGAGCACAAACAGCGGCTTTAATTTTTTTATTGATTGTTTTTGTACATTATTTTTTTTCGATTGACAGAATAAAGTGGCTTTTAAAACAGAAATAATATAAAGATCCGGTTCAGGAATCTGAACCGGAATAAAGGCGTTTCAACATTCTCTCTCTTACGCGTACACCTGTTTTAAAAATTCTTCTATCGTAACCACTTTTCTACCCAATAATTTTGAAATTTCAGGATTTGTAGCTTCAAATTCACCCTGCTGAATAGCCCGTGCGAAACCAACACTCATCCCAATCATTTCTTCCGGAACACCAGCTTTATGCATTGTTTGTACAAATTCATCAACCGGAGGAGAGACAAATTTGATGTCTTTTTCGCTTATTTTTGAAATTATTTTTGCGATGTCAGCATACGAAAATGCTTCTTCTGATGACAGTGTATAAGTTTTATTTTCATGGCCCTCTGAAGTTAAGATATTGGCCGCAATTTCAGCCATTTCACTACGAAGCAGGAATGCTACTTTGCCATCTCCGGAAGGCAGGTATACCATCCGGTTTTCTAAAACTTTATCTCCCATAAAATATGGTGCAAATTCCATATATAAAGTATTTCTTAAAATGGTATAATCGATTCCCGATTCCAATAAAAATTCCTCGCTGTAAATATGTGCCTTGGCTACGGCTGCAATCGGCGAAGAATCAGTTTCATTTTTTCTTACAAAACTTGTGTAAACGATATGTTCAACACTATTTTCCTTGGCAGCTTCCAATACGTTTTTGTGCTGAGGTAAACGTTTTTCGATGTCGCTTGCTGAAACAAAAAACAGTTTGTCAATTCCATGAAAAGCTGATGTTAGGCTTGCAATGTCGTCATAATTACCTACTCTGATTTCAATACCCAATTCTTTTAAATCAGTTGCTTTTGATTCATCGCGAACAAGGGCTGCGAGATTTGAGACATCTGTTTTTGAAACTAATGATTGAAGGGTCTGTTTGCCTAAATTGCCTGTTGCTCCTGTAATTAATATTTTGCTCATTTTTTAAATTTATTTTTGATATTAAATTACTTAAAGTTTTTTAATTACTTTTGGTAAGTCAAAGGTAAATAGTTAGTTATTGATTTGCAATAAGGTACAAATTATACAGATACTTACTTTGATGAAAGTTTTGTTGATTATCAGTATTTTATCTATGGAAAAAGAATTGGGAATATTTTCAGGATACGAAACTTGTCCGGTCCGTAATGTGCTCGATCGTTTTGGCGACAAGTGGTCAGTATTAGTTTTGCTGGCTTTGGGAGGAGTTGAAAAAATGCGTTTTAATGAATTATACAAAACAATTGGTTCAATTTCGCAAAAGATGTTGACATCAACTCTTCGTGTTCTTGAAGCAGACGGGCTCGTATCTCGAACAATTTATCCTGAGATACCGCCTCGGGTGGAATACAAACTTACAGAAAGAGGTAAGTCATTGTTGGTATATATTCATGGACTGGTTGGTTGGGCCAAAGAAAATATGGAAGCTATAAAGGAGTCCCGCGAGCAATTTGATAGGCGATAGTGGCCTTTCTTCTGAATAAAAATCATTTTTTTATAAACAGAGAATCTTGTAAAAAGAAATAAGTACTGTTGTCAATAGCCCCGCAGATGCAGTTCTATGCAATTTGAGCATAATGGATTCAAACTTTCCTTCACTCAAAATTTTCCCTGATAAAATAATCACTAAAACAGATGCTGTTGCCCAACTTATTAATGTGACAAGTAAACCGGTTCTCTCATCGTTTCTTGAGAAGTGTAACATCAGCATAATTGTGAGAATCATAAATCCGAGTGTCGCCAGTTTATGAATGGCAAAAGTTTCCGAGTGAAAGGGTTTTCCGGTTTTGTGTAAAATTATTCCAAAGATGATGGCCAGAATCATCAGGCCACTATTGACGAAAATTTTTGTTGCGATTTCCATTGGTGTATTTTGATTCATTTTTTTTCAAAAGTAACGGACGCCTTGCGGAGAAATGTTTGATAAATGTCAAAAAAAGAATATTGTTTCTCAAAAAGTCGGCACCAAAAGTTAATAGACAGAAAAAGGAGAAAATGTCTCCTTTTTCGATATAGGGTGAAAAATAATACAACAGTCAGACAGCTATTTTTTGACAAATGTTCTCGATATGTGAAATATCAGTCCCGCAACAGCCACCATAGACAAGTAAATTTGGAAGTTTCTCCCGAATTGTTGTGTACCAATCAGCTAACTCAATTTTATTACCACTGTCCAGTTCAACAGATTCGTCAAGTTCGGCATGGCTTTTACAGGAAGCATTTGCCCGAATCCCGCGGATTCTTTTTGTCCAGTCAGCATCAACCAACTGGCGTACAAAATGTGTCGGATGGGCACAATTAATCATATAGTAAAGAGGATATTGCTGCGTGTCTTTATCAATTCGGGATATTGCTTCATCTAGTTTTTCTCCATCGGGTAAGCTTCCGTCTGTTTCCACAGTAAATGAAATAACAACCGGAAGCTTTTTTTCACGAGCGGCCAAAACAATCCCCATGGCTTCATCTGAATAATTCATAGTTAAAGCCGAGGCGAAATCAGCCTTTGCTTTTTTGAAGGATGCAACCTGATTAATATGATATTCTTTAGCTTCTACCGGTGTCATCTTATGTTTTATTTGGTATCCGTCGCTTCTTGGCCCGATGCAGCCACTTACATAAATCGGTGAAACAGAACCGGCGTACTCATTTTTTATAGCAAACAACTGCCGAATTGCTTTTTGATTTACGAAGTCAAGCTCCTTATCCTGGTAACCAAGTTTGTAACCCCAGTCGGAGTTTGCACGCCAGGACACACTTTCCAAAACGAACCCGGTTTTATACCTGACCGCCAAATCCAGATGTTGTCTGAAATATCGGTCGAGCAGACTTTTTTGCTGTGGATTATTTAAAAGTATAAACGCAGCAAAGTGGGGCAGGGCGATGTTGTGATGGTATATCAGAGTTGTTTCCAACCCACTGTCAGTTAGGATTATATTGCCAGGTTTTTCTTTGTCAATTGTTTTCATGATGTGTTAACTTGAACAAAAATTAATAGATGTCTTTAAACGTGAGCATTTGCCATATTTTATTGGAAGCTCCGCTATAAAATCCGGTTTCATTTGCATAACTCTTCGGATTACGAAAAGTACCAAATATCATATCGAAAACAGGAAGGTCGGAATAGTTGTATTTGTGTATTCCTTTCCCATGGTGAATTGAGTGGCTTTCCGGACGTTGGATAATGTATCCCAACCATTGGGGCGTCTTGATGTTTGCATGTTGAAAAATGGAAAAAAAGTTAGTGACCAGTAGTACTACAGTAATAGCTTGTGGTGTAATTCCAATTAACAAAGCAAAACAAATGCTTCCCAGCAAAGTAAATCCAATCATATCCATAGGGCTGAAAAAGAATGCCCCGTATGTATCCAGTCTTTCTGCACTGTGGTGCATCTGGTGAAATGTTCTCCACAATAAATCGTATTTGTGCATTGCCCAGTGCCATACAAAAATACCAAACTCATAAAGTAATATTCCAACCAAAGCGCCTCCCAATGTTCCAAATCCAGTGAGATCGACTAAGCGGAAAGGCTCAAGAAAAGGATCGGTAGCAAGAGGAAGATAAGACGATAGATAAAAAAATACACCAAAAGAGGTAAGTCCTTTTAACTTCCAGTATTTTATTTCAGGAAGTTTAACAGCGGGGAAAACAGCTTCCCAAATCATCAGTGCAACATAAATTCCGATTATAATAAGAGAAATCGGGTCCAATAAAATTTGTAATGGAGTAGGCATAACTTAAAATTTTTAAAAGTGAAACATTTATCTTTCACTCTTAATGGCGTAAGTTTTTTCCTCACAATGTAAGGTGCCTGTTATTTTTCTGTAAGTTTTTCAGATATCCCAATCAATGAGGTTTTCTGGCTTGTATGAACAGAAAGTGCCTGTTTTAATTGATTTCGAAAGATGCTTCGATAAAGGAGAGTGGACTTTCTCAATTTTGTTTATCGCACTTCGGATTCTCCATGTTACAGCTGAGCGAGCTTTTTCTGATAAGTTGCCGGTTTTTCTTCTTTTGCCTGCAAGTCCCAGTGTTTGGGATAAATGTTCAATAAGATTTTCGTACTCTTCTCTCAATTGAATCGTTTCTGTCGGATTGTTGCCTTTTTCGGCTTCATCAATCTCTGCCTGGAGCTGCAATATCCTTTTCTGATATTCTAATTTTGCTTTCCTGTCAATAATCTCTATGCCATCCGCATTACAAAGGACTGTTTCCATAAGTTCGGTACAAAGAAATTCTTTTTCAGGTTCCGCTAAAAGCCTCGCAATGTCATGGTTACCTTTATTATCTTTCAATAAAACAGTTATTCCCTGATACGACAGTTCCCACATTTCTCCATTTTGTTTAAACCTTGTAATTTCTTTTTTTGTTTTGGTGCCTTGTTGCTGAAAAGAAACTGAACCAATTTTTTTTCGATATAATTCCAGAACTCCTTTAAATTTGTATTTTTTTTGTACGGATTTATATTTTTATGCCATACTAAAGCTTCTCTCTCATTGATTGCCGAGTCCTTATTGATATGACTTTTAAAACGTTCAAGAAACAATCTCCATTGAACTTCCATATTCTCATAATCACCCAGGTGAAAGTAAATACCAGCCATGTAAACCGGAAAATCAACCCATGTATTTCGTGAGCTGACTGTTTTTCCTAAATGTAAGCTCTTTTCAAATTGACCTGTCTCAAAATAGAAATTTGAGCCGTAGCCAAAATAATCGTCCTGGTGAAGAGGATTTAATTCATTTGCTTTTTCATATAGTTTAACCGACTCATTGGCAAACCCGAGATACATCAGCGTAAATGCAACCTGGATTAAATTGTCTGCGTCGTTGGGATTCATTCGTAAAGACTTTCTGACATAATGCTCAGCTTTTTCAAACTCTTCGGAATAAAGATAAGTTCGGCCTAAAACGGTAAGTGAAATGTAATCGTTTTCGTCATACTCCAATGCTTTCAGAGCGTAATTGTGTGCTCCTTTTTTGTTAACATCCCAGCGATCCCAAAGCTGACAACTCCATTCGTTAAAATAGGAGAGTGATAAACCTGAGTACGCTCTGGCAAAATATGGGTCAATTTTAAGTGCCTCTTCAAAACAGTTTCTCGCTTTTAAATCGTAGCGTAACGATCCTTTTTTTAAATAACTCATTCCAAGCAGCCAGTTTTCATATGCAGCCAGCTCTACTTTCTTCTTTTGATATGAAAATGAAAGTATGTCGTAATCAATTTGTTTTTGAAGTATACTTACAATTTGGACAATTATCGTGTCCTGTGTCTGTAAAATATTGTCAAGAGAATCATTGTATTGTTTTGTGAAAATTACACTTTTATCCGTCATTCGGTTCAGTTGTATATTTATACGAACCGACTCAACAGATTTACGAAAGCTTCCCGTTATCAGGTAGTCTACTCCCAACATACCGGTAATTTCATCTGAAGCTGAATTTTTTATTTTGTATGACGACAATTGAGAAATTACAGAAAGTCCGATGAACTTAGAAAGATTTGCTATCAGGTCGTCTGTAAATCCCAAAATTAAAGGACTCAACTCCTCTTCACTGCTAAAAATATGAAAAGGAAGTACTGCTACTCTTATCTCTTTTTTTAATTGCTCACTCAAAACTCTATTTAATTTATTTGGGAATTTTGCTAAAAGCCAACTTGTTTACCTGCAAGTTACTACAATTTTTTCAAAAAAAGAGTTTTGGGTATTTTAAACTGTCGGCTTAATTCTCGTTTGTTGGTTCTGCTGTTACTCCTGGCTACAATGTGGGTTGGAATGAGGGGACATAAAATTTAAACATTTCTGTTCGGAACTACGTTCAGGAAGTTTTTACAAAAACTTTCAGATGTTGCAGTGCGGTTTTCTTTTGACGTTAGAGTTAACAATAATTGAAGTTTTTTACTCAAATTTTTCCGACAAAGGGAAAAAACTACTAACCGTTGTTTTTACTTCATTCAACC
Source organism: Maribellus comscasis (assembly GCF_009762775.1). Classification (GTDB taxonomy): domain Bacteria; phylum Bacteroidota; class Bacteroidia; order Bacteroidales; family Prolixibacteraceae; genus Draconibacterium; species Draconibacterium comscasis. The sequence goes on along the minus strand of NZ_CP046401.1, from coordinate 1,249,248 downwards.
AGGATTTTCTTTGCGTCGTTGTACTGGTAACAATTATGCGAAACATTTTACGATAAAACTCTTTAACTCCACATAAATCAAAAATACAGTTTTTCCAGAGTGTTTCCAGTGGGTCTAAAAAGATATTATTTTCTCTATCCATACTCGTATTTGATGTATTGAAAACCACAGCAGTTTTGGCTTTTAGTAACCCAATCGGAACTCCTTCGCCTCCATCCCCTTCTTCAAACTCATAGGCAATTCCGGGTCTGATAACACGGTCGATCCAACCTTTTAAGAGAGCAGGGGGTTGTCCCCACCAGTTGGGATGAACGATAATAATACCATCACTTTTTGTTAAATCTTCACAGTGCATTTTTATAATTTCATCAACCGCTCCGTTTTTGGGAATTTCAGGGGTGTTTAGCACCGGATCAAAATTTTCCCGGTACAAATCGTGAAAGATAACGGAATGTTCATTTTCTATTAGTTGCTTTATACAGGTTTGGGCTATTGTATAGTTGAAACTATTTTTATCGGGATGAGCAAGTACAACCAAAATATTCATAATACCGGTTAGTTTGATTCTTAAGCGAGCAAAAATAGTATTTTCTTTAATGAGCTAAAATTGGAATTAACTATAAGTTGATTTCCGGGGCAATAAAAAAGTAACCGGAAGAATCTGGTCCTTCCGGTTGACATTTTATTTTGTGTTTTTTACGACACAGAAGATTACCTGCTCACCATTCCACAAATCTCCCGCAGGAAGGACATTAATATAAAAATTAAACTGTTTAAATCCAGACTGTAAAAGTTCATTTTTAATATCTGTTTCGGAAAAGAAATGGGTGTAAAAGCGATAAACTTTTGGGGTTTCATATTCATTGACAATAACGTGTTGATAAAGAATGACCTTTTCATCCGTATAATGAAATGACTCTGAAAGTGCTAAATAAGGCTTATCACTCCAGAAACCTTTTTCCTGTGCCTCCCAGCTTCTGGGAAAAATTTTTTGTTCCAGTTTTTGGTCGTTGTTCACATCGAAAATAAAAGTTCCGCCCGGTTTTAACCATGTTTTAATGTTACTTAAAAGTTGTTTTCTTTCGCTAGGTTTTAATACACAATAATCAGTATAAATGAGAATTACCAAATCAAACTGGTTTTCTTCCAGTTGAAGACTGCGATAGTCCTCATTTTTATAGCAGATGTTAAGTTGTTTTTCTTCTGCATGTTTTTTTGCATACTCAATAGAATTCTTTGAAAAGTCAACCGCAGTAACTTTGTGCCCCTTTTGGGTAAGGAGTTCTGAATACAGACCCGGGCCGCAACCAAGATCAAGAATTCCGAGGGACGTTTTTTGTGTTTGCCCCAGAATCCAGTCAGTTGTTTTTTTAATGGTGTTTCCCTTACGACTTGCCAGGTCAATTTCGGTGTTAAGGTGAACCTGCAATAATTGTTTGGAAATGTATTCGTTGGTCCACATTACATCTGTGCCGGGTGTATACAGTTCCGGTTTTATTGTATATGTGCTTATCTCTTTGATATTCATTTTTATTCTTTTTAATGATAGATTTTATAATTGACGACAAATATTGCTTTGTCGGTCAACGTAAATCTTGAAAATTTTATAATGGATTTTTTGAAAAGCACGAATGTATATGAATAACTTTCCTACATCAGTAAGTGCCTTTCATTTTCCCCGGAAGGGATTTTTGATATGTTTTTTCTCTTTTTAAAAGTAATGCAAAAGTAGCAAATGTTTTTTATTTTATTAATGTTGAGGGGGTAAAATATTTAATAACCTGTTCTTTCGACCAGCTCTTTTATCCAATTTGTGGTTAATTCTGCGTGGGCTATGTGTGTGTAATGATCTCCTTTTAATTTTACAAGCTTTGCATTTGTAAAACCGTCAATAATATCAGGTTGATATTTTGACCATTCCAATTGTTTTGCTGAGAGTAATATTATTGGCATGTCTTTCGGGATTTTTAAATTGTTCATATAATTCAGGTTGGGAATAAATTGGTACCACTCTTTTCTGTATTGCACTTTAAAACGACTTTCATACCACTCCGTGCCACCTTTGATGTATTTTTTTAGCTCTTTCTTGCTCATGCTTTTCCAATATGATTCTGCGCTCGGATCGAGCAATAACATTCCTAAAACTTCCCCGGGGTACTCGCTTGCAAAATAGCGATCGATAAGTCCCCCCAATGAATGCCCAACCAAAATATAAGGAGGTTTGATATTTTCTTTTTTCAAGACGCTTTTTAGTTCGGAGACCATATTAGGGATGCTTCGTTCCTGGCGGGAAAGATCAGATTTTCCAATATCTGCGCGGTCATATAAAAATACCCTTGCAAATTTTGCAACCGAATCAGGAATTGATTGCCACACCTCCAGACTATCGGACATACCATTTTCAAACAAAACAGTAATGTCTCCGTCTCCTAATGTTTTTATGCGGAACTTTTGTCCGTCAAGGTCTGTAAATCTTTCCTGGCTTGTTGCTGCCAAAGAAATTACAATCAGTATGTTTGCGAGGAAGGTTTTCATATGTGGTCGATTTTGGTTAATCTGCTAATCCAAAACCTGCGGGGTGGTTGTAGGTCCGTGTACAAGTAATTTTCCATCATTTGTTACTTCCATTGCATCAATAAAAACCACTCTTTCCTGCCCCGATGCTTTGGTCCTACCGTGGTACACACAATACATTTTTTTACCGTCCTTTGACCATGTAACGCTGTTGTGTCCTGTTCCCGTTACTTCACCACCCTGTTCTGTATTTTTTTGTAAAACCGGATTGTTATCCGCTTTTGTAAAAGGTCCCAGCGGATTTTTAGATGTTGCATATCCTACCGCATAATTTTTTCCGGCATAAAAATTAGCTGAATACATCATGTAATAGGTTTCATCTTTTTTAAAAATGTATGAACCTTCAGTCCATCGACGATTTACTTCACCCGATGTTACCGATCTGCTTTCCCATTCGGTTTGTTTGTTATCCATCTTCACCGGCGGACGAAGCAATAGAACCGGCTCGCCAATTATTCCGGAGAAATCAGGCTTTATTTCTACTCCGTAAACCCAGCTTTCCTCAATTTCTTCAAACAGATTCTGTTTACGAGCCCAATCGGCTACTTCACTTTTTACTGTGTGTTTATAACAGCAGCGCGAATAGTACATAAAAACTCTGCCATCATCCGAAAACAAAAGGTTGGCATCAATTATCGGATATCCCGGATCAAAAACAGGTCCATTGCTGATTTCTTTAAAAGGGCCGGTTGGTTTATCGGATGCAGCTACACCAATTCGGAAATTTTCAAGCTCGTTTGTTGGATTTTCTTTCCACTGCGCACTAAAAAACATGTAAAATTTTCCTTCGACTTCATATACTTCAGGTGCCCAGAAATCACCGATTCCCCATGAATCTTCTGTATTCCCCTTGTAAACCTGGCCTTCTTCTTTCCAATGCACCAGATCGTCAGAAGAACAAACCCTAAAACCATCTTTTACACCTCCCGTTCCGTACATATAATATTTTCCGTCGGATGCTTTAAGAACATAGGGATCTCCAAAAGCTACATCCAGCGGGTTGGAGTATTCTGTTTTTGATTTTTTCTCCGTACAACCTGATAAAACCAGAAAGGCGATTATTCCTGAATAAAGAAGCAATTTTTTCATGTAGATTTTTAGTTAGCAAAATTATTTCGACTAAAATAGTATATTTTTCTTGTTGGAGTATTTGTTTTGCATATTTCCGAAATCTGCAAATCTTTAAAACTGCTTACATTCAACCAGAAAGACGGTTTGGGCTAAACTATGTCAATTCGTTTTGCTTTTCTTTGTGTCATTTCGAGCTGTAGTCCCCGGAGTGGACGGTGTTCCCTATTATGGACTACGTGTGTTTCTTTTGTATTGTGATAAATTGTTGAGGATTAGATTTTTATGTTTTTTGGCATGAAACTGGTGTTTGGCATTGCAGTTTTATGAAATGATTTTTTAAAAGTAAATAGTAACAGATATGAATAAAATAGTTGTAATAGAAATAGTGATGGGGATTATGGAGGTTCTGGAAGACATATTTGAGAGACTGATACTTGGAGAGGAGGACGGAGCCTTTGTATATGTGTCTGTGGAGTCAGGTTTATCCGGATTTCACGGACCTTTCCGTAAATAGTAAAAGTTGGTACGATAAAAATAAGAATATGCGTTTGATAAGCTAACTTTTATGAGGAAGCTTGAGTCCGTGATGATTGGGAATAACTTCCCTGATTCACGGACTTTTGTTTTGTATAAAAAACCAAAGGATTTAACTTTTGACTTTCTTTTTTTTAATATGAACGAATAGGGGTTTATTGTACCATTAACTCTAAATTTTATACTTTTATCTTCAGAATAAAAAGAAACCAAAAGAAACAGGATGATGAGAATTCTATTTAAAAGATATTTTGTAAGCGGCTTATTAATTCTTCTTATTTCCGTTTTTACAATTGTTTCGTGTCAGCAGAAAGTAAGAGATACTTTTCCGGATGGAACCGCAATTCCTGAATGGTTTTCGGACACTGCAAAAATAGACGTAACAACTCTTGGGAAAATGTATTTAATTTCCGATTACGGAGCTGTATCAGATGATTCTACTTTGAATACAGAGGTCATTCAGAATCTTATCAATCAGATTTCAGTGGAAGGAGGAGGGGTAATTGTTATTCCGAAAGGAATTTTTCGCAGCGGTGCACTTTTTTTCAAACCCAATACACATTTGCATGTTGAAGAGGGCGGAATGTTAAAAGGCTCAGATGATATTTCCGACTATCCGATCCAGCCTTCACGTATGGAAGGACAGAATCTTGAATATTTTCCCGCGTTGATAAACGCATACAATGTTCCCGGTTTTACAATAACCGGTAAAGGTACAATTGACGGAAACGGGAAGAAATATTGGGAAGCTTTCTGGCAACGCCGGAAAGAAAACCCTCAATGTACGAACCTTGAAGTTTCACGCCCGCGACTTGTGTTTATCTGGGGGTGCGACAATGTTTATATTCAGGATGTGCACCTGCAAAATACGGGTTTCTGGACTACGCATCTTTATCAGTGTGATTATGCAAAAATTATGGATGTATACATTTTCGCTCCGCGTACGCCGATACCTGCGCCGAGCTCTGATGCTATTGATTTGGATGTTTGTTCAAACGTTTTGGTGCGAGGTTGCTATATGTCGGTAAACGACGATGCTATTGCACTAAAAGGAGGAAAAGGACCGTGGGCCGACGAAGATCCTGATAATGGAGAAAATACCAATATTCTGATTGAAGATAATACCTTCGGATTTTGCCATTCAGCGCTTACTTGTGGAAGTGAATCCATTCACAACCGAAATATTCTTATGCGCAATTGTAAAGTTGATGAGGTTGCCCGCTTGATTCATTTGAAAATGCGGCCGGATACACCACAGAAATATGAATACATAACAATGGAAGACATAGAAGGAAACGGTGTGAATTGTATTTATATTCGTCCGTGGACCCAGTTTTTTGATTTAAAAGGCCGCGAAACACCACCGGTTTCTGTTTCGGAAAATATAACTTTTCGGAATATTAAAATGGAGGTGAAGAGTTTTACCAATATTGGCATAACGGAACATGATCGTTTGCAAAACTTTATTTTTGAAAACGTGGAGATTGAGGCCGAAAATCCGGGAATTGACACTGCTGTTTTTGATGGGATTGTGTTAAACAATGTGGTGGTTAACGGCAGACTTTTGTAAATTTTAAAACAGCAGAACAGGGAATCTCCTCGATACCGAATATTCTTGTTCTTTATGATGAATGCCTGCATCTGGTTTGATTTTTTGCCAACTTTAAAAAGAAAACAGTAACATGAATAAAATACTTGCGCAGTTGAAACCCCAGCCTTTATTTGATTATTTTGAACAAATTTGCCAGGTTCCCCGACCTTCAAAAAAGGAAGAAAAGATAAGGCAATTTTTGCTTGATTTTGCAAACAACAATAGTTTAGAAGCTAAAACCGATAAAGTCGGGAATGTATTAATTTCAAAGCCTGCAACATCAGGAAGAGAAGATGCTCCCAAAGTTATTTTACAAACTCACATGGATATGGTGTGTGAGAAAAATAGCGACAAAATTTTTGATTTTGAAAATGACGCGATAGAACCAGTGTTGGAAGAAGGTTGGATAAAGGCCGACGGAACTACGTTGGGGGCCGACTGTGGAATTGGCATTGCAGCTCAAATGGCGGTTTTAATCTCGAAAAAAATAAAACATGGCCCGCTGGAATGTTTGATCACTGTAGATGAGGAAACCGGACTTACCGGTGCTTTTTCATTAAGACCGGGTTTTATGACAGGTTCTGTGTTGCTTAACCTGGATTCGGAAGATGAAGGAGAGATTTTTATTGGTTGCGCCGGTGGAATCGATACTTTAGCTGTTTTTTCGTTTAAAAGAGAAGTAATTCCTGAAAGATTTACCTCTTTGAAGCTTTCTGTCTCTGGTTTATTGGGCGGTCACTCCGGCGATGATATTCATAAAAACCGTGGAAATGCCAATAAAATTCTGAATCGTTTTTTGTGGCAGGCATCCGGGGATTTCGAACTTTGTTTAGCTGAGTTTAATGGAGGAAACCTGAGAAATGCTATTGCGCGCGAGGCTTTTGCCATAGTTGTCATTCCCGAAGATGAAAAAGAGAGTTTTCTAAAAAGTTTTAATAAATATGTTAAAGAGCTTGGATTTGAATATGAGCGATCTGAACCCAATCTGAAACTGAATGCAGAAGTAAGCAAAATTCCTGAATTTGTTATTGATAAGGAAACACAATATAATTTGCTAAATGCAATAAATGCTTGTCCGCACGGAGTTTTGGAAATGAGTACACGAATGGAGGATATGGTAGAAACTTCTACAAATTTAGCTTCCGTGAAATTTTTAGAGGACAATAGAATCTATATAACAACCAGTCAACGTAGTGAGTTGGAAAGCCGTAAGTTTATGGTAGCCGGGATGGTTGAGTCGGTTTTTAAACTCGCCGGAGCAGAAGTTGAACACACCGATGGCTATCCCGGATGGACGCCAAATCCCGATTCCAAAGTTTTAAAGATAACTGCTGATTCCTATAAAAAGCTGTTTGGAGTAGATCCGGTTGTTCGGTCAATTCACGCCGGTTTGGAATGTGGCTTGTTTTTGAAAAAATACCCACATCTTGATATGGTTTCTTTTGGTCCGACGATAAAGGGCGCTCACTCGCCAGACGAACGCCTGAATATTCACACCACCGGAAAATTTTGGGATCATCTGGTGGATGTATTGGAAAAGATATAATCAAAAAATATTTTATTAATATTTTCAGAAGAATTTGTGAACCGAACAACTGCAACTAATAAGTATGTTTTCCCGGAGTCCAGCCTTTTGGGGAAAGCAGTTTTTCCCCTGATTCATTTGCATCTGTTTCGAGCTCGGTTCCCATTGAATCGTTCCAGCGGTTGAGGTAGCCAAAAAGTGCAATTACACCGGTAATTTCCACAATTTCACCCTCATTCCAGTATTTTCTGAGTTTTTCAGCCACTTCATCATTTACAGAATTTGGGACTGTAGAGGAAGTAAAAGCAAAACTGAGTGCTGCTCGTTCAGCCTCCGAAAAGGCCGGGTGGGTTTTAAATTCCCATATATTTTCCAATTGTTCTTTTTTTGCGCCGTAGCGTTCTGCAGCCCGGATGGCATGAGCCTGACAATATCTGCAACCTGCAGTATTGCTGCTGATATAGGCAATCATTCTTTTTAGCACGCTGGTAACACGCCCCTTATTTTCCATTACTGCTTTATTCATTTCTATAAATGCATAGGCAATTCGCGGGCGGTGATGCATTGTTTTTACGCTGTTCGGACAAAAGCCCAGTGTCTCCTGATAAAATTCAATTAACTTTTGCAGTTCAGGATCTTCGACTCCTTTTTTTGGAAATACCAGTGGTTGTTTCATAGTTTGTTAACTTATTTCGGATCTGCGGGTATTTTTATATTTCCTTTTTGACTTAATAAAATTGCAAACGGACGTGTCCCCGGGAATTCAGACATAATGATAATTAAAATTACAGTTATCGGGACACTGAGTAACATACCAATCACTCCCCACATCACACCCCAAAGTGAAAGCGTTAAAAATACAACCAACGGACTTATATTGAGCGTATTCCCCATAACACGAGGCTCCACTAAATTTCCTACAATCAGTTGGATTGCTCCGACAATTGCCAGAACCAACAGACCGGGAGTGAATTCGCCAAACTGAAGGATAGCAAAGATAGCTGGAAAAATAGTAGCTATAAGAGAACCAATTGTAGGAATAAAATTCAAAATAAAAATCAGAAAGGCCCAGAAAAGCGGGGCATCAATACCAATAAGAAGCAAAACAAAGTAGCTTAAAAATCCGGTAAGCAAACTTACCAGAGTTTTTAATGCAATATAATTACCAATGGAATGGTCTATTTTGTCAATCATTTCATTTACCTGGTCATATCGCTTTTTATCCGGATACATGGCCTTAACCTTTTTGGGGAAAATGGGTTCCTCCAGCAAAAGAAAAACCAGGTAAAGGAGCACTGTAAACGCATCGCCAAATACGCCGGTAAGAGCTGAGAATATTTTGGACAAAATATCTCCAAAGTTCAGATCTTTAGCAAAATCATTTAACATCGTCATCAGGTCCACATCAAACTGTTCGTTTATCGACTGGGTGATTTTGTTCACATTCTTTTCATAAACAGGGAGGGTTTTTGATATGTGCTGAATATTGGCTGAAATCATTTCTACGGCGAAAACCAGAAAACTCAACAACAGTATCGAGGAAATAAGAGTCAGAATCCATTTTGGCCAGCGCCTTATAAATTTAACTTTCGACAGGATTTTTTTTATAACCCTTATCATAAACCAGAACAGAATGGCCAGAATGAAAGGGATAATAATCGATTGGGCATAAATTAATACCACAACCACTGTTATTACAATAAGAAAAATGTAAATTTTTTTCGATGTTTCCATGAACAGGTTTTACGGAAATATTTGCATTATTAGTAAAGGTAATAATAATGAAATATTTTTAGGAAATATAGTGTTGCTCAATAAAATCGTGTATTTCCTGCCATTCTTTATCAAAACTGGTTTTTGGCATTGGTCTTTGTGCCCGGTAATACCAGTATGAAGCATTACTTAAATCAGGTTCTTTTCGGTGAAGATATGCATGAATCCAGTATGCATCCCTGTTCCCAACATCCTGAACTAATTTGTGTGCTCCATCCCAGTCTCCATTTTTATCCAATTCCAGTGCCTTCAATAATTTATTTTTCATGACTCAGTTATATATCCGGTGTTAAAAAATATACGCGGATTCAATTGTTTGGTTGCTAATACTCGAATGAAAAAGATGATTATCCCAATTGTTCTGATGCAGGTAAGCCCCAGTCCTCCACCATCGCAATTCCGAGTTTTTCCAGTTCGTTTAAAACCGGCTCATAAATTGATTTTGCCACAGGAATCTGCACTCCGGTGTCTTTAATCTTTCCTTCCAATATCATTTTTACCGCAATCGCTGCGGGTAGTGCAACAGTCCGGGCAATAGACGTATCCTCTTTGGTTGCAAAATCCAGTAAACGCGATTTGACAATTTCTGTTTTTCCATTTGCTTTTTCAACAAGAAATGAATGCAACATTATTACCATGTCACGCGCTCCGTCAGGGAGCATCATCTTTTTTAACATGAGGTCGGCGGTTAAATCAAATGTGCTTCCCTCTTTTAACTGGATCCTTTCTCTGCTGAACAGTCCCAGCCATTCCATCGCAGCAATTGCCGGACTGAGCAAATCCAGTTTTAATTTTTCTGCAACCTTTTCCTTTACGCGCGCCGGGTAAACATTTATATTTTCAGCAACAATATCGCAATATGCTCTTCCTTTGAAATCCTTTTTTTCGTAGCTTACCATCCCCAGTGCTTTTATAGCGTCCATTGCTTCGCACCAGTTTGGGTAACGGAATGTCCCTCGAAACATCGTTTCAATATCGGGTAAATTGTATATGTCAATATAAGCCAGCGAATCACGGTTGGGGTAGACTTCCATTCTCCCAACTTCAGGAAAATTAATTTGAAGTGGATTTTTAAAAAGATTTTCAGTTGGAATTTCAACAACTTCTCCTTTTTTAAGAAATTTGGCTCCATTGTTTCCGGCCGTAATCACACCGCGCGGCGACCATGAAAATTTATATCGAAAAGGATTATCGGCTTCTTCGGGAGCAGCAAGTGCACCACATAACGAGTAAAATTCTTTGATTTTTCCGCCGTCGCTGTGAACTTTGTCAATAATTCGCATCGCAGTCATGTGATCAAACCCCGGATCTACGCCGATCTCATTTAAAATGATAATTCCCGCATCTTTTGCCTCGTTGTGAAGGGCTTTCATTTCTTCCGAAACATAGGAAGTGGTAACCATATTTTTTTTGAACTTCAGGCAGGCTTGGGCAACGTTTACATGGTAGGTATAAGGCAACAACGAAACCACAAGGTCGTGTTCCGAAACCATTTTGTCCAGCTCTTCCCGGCGCTCAATAGTCCAGGATACTGCGCGCCCGTTGTTTCTGGTTTGAATTAACTTGTCAGCTTTTTCTTTCGTCCGGCTCGCAATGGTTAGCTCAAATTTGTGGTCGAGAAGATAATCTGCAATTGGTTTGGCTACCATCCCCGCGCCAAAAAGAAGTATTTTTTTCATGTTTTATTTCGTTTTTCAAATCAGGAACTTGTTTTTCTGTTGTAATTCCTGCCACCCTTTTATTTGAAAGTTAAAGTTGGTGAATTTTTTGGAATTAAAGCTGAACTTAATGTTACTTAAACAAAAACCGTGCTGTTATACAACATTTCTAAATAGTACAAATAAAAAGGTTTTGCGATCTGTTTTTTTTAAGTGAACAACTTTTCGTAAATTAAATAGATGATTCAATCGTATTCATGTCCGGTTTTCTTTTATGTCGGGATGCCTGAATGTCTCGATGAGGATGCGGTTTCGCATTAGTTTTTCCTTTCAACTTTTTTTTGAGAATACAACTGCTAAGTTGTAGTGATTTTATTTTTTAATACCTAAAGTGAAAACAATGAAATTTCAATTTGATATAAACGCAGACCTTCAAAAACTGGGGGTTGAACAAGAAAATTATGGCATTTGTACCGGAACAAAATGGAAAAAACCAACCGGGAATTTTGTGGAGTCGTTTTCTCCTTCTGATGGCAAATTAATAGGCGGTGTTTTTCAGGCTTCTCCGGCAGATTTTCATGAAGTGATTCAAACGGCTAAAACTGCATTCGAAACATGGAGAATGATTCCTGCTCCCAAACGTGGTGAAATTGTGCGGAAAATTGGTTTGGAGCTGCGAAAATACAAAAAACCGCTGGGCAGGCTGGTTTCTTATGAAATGGGGAAAATTTTGCAGGAAGGTTTGGGAGAGGTTCAGGAAATGATTGACATCTGCGATTTTGCGGTTGGTCAGTCGCGGCAGTTGTACGGATTTACCATGCATTCTGAACGCGAAAAGCACAGAATGTACGACCAGTATCATCCGCTTGGAATAGTTGGCGTGGTCTCAGCATTCAATTTTCCGGTAGCTGTTTGGGCATGGAATGCGATGATTGCGCTGGTTTGCGGCGATGTCGTGGTTTGGAAACCGTCTTCAAAGGTAGATTTGTGTGCGGTTGCTGTGCATAAAATTATTGCCAATGTTTTGAAAGAAAATAATGTGCCGGAAGGAGTTGTAAACCTAGTGGCTGCCGATTCCAATCAATTCGGCGACGAATTCTTCAGTAATAGAAATATTCCGCTTATTTCTTTTACCGGCTCAACAAAAGTGGGAAAAAAAATAGGGCGGCTTGTCGGCGAAAGACTTGGAAAAGCAATTCTCGAATTGGGCGGAAACAATGCAATTATAATTACTAAAAATGCCAATCCGGAAATGGCACTCCGCGCCGTTGTTTTTGGCGCTGTGGGAACTTGCGGGCAGCGATGTACCTCAACGCGAAGGATCATCGTTCATCAATCCATTTTTGAAACGTTTAAAGAAAAGTTGGTTGCAGTATACAAACAACTTGCTATTGGTCATGCACTCGACCCACAAACACTGGTTGGTCCGCTGGTTGATAAAAAAGCAGTGCAAAATTATTTGAATGCCATTCAGCGGGTGGAAGAAGCAGGTGGAAAAATGATTTTGAAAGGAGAAGTTTTGACTGGTGATGGATTTGAATCCGGTTGTTTTGTTCGCCCGTCGATTGTAGAAGTAGAAAACCATTTTTCAATCGTTCAGGAAGAAACTTTTGCACCTTTGCTTTATATGATAAAATATACGGAATTGGATGAGGCCATTCGTTTGCACAATGCCGTTCCACAAGGATTGTCATCGGCAATGTTTTCGACCAACCTTATGGAAACTGAAAAATTCTTATCGCACGAAGGTTCTGATTGTGGAATTGCAAATGTAAACATCGGAACTTCGGGAGCTGAAATTGGCGGTGCTTTTGGCGGAGAGAAAGAAACAGGTGGCGGAAGGGAATCGGGTTCCGACGCCTGGAAAAGTTACATGCGGCGGCAGACAAATACCATCAATTTTAGTACAAATTTGCCTCTGGCGCAGGGAATAAAATTTGAGGTGTAGCGATAAATTGGTGCTTTTTATTTTTGCAGTTTTAGTATTGCAAAATGAGCGCAATGATCTGAAGCGATACTGTCGCAAATTATTTTGGTTTCAATTACTTCCCATTTGCTTGCTGGTTTGTAAAGGATGTAGTCAATTTTTTTGTTCGGCTTATCCGAAGGAAAGGTAAACGGAACTTCGGTTTGATAAACATCTGTCCAAACAGATTCTAAAATACCGATGGCTTCGCTTTCAGGAGTAGCATTTAAATCGCCGGCTAAAATTGTAGGGTATTTATTTTTAGAAAAGACACGATTAATTTTTTTGGTTTGCGCAATTCGGTCAACACTATTTGCCAGATGATCGAGGTGAGTGCCAATAAAACAAATGGTGTCGCCGGAAGGGAGTTCTATTGTAATTTCCAATGCTGCGCGTGGTTCATTTTTCGGAGAATGGGGAAGCAAAACATTTCTGCCGGACAGAATCGGATATTTTGACAAAACGCCCTCACCATAACCGCCGCCGTCATAATCCATGGCTTTTCCAAACAGTGGTGCCATTTTTGTGCGCCAGCCGAGTTCTGTGGCCAAGTCGTAACCCCGGGCACGCCTGGTTTTGAAATCTACTTCCTGCAAAGCGACCACATCGGGATTGGTTTGTTTGATTACGGATGCAATTTTATCCAAATCGAAATCTCCATTGGTTGTTGCACCATGTAAAATATTAAAGGTTAAGACCCGGATTGTTTCCTCTTCCTGTGATTTAGCTACTGAAAACATCAAAAGAGCAGTAAGAAAAAAGACGTACCTTTTCATAAAATATTATAATTCCTTTTTTAAGAAAGAAGTGATTTTGTCGGCAATTTGTTTATATCCTTCTGGTGTATAATGCACATTGTTTAGCGCTTGCCCCTGTTTTTTGTGGATTTTTTTTGTGGTTTTCCAAATGTCGTTCACCAAAATTCCGTTTTCTTTCATAATTTGTTTCGCCACTTTGTTATATTTTAACTCGTCGCCGGCAAATCTTCCCGCTTCGTTTTCGGGAACATAAGAAGTTGTCACAAAAATTAATTTAGCCCCGGTCATTTTTAGTTTTTTTACGAGTTGCTCCAGATTTTGCTGATACTCTTCAACTGAATACGTTATTTTGCCATTTATTTTATCGCGGTTTCCCTGTTCTTTGGAATTTGGACTTCGATAACACAAATCCCACAATCCCCAATTAAACTGAATCACATCCCATTTTTCATCGTTTAGCCAGGAGTCCAGTTTTTTCAGTCCATTGCCGGTGTGCTGGCCGTTTCCCTCATTGTGAACCACAGTAGCTTTATCTGCCAACGCCTCTTTTACAAACGGAGTGTAGCCAATAGAAATGGAGTCTCCGATAATTAAGACTTTCTTTTGTTTTTGCTGAAATCCTGAAAAACTTATCAGCGCAATGAGTATAATTAGATACTTGTACATAACATTCGTTTAAGTTGGAATAAAAGTATGCTTTTATTTTGAGGCTGTAATAATTTTTAGGTTAACTTTGGTTGCTTGTAACCTAAACCTAAGTTTATGAAACGAAAAATCACAGCCACGGTATTTCCCATTTTTCTTTTTTGTGTTGTAAGTTTTGCTCAGAATCCAAATAGCTGGACACATTTTCGAGGCTCTAATATGGACGGACATGCGCAGGTTACAAAAGCACCTTTACATTGGAGCGATTCCACAAATGTTGTATGGAAAGTTCCGGTAAAAGGAACGGGCTGGTCGTCGCCGGTTGTTTTTGGAAATCAGATTTGGCTTACCTCCGCAACAGAAGATGGGAAAGAATTTTATACGTTTTGTTTCGATTTAAATTCAGGAAAGCTGTTGGATGAAAAAATAATCTTTTCCTGCGTCGAGCCACAACGTATCCACAGCACCAATTCTTATGCAACGCCCACACCGTGTATCGAAGACGGTTTTGTATATGTTCATTACGGAACATTTGGTACAGCTTGTATCAACACGAATAATTTTGATGTAGTTTGGAAACGAGAAGATTTAAAATGCGACCACATGCAAGGGCCGGCATCATCGCCCATTATTTATAAAGATAAATTGATTGTGCATTTGGAGGGAACAGAAGATCCGTATGTTGTTGCACTTAATAAACGTACAGGTGAAACCATTTGGAAAAGTGTGCGGCCAGAGAAAATTTATGATACACTGGAACCGGTGTACCGCAAATCTTACCAGACACCAATTGTGGTGAATGTAAACGGTCGGGATTTGTTAATCAGTAACTCTTCATTTATGTGCTTTGCGCACGATATTAATACAGGTGAAGTAATTTGGACCATTGAATATGGCTACGACTCTACCGTTAGCCAGCCACTTTTTTGGAACGGATTGGTATTTGTAAACTCAGGCTGGATTTTTCTGGATAACAAACCCTATTTTACACGGCAATATGCGGTAGACCCCACAGGAAATGGAGATGTTACAGAAACTCATATTAAATGGATGTATGAAGATGAAGTTCCGCAGATTCCAACACCGGTAATTATTGACGGGAAAATGTATATGGTCCACGACCGTGGAATGGTTACCTGCCTTGATGCAATGACCGGAGAAGTGATCTGGAAAGAAAAACTAAGAGGAAATTTTAATTCTTCTCCTGTTTACGCAGGTGGAAATATTTATTTTATCAATGTGAAAGGTTTTTGTTCGATTGTTAAACCCGGAGACACATTCCAAAAAATAGCAGAAAATGATATCGATGAAACTGTAAAAGCGGTTCCCGTTTTTATTCAGGATAAATTACTACTGCGTACAGAAAAGAATTTGTATTTGATAGAGTAGAAGGAACCTGCTTATTGGGAAAATAGAAACTCCTCAATGTTTTCAGGTGAAATCGTTTTTGTTGTATTAATAGGGTAGGCTTCAGTAAACGTTTTTGAAAAGCGAACTCTTTTTTTTGAGTTTAACTTAAATTCAAATGCTGAAAATTTTCCATCTGCTTCCTCAATGAAATTTATTTCCTGTTGTCTGAAAGTTCTCCAGAAATAATAATTCTATCTTTTATTGGTATTCTGTTATTGTTGTTTTCTTTTTTTTCGAAGTAAATCGAAATATTTAGGGTTAATTTTTCGGTTCTAATCGAAAATTTAACTGTTTGAGCAGCGTAGATAGGAAATTCCATTTTGAAAATATTGGAAGTTTAAAACTTATTGTTTTGTGTATTCAGAATCCGATATTAATTTTCTACATATAAATACCGATTTAACCGTAATTTGATTTTTCTGAAAAAAAACTTTCTTACTTTTGCGCGCCAATTTACTTAAATCATTCTGATTCAGTTTAAAGTGCAAACAAAGAATGAGAACATTTTTAGGTAAACGTGGTTTTAGTTTTTAGTAAAATTTGAAAATGACAGAAATTAGAAATATTGCAATTATTGCACACGTTGACCATGGGAAAACGACACTGGTTGACAGGATTTTACACCAGGTGAATCTTTTTCGTGAAAACCAGGAAGTTCAGGATTTGATTTTGGATAATAATGAACTGGAGCGGGAACGTGGAATTACCATTCTTTCCAAAAACGTTTCGGTACGTTACAAAGACACAAAAATCAATATTATCGATACCCCCGGTCACTCCGATTTTGGAGGCGAGGTAGAGCGTGTTTTAAACATGGCCGATGGAGTGTTACTGATTGTTGATGCTTTTGAAGGCCCGATGCCACAGACACGTTTTGTGTTGCAGAAAGCTATTGATCTTGGTTTAAAACCAATTGTTGTAATCAATAAGGTTGACAAGCCAAACTGTACACCTGAAATTGCACAGGAAAAAGTGTTTGATCTGATGTTCAGCCTGGAGGCAACCGAAGATCAGCTGGATTTTCCCACCGTTTTTGGTTCATCAAAAGCTGGCTGGATGGGACCCGACTGGAAAGAACCTACCAGCGATATCAGTTATCTTTTAGATGAAATAATAGAACATATTCCTGCAGCCCGGCATAAAGAGGGGACCTTACAAATGCGCATTACCTCACTGGATTATTCGTCTTACACCGGGCGGATTGCTGTTGGAAAAGTAACACGTGGCCAATTGGTGCCCGGGTCTCAGGTTTCGCTGGTTAAACGCGACGGAAAAGTGGTAAAAACCGTGGCCAAAGAAATTTACCTTTTTGAAGGTTTGGGAAAAGAAAAAACAAAAGAGCCGGTTCCTTCAGGTGAAATATGTGCCGTGCTTGGTCTGGAAGGATTTGATATTGGCGATACCATTGCCGACGGAGAAGAGCCGGAGGGATTAACGCCGATAAAAGTGGACGAACCAACGATGAGTATGTATTTTGTAGCAAACAACTCACCTTTTTTCGGGAGAGATGGAAAGTTTGTTACCTCGCGCCAGTTAAGAGACCGATTGTATAAGGAAACAGAGAAAAATCTTGCACTTCGGGTTGAAGATACTGCATCGGCCGATTCTTTTTTGGTTTATGGCCGGGGAATTCTTCACTTGTCTATTTTGGTAGAAACCATGCGTCGTGAAGGTTTTGAGTTGCAGGTTGGACAACCGAAAGTACTCACAAAAGAAATTGACGGAAAAAAACACGAGCCCATTGAAGCTTTAACAGTGCATGTTCCCGACGTATTCTCGGGAAAGGTGATTGAACTGGTTACACAGCGGAAAGGCGATATTGCCAATATTGAGATCAAGGAAGACCGCGCTCATCTTGATTTTTTAATCCCGGCGCGTGGATTAATCGGGTTGCGAAACCAAATGTTAACTGCAACCGAGGGAGAAGCAATAATGGCACATCGTTTTTATGGGTACGAACCCTGGAAAGGTGATTTGGGAGTTCGCAGAAACGGAGCCCTGATTTCGCTGGAAACCGGAACAGCCATTGCCTATTCAATTGATAAGATGCAGGATCGGGGGAAATTTTTTGTTGAACCGGGCGAAGATGTTTATGCTGGCCAGGTAATCGGAGAAAATACCCGTCAGGATGATTTGACCCTCAATATTGTAAAAACAAAAAAGCTGACCAATATGCGTGCTGCCGGTTCCGACGATAAAACCGCAATTGCTCCGGCTATAAAATTTTCGCTGGAAGAAGCTATGGAATATATTCGCAATGATGAGTATATTGAAATTACGCCAAAATATATGCGTTTGAGAAAAATCCTGTTAAACGAGCACGACCGGAAACGACAGGCAAAATCGGTTACTCAGGAATAAGTTTGATATTCAAAAATAATTTAAAGCTCTGTTTTTCAGGGCTTTTTTTATGTCTGTATTTGTTAACAAGTTCTTAATAAAATGTAAACATATATTACTATTTAGACATGTAATAAATTGAATTCACCCATTGCAAATGATGCGCATTGATTTTATTTTAGACGTTTAATATAAACCTTAAAGTCATGAGTAAAAATACTTTGTTGCTAGTTTTTATCCTTTTGCTAACAAGCTTTGTTTCTGATGCACAAATTCCTACCAAGTGGCGTGGTCCACATGGAAATGGAATCTATGATGAAACCGGTTTGTTAAAAGAATGGCCGGCATCAGGACCCGAAATAATTTGGCATTTTGATGATTTGGGAGAAGGATTCTCATCTCCTGTTTTTGCGAACGATATGATTTATATAACCGGAGGAAAAGACAACGAAGGGTATGTTATTGTTCTCGATAAGAACGGAAAATTGTTATGGAAAGAATCATACGGAAAAGAATTTTTTGAAAGCTACCCCGGCGTTCGGTCTTCGCCAACTGTAGCAGGCAATTTATTATATATTTATTCCGGTTACGGAGTTCTCACCTGTATGGATGCAAAAAATGGTTCCATAAAATGGCAGAAAGATATGCTGAATGATTTTGATGGCAAAAATATTCAGTGGGGAGTTACTGAAACGGTAGTTGTTGATGGTGACAGGGTTTTTGTTACACCCGGAGGGAAAAAAAATAACGTAGTTGCTTTAAACCGTTTTAACGGAGATGTGATATGGTCATCGGAAGGGAAAGGTGAGCTTTCCGCTTATTGTACGCCTCTGATAGTGGAATTGCCCGCAAGGAAACTTTTGGTTACTCACACCGCCGATAATTTGATCGGACTTGATGCTGCCGATGGTAAATTACTTTGGTCTTATCCACATACCAATCGTTGGGCCGTTCATCCCAATACACCAATTTATGAAGCCGGGGGGATATTTTGTTTCAGCGGATACGGACAAGGCGGGGAAAAACTTGAACTTAGTGCCGACGGAAGCAGCGTGAAGGAAGTATGGAAAAGTGAGAAACTTGATAGCCGCATTGGCGGAATGGTAATGGTTGACGGATATTTGTACGGCTCTGGTGACAAAGCCCGCGAATGGAGATGCGTAGATTGGAAAACAGGTGAAGAAAAATATGCATCAAAAGATTTAACCAAAGGCACGTTAATTTATGCCGGCGGAATGTTGTATTGTTACAGCGAACGAGGTGAGCTGGCACTGGTGAAAGCAACTCCTGAAAAATTTGATGTTGTAAGTCAAACAAAGGTAGAGTTAGGTTCAGCCCAACATTGGGCTCATCCGGTGATAAACGATGGTAAGTTATATGTAAGGCATGGAAATGTTTTAATTGCATACAAAATTAAATAAAGACTCATTCTAAATAACACAGAAAGAGGAGCTTGAAACATCTAAACATCTTCTTTTATTATGTGTTCGTCGCAGCAATTTGTTTGTTTATCAGGCATGAAGTAAGTTTGGTAAAAATCAAAAATTAAAATGGCAGAAAATCAGCTTCCTATATTTTTCAGGTTCCGCTTTTTGTGGCATCTTTTATTTTGGGTGCTGATTTTTCTGATGTATTGGATTACCTATGGAGGCTACCTCGATCGTTATCATGAAGAACTTATTATTAGCCTTACCTTGTTACCGTCGCGGATTATTGGTACGTATGTCTTCATATACTTGATTCTTCCCTTTGCAACGGAGAAAAAGAAGTTTATTACTTTTGGAATTCTTGCCGTTTTACACGCTGTTCTTTATGGTTTTATCATTTGGAGTTCTTATTATTTTACAAACCGATATACCGGGTATTATGACTTTTCTCATTACTCGCTTTTTTATCTCCCTAAGATCTTCAACAAGCTGATTTCAAATTATGGAATTCCGGTTTTGGCAACTGCAATAATAATTTTTAAGAAATGGTATGTCGATGAACAAAAAAATAAAAAGCTTGCAGAAGAAAAACTGGCCGCAGAGTTGAGTTTTTTGAGAGCCCAGGTTCATCCGCATTTTCTTTTTAACACACTCAACAATTTGTATGCGCTTACTTTAATAAAATCAGAAAAAACACCGGATATAGTATTAAAACTTGCGGGTTTGCTCGATTACATGATTTATAAAAGTAATGACGATTTTGTGCCGCTGGAAAAAGAACTGGATATATTGGAAAGCTATATTGAATTGGAAAAGATGAGGTATAACCAGAGACTTGAGTTAGATTATCAAATTGAAGGAGATATTGATAGTCATCAAATAGCACCTCTTATTTTATTGCCTTTTATCGAAAATAGTTTTAAACACGGTGCAAGTAACGATAGAGCAAAGCCCAATATTAAAATATGCTTAAAAGTTAGTGAGAAATTTTTGCAGTTAAATGTGCTCAATACAGTTCCGGGAGAGACTAAAAAAGACGAAACTGTTGGCGAAGGAATAGGTTTGAAAAATGTAAAAAGAAGACTTGAACTGATATATCCTGATTTGCACGATTTGCTTATCAAATTTAATAAAAAACATTTTGAGGTAGATTTAAAAATATTTTGGAATAACTAATTAACAATGGATAAAAAGGCAAAATGTTTAATAGTAGATGATGAACCTCTTGCTATTGAAGTGTTGAAAACACACCTCAGTAAAATAGATTCCATTGAAATTGCAGGAACCGCCTGTGACGCTTATGATGCCTTTAATTTTTTAGCCCAAAATAAAGTTGATTTAATGTTTCTTGATATTCATATGCCTGAAATGAAAGGAACAGAACTGATCAAAACGCTCAAAAATCCGCCTCATGTAATATTAACAACCGCCCATCGGCAATATGCCCTTCAGGGCTACGACTTAAATGTCCTCGACTATTTGTTAAAACCTATTTCGTTTGAACGGTTTATGCAGGCAATAGATAAATTTAATGCGTTTTTTGTATCCGGCAGTGAAGTATCCGTTCATAGAAAAGGAACAAACGAAGCATTTTTATACTTAAGAGAAAAAAATATAATTCATAAAATTCCTGTCTCCGAAATTGTGTTTACTGAAAGTATGGGCGATAACCTGAAAGTGGTTACTGAAAATAGAGAAATAAACATTCGTTACACAATTTCTTCCATCAGTGATATTCTCCCTTCCGACGATTTTCTGCGAATTCATCGTTCTTTTATAGTTGCATTGGGGAGAATAACAAGTTTCAGTCCGGTAAGTATTTATATTGGTGAAAAGGAATTTCCGATTGGCACAAGTTATAAAGAGGCGGTATTTAAACGCCTTGATTATAACGGATTTATAAATAAATAAAATCAATTAAACAACAAATGATGAGAACAACGATTACAATCTTTATTTTGCTTATTTCCGCTTTGAGTTTAAGTGCTCAACTCACGCAATGGCGTGGTCCGAACCGTGATGGGGTTTTTAAAGAGACAGGCTTGCTAAAAGAATGGCCTGCTGATGGGCCCGCGCAAATTCTGGAAGCGGAAAAAATAGGCAAAGGTTGGTCATCGCCGATCTTTTACAACAATATGATTTACACAACAGGAATGATTGATACCCTTGATTATCTTTCGGCAGTTGATATGGAAGGAAATATAAAGTGGCAGGTGCCGTATGGCCGCTCCTGGAACCAGTCATTTCCTGACACAAGAAGTACTCCCACAGTTGAAGACGACCGTATTTATGTACAAAGCGGAACCGGCAGGCTGGTTTGTTTAAATCGGGAAACCGGTAAAGAAATTTGGGCCGTGGATGTGGACAAAGAATTTGAATGCCAGTACCACGTTTGGGGAAATGCTGAAACTCCGCTTATTGTTGATGACAAAGTTATTTGTACTCCCGGTGGACAGAAAACAAGCGTGGTTGCTTTTGACAAAATGACCGGGGAACTGGCCTGGCAAAGTGAATCGATAGGAGGACCAAGAGCCTACGCCTCTGCAACCGTTTATGAATTTAACGGACATCGGTTTGTGTTGGCTGTGATTGCTTCGCACCTGATTGCCCTGGATCCGAATTCAGGGGAAATAAAATGGACGTATCAATATTGGAAACCGGAAGAATGGAAATGGCAGGACAATGGTTTAATCTGGACAAATACTCCTCTTTGTAAAGACAATCGAATCTTTATAACCATGGGCTATGATTATCCGGCTGTAATGCTTGAAATGGATTCATTGGGAACCGGTGTCTCTGAAGTATTTGTCGACCATACTTTTGATAATCATCATCATGGAGTTATTCTGCATGATGGTTATTTGTACGGTTCAAACTGGTTTGATAACAAAAGAGGCCGCTGGGTTTGTATGAATTGGAATACAGGCGAAATTAAATATGTTGCCGACTGGGATACCAAAGGATCGCTTGTAATGGCCGACGGTATGTTGTATGCATACAACGAAAGAGGAAATGTAGGCTTAGTAAAACCGGATCCTGATGGATTTGAAGTTGTTAGCCAATTTAAAATTAGTAAAGGTGCCGGAACACACTGGGCGCATCCGTTTATTGCCGACGGTAAATTATTTATGCGCCATGGTGAGGTTTTGATGGTTTACGATATCAAAAACAAATAGAAACTAAAGAAATAATTTTGCTTTTTATCAACTAACTTAATTCATGAGATCCATATTAACCATACTATTGTTGTTGCTTTATGCAGGAGCGCTGTTTTCTCAGGAGATTATAGAGTTTCGGGGAGATAATCGTTCTGGAATTTATAATGAATCTGCCCTGTTAAAAGAGTGGCCTGAAAGCGGACCAGAAGTTTTTCTGGAAATTGAGGGAGTAGGGAAAGGATATTCTCAACCAATTTTCGCTGATGAAACAATCTTTATTACAGGTATTAAAGAAGATACCATCGATATTCTTTCAGCATATAATTTAAAAGGGGAGTTGCTTTGGGATATTCCTTACGGGCGTTCCTGGACAGCCTCTTATATCGACAGCCGGAGTACGCCAACTTATGAAAATAAAAAATTGTATGTTTCAAGTGGCACCGGACAGGTAAATTGTATTGATGCACTTACAGGAAAAGTAGTTTGGCAGGTTGATGCCATAAAAGAATATGGCGGTGAAATTTTTAAGCATGGCGATGCAGAGGCATTGTTACTGATCGATGACGCCGTTTTATATACAACCGGAGGAGAAGAAAATGCACTGGTTGCCTTAAATAAAAAAGACGGCTCGCTTGTTTGGAAAACAAAAAGTATGGGTGGTGCAAAATCATATGCATCGCCGGTTTTAATAAATCATAACGGTAAAAAAATAATTCTGGCACAAACGTCGGAGGACTTCATCGCAGTTGCTCCGGAAGATGGCAGGATTATCTGGAGTTTTGACCTTTTACAATTTCACACGGAAAGTATTGGAGTTGGTGCGCAAACAAATCCACCTTTATACCGCAATGGAGAAATCTTTCAAACAAGCGGCTACAATCATCCCGGCATACTATTTTCTCTTTCTGAAGATGGTGGATCAGTAGAAATAAAATGGAAAAACGATACTTTGGATACACATCATGGCGGAACAGTATTGGTTGATGGAAATATTTATGGTTCAACCTGGACAAATAACGCACGGGGAAAGTGGGCCAGTGTAAATTGGGATACCGGTAAAACAAACTGGGAAACAGATTGGCAAAATAAAGGATCCGTTATTTTTGCGGATGGAATGCTTTATCTTTTTGAAGAAAAAAGAGGAAATGTTGCTCTTGTTAAACCTTCTCCTGAAAAATTAAAAATTATAAGTACTTTTAAGGTTGACAAAGGAGTAGGACCACACTGGGCGCATCCTGCCATTTACAACGGAATGCTTTTTATTAGGCATGGCGATGTTCTGATGGTTTATAACATAAAAGCTTAAAATGAACGACAAAAAAACCATAAAAATCATTCTTCTGATCACCGGTTTCATTGGAGTCGGAATTATATTTTGGTGGATGAGCAATGATCCGACCCGTAACTTTGAGGCCAGCGAAGCAGGTGCTGATAATCGCGGGGCAGGTGATTCGGTTCAGGCGGTAAATATAGGTGAGATTATTCGCGAGTATAATACAGAATATACCGAACTTTCAGAAACCTGGCCAAGATTCAGGGGAGCTGATTTTGACAACATCTCGAATTCTTCGGTAAAGTTGATTGACAAATTTCCGGCAGAAGGACCAAAGATTTTATGGAGCGTTGAATTGGGTGAAGGCCACTCGGGAGCAGCTATTTATAAGGGACTTGCCTATGTGTTGGATTACGATGAGGAAAAACGTGCTGATATGCTGCGTTGTTTTTCGGTTGTAGAAGGAGAAGAAATGTGGGCGCGTGGTTACAGTTTAAATATCAAACGAAACCATGGAATGTCGCGCACAATTCCTGCCGTAACCGAAGACTATATTTTAACAATGGGGCCAATGTGCCACGTAATGTGTTTGGAGCGTGAAACGGCCAACTTAATATGGGGATTGGATGTGGCCAAGGAGTATGAATCGGAAATTCCATTGTGGTACACCGGTCAGTGTCCGCTAATCGATGACGGGAAAGCGATAATTGCAACCGGAGGAAAAGCGTTGATGGTAGCTATAGATTGTGCAACCGGAGAAAAAATCTGGGAAACGCCTAATCCAAACAATTGGTTAATGTCACATTCTTCAGTAATTCCTTTCACTTTTGGAGGGAGAAGAATGTATGTCTACAGTGCAGTTGGTGGAATGGTTGCTGTGGCTGCTGACGGCGACGATGCCGGACAAATACTTTGGGAAACACCCGCCTGGAACCACTCTGTTGTTGCGCCCTCACCGATATGTATGCCCGATGGGAAGATATTTATGACAGCCGGTTATGGTGCAGGAAGTATGGTGCTTCAGCTTTCAGAAAGTAATGGTATTTTTTCCATTGAGCCTTTGTATGAATATGCACCAAAGGATGGATTAGCTTGTGAGCAGCAAACACCAATTCTTTGGGAGAATCATCTTTTTGGAATTTTACCTAAAGATGGAGGTGCACTCAGAAATCAGTTGATTTGTGTAGACCCCTCCGACACAAGAAAAGTAGTATGGTCGAGTGGTAAAGAGGTCCGTTTTGGTTTGGGCCCTTACTTTATGGCCGATAACAAAATGTTTGTGTTGAGCGATGACGGTACACTTACTATTGTAAAACCAAGCACCCAAAGTTATGTTCAGCTCGACCAGGTGAAAGTAATTGAAGACGGGCACGACGCCTGGGCTCCGTTTGCCCTGGCTGATGGATATTTAATTATGAGGGATTCAAAAACAATGGTTTGTATTGATTTGAACGTCTAATTTATCAAAATGAAAAACAAAGTAATCGTTATTTTTTTGGTAATTCTGGCCTTGGTAATTGTGGCTGTTTTTGTGGGTGAATATATGTCAGATAAGCCCAATAAAAGCAAGGCAAATCCTTATGAATATAATATCGATGAATTTAAGGATGTCGATGACGATTTGGTTTTATATAAAGAGACAAAAAATTTCAAAATTGGTTTTGAAGATCCAGATGCTGTTGCTGCCGGAGAGGGAAAGATTTTAGTTTCAGGAGACGGTAGTTTGAAAATTATTGATTCTTCCGGGGCTTTACAAAATGAATTCAGCTTACCCGGAAAATCTCATTCATTAAAGATTGAAGGAGACAGTGTTTATATAACGCTTGAAAAACAGGTTTTGGTTTTTTCTGAAAATGGTGATGAGCTTTTAAAAATGGATCTGCCCGGTGAGAATACATATCTTACCTCTGTAGCGGTTTTTGGAAACGATATTTTTGTTGCAGATGCCGGAAACAGGAGAATTGTTCGTTTCTCAAAAGCAGGAGAAAAAATTGCAGAATTTGAAGGTAAAGCCGGTGATGATATCTTACACGGCTTTATCATTCCAAGTCCGTATTTTGATATCGATATAAATGGGGAAGGTGAATTGTGGGTAGTGAACCCCGGGATGCATGCATTTGAAAATTATACATTTGATGGTGACTTGCGGGCTTTTTGGGAGAACACAAGCATGAAAATAGACGGATTTAGCGGATGTTGTAATCCGGCACATTTTACATTTTTGCCCGATGGAAATTTTGTAACCAGCGAAAAAGGGCTGGTCAGAATAAAAGTGCATAAACCATCTGGGGAATTGCTGGGCGTTGTAGCACCACCGGTTAAATTTGACACGGAGGACCAAGCGCCGGATATAGCCGCAGATAGTTTGGGAAATATTTACGCGCTCGATTTTGAGCGAAAAATAATACGTGTTTTTGAATTGAAATGATGAACCAATAATGGAATGTTAAATTGGGAATGGGATATGCGCCCGTTTTCCAATTCAGGATTCCGATTTGAAAGTATGAACCGAAAAGAATTTTTTAAAACCGGAGGGAGATTATTCCTGTTGGGAGGAATAGCAGTATCAGCAGGATATTTGGTTGTCAATAAAAAGGTAAGCCTAAGCTGCAGTGTTTCTTCTACCTGCAAAAGCTGTGGAATTTATTCCGACTGTGTCAGTCCGGAAGTTAAAACCGAAAGGGAAAAAGACAGAGCTTCAGAAGTTAGGTGAGCGATGCGAAATAAAAGGTGCATCTACGCCCGTATTTTTGAAAACGGCGTTCCATGCATCGCACAACGAGAGAACCATTAAGAGACATGGAAAAAAATAATAAATCAAAAAATCGAAGGGAATTTCTGCAAAGCGGAGTACGTTTATCGCTTGCTCTCGCGTTGGGAGGTGTTAGCGGATTGTCGTTAAGTAAAGCAATCAAAGATGATTATGTGTGGCAGATCGATCCATTTGTCTGTACACAATGCGGACGTTGCGCCACCGAGTGTGTTTTGAATCCATCGGCTGTGAAATGTGTACATGCTTATGATTTATGTGGTTACTGCGATTTATGTGGAGGTTATCTGAAACCCGACTCAAATGCAAGAACAACTGCGGCAGAAAATCAGTTATGTCCCACTGCCGCTATTGAGCGAAAGTTTATCGAAGAGCCTTATTTTGAGTATCATATCAACGAAGACCTTTGTATTGGTTGTGCCAAATGTGTAAAAGGTTGTACATCGTTTGGAAACGGCTCCCTGCACCTTCAGATTATCCACGACATTTGCCTGAATTGTAATGAGTGTTCCATTGCAAGGATGTGTCCTTCGGATGCAATAAAAAGAGTAAAGGCAAGTGAAGCCTACAATATTAAAGGAGACTGGACAAAACCAACTACCTGATTAAGGATTTGAGTTAGACATGAAAAAACTAAAATACATACTTTACACTTTTGCCTTTTTATTGCTGACTGCCTCGGTGTATGCGCAGCAACAGAGGTTTCCAAAACCGGAGTTTGACTCCGGTTATACACAGCCCAGTACAATAACACCAGAGCCGCGTGCACTTCAACTCGAATATTTTGATGTTTTAATACTGGCAATTTTTCTCGCCGTTGCATCTTATTTGATTATAAAAAAGCGTTCGCGCAGAGGAATTTTGTGGCTTTCTGTTTTAGCCCTGCTTTATTTTGGTTTTTACCGGAACGGTTGTATATGTTCCATTGGTGCTATTCAGAATGTTACCTTGTCTTTTTTCGATGCAACTTATGCAATATCAATAACGGCACTGTTGTTTTTTGTATTGCCTCTTATTGTTACGCTTTTTTACGGAAGAACCTTCTGTGCAGGTGTTTGTCCGCTGGGAGCTATTCAGGATTTAGTGATTATTAAACCTTTAAGTCTACCAAAATGGTTAAATAAAACTTTGGGGTTGATTCCCTATGTTTACTTATCTCTTGCCGTACTTTTTGCAGCAACAGGAACCGATTTTATCATTTGCCGTTACGATCCTTTTATCGGTATATTCCGCATGGACGCGAAGGCTCTGATGATTATACTGGGAGTTGCCATGTTGTTGATGGGAATGTTTATAGGAAGGCCCTACTGTCGTTTTCTCTGTCCCTACGGAGTTCTGCTGAGTTGGATGTCGCGGTTTTCAAAGCGGCATTTAACCATTACACCTTCTGAATGTATTCAGTGTAAACTTTGCTCAAAATCCTGCCCTTTTGATGCAATTGATTATCCTACCAATGAAAAAGAGGTTGTAAAGTCTGGATTAGGCCCCAAAAGGTTTATTACCTATGCGTTAATAATTCCTTTGTGGATTGCGGCAGGTGTTTTTGTTGGTGTAAAATCACACACATTTTTGTCAAAAGCAAATCCCGATGTTTTTCTGGCTGAATTGCTGATTTCGCAACCCGAAGTAAAAAATGATCCGGATAATATTGATGTGCAAACCTTTTTAGCTTCGGGGAAATCAATGGAGACACTTGTTGAAGAAGCGGGAATAATTCAGGATAAGTTCTACACCGGAAGTATGATTGCCGGCGGATTTTTGGGATTGGTAATTGGTATGACTCTATTAAATACGGTTGTTTTTCGAAAAAGACAGGACTACGAACCACACAAAGGAAATTGTTACAGTTGCGGGCGCTGTATGGATTATTGCCCGGTAGAAAAATGAAAAAACTGCCTCCCCTAACCCCTCCTAAGGAGGGGGATAAAGGATAGAGTTGTTTGGGGAAAGTTGAAATAATGAAACGAAGAGAGCTCTGAAAGAGTTTGATTACAGTAACTCCGAAGGAGTTCAATAAAAATAGCCCGGAATTTTTACTCCGGGAAAATAAACAAAGCGAATAAAAGGCGCATTCACTCCCGCCAAGTTGAAAAGACGGGAACAATGCGCCGCAAAAAGAAACCAGGATTAAAAAGGAACAAACATAAAATGGAACTAAAAGATAAAATCAAACTTTCACAAAACGTAGCAGTATTTTCCGGCATTTTTTGCGTTACTGTAGCGTTGTTGTTGCTTCTAAACTTTTGGCAGATGTCAAAAAGCGACCCGACAGAAAGTAAAGTAATTGAAGCTTTGGTGGAACGATTAAAACAGGAACCCAACAACGAAGAATTAAAGGCAGAAATCCGTAATTTCGACCTGTTGGCCAGAAAAGCTTATTTTAATAGTCAGTGGCAGGTAAAAACAGGCGCATATCTTCTATTGTTCGGAGCCATTGTTTTGGCTCTCGCACTGCGGTACTATTATTCTTTGAAATCAAAAATTGAAGCGCCTGATACACAGCATGAGAATGAAATTGCCAGTAGGATTTTGGCGCAAAAAGGAATAATAATAGTTGGCGCGTTAGTGCTTGTTTTGGGGCTGGGAGCTTCGTTTGCTACTGTAAATCATTTAAATTATTACGATGCAGAAAATAGTGTTGCGCAGGCTGTGCCGACCCCGGAAGATGAGGGGATCGAAGTGATTGAAGTTGGTGAAAATGTTGAGGAGCCAGATACCGAAAGTGAACCGGAACAAGCTCTTCAGGAACCGACACCTGAACGTTCGCAACCCGTGGAAACTTCAGCAGAAAAAGAGGTGGATTCCGGAGCCAATGAGAATGAAGAAAAAGCGGTGGAGAAAACAGAACCCAAACCTGCAACAGCGGCAACTTCCAACAATTTCTTCGCCGAAATTCGCAAAAATTACAACTCATTTCGAGGTCCCTTGGCCCAGGGAATAAGTTACAGTAAAAATATACCTACCGAATGGGACGGAACTGCCGGAACAAATGTAGTTTGGAAATCACCCACTCCAAAACATGGATTTAACTCTCCTGTAATTTGGGGAGATAAAATATTTATTGCCGGTGCCGATGCTTCCAGTCGGGAAATATATTGCTATAGTCGGGCCGACGGGAAATTGCTGTGGACAGCAAAGGCCGATAATATTCAGGGGTCTCCGTCCTCAATGCCCCGGGTTACACCAGATACTGGTCTTTCAGCCTCCACTTTAACAACTGATGGAAAACGGGTTTATGCCATTTTTGCTACAGGTGATGTTGTTGCTTTTGATATGAACGGGAACCGTGTTTGGGCAAAAAATCTGGGAGTTCCGGAAAATCACTACGGGCATTCTTCATCATTGATTACCTGGGCAAACAAGCTTTTTGTTCAGTTTGATACCAATCGTGGTGGTAAGGTTATAGCATTAGAAGCCGCAACCGGAAATACAGCCTGGGAAACCGTAAGACAGTCTAAGATTTCGTGGGCCAGCCCTGTTTTGGCAGAAGTTGATGGCAAATACCAGTTGGTTTTAACGGCTGATCCCATTGTTGCGGGGTACGATGTGGAAACAGGAAAGGAACTGTGGTCAGTGGATTGTATGATGGGTGAAGTTGGTCCTTCGGTGGCTTATTCAGATGGAATTGTTGTGGCAGCCAATGAATATGCAAGAATGGTTGCCATTGATATAAAAACGGGAGAAACGCTCTGGGAAGACGATATGTATTTGCCCGAGGCTTCAAGTCCGGTAGCTTATAACGGGCTTTTGTTTATTGCAACAAGTTATGGTGTTATTGTTTGCTATGATTTGAAAACCGGAGAGGAATATTGGGAAGATGATACCGGTTCTGCTATCTATTCGTCGCCGACCATTGCCGATGAGAAAATGTATTTGATGGATAACGACGGAGTAATGCGGATTTATGAGTGTTCAAAGGAAATGAAAAAAATCAGCGAAAATGAACTCGGTGAAACTGCCGGAACAACCCCGGCTTATATGGACGGATATATTTATATCCGCGGAGAAAACAATTTATATTGTATCGGCAAATAAGATGATTTGTTAAAACTGAGACTTAAAAAAAATGAATAAAATAACTACAATAGCAGTATCGGTTTTATTGATTTTGTCGGCAATTGTTATTCACTTTTTGTTGGAAAACTCGACCATTAATTGGGACGAAGAAATTGTTGGGTTTTTTGCAGGAATATGTTTCGGTGTCGGAATAATGTTGCCTTTACGTGTCATTTTTAAGAAGAAAGAATCGTAATGTATTTCTGTTTTTGCAAAAAATAATATGACAAATAATTTTCAAAATATTGACCAGTTAATTCAGGAGAAAGGTTTCACAAAAAAGAGCTTGATTCCGATTTTACAGGCTATTCAGAAAGAATATAATTATCTGCCTGAGGATGTATTACGGTATGTGGCCGAGAAAACATCTATTACGGCTTCGGATATTATTGGTGTAGCTAGTTTTTATTCGCAGTTTAGGTTGCAACCGGTTGGTGAACACATGGTTAAAGTTTGTGTGGGAACTGCTTGTCATGTAAAAGGAGCAGTTCAGGTTTACGATGCATTCCGTCGCGAATTAAAGTTGCCGGAGGGTGTAAATACAGAGGAATCAGGAAAATATACGCTGGAGAAAGTAAGTTGTTTGGGATGTTGCACATTGGCACCGGTAGTTCAGATTGATAATATAACATATGGACATGTAGCCACAGACCAGGTGGGGCAGATTATTGCAGATTTTGAAAGCAACAAAGGAAATAAAAATCCGAAAAAAGCAAGAAAAGCTGATGGCTCGGAAATCAAGGGGGAGATCCGGATTGGACTCGGTTCTTGTTGTGTGGCTAGTGGTAGTGAAGAAATTAGGGGGGAAGTGGAAAGCGTTGTAAATGAAAGTGGACTGCGTGTAAACCTCAAACATGTCGGTTGTGTGGGGATGTGCCACCAGGTTCCTCTTGTTGAGGTTGTTCCAAACGAAGGTGAGCCAACCTTGTATGCCAAGGTAAAGCCTGAGGATGTGAAAAACATTGTCGAATCACACTTTGAAGCACCAGGCTTTTTCACCAAAACCAAAAACAAATTGCTGCATTTGGTAGAAGATATTCAAACCGATCGTAACTGGGATGGTATTGAACGCTACGAAATAAGTATGCGCGAAAAACCTGTCGCTTCTTTTCTTGGAAAACAAATTCCAATTGCTACGGAATATCGAGGAATGATTAATCCGCTGGATATTAACGAATATAAAAAGCGCGGAGGTTTTACTGCATTAAAAAAAGTAATTGAATCGATGTCTCCTGATGAAGTAATCCGGGAAGTGAAAGACAGTGGAATTCGTGGGCGCGGAGGAGCTGGTTTTCCTACGGGGATTAAGTGGGAATTGGTAAAAAAACAAAAAAACGATACAAAATATCTGATTTGTAACGGGGATGAAGGTGACCCCGGTGCATTTATGGATCGGATGCTGCTTGAGTCATACCCTTATCGCGTAATTGAAGGGATTTTGATTGCGGCCTTTGCTGCTGAAATCAGTCACGGTTATTTATATATCCGCGCTGAATATCCGCTGGCGGTAAAACGAATTCGTGAGGCATTGAAAATATGCAAAGAGAATAATTTGCTGGGAGAAAATATTCTTGGCACTGATTTCGGTTTTGAGCTAATGATATACGAAGGTGCAGGTGCATTTGTTTGTGGAGAGGAATCCGCTTTAATGGCTTCGATTGAGGGGAAACGCGGCTTTCCGAGAATTCGGCCACCATTCCCGGCTGAAAGTGGGTTGTGGGGATTTCCAACCTTGGTAAACAACACTGAAACTTTTGCACAAATTTCTTATATTTTGCGCGAAGGTTCTGAAAAATTTTCTTCGATTGGAGTTGGGAAAAGTACCGGAACAAAAGTTTTTGCGCTGGCCGGTAAAGTTGCTCGTGGCGGTTTGATAGAGGTTCCTATGGGAATCAGTATTAAACAGGTAATTGACGAAATTGGCGGCGGAATTGCCAACGGCCGAAAGTTTAAGGCGGTGCAAATTGGCGGTCCTTCCGGCGGCTGTATTCCTGCTGAACATGCAGATATTCCAATCAATTATGAATCGTTAAGTGAGATGGGGGCTATGATGGGGTCAGGTGGTTTAGTTGTACTCGACGACACCGATTGTATGGTGGATATTGCCCGTTATTTTTTGTCGTTCACTCAGGAAGAATCTTGTGGAAAATGTACGTTCTGCCGTGTGGGAACAAAACGTATGCTCGATATTCTGGATAATATTACAAAAGGGAAAGGCAAACAAGGAGATATCGAAGACCTGGAGAAATTGGCCGAGTGGACAAAAAAAGGAAGTTTGTGCGGTCTCGGAAAAACAGCGCCAAATCCGGTGTTGAGTACCTTGAAATATTTTAGAGACGAGTATGAGGCGCACATCAATGGAGTTTGTCCAACCGGAAAATGCACTGAGTTGATAACTTATTCGGTAAACGATAATTGTATTGGCTGTACGAAATGTGTGCAAAAATGCCCGGTAGATGCCATTCCGTTTACACCACACGAGAAACACAGCATTGATACCGAGTTGTGTATTAAATGCGATTCTTGCCGTGCTGCTTGCCCGGTTGATGCAATTGACGTCAAATAAAAAAAGGTTTGTGTATCAAAATGAATAAATTGAGTAATCTGAAGAATACTAAAAAGATGAAATATTTAATACTTTCTTTGATTTTAATTTTCCCGATAGCGGGAATGGCAATTTCTGCAGATAGTTTAAAATATGTTGATGCGGCTACTCTTCCATTGATTGGGAAAGGGTTCGAAGATACTCAAAACCGGTATGACCGTTTGCCGGCACGATTGGAAAAAATAACCCGCCCGCCGGTGTGGAATTTGTCGAAAAACTGTAGCGGTTTAGCAATCCGTTTTCGCACCAATTCAACGGTTATCGGAGCAGAGTGGGAAGTAACCAACGACGCTTTTATGAATCATTTTACAATGACCGGAATCAAAGGGTTGGATTTGTATTGTCTTGAAAACGGCGAATGGCAATTTGTAAACTCTGCACGTCCTTCGGCAAAAGTCTCAAAGGTGGTAATTATTCAAAATATGCCGAAACAAGAAAAGGAGTACATGTTGTATTTGCCATTGTATGATGGTTTGGAAAGTATAGAGATTGGTGTGGCTGAAAATGCAGAGATTTTGCCGCCGGAAATAAATTCCCCCAAAAAAGGAAAACCTGTCGTTTTTTATGGAACAAGTATTACCCAGGGAGGTTGTGCGTCCCGGGCTGGGATGGCTTATCCGAATATTTTGTCGCGAATGTTGGATCGGGAGATTGTTAACCTTGGTTTTAGTGGCAATGGGAAACTTGATCTTGAAGTAGCGGAAGCAATGGCAGCTATTGATGCTTCCTGTTTTGTTATTGATTGTTTGCCGAATGTAACGACTGAATTAATGAATGAAAAATATGTTCGGTTTTATGAGACAATTCGCAAGATGAATCAGGAAATTCCAATAATAATGATTGAAAATATTTTGTATCCGTACATGTATTTTGATCAAAATGTTCATAAACTAATCTTGGAGAAAAATGAAACGTTGAAGCAGATTTTCAAAGAACAAAAGGCAAAGGGCGACAAGAATGTTTTTTACGTAAAAGCTGACGATTTAATTGGGGATAGTCAGGAAGCGACGGTTGACGGTGTTCATTTAACCGATTTAGGTTTTATGAATATTGCCCGGGAACTGTATCCTGTTTTGAAAAAGCATATTGAATAAGAATGAATCTGAAACGAGCAGAAAGACAATGATTACAGTCAAAATAAATAACACGGAAATTCAGGTAGAAGAAGGAACTTCAGTGATGAAAGCTGCACAGAAAATGGGCATTGATATTCCTAATTTGTGCTGGCACGATGAACTGGAGCATTTTACTTCCTGTATGTTGTGTTTGGTAAAAGATAAAAAAAATGGAAAACTTTTCCCTTCATGCTCGGTGAAAGCAACTGAAGGATTGGAAGTTGTTACTGATGATACAGAAATTAAGGAGGCGCGCCAAACAGCGCTCGAGCTTTTGTTAAGCGAGCACACCGGCGACTGCGAAGCACCATGTCAGGTGGCTTGTCCGGCGCACATGAACATTCCTTTAATGAATCGTTTAATTGCTACCGGAAAGTTTGATGAATCCTTGGAAGTAGTTAAGCAAGATATCGCTTTGCCCGCTGTTCTGGGGCGTATCTGCCCTGCTCCGTGCGAAGGAGCTTGTCACCGAAAAACGGTGGATGAACCTGTTTCTATCTGTTTGTTGAAACGATTTGTAGGCGATGAAGGAGATTCTCCTAAAATAGTTCCGGTTGAAAAATCAGGAAAAAAAGTGGTTGTAATCGGAGCTGGACCTGCAGGATTGGCTGCCGCTTACTATCTGCAATTAAAAGGCATTCAGGTTACTTTGTTGGAAAAAAATGAAAAAGCCGGCGGACTCCTTAGAACAGAAATCAAAGACGAAATTTTGCCAAAGGAAGTCCTGGATAAAGAAATTGACGTGATTTTGAAAACCGGAGTTGAATTTTTGGGTGGAAAAGAAATCAGTGCAACAGCGTTTGAATCGTTGAAAAAGGAATTTGATGCCGTAATTATAGCTACCGGAACAGTTTCTGAAAATTCAGAAAGATTTGGATTGAAAGCTACCCCAAAAGGAGTTGTTGCAGACCGGAATTCATACCAAACATCTGAAAAAAATGTATTTGCGATTGGAAATGTATTACGTTCATCGCGACTAGCAGTACGTTCTGTTGGGCAGGGAAAAGAGGTTGCTTTTTCCGTACTTCAATATATTAAGGGACAGGAACCAAAAGGAGAGCTACGTTTGTTTAATTCTCGTTTTGGGAAATTGGTAGCAACCGAGTTTGCTGAATATTTAAAGGAATCTGTTGCTGAGAAAAGAACTTTCCCGGAAGAGGGAGGGAATGCCGGGTTTACAGTGGAAGAAGCTATCGCAGAAGCAAAGCGTTGTCTGCACTGCGATTGTCGCGCCATCGATGATTGTAAATTACGGACATATTCAGATAAATATCAGGCGGATCAAAAACGATTTAAAACCAGTGAGCGGCGTAATATCACAAAAAAAATGAATCATGGTTCGGTTGTTTATGAACCACAGAAATGTATTAAATGTGGTATTTGTGTTCGCCTCACAGAAAAATATACTGAGAAGTTTGGTTTCACATATATCGGTCGTGGTTTTGATGTGGAAATTGGAATCCCTTTCAACGAAGAGTTAGAACAAGGCTTGACAGCAACTGCTGAAAAAGTGGCAAATGCATGTCCAACGGGAGCGATTTCGATGAGGGAGGTTTAATTTTTCTGTGCCCTCTGTGGTCAAAAAAAATAAAGATGAAAAAATTATTACTTATAACAGTTTCAATTTGCTTGGCATTTCAAACTTTTGCCCAATCAGGTAATTCTTGGCCCATTTTTCGTGGTAATCAGCATTTAACAGGTGTTTCAGAAACGACAATCCCCGACAGTCCCAAATTATTGTGGACTTTTCAAACCGGAGATAATATTAAATCGGCTCCCGTAGTAGAAGATGGAAAGGTTGTGGTCGGTTCCACCGATGGTTTTGTGTATTGTCTTGGCATGAATGGAAAACTCCTTTGGAAATTTGAAACAAACAATACCATCGAAGCTCCGGCGCTGATTCATGAAGGTGTGGTTTATATTGGAAACCTGGATGGAATGTTGTATGCGCTTGATTTAAAGTCGGGTAATAAATTGTGGGAATATGAATGTGAAAATCAGATAATTGGTTCGCCTAATTGGTGGAGCGACGGGAAAACCACATTCGTTTTTGTTGGAAGCTACGATTTCTATCTGCACTGTGTAGATGGCAAAACCGGAGATGTAAAGTGGAAATATGAATCAGATAACTATATAAACGGTGCAGCGGCCAGTGCCAACGGAAAGGCGATGTTTGGCGGCTGCGATGGTTTTTTACATGTTGTAGATGTCGCTACCGGTAAACTCGACGAAAAAATCGATGTAGCTACATATGTTGCAGGTTCCGTTGCGGTGGAAAACGATAAAGCTTACATAGGCGATTATGATGGCCGTTTTTTTCAGGTGGATTTGAAAACAAAAAAGACAACCTGGGTTTGGGAAGATGATAAAACGCACTTGCAGTTTATTGCTTCTCCCGCGTTGATTGGCGACAAAGTTCTGACTGCCAATTACAACAAGTTTTTGTATTGTTTTGATAAAAATTCAGGCGAAAAAATGTGGGAATACAATACCGGTCGGCAGGTAGAAGCATCGCCGGTAGTTGTAAAAGATAAAGTGATTATTGGCAATATGCGTGGTGATCTGGCAATTGTGAACCTTTCAGACGGGAAATTGGTTTGGAGTTATGAAATCGGCAGCCAGATAATAAGTAATCCTGCCGTTGCTTCAGGGAGGATTTTTGTAGGGGCTTACGATGGAAACGTGTACTGTTTTGGGGAATAAAGCCCCTCTTAATCTCCCCCAAGGGGAGAAATTGGAATTTAGTAAAAAAGATAAAATTTAATATAATTATGAATTCTTAAAACTCTCCCCTTTTGGGGAGTTGGAGGGGCTTCTTATTATGAACATCATACAAATCATTCCGGGTTCCGGAGGCAGTTTTTATTGTGGAAACTGTCTTCGCGACAGCAAATATTTTAATGCTTTGCGCGCTGAAGGCCATAAAGTGACGAAAATTCCCATGTATCTGCCACTGTTTGCTGATGAACATGATATTTCGGAAGTGCCCATTTTTTACGGCGCCATCAGTTTGTATCTGAAACAAGTGTATCCGATTTTTCGGAAAGCGCCGGCGTGGTTGGACAAATTGTTAAACTCAAAACCGATGATGAAAATGGCAGCTTCCATGGCAGGTTCTACGCGAGCTAAAGGATTGGAAGACATGACTGTTTCCATGCTTTTGGGCGAAGAAGGGCAGCAAAAAGAAGAACTCGACCACATGGTAACCTGGATTGCCGAACATTGTCAGCCCGATATTATTCACATATCGAATGCACTGCTTCTAGGACTTGCTCGTCGTTTGAAAGAAAAAATTGGCGTTCCGGTGCTTTGTACCTTGCAGGATGAGGATGTTTGGATTGACCCCATGCAACCTAAATTTCAGAAGAAAATCTGGGACTTGATGCACGAGCGGGCGGAGGATGTGGATATGCTGGTTTCTGTGAGCGACTTTTTTGCCGGCGTTATGAAAGAGCGGATGAATCTTTCGGATGAGAAAATTACTACGATTCATTTGGGCGTTGATATTGAAGATTACGAGTATATTTCGACAAAGGAAAAAGAAAGGAATGTCGGTTATATTTCGCGGATGTGCCACAAAGACGGTTTTGATATTGTGGTTGATGCGTTTATTGAATTGAAAAAGAAACCCGGCTTTGAAGATGTGAAATTGATTGCCACAGGCGGTTCTACAGGCGATGATACAAAATTTAATAAAGAACAAAAACATAAACTAAAGGAAAACAACTTACTGAATTCATTTGAAATTTTACCCGATTTTGAAGGAAAAGAAGTGAATGATTTTTTCAAAAGGGTTTCGTTGGTTTCGGTGCCTGTGCGAATTGGAGAAGCCTTTGGAATGTACATGATTGAATCCATGGCTTCCGGTGTTCCGGTTGTGCAACCTGCATTGGGTGCATTTCCTGAAATTGTTGAACTCTCTGGCGGAGGTGTTAATTACATGCCAAATACACCGCAAAAGCTGAGTGAAACCTGGGCTGAGTTGTTATCGAATCCGGAAAAACTGGAAGAATTGAGCAAAAATGCTTATGAAGGAGTAACTAAAAAGTTCAATATTCATAATCACGCCAAAGAAATTATAACTTTATACGAAAGTCTTCGTCACCCTGAACGGAGTCGAAGCATGAATAACAAATAAAATAAAACACCCTTCGACTACGCTTAGGGTGACAGAGAAAAAATGCTACTACAACTACAAAACATAACAAAAGGATACGGTGAACCGGGGACACACAGTTACCGGGCGGTTCTGAAAGATTTAAATTTTGAATTAGCACAGGGAACGAAAGTGGCTATCGTTGGGCCAAGTGGTTCTGGGAAGACAACTTTGCTGAATCTGATTGGAGCGCTCGACCAGCCGGAATCCGGCAGAATTCTTTTTGAAGGGAAAGAAATTACCGGGTATTCAAAAACAGAATTAGCGACTTTTCGAAATAAACATCTGGGTTTTGTTTTTCAGTTGCACCATTTAATGCCGCAGCTTAGTTTATGGGAAAATGTGCTGTTGCCGCTTTTGCCACAGGGAAATAAAATTTCAAAAGAGCAAAAAGACTGGGCCGAGTATCTGATTAAAAAAGTGGGAATTTGGGAACAGCGATACCAGAAACCATCAGAGATGTCGGGAGGAGAGTGTCAGAGAACTGCGGTGATCCGCGCATTAATCAATAAACCCAAATTAATACTGGCCGACGAACCAACGGGCGCGCTCGATGAAGAAAATGCCACTGCTTTAACCGATTTGCTAAAGCAGTTGAGCGATGATGAAGGTGTGACTTTGGTAACCGTAACACACTCGTCGGTTTTGGCAGAGCAAATGGATAAAAAGTTTACAATACGAAAAGGTAATTTGGAATAGAAATTTTCTCCCCTAATTGAGGGGAGTACGGCGAAGCCGGGAGGGGTGATTATGACCAAACTTCAATACATAATAAAAACATTCTTTCATTATTTTAAAGCCAACTTGCTGGTAGCTTTGGGAGTGGTAGTGAGTACCATGGTTTTAACCGGTTCGCTCATTATTGGCGATTCGGTACGTTATAGCTTGGAGCAATCTACATTTTACCGGCTCGGAAACACAACGCATCTGGTGACGGTTGCAGAACGTTATTTCCGGCAGGAAATGGCAGAAGAAATAGAAGCTGACAATCCGCAAATTGAGGCTGCGCCGGTTTTGCTTCTTGAGGGTGTTGCTGTGGCCGACGGTGGTCAGCGCCGTGCAAATAAAGTACAGATTGTTGGCGTTGATAAGGATTTCGAAAAGATTTCAAAAACAACTGTTTTTTCTGAAATTCAAAACAATGAAATAATCGTAAGTCGGAATTTGGCTGAGCGGCTTGAAATAAATGAGGGTGACAATTTACTGGTACGAGTAAAAAAGGCCAGTTTAATTCCACTGAACGCGCCGTTTATCTCAGCAGAAGAAACCAGCGTTTCATTGCGGGCAACGGTTAAACAAATTGTTCAACGGGATGAGTTGGGACGGTTTAGTTTAAAAAATTCACAAACAGCTCCCTACAATATTTTCCTTCCCATTTCGCAGTTAAATCAGTTAATGGAATTTGAAGGAAAAGCAAATCAGATTCTTATTTCAACCAATCTGGAAACTGCAGAAGTGTCTCAAGCTGTAAAAAATTGTCTGACTCCCTCTGATGCAGGTTTGAAACTAAAAGATATTGAAGCCACCGACGAAATAGAAGTCTCTACCGAGCGTGTATTTATGGAAGAAAAAGTGGCGAAAACACTTCAAAAATTGCCAAGCTCCCAGCCGATGTTAACCTATTTTGTTAATGAAGTTTCGAAGTTGGAAGCCGGAAGTCAGGAAAATAAAGCCGGGATCCCATATTCTTTTGTTTCAACTTTGGTTTCCCGATCGAACAAAGATGAGATTATTCTGAATCAATGGGCGGCAAATGATTTGGGTGTTCAGGTTGGCGATTCCATCCGGCTAAAATACTGGGAAATTGGCCCACTCCGTAAGCTGATTGAGAAAAAGTCTGATTTTCTTTTAACAAAAATTGTCCCAATGGTTCCCGGTTGGGCAGACAGCACACGGATTCCCAATCTTCCCGGACTTTCAGATGCAGGTCATTGTCGCGAATGGGAAGCCGGTGTTCCTATAGATTTGGATGCCATTCGCGATAAAGATGAAGATTATTGGAATGATTATAAAGGAGCACCCAAAGCATATATTTCGTTGGAGAAAGCTTTGGAAATTTGGTCAAACCGCTTTGGTGATTATACGGCAGTACGTTACTCGGTAAATTCTTTTGACCTTGAAGAATATAAAAAAGTTTTTGCTGAAAATATTACACCAGGCGATTTGGGAATATCAGTCGAGCCTATCCGTGAAATGGGCGTAAGTGCAGCAAAGAACGGAACTGATTTTAGCGGGCTTTTTATCGGACTGAGTTTCTTTTTGTTGGTTGCAGGAGTTGTGCTCACTTCATTGTTGTTCCGTTTAAATCTGGAAACCCGTTCCTCGCAGGTTGGACTGCTCGATGCATTGGGATTTAAGCAGAAGCAGGTACGAGGGTTTTATTTGTGGGAAGGTCTTATTGTTGCACTGTTTGGTGGAATTTTAGGAATAATTGTGTCGGTATTTTATACCCAGCTGGTTTTTAAAATTTTGAATACGCTGTGGTTTGATATTGTCCGCACCGATGTTTTGCTGATTAAAATTTATCCGACGACAGTTGGTCTGGGATTAGTAATTAGTTTGCTGGTATCGC
Source organism: Maribellus comscasis (assembly GCF_009762775.1). Lineage (GTDB taxonomy): Bacteria > Bacteroidota > Bacteroidia > Bacteroidales > Prolixibacteraceae > Draconibacterium > Draconibacterium comscasis. The sequence continues at coordinate 1,208,271 of NZ_CP046401.1, read as the reverse complement.
TGGCTGCCATATTTATTTCGGTGTCCCGTTTTCAGAAACAAAAAACTGCTGAGCTTCAGAAAGAAACATCGACAGCAAAAAATAAAACTAAAGAAACAATCTGGAATACAATTATGTTTGTAACACTGGTTGTTTCAGTAGCCATTTTTATTTACCAGGTTTTCTTTTCCAAACAAATGGATTCCTCTTTGTTTTTTACCATTGGCGGATTGCTGTTAATTGGTTTGCTTCTTTTATTCCGACGTTTTATCATTAAGCTTGAAAACCGGAAAAAGAACGAACTTGGCTTGGGGCGGCTGGCGCAGCTTAATCTTTCAAGGAATAAAGGACGTTCATTAACGGTTGTGATTCTGTTCGCTCTGGGAACTTTTATCGTAATTTCTACCGGTTCATATAAAATGGATTTATTTGCTAATGCGCAAAAGAAATCAAGCGGAACGGGTGGATTTCTTTATTTTGCAGAAACTACAATGCCTGTTTTATTTGATTTGAATAATCAGGAAAAGCGGGCGGAAGAAGGTATCTTTGAGGAATTTAATGCCGTTCAGTTTCGGAAGGTGGAAGGTGACGATGCCAGTTGTTTAAACCTCAACCGAATATCTCAACCGGCAATTTTAGGTGTTGATTCAGAGACCTTGCAAGGACGTTTTTCTTTTGCTGCAAAAATGAAAGAATTGGGAGACGAGGAGCCCTGGCAAGTTTTGAATCAAACATTTGATGACGGAACGATTCCTGCTATTGCCGATCAAACGGTAATTCAATGGGGACTTGGCAAAAAAGTGGGCGATGTACTTTTATATCAAAACGAACTGGGAGACACGCTGCAGTTAAAATTGATTGCAGGAACAACACCTTCTATTTTTCAGGGGTACGTGCTTATTGGTAATCAGAATTTTTTAAAAAATTATCCAACAAACAGTGGCTCTCATATTTTTTTGATTGATGGAGATCCGGAAAATGCGCAGCAAATAGGAGACGAGCTTCAGTCTGTTTTTCGCGATTATGGATGGGAAATGGAGTCGACAGCCAGACGTTTGGTTGAATTTTACTCGGTAACAAATACTTACCTTTCCATTTTTCTGGCGTTAGGAGCTTTGGGATTAATACTAGGAACCATTGGTTTGGCAGTAATTCTGGCCCGGACACTTTTGGAACGCCGCCGCGAAATTTCGGTGATGCAGGCCATTGGTTTTAACAATAAACCTATTTTTAAAATTATAACTACTGAATATTTAATTTTATTGGTAACCGGTGTAATCATCGGTTTTATAACCGCAGTGGTAGCTACGCTTCCTGCATTTTTATCCACTAATTCCGATGCGTCTTTCAGCACGGTGTCTATAATCACCGCATTGATTTTAGTCAATGGTTTTTTCTGGATTTTTGGCCTGACCTGGATTTCGCTTCAGAAGAAAACTTTGGTGACCGGGTTGAGGGTGGAGTAATTTTTTTTGATTGCAAATTTCATTCGACAACTTGGGCTCTTTTATCGACTACCTTTATTCTCATTATATTTGTAGATAACATATTATATGTATATGATGAATTATGGAGATCTGAAGGCTGACAACGAGCCCATTCTAGGATTAGGTGGAAGGAAAGTGCAAAATAATGAGAAGTTTCAGGGATTGTATGCTGAGAAGTTTTCTAATGTGATTTCAGCAATCTTCGAAATGGATGAAAAATCTTTGATTTTATTCAGATTACATCTAGATAAAATTTTAAATGAACCTCAAAAGTTTAATAATAGCGAGCGTCATTTTCTTCTGATATTGAAAGTCGCCGATCGATATTTAATGATAAAAGAACTTGTTGAAAAGGAATCAAAAATAGGGTTTGGTGTATTCGGAGTGCTTTTATATTTGGGGCTTACTTGTTTTGATTCGCTAGGGCAAAAGAATGAGTATATAACATTTCAAGATTGGTTAAACAAAAAGGATGGAAAGGTTGATGAATTAGAACTATTGATTAGAAACTTTCCTGAAAAAGGTTTAAGAGAAGAATTAAAAGAACTATATGATAAATATTATAATCCTGAATTTGGAGTTAAACAGAGTTTCTTCAATTTTCTGAATTTGATAAAGGAAAAAGAATCATATGAGCAATTATTGTTAGGTATTGATTTAAGTAAATTTGTTTTAAGACAAATAAAATATGATTCAAGATTCATAGAAAGATTTAAAAAAGACTGGTTGTTTTATTTTCGTAATAATTTCACTCATAATACTGAAAATTTAAGGATTCCGCTTGAGAATGCGAATTGGTTATTGAGTTATAAAAGGAATGACAAAACTTTCCATATTTGGATAAGGCCAAATAAGATCATTACAAATGTATTGAGCTGCATTAAAGATGGAATTGAAATAAAAATGACAGAATTAGGTTTTTCTCTGAAAATTGAAGGTTGACTATTTTTTGAGACTTAATCTGTGTTATGAATTACACTATCCGCCCAGTCATCCGGAATTTCCTGAACAGCCTGCGTGAGCTTGTCGCCCCAAAGGTGTGATATTTCAGAAAGCTCTCTTTCTTCAAAACGTTTTACAATCAGGTTTTTACTTCCTTTTGGATATACAATTACGTCGATTGGAAAACCTACATCGTTGGCAGAAACCCGAGTCGAGTCAAAAGACAAAAAGCCTGTTTTTAGTGCAAAACGGATACTCGATTCATAATAATTTATGGTTCGACGTAAAACCGGTGTTCCGTACCCTGAATTTCCAATAATAGTAAAAGGATAACCTTTGCCAATTTTTATCCAGTTTCCCTGCGGATATAAGAGATATAGTTTCTGTTCTTCGTCACCATCCAATTGCCCTCCAACAATGGTATTTATGCTAAATTCAATACCACTGTCCTCCAGCATTTTTTTGTCTTCTTTGGCAACACGTTTTATCTGTTCACCCAGCGCATTAACCACCTGGTGCATTCGCGTCATATCTTTTAACTTTTCTTCCATTATTTCAGAAAAATAAGTCAGTGTTTTGTCGCGCACCGAACGCAAACCCGAAGTCATCAGGAAAATGTTGTAGTCGCCTTTTTTATATAATTTGTATTTTTTTGCAGTAACGGTTTGGTTACCTGAAGTTATTCGGGTGTCGCTTAAAGCTACCAGCCCTTCTTTTAAACGGATTCCTAAACAGTATGTCATTGATTTGATTCTTTATTTTGTTCTTCAACCAAAACGTGGTAATTGGTTTGGTTTGTTCCGCGTCCTTTTATTACTCCTTTTAAGGTTGTGCAATCGTTGATGTCAACACCATGTGCAATTTTTATATAATGATGATCTTCCAGCAGGTTATTGGTGGGATCGAAACCGATCCATCCGGCACCTGGAACCAGGACTTCAACCCAGGCATGAACCGCACTTGCTCCTACAGCATTTTCGCCCGGGTTTAAATAACCGCTTACATATCGGGCCGGAATTTTATTGTTCCGCAAAATAGCCAGCATTAAATGCGCATAATCCTGGCAAACACCACGTCTTTCGTTAATGGTTGACTGAAGTAATCGATGAGGATCGTCTACTGAGTTGTCGTATTTTATTTCCGAGTGTACAAACTGATTGACCTGTTGAACAAACTGAAAAACTCCTTCTGTTTTTTCTTTTTTTGGAAAATCAAATTCAACCGGGATTTGAGTATGTTCACCAATATTCAGAAAAAGATAATTATCGATTTGGAACCCGGGAGTGTTTATTATTTTGTATTCTTCTTCTGCCGGCAAAAATGAAAATTCAAAAGGATTACTCTCTTCTTTTTCAACAGATGCTTTCAAGGTAAAAGAGAAATTTTTTTCCAGATTTTTAATTCTGAAACGTAAAAATTCAAATCCAAAACAATTTTCGCTGGTATAATATTGTGAAACAGGTTGGTGTTCGAAATGAATACTTTTTATTTTTTGACCGGGAATACTTGCCGGAAATACCAGAAATTCGAGTATGGCCTCGTGAATGAATTCAGAATACTCATTGGTTGTGTGATAAGTTATTTGATAGACAGGCATTTCTATTTAAAATATTCATCAGCAATCAGGTCGCTAATTAAATAAATTTTTGATAATAAATCTTCCAGAAATTCAGTTAATTTATCATCAATTTCATCAACATCCATATATTGAAACGGCGTAATAATTTTGGCAACTTTAAAATGAAGACTCTTTTTATTTAATGAATGTTCCGGCGAAATTTTGCTAATACAATCAAGCGCCATATCCAATCGGTTCACTACCGACCGCGGAAAAGATTTGTTAAACAAAAGAAATTCTATTGTATTCTGCCGGTTGGGAATACTTGTATAATATTTATTGCACATGTCTTTTGCCTCAACACAATCAAGCAAAACATCCCATTCGCGTTCGTGTATGGCATCTCCAATCTTCAGTTTACTGATTTCATTGATATCATTTAGTTTGCTAATCATGATTCGTACAACCTGTGAAGCACTTTCCAGAAAAAGGCCAAGCTGAATAAAATACCAGCCCACATTATACAGTAAAGTATATTGAATCCTTCCGCGTACATTTGAACAGCTGCCGATAACATTATACGTAAAATCTGATAGTCCTTTTGTTTTATAAATATCTACGGGATAATTGGCAATAAAATGGTAGAAATTATTGATGGCTTCCCACAATTCTGTGGAAATTGCGTCGCGTACACTGCGCGCATTTTCACGTGCCATAAATACCGCAGATACAATCGATACCGGATTGTTGTCGTCTAAAGCTGCAGCAACAAGTACCTCTTCCTCGTTGATGTTTTCACCCATTTCCGGTACGGGGAAACCAATCATATCAGCAATTGACAACAGTGCCAGTTCGTGTTGTTTTGGGTGTGAACTGTCAAGTGAAGAAAAATATTCAACATTGATATATCTTGCCAGGTGTTCGGTGCGCTCGAGGTACCTGCCCATCCAAAAAAGATTTTCTGCTGCTCTTGATAACATTGTATTCTTTTGATTTTAGAAGAAATAACTAACTACTTTTTAATCTACTATCCAGGTGTCTTTTGAGCCACCTCCCTGCGAAGAATTAACAATCAAACTTCCTTCTTTTAACGCCACACGCGATAAACCCCCCTTTAAAACAAATTCATATTTATTCCCGATTAGGCTAAATGTCCGTAGATCGAGATGCCGGGGTTCAAATGTTTTTTTCCCTTCAATATAAGTTGAATGTAACGACAAGTTCATGATAGGCTGAGCAATGTATCCGCGCGGATTTTTCTTTATTATTTTTTTTTGTTTCTCGATATTTTCTTTTGTCTCTTTTGTTCCGATAAATATTCCATATCCTCCTGATTGATCGACCGGCTTAACTACTAGTTTATCAAGGTTTTCCAGAACATATTTAGCTTCTTTTTCGATGTTGCAACGATATGTGGGAACATTACTTAAAATAGGATCTTCGCCTAAATAGTATTTTATAACATCCGGAATAAATGTGTACACTGCTTTGTCGTCAGCAACCCCTGTCCCGGGAGCATTCACCAGAGTAACGTTCCCTTTCCGGTAAGCACCCATTAACCCGGGTACTCCCAAAACTGATCCAGGCATAAAAACCAGCGGATCGATAAATGCGTCGTCAATACGGCGGTAAATTACATCAACCTTAACGGGACCTTCAATCGTGTTCATGTAAACAAAATCCTGGTCAACAAACAAATCTCGCCCTTCAACCAGCTCAACTCCCATTTTTTGTGCCAGCGCAGAATGTTCGTAATATGCAGAATTATACATTCCCGGAGTGAGAACAACACAAACCGGTTCATCAACACCCGCAGGGCGTACCGAGTGTAAAAGTTTTAACAACGCTGAAGGATATTCTACAATTGTTGAAACATCGAACTGCTTAAAAATGTGTGAAAGCGTGCGTTTCATTGCCTCACGGTTTGCAAGTACATAACTTACACCAGACGGACAGCGAATATTATCCTCAAGAATATAGTAGTTTCCGTCTGAGTGCCGGATAAGATCGGTACCTGAAATATGGCAGTAGCTTCCACCCGGAGGAGTAAAACCGTTCATTTCTTTTAACATGTGTGCCGACGAAAAAACCAAATCAGCCGGAATGATTTTATCTTTCAGTATTTTTTTGTCGTGGTATAAATCGTGTAAAAACAGGTTTATAGCATGCCCTCGCTGTAGTAATCCTTTTTCAATGGTATTCCATTCTGACTTGTGGATAATTCGCGGGAAAAGATCAAATGGAAATATCCTTTCCACTCCTTTGGGATTTTCGTTATATGTTGCAAAGGTAATTCCCTGGTTCAGAAAAGAGTTTTTTGCCGATTCGTTGATGATTTCGTATTCGGTGTCGTTAATCGTATCAAATGTAGAAATCAACTGTTGATAGTATTCGAGCACCTTTCCGTTTGCAGAAAATACTTCATCAAACATATTTTGAATTTTCGGATAGTTGTTAAATAATCCGTTTTTTTTTGTCTCTTCCCCTGTTTTCATTCCTTTGGAAATTTGTTTAACCCTTTGTGAATAATTAAAAATAAGAAAATTAATTACATAATGATAGTTA